>CAJUTB010000028.1 GCA_910589315.1 uncultured Oscillibacter sp. | reverse complement strand
ATCGATTTGGACTTCTCGTTTCTAGGAGTACCATCCAAAGTTTTGCACCGCACCTCACAAACGCTCTTTTCTTTTGGACCGTGAACGGCCCGTTTTCTTTTCTCTCGCCAGAGAAAAGAAAATGGGGGGTTCAAAAAAGGACCAGCCATTGCGAATGGCTGTCTTGCGCCCGCGCCGCGAGGCGCGCCCCCCAATGCCGGACGGCATTAAAAATCGGCACTGCCAACGGTTCTGGGGTGGGGGAGGACATCGCGGATGTTGGCAATGCCCGTGAGATACATCACCAAACGCTCAAATCCCAAACCAAATCCCGCATGACGGCAGGAACCATACCGGCGCAAATCACAATACCACCAGTAATCCTTCGGGTCCATGCCCAGTTCCTGAATGCGCGCCTCCAAAATGTCTAAACGCTCCTCACGCTGGCTTCCGCCAATAATCTCCCCAATGCCGGGGACCAGGCAGTCCGCCGCCGCCACTGTCTTCCCGTCATCGTTCAAACGCATATAAAACGCCTTGATCTCCTTCGGATAGTCCGTAACAAACACCGGCCGCTTATAAATCTGCTCCGTCAAATAACGCTCATGCTCCGTCTGCAAATCACAGCCCCAATAAACCTTATAATCAAACTTGTCGTTGTTCTTCTCCAAAATCTCCACGGCTTCCGTGTAGCTCACCCGCCCGAAATCCGAGGACGCAACAAGCTCCAAACGCTCCAGCAGACCCTTATCCACAAAACGATTGAAGAAATCCAACTCGTCCGGGCACCGCTCCATAACCTTGCGGATCGCAAATTTGATCATCGCTTCCGCTACGTCCATGTCGCCCTGCAAATCGCAAAACGCCATCTCCGGCTCAATCATCCAAAACTCCGCCGCATGACGGGCCGTGTTGGAATTCTCCGCCCGGAACGTCGGACCAAATGTATAGACATCCCCAAACGCCATGGCAAAGTTTTCCGCATTGAGCTGGCCGGAAACCGTCAGATTCGCCGGACGCCCGAAAAAGTCCTGCGAAAAATCAACTTTCCCGTCTTCCGTCCGGGGCGGGTTTTCCGGGTCCAGCGTCGTGACGCGGAACATCTCTCCCGCACCTTCACAGTCGCTGGCCGTAATAACCGGCGTATGAACGTACACAAAGCCCCGGCTCTGGAAAAATTCGTGAATGGCAAACGCCGCCGCGCTCCGGACGCGGTACGCCGCGGAAAACAAATTCGTGCGGGGCCGCAGATGCTGAATCGTACGCAGATACTCCACTGTATGCCGCTTTTTCTGAAGGGGATAATCCGGCGTGGAAACGCCCTCCACCTCAATTTTCTCCGCTTTCAGCTCCAACGGCTGTTTCGCCTCCGGCGTCAAAACCACCTTGCCCGTCACAACCAACGCCGCGCCGACATTTTGCGCCGCAATTTCCCGGTAGTTTTCCAGCCCGCCGCTCTCCATTACCACCTGTAAATTTTTCATGCAGGAGCCGTCGTTCAGCTCGATAAACGCAAAATTTTTCATATCGCGGATGGTGCGCGCCCAGCCGCCTACCGTGACGGTCTGACCGTCCAGCGACTCTTTTCCGGCAAAAACTGCCGCAATCTTTGTATACTTCATAGCAGATCTCCTATTCTTTGCCTGTTTCTAAAATGGCATGATGGCTGTATTATATCACGTCTCCGGTAATTTACAATACTTCCTTTCCCGGAAGTGCCTCCCATTGCATCGCTCAAATCAAACGCCGCAGCAGCGGAATTCTGGAAAAAAGATACGCCAGACATGTACTTGTAAGCGAAACCACCAAAAACCCCGCCGCAATCCGCAGCCCCGGCGCAGGATTCCACCCAAGCCGCGAAAGCGCGGCTCCATAAGCGTCCAAAACCAAAACATGGATGAAATAAACGCCGAAGGTGAGCCCGGAAAAGAACTCCGCTCCCCGAACCGCCCACCTGGGAAACCGGTCCGCCGTTTCCTTTACCAGCAAAAACAACGCCCCTGCCGTCATGTATTGTGTAATGGAGTAATTCTCACTGAAATACAGAAAAATCCCTTCCGGGGAGGAGGTGCGGTAATTCCCCAGAATCCCCCCAAGCAGGCCCGCCAGCCCCAGCAGGTAAACGGCTCGCCGCCCGCGGGGCGGAATGGAATAGGTTCCCAGCAGATACCCCGCCAAAAAATAACCCGCAAACCCTTCCACCAGAGCCCGGAACGGCGCGATTTGAATGGCGGACTGCATCACGTTCACAAAGCGGAAAAACGTGGGCTGCAACAGAATCAGAAGAAAAAACAGTATCAGTTCCCGTAAATTGGAATGCTCCACAATTTTTTTCAAAAACGGCGCAAGCAGGTACAGCCCTAAAATCTGATACACAAACCAGAGGTGGTACCGGCTTCCCTTGGCGGCCAGCTCCTGGAAAAACAAAAGGCCGTCCGGCGGCACGCCTTCCAGCGCGCACCGCTCCAAAAAATACACAACGTCCCAGAACAAAAACGGGACCGCCAGCCTGGCAAGCCGCTTTTGATAAAACGTCCTGATGTCGCGGGTTTTCTCGCTGGAAAGCAAAAGATAGCCGCTGATCATAAAGAAAAGCGGCACGCCCATGCGGGAAAAGCTGTTTGTAATCATGCACGCCCACCAGGTTTTCGACCCGAAAAACGCGGCGTTGCTCACAAATCCGCTGGTGCAGTGCAGAGAGATCACCAGCAGAATCGCGGCGCAGCGCAGAATATTCAAATAGGCATACCGCTGCTTTTGCAGGGGCGTTTTCACCCTCATCGCGGAATCCTGCATGGTCAGCCCCCTCTCCGTTATTCCAGACCAACTTCCTTGCGCCATGCCGCCATTTTTTCCGCGTCCCGGTCTTCCAGGGCGTGCAGGCCGGCGCGGCCCTCCATATGGTGGGTCAGCTCATGGGAAAAGGTCTGCCGCAGCTCCCGCCTCCAGTCCTCAAAGTCCCACTGCCGCAGTTCGGCCATGGCGCAGAACGATCCGTAGAACAGGTTGATATACCGCCCCAAATCGTTCCAGCGGTATTCGCCCATGGTATACAGTCCCTCAATCTCCGCATTCGGACGGGCTTCGTTCAGAAGATTAACGCCGCCGTTCAGCTCCTCGAAAAGCGGCGGCGGAAAGCTCTCCACGATTTCATCCAGCAGCTCCGCCGCCTGGTCAAAGGTCAATTGCATATCGATTCCTCCAGCAACACGGCCTCCAGCTCCGATACGGCAGAGGCCAGGAAATCCGCCCCAGCCTCCTCCAGCGACTGCCGGGAGCGAAACCCCCAGGTCACGCCGCAGGCGGTCAGACCCGCATTGTGGGCGGTGTGGATATCAACGCTGCTGTCGCCCACAAACAGGGTCGACGCCTTATGGGCGTTCAGCTCTTGCAGCACGCCCCGGACTCCGGCGGGGTCCGGCTTGACGGGCACACCCTCTACTTTTCCCCGCACCAGGGTAAATACGCCGGGAAAAAAGTGGGTCACAATGGCGCGGCTTAACCCATCCGCCTTGTTGGAATACACGGCCAGTTGTATCCCGGCAGCGTTCAAACGCGTCAAAAGAGCGGGAATCCCGGGATAGGGCGCGGTTTTGTCCAGTTTGTGCGCGCCGTAGTATTCGGCAAACTGCTCAAGCGTCCTTTGCAGCCGTTCCGGACTCCGGCAGTCCTCCGGCGAAAATCTGGAAACCAGATTTGGAATACCGTGCCCGACCATGGACATAAATTCTTCCGTGGAATACTCCGGCCAGCCGTTTTGACGGCAGACCCAGTTTCCGGCGGCGGCGAGGTCGTCGATCGTATTCAAAAGGGTTCCATCCAGATCAAAAATAACCGTCTGATACATAACGCACCTCATATATATCGTATCCAAAATTCCGCAGAATCTGCGGCTTCAGTATAGCGCCTTCCCTTTCGCGGCGCAAGAGGCGTTTTCGGCGGATATGCGCCTGGCGGCGCGGACGGTCAGCAACCGGCAGGACCGGCTGATCATCGCCCGCGCCGCCAGGCACGGCCTCTGAATCCTCAGAGGGAATTATTTGATTCGTTCACCGGCGGCCTCTTTGGCCCGGATCTCCCGCACGGCGTCCTTATGGGAGAGGTTCACGCGGCCCTTTTCGTCAATGTCCGTCACCTTGACCCACATCATGTCGCCGATCTTGCAGGCGTCCTCCACCTTCTCAATCCGATGGTCCGCCAGCTTGGAGATGTGGACGAGACCATCCTTGCCGGGAGCCAGCTCCACAAACGCGCCGAAGGCCATGAGCCGCACGACGCGGCCATAGTACAACGCGCCGATCTCCGGCACAAACACGATGTCGTCAATGCATTTTTTCGCCGCGTCGCAGCTGACCGCGTCCGCGCCTGCGATAAAGATGGTGCCATCATCGTTGATGTCGATTTTCGCGCCGGTATCGGCAACAATTTTCTGAATCACCTTGCCGCCGGAACCGATGACTTCCCGAATCTTGGCGGGGTCGATGTGCATGGTCAGCATTTTCGGGGCGTAGCGGCTCACGTCCGCACGGGGCGCGGCAATGGCGGGGAGCATGATCTGGTCCAGAATCTCGCACCGGGCGTCGTAGGTGATTTCCAGCGCGTTTTGGATGATCTCCATAGTGAGGCCGTCGTTTTTCAGGTCCATCTGGATGGCGGTGATGCCCGCCTTTGTTCCGGCCACCTTGAAGTCCATTTCGCCATGGAAATCCTCCACGCCCTGGATGTCGATGAAGGTGGTGAAGCCGCCGTCGTCGTCCTGAATCAAGCCGCAGGAGATACCGGCAACCGGGGCTTTAATGGGGACGCCGGCATCCATCAGAGCCAGGGTGGATCCGCAGACAGAGCCCTGGGAGGTGGAACCGTTGGAGCTGACGACTTCGCTCACTACGCGAATGGCGTAGGGGAATTTTTCCACATCGGGAATCACCGGCAGCAGGGCGCGTTCCGCCAGCGCGCCGTGACCGATTTCCCGCCGTCCGGGCGAGCGGGCGGGCTTGGCTTCGCCGACGGAGTAGCCGGGGAAGTTGTAGTGGTGCATATAACGCTTTTCGGTTTCTTCCCAGATGGTGTCGATTTTTTGGTTGGCGGACAGCGTGTCCAGCGTGACGACAGACAGCACCTGGGTCTGGCCGCGGGTGAACAGGCCGGAACCGTGCGCCCGGGGCAGGAGGCCCACCTCGGCCCCCAGGGGGCGAATTTCGTTTTTGGCGCGGCCGTCGACCCGGTGGCCTTCCAGCAGCCAGGCTTTGACAATCTTTTTCTGGAATTTGTAAGTGATTTCGTCCAGATACTTGTCCATTTCGGGATATTCTTCCAGGAACTGCTCATGCCACTGGTCGATGAGGGCATTCCAGCGGGTTTCCCGGACGTTTTTGTCATCGGTGTCCATGGCGGCTTTCGCCTGGTCCATAGTGGCGGCAACAATTTTTTCAAAAAGTTCCTCGTTGAAATCGGCGTGCGGATAGTCGAATTTTTCCTTACCAGCTTCCGCAACCATCTGGTTAATCAGGGCAATCTGCTTCTGGTTTTCCTCATGGGCCAGCTGAATGGCCTGGAACATGACGTCGTTCGGCACTTCGTTCGCGCCCGCCTCGATCATGACGACCTTTTTGCCCGTGGAAACCACGGTCACGTCCAGGTCGCTGACCTTCCGTTCCTCACTGTTGGGGTTCAGCACCAGCTTGCCGTCCACAAGGCCGACTTTCAGCGCGCCTACGGGGCCGTTCCATGGAATGTCGGAAATGGCCAGGGCGGCGGAGGTGCCGATCAGGGCGGCGATTTCCGGGGAGCAGTCGTGGTCCACACACATGACGGTGGCCATAATGGAGACATCGTTTCGGAAGTCGTGGGGGAACAGGGGACGAATGGGACGGTCGATGACGCGGGAGGTGAGGATAGCTTTTTCAGCGGGGCGGCCTTCGCGGCGGTTGAAGCTGCCGGGAATCCGTCCGACGGAATAGAGTTTTTCCTCGAAGTCGACAGAGAGGGGGAAGAAATCGATCCCATCTCTGGGGCGGGCGGAGGCGGTGGCGCAGACCAGAACCCGGGTGTCGCCGTAGCCCACCATGACGGCGGCGTTGGCCAGCTCGGCCAGCTTGCCGATTTCCAGGGTGAGGGGCCGTCCGGCCAGTTCCATTTCGTATTTGCGGTAGTTGGGGAATTGTCTTTGGGTGATAACTGTTGACATAAAATCGCTCCTTTTCAAAAGTTGCGGGAGCAGTCGTTTTCGTATTTGAAAGCGTGTCCGATTGCGGCAAACCGGCCATTGGATTTTGTATGTTTTGGGGGAAACGGGGCGGGTCGGGCAGACTTTCAAACACAAAAACCGGCGGCTCCCGGCGTGGGGGGGGAATGGGGAAAAGGGCGACGGAGGCCGTCGCCCTTTCATCGCTTACTTACGGATGCCCAGCTTGGCAATCAACGCGCGGTAACGCTCCACGTCTTTTCTCTGGAGGTAGTCCAGGAGGCTGCGGCGTTTACCGACCATCTTGAGAAGGCCCCGGTTGGAGTGCTTATCCTGGGGATTGGCGCGCATGTGCTCGGTAAGAACGTTGATGCGCTCGGTGAGGATGGCGATTTGGACCTCGGGAGAACCGGTGTCGTTTTCATGTGTGCGGTTTGCGTTGATGATTTCAGTTTTTTGTTCCTTGCGAAGCATAGTGATGATCCACCTTTCTGAATTTGATCCGCGGCGCTGTGTTCCGGGCCGGTGTAACTCCACGCAACAAAGCGTCGGGACGTTCACTCAAAAGAATAGCACAGCTATTTCTTATTGTAAAGTAAAATTTTATCAAAAACTTATATTTTTTATTCCTTGTCAGGAAAATGGGGACGCGCCTTGCGGCGCGGGTGTGAAATTGCTATTTGCAATAGCTGGTCCAAATTTGAACCCCCCATTTTCTTTTCTCTCACGAGAGAAAAGAAAACGGGCCGTTCACGGTCCAAAAGAAAAGAGCGTTTTATAAGCTCGGTGGAAAACTTTGGCTAGGTGGAACTTTAACGAGAGGTCCAAATCGATTTGCCTCTGCGTCTAATTCCGCTGCCGCTGCTGCGGTGCTTGGGGCGGGCCTCTGCGCCTGCCGGTTTCCTTTAACTGCTATGGCCACAAAAATGTGCAGGCTCCTGCCTGCACATTCAATGAATTTCCTGATCAAGCTGACGGAACGCCTCCGTATCGAAAAAATCGGTGATGCTTAATCCTAATCCATCAGTCAATTTCTTTAATGTAATAATTCCCAAATTGTTTGTCTTTCGATTCAGAAAATTATTTACAGTAGATTGCGGAACTGCCGAAAGATAACACATCCGATTTACCGTAATTCCTCGATCATCACACAGATCAAGAAGCCGTTTCCGCACAGCTTCCGCCATCCCCATCTTTATCACCTCTGTTCCCACAATATCACGTTACAAACACATGACTTATGAAAATACGGTTGACTTTTTAACCGAATACGGGTATATTGTGGGAAAACGGGTAAAGGAGTTGAAAAAACAAATGAAACTGTATAAAATCTTATTGACCGACGAAACTGGAACCTTTTATGAGCGGGTAGCGGAGCTTGCCGGTTTTCCCGTGGAGCAAGTGCTCTCCGACGCTTTGTTCAAACTGGCAGGCGAGCTTTCGATGGAAGCCCTCGGCACGAGAACGCTTGAGGAGCTGGAAGACCTTGAATATCTGGAAGACGATATGTAAGCTAGAGAATCCACTGCGTCAGAAGCAAAAGAACAAACCCCGGCAATCCTAAAATTCCGATTACCAGGGCGTTCCAGAGATTTAAGCCCAATGCGATGCCGGTCACTCCGGCGGTGGCGTTCACCGCCCACAACGCCAGAAAACCCAAAAACGTATTTGCCAGCAGCTTCAACGCCAGCTTCAGCGGCGCGCTGAACACCCGCAGCAGCGCGATCAGGAAAAAACCTGCCAATAGTCCGGCAATAATTTTCTGGTTCAGGTCCATACGGCCGCCCCCTCCAGCCGGAGTCCCCGCAAAGCCTCCGGGTTCCGCTTCTTGATGGCCCGAATGAGGTAGTTGCACCGCGCCTTTACCGCGCTGATCTGATACACGCAGGATTCTACCAGTTCCGGGTCCGTCGCCTGGTCAAACTGCCGGTATGCCAAAGACAATTCCCCCTGTGCAAGCTGTAATTCTTCTTTCAGTGCAATCAATTCCGGGTCTGGTCTGGATTTTTTCAACGTAAGAAAGGTTTTCATCGTTGTTGTCCCTCCTGCTATAACATTTATGGCAAGTTTGGACAATTATGCCAGTTTTTATACGGGAGGAAGGCGGAATGCAGGAAAAATTTATGAGACAAGCCCTGGAATTGGCAAAGGAGGCCGCCGCCGCGGGAGAAGTTCCCGTAGGCTGTGTGATCGTGCGGGACGGCATAGTCTTAGGCCGCGGCCGCAACCGCCGGGAGGAAAAACAATCGGCCTTGTCCCACGCGGAGACGGAGGCCATTGTTCAGGCAAACGCCGCCCTCAGCGCCTGGCGTTTGGACGGCTGCGAGCTGTACGTGACGCTGGAACCCTGCCCGATGTGCGCCGGAGCGATTTTGAATGCCCGCATCCGGCGGGTCTGGTACGGCGCGCGGGACCGGGCCTTCGGGGCCTGCGGCGGGGTGATGAATTTGTTTATGGAGGATTTCCCGAACCCCCCCGCTCTGACCGGCGGAATCTTGGAGGCGGAGTGCCAGGCGGTGCTGTCGGAATTTTTTGCCGGCCTCCGGGAACGGCGTTGAAAGAAAATTCAGGCGCGCCGGAGAATTTAAGACTTTTTTAACAATTGACGCTGGTTTGCTTAACAACTTTCCGGTATCTTAATACTTGCAAGAGACAAAACTTCTTTTCATCCAATCTTCCAAACCATAAGGAAAAGGCCGGTCGAACGACCGGCCTTTTTCCGTTGAAAACGTCTGCCGGAACGGCAGACGTTTTCTTTGGAATTCGATGACTGTTACATCAAGGTATAGAGGATTTTCGCCATCTGTCCCCGCGTGATGTTGGCCGAGGGCCGGAAGGTCCCGTCGTTATAGCCGCTGATGACGCCCTGCGCCGCCATGGTGCGGATATAGAATTCCGCATAGGCGGGAATCTCCGCGGCGTCGCTGAACGTCAGGGCAGCGGAGGCATAGCCCTTGGGCTGGGTACGCCCGATCATGGCGGAGGCTTGCGCACGGGTCAGGCTGTTTCCGGGATGGAAATAGATTTGTCCGTCCTGGCCGGTGGAACCGTTGATGATATTTTCCGTATACAGTGCGCGGATTGCCGGGAGCGCATAGGCCGGAATGGTATCCAGGTCCGCGAAGGGAAGGTCCACGGATTCATATTGACTCTCGTCCAGCTTGAGGTAGCGGTAGAGCATTACGGCAAACTGTGCCCTGGTAATGTTCTGGTTCGGGCGGAAGGAGCCGTCCTCGTAGCCGGTGGTAATGTTGGCGTTGTAGAGGAAATCCGCATAATCCGCCGCCCAGTGGGTCCCGGTGTCGGTGAATTTTGGCTCTGCGTCAAGGGCCGGTATATCCACCGACGCCCGGCCAATATTGCCGGAGGCGTCTTTTGCGGTAACAGTAACGCGCATGGCCTCATGGCTCTCGCCCCGCCCCGGCAGGGCGATTGTAAATTTGCCGCTGTCCGGCTGATATTCGCCAAGAGGCGAGCCGTTATAGCGGAGGGTTACGGATTCCTTCGGGAGAACGCCGTCCACCGCGTCCGTCACCGTGCCGGTGACGGACCACTCCGCCTCGTTGAAGCGCGCATGGATAACGGGCGGGTCGTTGTCTATGGTATCGTTAAAGGTTGCGGTGATCTGGTCCAGGTAAAGGACGCCGGTTCCAGAGCCGGTGATTTCCAGGCCCCGGATGGTCATGGGATGCGCCAGATGCTGGAGGCTGATTTGTTTCCAGCCGTTGAAGTCCAGCACGGCAACCGGCAGGGACTGAACCTCCTCGCCGTCCAGGCTGTACAGCAGGGACAAGCTGTTGTTGGAGCCGTCGCCGTAAACCCAGAGGTTCAGGCCGGTGTAGGGAGCCTGCATGACGGCGGGCTGTCCGGCGTTCCAGACGGCGGCGCCGTTGTTCAGGTCGTATTCCAGCTTTGCAGAGCCGCGTCCCAGCTGCACGTAGTCTGCGGCGCGGTTGATGCTGAGGGAAATTCCGTCGCCGGAACCCTGGAAAATATGCTCCTCACCCTCAAAATCCTCCACCGTATGAAGCGCGGCATTGGAAACCGTAACCGCAACGGTATAAGTCTGTGTGCCGGAAGACATGGTAATTCGGCCCGTGCCGGGATTTGTGGCCGTGAAGCGGCCTTCGGCGTCGATTTCACCGATGTCGCCTTCCAAAGACCAGGTAAAGGAACGGCTGTCGGAGTGGAGCGGAAGGCGTTTATAGGCAGCGGAACCGGTGAGCTGGGTAACGGAACCCGGCGCGGCGGTCAGGCTGGTAATGATGTCGCCGCTGCTGTTGCGGATCGCCACCGCGTCCGGCGTGGAAATTGCGTGGATGGTCGCCGTGCCCTGACTGCCGCCGCCGTTCGCCGTTACGACTACGTCGCCGCCCTCCAAAGGCGTAATCAGCTGGTTTCCTTCCAGCGTTCCGGCGGAGGCGGTGAGCGTATAATCCCCGTTCATGGGAATATAATTCGTATCAATGGCAGCGGCGGAGATGTTAACCGCACTGCCCGCCAGCACATAGGGATAATCCGCGCTTACATAGAAGTGGTTCAGCTGACCGCTGGGCTGGTTCGTTGCCACCAGAAACAACTGGTTCGATACGGACCGCTCGCCGCCGTCCGAGGGACGGTTGACCCGTCCGGCGGCGAAATCTGTGGGCTTTGTGACGGAAAGCGTCGTCGAACCGCCGCCGTCCAGACCGATGGCCTTGACGCAGCCCAGCTCAATCAGACGGTTTGCCACCTGCGTCATAGTTGCGCCGATGGAGTGCCCGGACCGCCGTCCGTCAATGGTGTAAAAAATAAGGGTTCCGTCCGCCCGCTGGCCGATGGCGGTGCGGGGCGCGGCCTGACCGGGCAGCCCGCTCACCACCGCGCCGTTTTCCACCAGGGAATACAGCGCGCCGATGGCGCAGGTCACATCATTCCACACCGGGTCCTCAGCGGTGATGTGTATGGTGATTGTACTCCCCACCGGCACATTCCGCAGGGCGGCAACCTGCATTCCCTCGGCCTCCAGGTTTGCGGAGAGCACGATTTGATTCGGGCCAACCGCCGTCGCCCCCTTGCCCTCCACGATCTGCTCCACCGTGGCCTTGAGTTCGCCGCCGATGGTGAGCGCGCCCTCCTGGATGCTGCAAATCACGTCGACGCCCTCGGCGGTGTTGCCGGTGGTGTGGTTTGCGTTGAATTCATAGGTATAAAGATAGATGCCCGCGGAGGTGCGGGCCTTGTTCAAGCCCATAATCCGGCGGTAAACGGAGTCGTATTCGCCGTCCTCGCCGTAAAAGCCGTAGCCGAAGTCCGCGCTCATGTAGAGATTCGGGCGTCCGATGACGGCGGTTCCATCCGAGCGGAACCCGGCAGCAAAATAGCCGCCGTCGCTGCTGCGGACCTTGCCGTTTGTCACAACTAAGCCAATCGGCAGGCCGTTGTTTACATTATAAAAGTCGCCGTTGATGCCCGCTACCACACGGTAGCCGGATTCTTCCAGCCGCTTTGCCATGGTTGAAACGGTATTGCGGCTGGTGAGCACGTTGCCAAACGTCACCAGGGGCGTTACCTGGGAATTCGGCGTATATGTAATGAGGTTTTCCGTGCGGTAATCCGAATAGGTCGTGCTCCAAAAAACGTTGGTGGAAAGCTGGGTCTGCTGGTTGAGAAGGGTATCGGCGGTGGTGAGGTCGTCGCCCAAGGCGGGGGACGCCAGAGCCGGAACCGCCAGCGCACACAGCAGGCTCAAGGATAACAGCAGGGGAAGAAAGCGGCGAGAGAGCAATTTCATATAGGAGGTCCTCCATTTTATCGAAAGCGGAATGCAGCTTCTTGTACGATAGCACAAAATGGCGGGAAAGTAAATGACAAAACGCAAACAAAATCTGCCGGTCCCGCTGGAATTTTCCGGCGAAAGCACTGGACAAACCGTTTCCGCCGGGTATAATGGAGACAAAGGAGGTGCCGCTATGACGGTTACGATTGATCAGACGCGCTGCATCGGCTGCGGAATGTGCGCCTATGCCGCGCCGGGGGTTTTCCGGATTGTCCAAAGGGCCTCGGTGGTTCTCCGCCAGCCGGAGGCCGGGGAAACGGGCCGCGTTTTTGACGCCGCCAACGGCTGTCCCGTCAACGCCATCCGCGTCCGGAGAGACTGAACGCGCCGGGCGGTACGAGCCGTTTTCCCTGCGATTCCTGTAAAAAAGACGGAAACGGTATAAACTGCAAGAGAGTTCAAAAGGAGGTCTGAGTTTATGAAAGATGGTTTTATTTCCGCCGCCTGCGGCGCGCCGAAACTGCGCCTGGCGGACTGCGCCTATAATGCGGAGCAAACCTTCGGCCTGATGCGGACCGCGGAAAAGGCGGGCGTAAAGGTTCTGGCGCTTCCAGAGCTGGGCCTTACCGGCTACACCTGCGGGGACCTGTTTCATCAGGAAGCCCTGATCCGCGGCGCGGAAGAAGCCCTGGACACTGTTCTGAAGGCCACCCGCAACCTGGAAGTGATCACCGCCGTGGGACTGCCGCTGCGGCGGAACGGCAAGCTCTACAACTGCGCCGCCGTGATTCAAAAGGGCCGCATCCTGGGGATCGTGCCGAAAACCCATCTGCCGAATTACGGCGAATTCTATGAAAAACGCTGGTTCGCTCCCGCGCCTGGGGAAACCGAATACATCTCCCTGCTGGGACAGGACGCCGTCCCCTTTGGCGCGGGGCAGGTTTTTTCCTGCGATACCATGCCCGGCCTGGTTCTGGGCTTTGAAATCTGCGAGGACCTCTGGTCGCCAGACTCCCCCTCCGCGAAAATGGCCCGGGCGGGAGCCGTTGTCATCGGCAATCTCTCCGCCAGCAACGAGGTCCTGGGAAAAGACGCCTACCGCCGCCAGCTGGTGACTATGCAGAGCGCGAAACTCCTCTGCGGCTATCTTTACAGCAGCTCCGGGGCCGGGGAGTCCACCTCGGACCTGGTGTTCGGGGCCCATCAGCTTATTGCGGAAAACGGTACGCTCCTCACGGAACGCCGTTTCGACGGCGGCCTGCTGGTTTCGGAAATCGACGTGCAGAAGCTCTGCGCCGAACGCCGCCGGACCCAGGCCCTGGACGAAGACCCCGGCGGCCGCTACGCCGCCCCCTTTTCGCTGACAGTCTCCCCCACCAAGCTCACCCGCTACGTCTCCCCCATGCCCTTCGTCCCCGAGGGGAAGGAGGACCGGGACGCCCGATGCCGGGAAATTCTGCTGATTGCCTCTCTGGGCCTCAAGCAGCGGCTGGAACACACCGGGGCCAAAACCGCCGTTGTGGGTCTTTCCGGCGGGCTGGACTCCACCCTGGCCGTCCTGATCACCGGCCTTGCCATGAAAATGCTGGACCGGCCAATGTCCGACATTATAGCCGTTACCATGCCCTGCTTCGGCACCACCGACCGGACCCGGAATAACGCCGTCGTATTGGCCGGACAGATGGGGGCCACCCTGCGGACGGTGGACATCAGCCAGTCCGTCCGCAGCCACTTCCGGGACATCGGCCACGACCCGGAGGACCACTCCGTCACCTATGAAAACGCCCAGGCCCGGGAGCGCACACAGGTCTTGATGGACATTGCCAACGCCGGCGGCGGCCTTGTCGTCGGCACCGGCGATTTGAGCGAGCTGGCCCTGGGCTGGTGTACCTATAACGGCGATCACATGAGTATGTACGGCGTCAACGCCTCCATCCCAAAGACGCTGGTGCGGCATCTGGTGCGGTATCTGGCCCGCGACAGCGCGGAACCGGACCTGCACGACGTTTTGGAGGACATCCTTGACACGCCCGTTTCGCCGGAACTGCTGCCCGCCGTTCAGGGCAAGATCAGCCAGCGGACGGAGGACCTGGTGGGGCCCTATGAACTGCATGACTTCTTCCTGTATTACGTTCTCCGCTGGGGCTTTTCGCCGCGGAAGGTGTACCGTTTGGCGCAATATGCCCTGGGCCGCAAGTACAGCCGGGAAGTCCTCCTGAAATGGCTGAAGGTGTTTTACCGCCGCTTCTTTGCCCAGCAGTTCAAGCGGAACTGTATGCCTGACGGACCGAAGATCGGTTCGGTCGCGCTGTCGCCCCGGGGCGACTGGCGAATGCCCAGCGACGCGTCCCGCGCTCTGTGGGAAGCGGATTTGGAAACCTTGGAATAAGTCCGAAATTTCTGCAAAAATTCTCTGTTTGTTCTGCATAATCCATGGAAATTCTGTCCATACTTCCCTCAGACTTACCTTTAGGGAGGGACCTTATGGAAAACAAATGGAGAAACGTCCTGAGCGGCACGGGCTTTTACGCCACCCTGGCGGCCTGTCTGCTGATTGTGGCGGTAGGCGGTTATTTCCTGCTGCTGCGGGGCAAACCGGCTCCCACGGCGGACGAACCGCTGGGACAGGGCGAAGCCTCTGCGCCGGAAACGGTTCCCAGTTCGGGAGTACCGTCGGGGCTGGAGGAACCGCCCAGCGAGCCGGCTTCTGCGCCGGTGACGGATCTGGATGTCCCGGAGGGGCCTGCGGTGGTGGAGACGATTTCCCCGGAACCGGTGGAAACCGCTCCGGTAATGCCGGAGGCAGCGGTGGACCCAACGCCGGTTGTGGCGGAAGCCCCGCGGCTGGTGGTGCAGCCGGTAAACGGCGAAGTGCTGACGGTTTTTTCAGCGGACGAGCTGATGTATAACCCCACGCTGGCCGACTGGCGCACACACGAGGGGCTGGATATCTCCGCTAAGCCGGGTACGACGGTGCTGGCGGCCAGTTCCGGCACGGTGTCCGCTGTGGACGAGGACCCGCTGATGGGCACTTATGTCGCAATTGACCACGACGGCGGATACCAGACGTTGTATGCGAATTTGCAGACCACGCCGTCCGTTGTGGTTGGGGAGGAAGTTTCCGCCGGTCAGGTGATCGGCGCGGTGGGAACCACCGCGGTAGCGGAGTCCTCTCAGAGTCCTCACCTGCATTTTGCAGTTACGAAGAACGGCAATGCCGTAAACCCCAGCGAATTTTTGAACCAGTAAATTTAGACGGTCTGTCTGGCAAAGGCGGATGTGCGGCCGGTTTTCGGGAACCCTTCGGGATGCTCCCGGACTGGCCGCGCATTCTTGTTTCCACAGGCTTTCTCCCGGCATACAAAGCGGCACAGGAGGCGGGCATATTGTTCCGCGATACGCTTGTATAGACAGCGTTGATACATATGAAATTTCTCCCGCACAATACGCGGAGCTTGCGGCGAACGAGGAGCTTCTGGAAACGTTCCATAATTCCCGGGCAAAAACCCGATCCTTTACGTTCTTCATGGTTTTATGAAATATGCTGACGGGTCATTGAAGCGAAAGACGAAACACCCCGGCCTCTTCCATTCCGGAAATGGATAAAACCAGCCCTGCGGCGTATACTAACCTCATTCTTGGAGGTGGAGCATGGAGAAATTATCAGAAAATTACATGGAAAATGTGCGCCGGATGGACCAGCTTCTTGGCGTGGGCCGCAGCGTGGACGTTGTGAACCGCGATTATGTGATTGGCGGACACCGGGCCCGGCTGTGGGTGATTGACGGGTTTGGCAAAGACGAAACGCTGGAACGCATGGGGGCTTTTTGGCTGTCCCTCTCGCCGGAAAGCCTTCAGGGACTGGCAGATATGCAGGCGTTTGCGGACCGTTTTATTACGTTTTCAGAAACGGACGTTGGGGAAAATGTCGACGATATTGTGACCAATGTTCTGCTGGGCAAAACGCTGCTGCTGGTGGAAGGCTTGCGGGGCGGGGCGCAGATCGACGCCAAAAATTACCCCAGCCGCGGCGTGGACGAGCCGCCGGACGGCAAAGTTTTGCGGGGTTCCCATGACGGCTTTGTAGAGGCTGTGGTACCGAATATGGCCCTTCTGCGCCGCCGGATTCGGGATTCACATTTGACGATGGAGGGGCACAAGGTTGGGGGCCGCTCTCATACGGACGCCATTTTATGTTATCTGGATGATAAGGTGAATACGGAGCTTTTGGAGGAAGTGCGGCAGAAGCTGCTTTCAATCCATGTGAATTCTCTCTCTATGGCACAGGAGAGCGTTGCGGAGGCAATCCGTCCGAAGCAGTGGTACAATCCCTTTCCGAAAGTACGCTATACCGAGCGGCCAGACAGCGCGGCGGCCAGTATTATGGAAGGAAATATTGTGCTGATGATCGACAATTCGCCGTCGGTCATGATTCTGCCCACAACTTTTTTTGATTTTACCCAGGAAGCCAACGAGTTTTATTTTCCGCCGCTGGTTGGCACGTATCTGCGGCTTTTGCGGATTGTGGTGTTTTTGATTTCCCTGTTGATTACGCCGGCCTGGTATATGATGGTCAAGGACCCGGGGCGTCTGCCGGGGTGGCTGGACTTTTTGTCCTCGCCGGAACCGGCGTCTTTGGGACTTCTCTGGCAACTGCTGGTGGTTGAGTTTTTGATTGACGTGCTGAAACTCGCTTCGCTGAACACACCGGATTCTTTGTCCAACTCCTTTTCGATGCTGGGCGCGTTGATTCTGGGTGATTTTGCGGTCCAGGCGGGCTGGCTGGGGCCGGAAGTCCTGGTGTATATGGCCTTTGTGTCGGTGGCCAGCTTCGCGCAGCCCAGTTATGAGCTAGGGTATGCCTTCAAGCTGCTGCGCGTCGCGCTTTTGATTACAACCGCCGTCTTTGATGTTTGGGGCTTCTTTCTGGGAATTCTCGCCATCCTCATTCTCCTTGCAACCACAAAGCCCATGGTGGGCAAAGGGTATTTGTACCCTTTGATTCCATTCAATGGAAAGGCCCTTCGGCGGCTGATTATTCGTGAGCCGATTAACTCCGATAATACCTGACGGCGGCGCGGCGTTGCCGCGAGGGGGGATTGCCATTTGCAATGGCTGGCCCTTTTTTGAACCCCCCATTTTCTTTTCTCTGGCGAGAGAAAAGAAAACGGGCCGTTCACGGTCCAAAAGAAAAGAGCGTTTTGAAAGCTTGGTGAAAGACTTTAGACAGGTGGACCCCAAACGAGAAGTCCAAATCGACTTGCCTCTGCGTCTATTTCCGCTGTCGCTGCATGGGTGCTTGTAGGGGCGGGCCTCTGTGCCCGCCCTTTTGGGTGGACAGAACTAAAAAACTTTTACATAAGGAGCGTACATATGCAATACACAACCCTTTGTTACCTGGAATGCGGTAATTCTTACCTCATGCTTCACCGCGTAAAAAAAGAACATGACCTCAACCAAGGCAAATGGCTGGGCATTGGCGGAAAATTCCAGGACGCCGAAAGCCCGGAAGATTGTGTCCTCCGCGAGTGCTTCGAGGAAACGGGCCTCACCTTAACCGAATACCGTTACCGCGGACTTGTCACCTTTGTCTCCAACGAAGCCCCTACCGAATATATGCACCTCTTTACCGCCTCCGCTTGGACGGGCGCCCCTCATCCCTGCGACGAAGGCGAACTCGCCTGGATCGAAAAAGCGGCGCTCCGCTCTCTGCCGCTCTGGGAGGGCGATCACATTTTCCTGGACCTCCTGGAGCAAAATGCGCCCTTTTTCTCCCTGAAACTCCGCTACGAAGGCGAACGCCTCGTGGAAGCGTTTTTGAACGGGACCCAAATCCGATAATAAAACGCCGCCCCTTTTCGGGCGGCGTTCCTATTGGGATTCACCCGGCAGAACGAGACGTTGTATTCGTGCCGCCTGCCTCGATGATAAATTCCCCGATTACTTCGCCTTCCGCGTCGTAGACCGGCAGGGAATAGGGTTCCACAGCTTCTGTGTCCGATACTCTTTCCAGGGTTCCCCAGGTAAGGTGAACACGATGTCCGTGCTCCGCAAGCTCCTCCCGGGATACATAGCCATAACGTCCATTCGTTGCCTTGGCCCCAATCAGGTCCGGCGGAGCGCCTACCAAGCTCGTCAGCGCTCCATTCGGCGCGTAAGTCTGGCCGTTTTTGTTCCGGGGATATTCGCCGTCCACCAGCGTCTCCTCCGCCCACAGAATCAGCCGCTTTTCCAATGCCTCTTTTGCCTCCATACTCAAAGGTTCCTTTGCTGCGGTCCGCTCTGCCCAGGCGGCGTAAGACGCCTCCCCCGCTTGGTAGTACGCAAGAGGGTCCTGCTGTTCGCCGTTCAGGAGAATCTCAAAATGCAGGTGGGGACCGGTAGAAAGGCCGCTGCTGCCCACGGTGGCAATGGTCTGCCCCAACGTTACCGCGTCGCCGGTTTTGACCTGAAGGCTCTGGCAGTGGGCATAGAAGGTTTCCAGACCGTTTCCGTGGTCCAGACGGACATAATTGCCGTTTTTCACCTGAAAACCGGCCTCTTTCACCGTACCAGCCGCCGCGGCATAAATCGGACTGCCCGCTTCCATACCGGCGATGTCTACGCCGTTATGCGCCCTGTCATCCGGGTCCTCGGCGCGAGGATTAAACCACGTGGCCGCCAATTTCCAGTCGTCGTCAACGGGCCAAACCATCGACATTCCCTCCGGAACACTGTTCTTGGACGCCGGAAGTTCCGGCGGGTTTTCCGCTCCAAAAACCGGGTCCAGGCCCGCGGTATCCAGCAAAAGGTCAAAGGATGCAGTTGCACTGCCAAAAGACGCCTCCATAATCAGTTCGTCCACCTTCCGGGACGTTTCCTCAAAGGAGTAGGTTTTTCCAGGAATCCACTCGCCCTTTTCGCTCTCCGCTTCCAGGTAGTGGACGCTTACGCCCATACCGTCCGCTGTGACAATGCGTCCGGAAATCCAGATATTCCAATCCCCCTCCCGTTCCGGGACGGTGAAGGAACAAACGTCAGTTTCAAACCGTACGCTCTCCCGCAGCATCTCCAGGGCCGCCATATCCGAACTGGCCTCCCGCCGTTCGGCCCATTCAAACTGCTCCTCCTCTGTTGCAAAACGGAGACCTGTTAAACCGTTTTCGTCGTACACGGCGTACAATTCTGCTGCGTCTTTGCCATAAGTTCCGTTTCCAGCGTGTTCGGTAATCCAGGCGCCGGATTTATTGTCAAAAATACCGCGCACCTCCCGGCCCTCAAAATACATTTTCAGGCCGTTTCCGTCGAGGTCGGGGTCGTCAAAGACATAAGTGAGGCCAAAGGGGACGTAAGGGGCCAGGACTTCATCCCAAGCGGCGGCAGTCTCTGCGGAAGAATCTGCATAAAACTGGGCGTCGGGGCCGTCCGGCGGGGCGGAAACGGTTTTTCCGGCCGTCATGGCGGAGGTTGCAAACACGGTGGTAATGCACGCCGCCAGCACCAGCGCCAAAATCCAGGTGAGAACTGATTTTTTCTTGAAGTTCATAATCGAAAGAATCCTTTCTTCCATGCCGTTTTTTCGCGAAAAACTGCATAGAGGCATATGGCGGTTTTCCGCCATTTGAATTAAGGTCATTGCGTACAATTCCCGGCTGTCGCGGCCCAGCGCGGCCAAAACGGCCTCGTCGCAGCGCAGCTCCATGTCGCGGTTTGCCAGCGCGTACATCAGCCACGCCGCCGGGTTGAACCAGTGGACGCACAGCGCGGCCGTCAACGCCAGCTTCAGCAGACCGTCAAGCCGCCGGATGTGGACTTCCTCATGGGTCAGGATACAGCGCAGGGCGTCTTTGTCCGAGAGGTCCATTCCTTTCGGCAGAAGAATCACCGGATGCCGCAGACCGTAAGTCAGCGGCGCGGAAATCTGATCGGAAACCCGGACCTGAATCCAGGGCCGTTCCGCCTGCCAGCAGGCCACATTGGGATGCTTCACCGGCAGCGATTCCCGGAAACGACGCCGCCAGCGGACGTAGTTTCCCAGAAACCACAGCGCAAGCAACGCCGCGACCGTCAGCCAAACTGCCGTTTTCACAGGGAAGGGAGCCGCCGCCGGGACGGTCTCAGCCGGTGTAACCGGCGGAAGAATCTGAACTGGGATTCCGCCCGTCACGGGCGCGGGTAAAACCGGCGCAAACGCCTCCGGCTCTGGCCGCAGGGCTTGCAGCAGCGTGTAAACGCTGAACCGGGACTGCGCTTCCAGGGGCAGCAGCAGACGCGCGGCGGCCACCCACCAGAGCGACAAAAACACGCCCTTCGGCATACGCCGCAGAGCCGCAGCCCGGAACCCGGCGGCAGCGAGAATCAGCAGCCCGCCGGCGAGGCTTCTTTGCAGCAGGTCCATAACGCCTCACTTTCCCTCCGCCACGATTTTCCGAAGGTGTTCCAGCTGTTCCGGCGAGAGCTTCTGATGGCTGATCAGCGAGGCGAACAGCAGGTCCGGGGAGCCGTCGAATAATTTGCCGATCAGCTCGGTGGTTTCGGCGGCCTGAATTTCAGCCTTGGAAACCAGGGCATGACAAAGGAAATTGGGTTCTTGGCGTTCTACGGCCCCTTTGGCGATGCATTTTTTGATAACGGTGTAGGTGGTGTTCTGGTTCCAGCCGGTTTCTTCGTTCAGAATGTTGGAAATTTCTTTTGCTGTGCGATCCCCCAGTCTCCAGAGAACTGACATGACTTTTAATTCGGAGTCAAAGAGTTTCAAGGCGAAAGCCTCCTTTCAAAACTATTGCAATAGTTTACAAGTTCATACTATCACAGTAGTTTGCAGCTGTCAAGGCTTTTTTCGATTTTTCCAAAACAAAAAATGGAACGATTCAGCCTCGTTACCAGCTGTCAAACACACCTGAAAATTTGAAATAGCCATTGGGTGTCCAACATAAAACAACACCCGCTGGAACGCATCTGTTTCCAGCGGGTATTCGTTTTCTTATAACAAACCGTCCGGCTCCATCCCGCACGTCCGGGGATTACCGCCGCTTCCGGCGAAAAACCGCCAGCAGGCAGGACGCCAAAAACAATGCCAGATTCGCCGCAACTACCGTCGCACCCACCGGCGTGGAGCTGGAAAACGAAATCATCAAACCAGCAAAGAAACACGCCACCGACGTAATTCCCGCGCACAGCACCACGCCCCGGAAGCTCCGAAACACACGCATGGCCGTCAGAGCAGGGAAAATCACCAGGGACGAAATCAGCATCGCGCCCATCATCCGCATTCCCAAAACGATGGTCAGAGCCGTGAGAATCGCCAGGAGCGTGTTATACCGGTTTGCCCGGAGGCCCGTCGCACGGGAAAAGCTCTCGTCGAAGGTAACGGCAAAAATCTTGTGATAGAAAAAGATGTACAACGCCAGCACCGCCCCGCAGAGTACCACCGACAGCAGCACATCCGCTTTCGACATGGCCAGGACGCTTCCGAACATATAATTGTCCACATCGGTAGTCATGCCGGAGGTGCGGGAGATTACCAGCACGCCCAGCGCGAGAGACGACGCGCTGACGACAGCTATGGCGGCGTCGCTGTTCCAATGGGGGCTGTCCGCCACCCGCAGGAGCAGAAACGCGGCGGCAATCACCACCGGAATCGCAAAATACAGCGGCGCGAAGCCCATCGCCACGGCAACCGCCAGTGCGCCGAACGACACGTGGGACAGGCCGTCCCCGATCATGGAATAACGCTTGAGGACCAGCGGCACGCCCAGCAACGCCGCGCACAGGCTCACCATAATCCCCGCAATCAGCGCGCGCTGAATGAAGGGAAAGGAAAACATCTGTAAAATACTCATTCTGCCGCCTCCCGAAACCGCCGCCCCTGGGGGGAGGCCAGATAGTCCGCCGGCGTGCCGATAAAATACCCCGTGCGTCCGATGTGCAATACGGTCCCCGCACTGCGGAGGGCCGGGCGGAGATCGTGGGTGACCATTAAAATTGCCATGCCTTCCTTGCGGTTCAGGTAGGACAGCGTTTTGTACAAGTCCTGCGCGGCGGCAGGGTCCAGGCCGGTGACCGGCTCGTCCAAAATCAATAGACGGCTTGCCGCGCACAACGCCCGCGCCAGCAAAACCCGCTGCTGCTGTCCGCCGGAAAGGTCGCGGTAGCTGGCGTCCTTCAGCTCCAGGACCCCCAGCTTGCCCAGGTTCATCAGGGCTTCCGATTTCTGGGCCGCAGAGTAGAAAAAGCGAAAACTCCGCCGGTTCAGACAGCCGGAGAGCGCCACTTCCAGAACCGTTGCCGGAAAATCCCGCTGGGCTTTCGTCTGCTGGGGCAGGTATCCCACCGCCCCCTGTTCCAGCTCCGGCGCGCGGTAAATTTCGCCGGACTGCGGCGGCAAAAGGCCCAGAAGGCCCCGTAAGAGCGTGGATTTGCCGGAGCCGTTGTCCCCGACGATGCAGAGATAATCCCCGCTTTTTACGCACAGATTCAAATGCGTCAAAACGCTCTGGCCCTCGTAGCCCAGGGACACGTCCCGGCAGACGATCAGCTCAGACGCTTCCATGTCCGGCGGCCTCCTGGCCCGCACAGCGGGCGCACAGGCCCGTTAAAACCGTCTGACAGGGGTCCGTCCGGAAGCCGTGTTCCTCCTCCAGCTGCTGGTAAAAGGACTGGATCTGCGGATATTCGAGGTGTTCGGTCCGCCCGCAGGCGCTGCAACGCAGCAGCAAACAGCTTTGGGCCTTTTGGGCGGGGCAGGGACGGTACAAGGTGGCGTTGTCTGCCGCGACGCGGTGAATCTGTCCGGTTTCCGCCAGCTTTTCCAGCTGCCGGTAAACTGTGGCCAGACTCACCTGACACCCGTCCTGGCGCAGTTCGTCCGCCAGCTCCGAGGCGGAGACCGGCGTTTCGCCGTGGTGTTCCAGGCCCTGGAGAATGGCCTGCTGCTGCTTTGTACTGTATGACATGGCGCGGTTCCTCCTTGAATTTGAGAATCATTATCACATTATAGCCGGATGGCGGAAATTGTCAAGAAGAAAACCGTCGAACCGGTACGGTTGCAAAAAATATCCGGACGTGATACGATAACCAAAACAAAACCGGAGGTTTTTTATGAAACGTCTTTTGCTATTCACCGCACTTTTTCTGCTCCTCACCTCCTGCGGCAGCGCGCCGCCTGCGGAGGCGCCCCCGCCCGCCGGTACGGAGGAAACCGCGCAGAATCTCCCCTTGGAACCGCCGGAGGAACCCCCGCCGCCTGCGGAACAGTCGGAAGGCGAGAAAATCGCCGCGTTCCTGGAAACGCTGACGCTGGAAGAAAAAGTCGGGCAGTTATTCTTTGTCCGCTGTCCGGCGGAAAACGCCGCGGCCGACGTGCAGACGTACCGTTTAGGGGGCTATATTCTCTTTGGCCGGGACACCAAGGATAAAACGGCAAACGATTTGGTACAAGCCATCGCCGGGTATCAGGCGGCGGCGGACATTCCGCTGTTAATCGGTGTGGACGAGGAGGGCGGAAGCGTTGTGCGCGTCAGCTCCAACCCGCACATTCGTTCCACTAAATTTCCTTCCGCCCGCAAGGTCTGGGAGGCCGGGCCGGAGGCTCTTGCAGCCAGCACCCGCGAAAAAAATCAGCTTCTGCAAGCTCTGGGATTTAATGTAAATCTCGCCCCGGTGGCGGACGTTTCCACGAACCCTGCCGATTTCATATATCCCCGCACCATCGGGGAGGACGCCCAGACCACGGCGGCCTATGTGGAAACCGTGGTAAACACCATGAGCAGCGGCGGTTTGGGGAGCGTACTGAAGCATTTTCCCGGTTACGGGAACAATGCAGACACACATACCGGCATTGCCATTGACAAGCGGCCTATGGAAACATTTACCGAAAACGATTTTCTGCCGTTTCAAAGCGGCATCGCCGCCGGAGACGGGAAAACCGCCGTTCTGGTCTCCCACAATCTTGTCACCTGTATGGACGCCGGACTTCCCGCGTCGCTGTCGCCCGCTGTGCACCAGGTTATTCGGGAGACGCTGAAATTCGACGGCGTGATTATGACTGATGACCTCGCTATGGACGCCGTCGCCGCTTACGCCAAGGACGGCGCAGTGTCTGTGATAGCCGTAGCGGCGGGGAATGATCTGATCATCACTACCGATTACCGGACGCAGATACCAAAGGTGATCGAGGCCGTTCAAAGCGGCGCGCTGGAAGAAAGCGTGATCGACGCGGCCTGCGCCCGTGTGCTGCAATGGAAACAGAACCTGGGGCTTTTGCCCGCGGGCCTGTTGGACGGGAATCCCTCCAGCCCTTCCGGCGCAGCGTCTTAACACGCAGCGGCTGAAAGAATTTAGTTGAAAAATTTCGGGGAAAAACGGTCTTTCTGGAGTGTATTCGTGCGACCTGCGGGACTGCCGCCCGGATCGCTCGCGGCTCACCGTTTCACGCAGCTTACGTCACTCCGCTCCGTCCAAGGGACACCCCAACAAGACGCATCGGGAAATCCAAAAGGATATCCCGACGCCTTGCTTGCTCTATCACTTCCGGCTTGACCAGATCGTCCATGTGCGCTATAATATATTAAGGAATGGTTCAATATATCGGAATTTGTGGAGGTGAAGGATTTGAAGATATATAATAAACCAATGTTTATGTTTGGGGTATTCTGTGCGGGTGCGCTGCTCTTTTTTGCATCAGGCATTATAGCGGCTGAATGGTGGCAATGGGCAATTACTATCATTATTTCAGGCAGATATCTGTATATCGGCTTATCCAGAACAGCCAGCGAAAATGCAACTACCATTCACCAGTATCATAATGAAACTGCTGTTAAGCTCTATGGTAAATATGCCCTCGCCAAAACAAATCTTCCTATTATTCTTCTCGTGGTTTTCTTTGGCGTTGCCCTTTTTATCCGTTTTGTTTTTGATATTATAACGCCTGTTCGTATTGCTATCATCTTTTGTATTCTGTTGACTATTTCCGTTATATACAGCATTGGTCTGGAGCAGAATATTAAAAATACTATCATAAACGAAAAAAAGACCGCTCAAGAAAAGCAGTAGTTTCCAGCCCTGATTCGCTGACGCCATACCCGTCATACCGCCGCCGGAGAAATTTCCTCCGGCGGCTTTTTCAGGCTTGCGGTTCTTCCGTTCAGCCGCTATAATAAGGACATTGCAGCGGAAAGGATGATTTCCATGGAAACTGAAAAATTATACTACCAGGACGCCTATTTGCAGAAATTTACGGCGGCAGTGATTTCCTGCGAACCGTTCAAAGACGCCTGGAAGGTCGTGCTGGACCGCACGGCGTTTTATCCGGAGGGCGGCGGCCAGCCCGCCGATCATGGAACGCTGAACGGCGTTCCGGTGCTGGATGTTCACGACAAAGCGGGCGTAGTGTTTCACACCTGCGCCGCTCCCCTGGACGCCGGGCAGACCGTCGAGGGCGCGATTGACTGGGCGCGGCGTTTCGATCATATGCAGCAGCACTCCGGCGAACATATTTTGAGCGGCATTATCTGCCGCCGTTTTCAGTGCGACAATGTGGGCTTTCATCTGGGCGCGGAAGCCGTGACGATTGATTTCAACACAGAAATCACCTGGGAACAGACGCTGGAAGCCGAACGGGAGGCAAATGATTTCATATGCCGGGACGAACCGGTAAACATCACGTATCCCACGCCGGAGGCCCTGGCTGCGCTGGACTACCGGAGCAAAAAGGAACTGACCGGACAAGTCCGCATTGTGGCCTTTCCCGGCGCGGACTGCTGCGCCTGCTGCGGAACCCACGTCCAGCGGTCCGGGGCAATCAATTTGATCAAAATCCTGTCCTGCCAAAAGTTCCGGGAGGGCGTGCGGATGGAGATTGTCTGCGGCCGCCGGGCGGCGGCGTATTTATCCGCCGTATACGGACAGGCCAAGGCCATCGGACAGCAATTAAGCGTCAAGCCGTTGGAGACGCTGGCGGCAGTGGAACGCCTGGAAGCAGAGCTTTCCGCCGCAAAGGCGCGGATTGCCGGGCTGGAACAGACGGCGTTTCAGGCCATTGCGGCGGAACACGCCGGAACGGGCGACGTGCTTTTCTTTCAGCCGCCCATGAAGCCGGACAGCGTGCGCCGTCTGGCGGATGCCATCGCACAGACCTGCGGCGGTCTGGCGGCGGTGTTCTCGGGGGAAGGGGAGCATTGGACCTACGCGCTGGTTCACAGCGGCGGAACGGATATTGCCGCCTTGGTGAAAGCGATGAATACCGCCCTGCACGGCCGCGGCGGCGGACGGAACGGTTTTGCGCAAGGGAGCCTGGATTCTTCCGCAGAAACCATCCGCGGTTTTTGGGCAAGTCACATATCCGTATAAGTGCGGTTGGCTGAAAAAGCAAGCGGCTTAGAATACTTTTTCCAAATGGAAAAACGCGAAAAAATCCGGCGGCTCTTTGAGCCGTCGGATTTCGATTTGTCCGCTGTCCCTCAGAAGTCAGGCCACGCCCGCCGGAACCTGCGGAACGTCCTTCGCCGGGACCGGCGCCGTGCGCCAGCGGTAGCTGGTTTTACAAAACAGCGGCTCGCAGACACACAGTACAGCGGGCATGAGGAAAATGCTCACCAGCGCGGAAACCAGCGCGCCCCGCGCCAGCATAATGCAAATGGCTCCAATCAAATCAATAGAGGAGACGAAGGAAACGCCCAGCGTGGCGCAGAACAGCACCAGCGCACTGGTGATAATCGAGGCGTCGGAGGCGTTGGCCGCGGCGCGGATGGCCGCTTTCCGGTCCAAGCCCTTCCGAAGCTCCTCCTGAAAACGGGAGGTCATCAAAATCGCATAGTCCACCGTCGCGCCCAGCTGTACGCAGCTGATAATCGTGGGCGCGATGAAGGGAATTTCCGTGCCGGTGAAGTAGCAAATCCCCTGGTTGATGAAAATGGCCAGCTCAATGGTTGCCACCAGCACCGCCGGAATGGAGATAGACCGGAATACAAAGGCGATGATCAGGAAAATCGCCGCGATAGAGATGTAATTCGTTACCTGGAAGTCCACGGAGGACGTGTCGATCAGGTCCCGATACATGGCCCCCTCGCCGGTGATCATGGCGTCTGGGTCGTAGTCCTGGAAAATGGCCGTCATGGCGTCCAGCTGCCGGGCGACCTCCTCTGTTGCCGGGGCATAGCTGGAGTTGATCATCATGAGCTGATACCCGTCCTGACGCAGCATTTCCTTAATGGTATCCGGGATGAAAAAGTCCGGAATGCCGGTTCCCAGCATCTTGTGATAGGAGACCACGGACGTAATCCCAGGAACCTCCTCCATACGCTGTTCCAGCTCGCCCATACTGGCGGCGGACAGATCGTCCCGCAGCACCACAAAGTGGGAGGTCGCCATGTTGAAATCATCCTTGAGCTTTTCATTACTGATAATGGACGGCAGGTCCCGCGGAAGGGATTCGTCCAGCTTGTAGTAAATATCCGCGTGCTTCTGGGCATAGATCGACGGGAAAAACAGAAACAGCGTCAGCGCCACCAGCGGAATCCGCGCTTTCACAATCCACCCATTCACACGGTCAAAGGATGGAATGAGCGTTTTGTGTTTGTGCTTTTCAATCTGCTTGTCGAAAATCAGCACCAGAGACGGAAGAACCAGAATCACCGTCGCCACTCCCAGAACCACGCCCTTCGCCATAACTATACCGATGTCACGGCCCAGGGTCAGGCGCATGAAGCAGAGAGCCAGAAAACCCGCAATCGTGGTCAGGCTGCTGCCGGAGAGGGAACGGAAGGCCGCAATGATCGCCTGGGTCATGGCGTCCCGTTTGTCGTCGTAGCGTTCCCGTTCCTCCTCGTAGCGGTGATACAGGAAAATGGAGTAATCCATGGTCACGCCCAGTTGCAGTACGGCGGCGATGGCTTTTGTGATGTAAGAAATCTGCCCCAGAAAGACGTTGCTTCCAAAGTTGTAAACCACCGCCATGCCAATGCTGGCCAGGTACACAAAGGGGAGAACCGTCGATTCCAGCGTAACGGACATCGCCAGCAGCGCCAGCAGCACCGCCAGTCCGACAAAAACCGGAAGCTCGCTGTCCATCACGTCCCGGGTGTCCTTGATGACGACGGAAAAGCCCGCCAGGAAACAGCGTTCGTTGCAGATGTTCCGGACCTGCTGAATGGATTCCATGGTCTCGTCAGACGCGCCGGGGTGGTCGTATTGAATCAGCATCATCGTCGCCTGACCGGAGAAAAACATCTCCCGGAAATCCGCCGGAATCATCTCCACCGGAACCTGAATGCCCACCAGATTGCTGATCCAGACGGCGTTGGAAACGCCGGGCACTTTCTGGATGTCCTGAATCAGCCGGTTTGTGTATCCGGCGGGCATTCCCTCCACAATCAGCATACTGGTCGCCGCCATTTGGAACGGGTCCTCCAGAAGCTGTTCGCCCTGAGACGAGGGCAGGTCCTGGGGGAGATAGGAGAGGATGTCATAGTTAATCCGGGTCGCCGCGTAGCCGATGACTGAGGGAATCAGCATCAGTACGGCAATCAACGCCACCAGTTTCGGCCTGCGGGTCAGTTTATGGGCAATTTTTTCCACCATATCGCTTGATTCTCCTTCCCGTCAGCGAAAGATGCCGGCAATGGCCTGCCAGAAGTCCTGAAACATCCGGGAAACCCGGTCCCAGAACGTCGTAGACGGTTTTTCGGCGGCAGTTTCCGCCTCCTTCTCCGCCTCGTCCGTTTTGATCTCCTGGGTGCGGATCAAAACCTGAACGCTGGATGGCGTGGGGTTCCGTTCGTCGGTAAGGGAAACCGGTTCCGCCGTGGCGTCCATCAGCAAAAGATTGTTGATGTCGCCGGTGTACTCGTTCCAGGTGTCCTCGATAATATCGGTGATGGTGTTTTTGGCGGTTTTTACCTCGCCGGTAGTGGCGAGGGCTTTTGCGGTCTGCCGCAGGGCGGAGGAAAGTCCGCGCAGGGACTGCCGGGTCCCCTCGTCCAGCGGCGCGCCGGTGGACTGCGCCAGATTCTCCGCGTTGGCCAGCAGGGTTTCTGTGTCCCGGATCGTGGCAGCGGCGGATGCGCTGAGCGTTCCGGCATTGGCAAGGGCTTCCTGTAAGACCGGTTCGTAGCCGTTCAGCACGCCCCGCAGATTGTCCACGGAAGTCAGGAGGGTCCGCAGCGTTTCGGAGGACTGCCGCAGGGCGGCGGAAACATCTCCGGCGTCGTCCAGCAAGGGAATGAGCGTATTGAGCTGAGCGCAGACATCCGCCAGATTGCCCGCAACGGTGGCGGCAGGCCCTTTAATCTCGTTCAGGGAATTGGTAAGGCTGCTTTGAATCCGGTCAATCTGGGCGGTGGCGTTGTCTATGCCGCTGGTGATAATATCCATCACGGCCCCGCCAACCGTTTGATCAGAACCGCCGCTGTCGGGCGGTTTGGGTTCGTCTTCTTTATCCGGATTGTCCTCGCCGGGGGTATCGCCTTCGGCGGGCGTGTCTCCTTCCTCCGGATTGCCCTCGCCGGGGGTATCGCCTTCGGCGGGCGTGTCTCCTTCCTCCGGATTGCCCTCGCCGGGGGTATCGCCTTCGGCGGGTGTGTCTCCTTCCTCCGGATTGCCCTCGCTGGGCGGATTGTCCTCGCTGGGCAAATCGTCTCCTTCGGAACCGCTGCTTTCGCTGGAATCCCCGCCGGATTCACCGCCGTTTTCGGGGTCGTTGAGAAGCAGACTGTCAGAGATCTGATGCCTCGCGCCGTCTTCCGCGGAAGATGTTCCCTGTGTTTTACCGGCATCCGCCTGACTGGCATCCGGCTCCTCCGGTTCCGGCGTGTTGGCGTCCGGATTTTCCGGGGCCTCCGTATCCTCCGAAGGTTCCGGCGCAGGATTCTCCGGAGCGGGCGGTTCCGGCTTGGGTTCCTCTGGTTTCGGTTCTTCCGGTTTAGGTTCCTCCGGCTTGGGTTCTTCCGGCTTAGGTGCGGGGGTCTGGGGCGGCTTTGCCGAACCGCCGGAGGAATTGTTCAAATTGCCGCCGCTGCTGTAAATTATCCAGAGATCGTTCATCTGCTTGGCCTGGCTCTCCGAAACCCCAGGAAGCTGCTCGCAGAAGCCTTGGAAGCTCATACCGTTTTCCTTGGCGGCATGGAGGCCGTCCATCTGCTTTTTTGCAGCGTTGGCGGCTTTCCATTCCTCCTGCTTGCCAATAGCGGCGGCCGTACTTTCGTCAATGCCCAGCAGATTCTGGATTCCCTGGATTTCCGCCTGGCTTTTGCCCTGAAGGGCCAGCATTCCCGCGAAAAAAGCGTCGGGATCATCGGCGGCGTAAACGCCGTGTACATCCTTCACCTTTTTCACCAGCGCGCTGCTGTTTGTGGAAATACTGCCGCCGCTGATATGCGTACCGCCCAAAGCCCGTTCCAGGCTGAGAAGACTATCCTCCAGGTTTGCGGCGAGACGTACGACGTGCTTTACATCGTCGGTCCCCTCCTCCAAGCCGCGCAGGGCGTTTTCCAATTCGGAAAGCTGCGTTTGAAGGGTCAGCGTCGTGTCGGTCAGCTCGTTCAGGACGGTCGTGGAGTCCGTCACCGTCTGGCTTAAAATTCCGACCCGTTCCTGAACCGGTTCCAGAATGTCCGCCAGATTGGACAGATCGCCCCGCAGAAGATCCGTATCCTCGTACAGCACGCCTTTGCCGCCGGAGAAGGTCTGGCGGGCAGCGTCCAGCTGGTCCAGGCCCTTGGCGGAGGCATAGAGGCCGTTTTGAATGTTGTTGAGCGCGTCCAGCAGGTTATCCAGACTGCCGGAAAGGGCGTTGTAATCGTCTTCCAGATCGTCCTTGCGCTGGCTGAGCTTTGCAATTTCTTCCAGCTGCGCCAGAGTCGCGGGGACCATCAGGACCGTCAGTCCGCCGAAGGAAAAGTCGTTGCTGCCGACGCGGATGGTAAAATGCTGCTCCTCTCCCGGAAGGGCCAGAAACAGGACCGTCCGCAGATTGCCCACTAACTGCACCTGTGCGCCGGGAGCTTCCAGAGACAGGATGTCGTCCTGGTTAAACAACGCCATGGCTTCCAATGTGTAGTTATAGCGGGCGTAATCCCCGGCGTTTTCATTGGGCACGATGTCCAGCAGGATTTCGACAACCCCTTGCTGTCCGGCCAGGTCCTCCGCCTTGGCCGGGACGCCGTTGAGGGTGTACCGCAGCGTAACCGTCCAGGGAAGGTCCTGAAAGGGCTGCCTGGTTTTGCCTTCAAAGTAGAAGCGGTCCGGCGCAGCGCCGGAGAATTGGAAGGAAGTCTCTCCCTCCCCCTGGACGGCGGCCGTGCGGTCGGTGAGGTTGACCACCTCGTCATAGGTTCCGTAGTCCGTGAGGGAGTCCGCGCCGTTGAGGGCATAGCTTTTTACGACGCTGCCTTCCAGAAGATTGCCGTAATAGTCCAGGGTGGCGTAATACGCTTCATCGTAGGTGGGCGTTACACCGTCGCGGATGGGTTCCGCCGCTGCCGGGACGGTGCAGGAAGCGGTCAGGGCCGCCGCCAGAACCAGAGCGGGGACGCGGTGCTGAAACGTTTGCCGGGTCATATCCATTCCTCCAAATAATCAACAGATGTTTTGTAATCATTTTTTGTTGACTTATTGACTTGAGTTGATTATAGTAAAGATAGCGAAACGGGTCAATAGACAAAACCGGCACAATGTCTAAATGATTCCAAAGGAGGAATATCCATGCCAAAGAACTTTGAAGACCGCCGGGCCAGACGGTCCCGCAAACTGCTGAAAGAGAGCTTACTGGAATTGATGAAGCACAAGACGTTTTCGGACATTTCCGTCCGGGATGTCACCGACGCCGCAGACATGAACCGCGGCACGTTCTACCTCCACTACTCCGGCACCGCCGAGCTGCTGCAAAGCCTGGAAGCCGACCTGCTGTCCGAGCTTCAGGAGCTGATCGACGCCCATATGCAGGAAACAGTCGCGGTGGGGAGTGTGGTTCCCGTGTTCGAGCCGGTGCTGGACTTTGTGGCCGGACGCCGGGAAACCTGCGCCGTTCTTTTCAACAGCAGCGAGGCCAGCGGTTTTATTCATGCCCTTCAGCAGCTGATTTGTCAAAACGGCGCGCCGCTGGTGAAAACCTGGTTTCAGCCCCAGGACCCGCGTCTGACCGGTTATCTGCTGAATTTTCTGGCCTGGGGCCTGATTGGACTTTTGAAGGAATGGTTCGATCTGGACATGACCCTTTCCCGGGCCGAGCTGACCGCCGCCGCCCAGCGGATGGCGGAAGGCGCCGCCGCAAACCTGTTTCAACGGGCCTGACCGCCGGAAAAGGAGGAGTTCATATGTCTTTATCCGCCAGGGAATCCATCAAGGCATCTTTTCGGAAGCTGCTGGAAGAACGGCCCCTTCGGGAAATTACGGTCCGGGAGATCGTGCAGGACTGCGGCGTTAACCGGAACTCGTTTTACTACCACTTCAAAGACATCCCCGCGCTGCTGGAGGAAATCATTACGGAATATGCGGACCGGATTATCACATCCCAAGGTCCCGCGGCATCCCTGGCCGACTGCCTGGAAACCGCCGCCCGGTTCGCCCAGGAAAACCGGCAGGCGGTGCTGCACATCAACCAGTCCGCCCACCGGGATTTGTTTGAGCGGTATCTAATGGACGTATGCCGCCAGGTGGTGCAGGATTATGCTGCGGCGGTCATTGGCCGTGTGCCGGTCTCATCGGAGGACCGGGAAATTCTGATTCGCTTTTACCAGTGCGAATGTTTCGGGCAGGTGATGGCGTGGCTTAACAGCGGTATGCGTTACGATATGGCCCGGCAGTTCCGCCGTCTGTGCCAGCTGGCGGAGGGCATGACGGATATGCTCCTCCGGCGGGCGATGGCGGAAAACGCCTGATTTTCACATAAGCATATCCAGGGGCTAAACCCGCGGAAACCGCTGGAGTTTATAACCAATAACTCGGTTCATAAAAGGAGATAACGTCAATGCAGGTTGACAAAAAACGGACGGTGATACTATAATGAAACCAATAGCCAAAGACAGCCCTCCGGTCCGCCGGACCCAAAGTTCCTGAAGGGCGCGAAGGAGAAGGTCAAGGGACTGGAAGCCGAGATTTACGG
>CAJUTB010000027.1 GCA_910589315.1 uncultured Oscillibacter sp. | reverse complement strand
CCGTTCCATTCTGTTCTTGTTCCCTTATGTGCTTTTTTCAGCAAGCTCTATTTACAATAACCACAGTGCTACCCAAACATCCAATGCCCGGACAAGCCCTTGCGTTGCAAGGCTTTCCGGGCATCGTTTACATTAAGCGAGGCGGGATACATAACTTCGGGAAATTCCAAAGGACGTTGCAATTTCCCGCTGAGTCAGCGGCACAGTGCCGCCCAGACCATAGCGCAGACGTATGATTTCCGACTCTCGGGCCGTCAGGCACTCTCGTACCAGCTTGTGGAGGCGGAGGGCGTTGTCACGGTCGTGGAGATCTTCCAGCATGGTGTCGTCAACGCCGACCACATCCATTAACTGCAAGGCGTTTCCCTCCTTGTCGGATTCAATTGAGTCTGACAAGGAGACCTCCCCTTGCAGTTTTTTCTGTCCGCGGAAGTACATGAGAATTTCATTTTCAATGCATCTCGCCGCATAAGTAGCCAGTCTGGCTCCTTTGGAGGGATCAAAACTGGAAATGCCCTTGATCAGTCCAATCGTACCAATCGAAATCAAGTCCTCCTGATCGGCGTTTTGGGTGTAATATTTCTTGATAATATGCGCCACCAGGCGCAGATTGTGCTCAATCAGCACCTGTCTGGCCTCGGAATCTCCCTCCGCATAACGCTGAAGCCACTCCCGTTCCTCTGCGGCAGACAGCGGCTTGGGAAATGACCCGCCGCCGGACAAACGCAGAGAAAACAGCAGCGTATTCGCAAATACTAATAATGCGGCAGACAGCATAAGACCTCCCGTTCCGGCCACAGGAAGGACCCCTGTGGGCCCGCCGCTTTTGCGGCAAGCGGCCCGCCGAGCTTGAGCCGTAAGGCCCTTCTACATTCCTATGACTTCCAGGGAAGTCCCTATGCAAAATTTGACATTCCGCCGCCGCCGCGCTATACTGTCGGCAAACGAGAAGGAGGCGGCTTATGGCTTGGTATGTCTACATTCTCCGCTGCGGCGACGGAAGTTTATACACCGGGTATACCAACGACATCCCCCGCCGCCTGGCGCGCCACCAGAGCGGCCGGGGGGCAAAATATACCCGCAGCCGCCTGCCGGTTGCGCTGGCATACCAGGAGGAATTACCGGACAAATCCGCCGCTTTGCGGCGGGAAGCCGCCGTCAAGCGCATGACCCGTCCGCAGAAGCTCTCTCTCATCGCTGCCGCTCAGGAGAAAAAATCCTCAGCAGCTTTGTAAGATTTATACAGATTTATTATCAGTTTTTCTCCAAAAACGCAAAAAGAAATTTTAGGTCTTGACAAACCTCAGCCGCTGGTAGTAAACTCAAAAGCAATCTATCGTGGAAACCAATGACGCAGACAAGTAGACGGAAGATGCTTCTTTCAGAGAGCCGCCGGGGCTGGGAGGGCGGCAGAAGCAATCCAGTCGAATGGACTGCGGAGGGCGGGCCGAACGATTCCAAACGGAATTCCAGTAAGCTCCGACGGGCTTTTCCCCCGTTACCAAGGAAAGGCGTGTGTTGGCACGCCGCCGAGAGGGCGGTTTTGCAGCCGCCAATTTGGGTGGCACCGCAGAAGTTTCAGACTTTTGTCCCAAAGGAACCTGTTCAGGTCCTTTCCGTGGGATGAAGGTCTTTTTTGATGCCCGCTTCCTTCGGAACCGGCCAATTTTTGAAAGGAGATTTCCACTCATGACAACCGAAAAAATCCCTTATAAAATTTATCTCTCTGAAGACGAGATGCCTCAAAATTGGTACAATGTCCGGGCCGACATGAAGAACAAACCCGCCCCCCTCCTGAATCCCGCTACCGGCGCGCCCATGACCTTCGAGGATCTGCGCTCCGTGTTCTGCGACGAGCTGATTCGCCAGGAGCTGGACAACAATACCCGCCACATCCCCATTCCCCAGGATATCCGGGATTTTTACAAAATGTACCGCCCTTCTCCTCTGGTTCGGGCCTACTGCCTGGAAGAAAAGCTCCAAACCCCTGCAAAAATTTACTACAAATTTGAGGGCAACAACACCTCTGGTTCTCATAAGCTGAATTCCGCCATTGCCCAGGCGTATTACGCCAAACGTCAGGGCTTGAAAGGCGTTACCACCGAAACCGGCGCGGGCCAGTGGGGCACAGCCCTTTCCATGGCCTGCTCCTACCTGGACCTGGACTGCAAGGTTTACATGGTGAAAGTCAGCTATGAGCAGAAGCCTTTCCGCCGGGAAGTCATGCGCACTTACGGCGCGTCCGTCACGCCGTCCCCGTCGATGGAAACGGAAGTCGGCAGGAAAATCCTGGCGGAACACCCTGGCACCAGCGGTTCGCTGGGCTGCGCCATCAGCGAGGCTGTGGAGGCCGCGGGCGCAAATCCGGATTACCGCTATGTCCTGGGCAGCGTTTTGAATCAGGTTATGCTGCATCAGTCGGTGATCGGGCTGGAAGCAAAAGCCGCTTTGGACAAATACCAGGTTGTTCCGGACATTATCATTGGCTGCGCCGGCGGCGGCAGCAATCTGGGCGGTCTGATCGCCCCCTTTATGGGCGAAAAGCTCCGGGGCGAGCAGGATTATCAGTTCATCGCCGTAGAACCGGCCTCCTGCCCCAGCCTGACCCGCGGCAGATTTGCCTATGATTTCTGCGACACGGGCAAGGTCTGCCCACTGGCGAAGATGTACACTTTGGGCAGCGGCTTCATGCCCTCCGCAAACCACGCGGGCGGCCTGCGGTATCACGGTATGAGTCCCATTTTGAGCCAACTGTATCAGGACGGCTATATGAAGGCCATTTCGTTGGAACAGACGCGGGTCTTTCAGGCGGCGGAGGAATTCGCCCGGGTAGAGGGCATTCTCCCCGCGCCGGAGAGCAGCCACGCCATTTGCGCCGCTATGGACGAGGCCATGAAGTGCAAGGAAACCGGCGAAGAAAAAACTATTCTGTTCGGTCTCACCGGCACCGGATATTTTGACATGGTGGCCTATGAGAAGTTCCACAACGGCGAAATGGCAGACTATATTCCCACCGACGCCGAACTCGAAGCCAGCTTTGCAGCTCTGCCGAAACTGTAAGCCTTGGGGCTTTGCCCCAAACCCCACCAGGGAGGCCAAGCCCCCCTGGACCCCGTTTAACCGCGGCACAGCCAATTGGCTGTGCCGCTTTTATCCGCTCACAAAGATCTCCCAGAGATTAAGAAATAGAACACAAAACAGAAAAGCCCCCACACACCTCTCACAACCATCCATGCAGCGGCAGCGGGGTTAGGCGCAGAGCCAAGTCGATTTGGACTTCTCGTTTGGGTTCCAACCATCTAAAGTTTTCCACCAGGCTCTTAAAACGCTCTTTTCTTTTGGACCGTGAACGGCCCGTTTGCCTACGGCCCAAGAGCCGCCGCGACGCGGCGGTTGGCCTCCGACACGCGCCTGCGGGCGCAGTCTTTTCTCTCGCCAGAGAAAAGAAATTGGGGGACAAAAAACCTGGCATATCTGCCAAGATATCAACATAAGATAGTCCATCACAAGCGAGAGGTGGACAACGATGACGACGAGAAACGAGGTGCTGTTGGAGGGGCAGGCGTTGGGTGCGCCGGAGTGGTCCCACGAAAATCACGGCACGCAATTTTACCGCTTTCCCCTTCAGGTTCCCCGGCTGTCGGGTCAAGTGGACGTATTACCCGTGCTGGTGTCCGGCGCACAGGTAATCCAGGTGGAACCGGAAAGCGGCCTTCGCATTCAGGGACAGCTACGCTCCTTCAACAACCGCAGCGGCGTCGGCAATAAGCTGGTTCTGACCGTCTACGCCCAGGATATCCAGCCCGCCCTGGACGAACTCTGCAACCAAATCACGCTCACAGGCGCGCTCTGCAAAGAACCCATCTTCCGCCGCACGCCCTTGGGCCGCAGCATCTGTGACCTGATGCTGGCCACTCCGCGCCGGTACGGCCGGGCGGACTACCTGCCTGTTATCGCCTGGGGACAACTGGCCGTCCGGGCCAGCCGCCTCCACGTCGGAGACCCCGTATCCCTGGAAGGCCGGGTGCAAAGCCGTACATATCATAAAGTCCTGGACTCCGGCGAAAGCGAAGAACGGACCGCCTACGAGGTCTCCATGATGCGGCTCCTGGACGCAGACCCCTAAGCGAAAACAACCTTTAGCGGATGGAACTACCATCCGCTAAAGGCACATTTTTCAACCAGGATTTCAATCCCGCTTATTAAAAATCTTGAAAATATCCTCGAAGGGATCGTCCTCCGGCACATCCGGCTTTGGTACGTCCTCCTCCTTCAGCGGCACCGGCTCCGCCGAGGTAATCACCGGCTCGGGCCGGGCTTCGACGGTTTCCGTCATTTTCAAAAGCTGCCCCGGCTCCTTGTCGAACCCGGTGGCAATCACCGTCACGCGGACCTCGTCGTCCAGCGTCTCGTCGAAAATCGCGCCGAAAATCGTATTCGCATCCGGATGCACGGAATCCCGTACCAGATCGGCCGCCTGCTCCACTTCGTCCAGCGCAATATCCATTGGAATCGTGAAATTCAGCAGTACGCCCTTTGCGCCCTCGATGGACGTTTCCAGCAGCGGGCTGGAAATCGCCATACGGGCGGCTTCCTCGGTTTTGCCCTTGCCCGCGGCCCGGCCCACGCCCATGTGCGCCATGCCGGCGTCCTTCATGATCGCCGTCACGTCCGCGAAGTCCAGGTTAATAAACCCGGTATCCCGAATCAAGTCGGAAATGGACTGCACCGCCTGGCGCAGAATGTCGTCGGCAATCTCAAACGCATTTGCAAACGTGATCTTCTGATCCGTGGCGTATTTCAGCCGCTCGTTGGGGATAATCACCAGAGAGTCCACCTTCGTCCGCAGCTCCTCAATCCCCGCCTCGGCCTGCTGCATCCGGCGGCGACCCTCAAAGCCGAAGGGCTTCGTCACCACCGCTACTGTCAGAACATCCATCTCCTTGGCGATCTCCGCCACAATCGGGGCCGCGCCGGTGCCGGTGCCGCCGCCCATGCCGGCGGTGATGAACACCATGTCGGTTTCCTCCAGAGCCTTGGCAATCTGGTTGCGGCTCTCCTCGGCGGACTTCCGGCCCACCTCAGGATTCGACCCCGCGCCCTGTCCATGGGTCAGCTTTTCGCCGATCTGAATCTTATAAGTCGCGCTGGACATATTCAACGCCTGCTTATCCGTGTTGATCGCAATGAAGTCCACGCCCTTGGTTCCAGAGTGGATCATGCGGTTTACCACGTTGTTTCCGGCGCCGCCCACGCCGATGACTTTGATATTTACAACGGTATCAGGACCGGTTTCCAAGCCAATTACCATTCTGCTGCCTCCTGATCATTTGTGAAAAAGAGGAAATCGCCTCTTTAACTCCACGCTCTATACAAATAAGAAATTTGTATCGATTCTATTGTAAGCTACTTTTTCCTTCCGGTCAAGTGCTCCATTGGCATTTCGACCAAATTTCTCAAAAAAACAAGTCCACACGCCCAATCTCTCCCGCTTTTACCGCAGGTCCGGAATAAAATACACCCGCTCCGTATCCAGCTGAAGATCAAAAACGCCGGTCATATTGCTTTGAATAACGTCCTTCTCCAAGGATTTTATCAGCCGTTGCAGCTCCCAGGCGTAATCTGCGCCGTAGGCAATCCGCACGGTAAAACGGTCGGTATAATCCATTTGCAGGTAGGAAAGGTCGTCCAGGCGGACGCCCCGCACCTCCTCCGTCAGTCCGGCGTCTTCCAACGCCGTCAGCAGCTGGATCAAACTGGTCTGCTGGGAGACGTACTCCGTCGCCAGGGCAATGGGAGTGCCCACGGACGGGGCCAGCAGCTCGCAGCCGGAAATCACGCCGTACTCCGCCGCCTCCGCCTCGGTAATCCGCGCAACAATTTTACCCTGTGCGCTGACCAGCCAGGCCCCCTCGTCCTGTATCACCGCCATCGGCTTTCCGCACTCCTTCACCTCGATCACCAAGGTATCCGGCAGTTTGCGGTAAGGGTGAATGCTCTCGATATAAGGCAGAGCCTGCACAATGCGGTTTGCCACGTCGTATTTGTTCAGCAAATAGAGGTTATCGCCCGCCGCGACCCCGCTGGCCTCCCGGATTTCCTCCGCGCTGTACCGCTGCTGGCCCGAGACCTCAATGGTATTGACCCGGAAAAACAGCGTCACCGCCAAAAGAATGGCTCCGCAGATCACCAGGACGGACAGCAGCTTATAAAAGAAGCCTCCCCTTCTGCGCCTTTTGGAATGTCTGCGTTTTGCCATGGCCTCCGCTCCAGTTCTCTGTTTACTCCGTCTTGGCGATATCCGCCCCCAAGGCCCGCAGGTCTCGGGCCAGGTCCTCATAGCCCCGGTCGATATGGCTCGTCTCACAGACGCGGGTTTCCCCCTCGGCCGCCAGAGCCGCCACGCACAATGCCGCGCCGCCACGCAGGTCGGTACAATAGACCGGCGCGCCGTGGAGGGTCTCCACGCCTGTCACCACCGCCACGCGGCCCGAAACCCGGACGTTTGCGCCCATGCGGGTCAATTCGTCCACATGGCGGTAGCGGTTTTCAAAAATATTCTCCTCAAACACCGTCGCCCCCCGGCTCCGCAGCAGCGCAGCCATTAAAACGGCTTGGGCATCTGTGGGAAAACCGGGATAGGGGGCCGTCCGCACCGGATGCACGGCTTGAAGCCCACCCTGACAGGTACAGGCGATGCCCGCCCCATCCGCCAGGATGGAACAGCCCGCCTCCCGCAGCACGGCGGTTACGGTTGCCAGATGCTCCTCCCGTGCGCCCCGCAGAAAGATTTCGCCTCCGGCGGAGGCCGCCGCGCATAAGTAAGTAGCCGCTGCAATGCGGTCCGGCATAACCGGATAGGTACAACCGTGAAGGGGTCGCTTTCCCTCCACCGTCACGGTGGAGCTGCCTGCGCCGTCCACCTTCGCCCCGCAGGCCCGCAGAAAATTCTGCAAATCCACGATCTCCGGTTCCCGGGCGGCATTGGCGATGGTGGTTGTTCCGGAGCCGCCGCAGGCGGCCAGCATCAGATTTTCCGTCGCCCCAACGGACGGCAGGCTTAATACCACTTCCCGCCCCTTCAATTCCGGGGCCTTGCAGTGCAGCACGCCGCCTGCGTCGTTGATTTCGGCCCCCAAGGCCCGCAGGCCGGACAAATGGAGATCAATGGGCCGGGGACCCAGCTCGCAGCCGCCGGGATAGCTCAATTCCGCCTGTCCGCAGCGGGCGAGAATCGCCCCCAGAAAAATCGCAGAGGACCGCATTTCCCGCATCAGTATATCAGAAATGCCCCAAGCATTCAACCCTCCGGTATTTACCAGAAGATTTCCGCCCTCCCAGCGGGCCTTGCAGCCCAGGGACCGCAGAATCCTCACCGACGCGTCCACGTCCCGCAGGCGGGGACAGCCCCGCAGCTCCACTTCGTCCGCCGTCAGCAGCGTAGCCGCCAAAATCGGCAGCACGCTGTTTTTCGCCCCTTGTATGGCAACTTCGCCCTTTAACCGGCCGCCGCCTCTTACCAAAAGCTGGCTCATATCCGTTTCCCTCCGCTCCAAGAATGGGTTTGACGCTCCATCCTATGGGCAAAAGGTTTTTTTCGTTACCCGAGGATTTCCAAAACGGTCTGATAGATCCGCTCCGCCGCATTCCGGACCCCCAGGGCGGACATGGCCGTTTCCATCGCCTCCCGGCGGGCCGTGTCGCGGAGAATGCCGGACGCCGCTTGAAACAGCGTCTGTCCGGAGCAATCCGGTTCCAGCGCCACCGCCGCGCCGCCGGCTTCTTCCAGAGCGCGGGCGTTTTTTTCCTGGTGGTTGTTGGTTACATAGGGGGACGGCACCATCAACGCCGGAACGCCCAGGGCCGTCAGTTCGCTGATGGTGGAGGCCCCCGCCCGGCTGATCACCAGGTCCGCCGCCCGCATGACCGGAGCCATATCGTAGATGTATTCCCGCAGCTGAAGGGCCGGATGTTCTTCCAGGTTCACGCCTTTTTCCCGCAGCAGCTCCAGCATTAGGGGGTAATCGCGCTTCCCGGCTCCGTGGATGTGGTGGAAGGGTTCCCTGGCCGCTTCCAGAGCGAGGAAATCCGCCATCTGACGGTTCATACCCGCCGCGCCCAGAGAGCCCCAGAAAGAGACAATCAAAGGGCGGCCGTCGTCCAGCCCCAGCTCCCGCTTGGCCTCCGCCTTGGTGCGTTCAAAGAAATCCCCCCGGACCGGCGTGCCGGTGACGGTCACTTTGTTCGGATGCCGGTAGTGCTTCCGGCAGGCTTCAAACCCCACCATCACCCGGTCTGCATAAGGTTCCAGCATTTCCGTCGTCAGACCAGGGACGATGTTGGATTCATGCACCGCCGTGGGAATCTTCGCCTTTGCGGCGGCCTTTACCAGCGGGTAACTGGCATAGCCGCCGGTGCCGATCACCACATTGGGCCGGAACGCCTTCAGGATGGCCCGGGCCTCTCCGGGGGCGCGCAGGAGGTTGCCGGCGGAAACCAGATTGTGTTTCAGCTCCCGGGGCTTGAAGGAACGGTGAAAGCTGGAAATATGGACGGTGCGGAAATCATATCCCGCTTTGGGAATCAGGTCCTTTTCCAAGCCCCGCTCCGCGCCGACGAACAAAATCTCCGTCTCCGGGTTTTTCTCCCGCAAAAGCTGGGCCAGGGCAATGGCGGGATTTACATGGCCCGCCGTCCCGCCGCAGGTGAAGATTACCCTTTGTATCTTCCTCTCCGCGTTCAACGTTTTGTCATCACCCCTCTCTCCAAATGTAAGGGAATTCCTCAGCCGCTTTTCGGCGGCTTCATCTGCCTGGACACGGACAGGATAATCCCCATCTCCGCCAGCTGAATGGTCAGCGCGGTGCCGCCATAACTGAAAAATGGAAGGGAAATGCCCGTTGTCGGCAGCAGGCCCGACACCACGCCGATATTCAAAAAGGTCTGCATCGCCATCAGCGTCGTCACGCCGACGACCATCAAACTTCCGAACCGGTCGTAGGCGTGAAGGGCAATCCAATAGCCCCGCAGAATCAAAGCCGCAAACAGCAGCATGATGATCGCCGCGCCAATCAGGCCCAGCTCCTCGCAGATGATTGCAAAAATGAAGTCGTTATGTTCCTCCGGCAGATACATGAACTTCTGGCGGCTCTTCCCCAGGCCCACGCCCAGCAGTCCGCCTGAACCAATCGCAATCAGGCTCTGGGACAATTGGTAGCCCTTGCCCTGGGCGTCGGCCCAGGGATTTCGCCAGTATTCAATACGAGATGTATTATATCCAACTATAAACAACACAAAGTATACTATTCCGCTCGCCGCGCCCAGCGCGCCGAACACCCACGCCCAATTGATGCCGCCCACCAGCATTATGGCCGCCCCCGCGCCCAGAATCAACAGTGCGCCGGAAAGATGCGGCTCATAGCCCACCAGGCCCGCCGTTACGATCAGCATCACCGCATAGGGCAGGATGCCGTAACGGAAGGTATGCATTTTGTCCTTTTTCATAGAAATGCTGTCGGCAAAATAGATCACGATGGCCGCTTTGGCAACTTCCGACGGCTGGAAACGGAATCTCATCGTACCAAGCCAGCGGGTCGCGTTATTGATGGTCACGGCCAGAGGATTGTGCGGAATCAGAAGAAACACCAGCATGACCAGGGACACATACAGCAGCGGCTTTGCCGCGCCGCGGAACCGCTGGTAGTTGATCTTGCCGATGAAGAACATTCCTGCAATTCCCATAACCACAAAAACCGCCTGCCGCTTGAAATAGTACAGCGGGTTTTGCTCCTCGTAGTACGCAGAGGGGAAACTTGCGGACAGCATCATCACCAGTCCAATCGCCGTCAGCAGAAACACCAGCAGGCAGAAGGGCAGATCGATTGGCCCTTTGGCCCGTTCCCGGCTCTCCTCCTCCAGCATTAAACGGTGCTGGCGGCGTTCCTGACGGGCCAGAGCCTCCTCCCGCGTCATGGGGCGGCGGCGGGGCCTCGGCGGGTTCCTGGGCGGCGCGTAGGGCGGCGCATAGCCGCTGCGCGCGCTGCTTTTGGAGGGCGACGGCCTGCGCTGCGGCGGAGGCGGCTTATGCGCCGGTTTCCGCTGAGGCGGATTGCGCGACGGCTTCCGCTGGTTCGGCGGACGGCGGCGCGCTGCGGAATCGTTGTATCCTGCCAAATGGTCTCCCTCCTTTCCAGGTTTTCAGGCGTCCGGCGAACGCCGGCGTTTTTACGTCCGGCCCTGAATTCCCAGCCAGGCCAGGATGCAGAAAACCAGCGTGACGCCGGAGAAAACCGTTACCAGTTTCGCCTCGCTCCACCCGGAAAGCTCCAGATGATGATGCAACGGGGCCATTTTGAAAAAGCGTTTTCCATGGGTTGCCTTGAAATACGCCACCTGAATAATGTCCGACAGCGTTTCCGCGATGTAGACAATGCCCACGGGAATCAGAATCAGCGGCATATCCATAGCGAAGGCCAGCGCGGCCACCGCGCCGCCCAGAAACAGACTGCCGGTGTCGCCCATGAACACTTTGGCGGGGTGGTGGTTGTAGACGAAAAACGCCGCCAGACCGCCCGCCAGGGCCGCCGGAAACAGACACAGCGGCGTCAGCTTCCACTGGACCGCCGTCACGGTGAAAAACACCATCACCACAAACGTCACGCTGCACGCCTGCCCGTCAATACCGTCCGTCAGGTTCACCGCGTTCACACAGCCTACGATGACGAACGCCGCGAAAATGAGATACACAATCCAATTGATGGAGAAGGTCACGTTCAAAAATGGAACGTAAAGCGCGTTGGTCAACAGGCCCTCGTAGCGCATCAGGCTTAAAAACACCACCGCCGCCGCCAGCTGCAAAATGAATTTCTGCCGGGCCGTCAGGCCCTCATTCTGGTGCTGGCGTATCTTGCGGTAGTCGTCCACAAAGCCGATCAATCCGAAAATCAGCGCGAACAGATACACATACAGGTGGGTAAAGCCCCCCTTCAGCATCTCATTCCAGCCCAGGACAAACACCGTCACGCCCGCGCCGATGATGAACATGACGCCGCCCATGGTGGGGGTCCCGGCCTTTCCGGCGTGCCAGGAGGGGCCGTCCTTCCGAATCTCCTGCCCGGCTTTCAGCTTCCGCAGCTCCGACACGACAAATTTTCCAATCACCACCGACAGCACAAAGCTCACTCCCAAAGCCAGCAGCGCGGCCGTTATCAGTGCATTCTGCTCCATATCGTTTTCTCCCTCTCTCCTGCGTCAAGCCCTCCGGGCCAGATAGTCCGCGACAATCTCCCGTTCGTCCATGTGGTGCTTTACATGGTCAATCTCCTGGTAGGTCTCATGACCCTTGCCGCAAAGGACGATCACATCCCCCGCCTCCGCGTGGTCCATGGCCCAATGAATGGCCTCCACCCGGTCCTCGATCACCGTGTAAGGCGTTCCCGTTCCTTCCAGGCCCGGCAGAATGTCCGCGATGATGTCCGCCGGACGCTCCGTCCGGGGGTTGTCGGTCGTAACGACCAAGTAATCTGCGTTTTCCGCAGCGGCACGGCCCATCTTGGGACGCTTCGTCCGGTCCCGGTCCCCGCCGCAGCCAAACAGCGCGACCGTCCGGCCCTTGGCAAAGCCCTGCACCGACGACAGAACATTTTCCAGGCCGTCGGGACTGTGGGCGTAGTCGATCAAAATGGTGTAATTCGTTCCCGGCGTCGGAACCACCTCCACCCGGCCCTTGACGGGGGGCGTTTCCGCCAGCGCGGCCGCGCTCTCCTCCAGGGGAATGCCCAGAGCCAATGCCGCACCCAGCACATCCAGGGTATTGCAGACCATGAACCGGCCCGGGATGTTCACCCGGACGGGTACGCGGCTGGTTGCCGTCACCGCCGTAAAGGCCACGTGATCCGCCGCCAGCTCCACGTCTTCCGCCCGCAGGTCCGCCGCGGCGTTCTCCGCGTAGGTGAACACCTTGCACGCGGCATTTTCCAGCAGACGCGCCGTCCAGGGGTCTCCGGCGTTCACCACGCCCGTACCGCAGTTTTGAAACAGCCGCGCCTTTGCCGCGCAGTATTCCTCCATGGTTCCATGGAAGTCCAGATGATCCTGGGTCAGATTTGTAAACACGCCCACCGCGTAGGGAACCCCGTAAACCCGGTCCAGCGACAGGGCGTGGGAGGAAACCTCCATCACCACATGGGTGCAGCCTGCGTCCCGCATCCGGGCGAACAGCCGCTGAAGCTCAAAGGATTCCGGCGTAGTGCGCTCGGTGGGAATGACTTCCTCTCCAATCATATTCTGATTGGTGCCGATCAATCCCACTTTTTTGCCCTGCCGCTCCAAAACGGCTTTGAGCAGATAAGTGGTCGTTGTTTTTCCGTTGGTGCCGGTGACGCCGGCCATGATCATGGATTCGGCAGGATGGCCGAAGAAATTCGCCCCCGCCACCGCCAACGCCCGGCGGGAATTGGCTACCTGCACATAGGGAATTTCTTCCTCCGGCGGCGTCTGGCACAGCGCCGCCGCCGCGCCCGCTTCCGCCGCTTTGGAAATATATGCGTGTCCGTCCACGGCAAAGCCGGTCATGGCTACGAATAAATCGCCGGGCTTTGTGTTCCGGGAATCGTAGCTCACGCCGTAAATTTCCCGCTCCATATCCGCCGTGGCGGAAAGGATTTCCAGACCGCTTAACAATTCCTTCAATTTCATACGTCCAGCCTCCTTTTCCAAAATACGCCACGGCTATTATAAACAGTAAAATTTGGAATGTATACGGTGAATTCCGCCAAAAACTGCGGAAATACAAACCGCTTTCTAATCCAAAACGGAACTATCGCCAAAACGCACCGTCACCACGCTGCCCGCTTCCAGCTCCGCGCCCTCGGGGCGGTCCTGGGAAATGGCGTGGACATTGCCGGAGTTTGTGCTGGTGGTACCAGCTACCCGCATAATCAGTCCCGCGTCGGTCAAGGCCCGGTTGGCCTCCGCCGCCGTCTTGCCTACCACGTTGGGAACCTTGCACAAGGCGTCCGTTTTTTCTTCGCCCATATACAGGATCACCGTCGCATTGTTCGGCACAATCGCGCCGCCGGCGGGCGTCTGGTCCGTTACCACGCTGCCGCTGCCAATGGTTCGGAATGCAAACCCGGCGTTCTCCAAACGGGTTCCCGCGTCCAGCGCGGTCATATCCACCACGTACGGGACCGCCGCGTCAGCTCCCACCATTTCCTCGGCGGTATAGTCCGGCTCCAGGCCCAGGATGGGCAGAATCTCGCTCATTATCTGACTGGCCACCGGAGACACCATCTGTCCGCCGGAGGGATATGTCCCGGTTGTACGGCTGGGGGTGTCCATGGTGATCAGCATAATGTACTGCGGATCGTCCGCCGGAGCGAAGCACATGAAGGACACCACAATGTCGCCCTTCGGATTCTCCGCCGTGGCGGTGCCGGTCTTATCGGCCGTGCCGGTTTTGCCGCCGATGCGGTAGCCCGCCACCTGCCCGTTTTTCCCGCTGCCCTCCGCCACAACATATTCCAGACACTCCCGGACCTTAGCGGACGTCTCCTCGCTGATAACCTGCCGGATGCACTTGGGCTCGCGCTGCTCAAGCACGTTGCCCTCGCCGTCCAGCACCTGGTCCACGATATACGGTTCGTAGAGATACCCGCCGTTGACGCAGGCCGCCTGCGCCCGGATCAACGCCAGGGGCGTAACGTTAAACGTCTGTCCAAAGGAGTAGGACGCCAGAGAGACGATATTGGAATTGAAGTTCTTCTCCGTGGCAAAAATGCCCTGCACTTCTCCGATCATGTCCACGTTTGTCTTTTCCATCAGGCCAAAGGATTTCAGATATTTATAATAGGTTTCCGTTCCGATTTTCAGGCCGATGTTGATAAACGCCGGGTTGCAGGAATTGCCTACGGCCACTTTCAAAATCTGCAAACCGTGGCCGGATTTTTTGGAACAGTTAATGGGCTTGTTCCAGCCCTTGACCATAACGGAGCCGCTGCACTGGAAGGTGGAATTCATGTCAATCAGCCCTTCTTCCAGCGCAGTCGCCAAGGTGATGGGCTTGAAGGTGGAACCCGGCTCATAGGTCGAGTCGATGCACTTATTCCGCCACTGGGTTTGGATGGCGTTGGTTTTCACCTTGGACACCGCCTCGTTATAGGCTTCTTCCGTCTCATAGGAACTTCTGGTCTTTTCAAGTTCCGCCAGCTCACGGTTCATCTTTTCTTCCAATTTCGGGTCATACAGTACGCCGGACTGGTTCGCGTCGTAATTCGGATACGACGCCATTCCCAGAATCGCGCCGGAGTTCACATCCATCACAATGCCCGTGCCGCCGTTGGCCGCGCTGAACTTGCTCAGCATGGACTCAATGCCCTTCTCCAAGGCCATCTGGACATTGATATCCAATGTCAGTACCAAATCATTGCCGTTTTCGGCATCAAAGATCTGCTCATACTGGAACAGCAGGGGCGTCTCGCCGCGGTTGATCTTCGCGGAAACCTTCATGCCGGAAATACCGGAGAGGTCGCCCTCATATTTAGCTTCCAGGCCCACGCCGCCCTTGTTCTCGCTGTTCACAAAGCCCAGGACGTTCGCCGCCATGGTGTTGTACGGGTAATACCGTTTGGACCCCAGTTCCAGGAAAACGCCGGTAATCGGCCGCCAATCGCCGGTGATCTCATTGCCCTCGTCGTCGATTTCGCCGTTGATGAACCGGCGCACCTCGTCGGCCATTTCCCGCTCTACCTTGCTGCGTACAACGCTGTATTGCCAATCGGTGTGGGCTATCATTTTCTCAATGCGTTCCGGCTCCATCTCCAAGATCCGGCCCAGGCCCCGGGCAATGTACGCCTGGTCCAGAATCTCCGCAGGCGTATAGGATTTCCCCTCCTTGGCGGCTTTTTCCGCCGCCGTCTTCTGCGCCTCCTCCTGAGAGGCCACAAACCGGCTGATCAGCAGCGGGTCCACGCAGACCGTCTCCGCCGTGGCGGAAATCGCCAGTACATTGTGATTCTTGTCGTAAATCGTCCCCCGGGACGCCGCCACCGGCGTTTGCAGCGTCTGCTGCTTCACCGCCCGGGCCAGCATCTCCTCGTGACGGTTGATCTGCAAATCATACAGCCTTCCAAACAGCAGCGCAAACGTGCCGATGCCCAACAAGGCCATCAGCAGAATCGTCCGTCCCCGGATGACCTGATTCGCCCGCCGGGCCGCCTCGCCCTTCCGGCTGCCGGTTTTCGAGGGTTTGAGTGCCATAACGTTCCTCCTCCAAGGGGTTTCAGTTTCGCCGGACGGCCCCGCCGTCCCTTCCAGGATGGAATCAGGGAGCAAGAAGACGCTTTCTTCTCACTCCCCGCCAGTCCCATTATAGTGCGGCAGTCAGTCGAAATATTCCACTACCGCGTAAACGCCATGGTTCAAGGCTGCGAGCAGGCGGCGCAGCAGGCCGGGTTCCTCTTTGTCGTACGCCATGGCGCGATCCCCGCCGGACATATCCAGGTGATACAGCTGTCCGCTGCTGGGTTTGCGCATCCCGGCGGCCTCCGCCGCCTCCTTCACCGTCGCCATGTCAAACATCTGCTCATACTGGGCTGTCAGAACCACATTTTCCGTTTCCAGCTCCTCCAATTCGCTTTGCAGCTTCACCATTTCGGAAGAAAGCATCGTCAGCTGCACATAGCTCATCAGCACCAGCACCGCCAGCACGCCCACGGCAGCCGCGCCTGCAACGGCAAACTTCGATACATACTGCCGTTCCCGAACCCGCACCCGGACGGCGCGATGAATTTTCGCCGCCTGTTTCTGCTTGGGACGCGCTTCCCCCGCATGGCGCAGCTCCCGCTCCCGGACCGCCCAATCCAAATCATGAGCCAGGCTTCCGTCCACGCTTCGCCCGTTCTGATACCGCAAGCCCCGTGCCGCTGACGCCATAGAGGGTTCCTCCTTTCAATCGTTTGAAGATACATTTCAAATTCAAATGGTAAATTTACAAAATCAATTTCAAAAATCCAGCCCCCGCTTTTCCGCAATGCGGAGGCGCGCGCTCCGCGCCCTGGGGTTGTCCGCGATTTCCTTCGCCGAAGGCGTCACAGGCTTCAGCAGCCGTAAAGCCGGCTTCTTTCCGCACACGCATACCGGGAACTCCGGCGGGCACGTGCAGCCCTTCGCCAAGGCCTGCATGGTTCGCTTTACAATCCGGTCCTCCAAAGAATGGAAGGTAATCACCGCCAGCCGCCCGCCGGGCGTCAGGCGCTTCACCGCCGCCTTCAGCATGGGTTCCAGCACGTCCAGTTCTCCGTTTACGGCAATGCGCAGGGCCTGGAAGCTCCGTTTTGCGGGATGCTGTTTTTCACGCAGAGCCGCCGGAGGCATGGCCGATTTGATCACATCCACCAATTCCAGCGTCGTTTCCACAGGGCTTGTCTCCCGCCGCCGCACGATGGCCCGCGCAATCGCCGGCGCATACCGCTCCTCTCCATACTCGTACAAAACGCGCCGCAGTTCGTCTCCGCTCCACCCGTTCACGATCTCCCGCGCCGTCAGCGGTTTTTCCAAATCCATCCGCATATCCAGGGGCGCGTCCTGCATATACGAAAAGCCCCGGGAGGCGTCGTCCAGCTGCGGGGAGGACACCCCCAGGTCAAACAGCATTCCGTCCGCCCAAGGCGTTCCGGTCTGCTTCATCACGGTTTCCAGTTCCGAAAAATTGCTGTGGACCAGCGTCACCCGATCCCGCCAAGGGGCCAGACGTTCCTCCGCCGCATCCAAAGCCGCCTGATCCTGATCAATGCCGATCAGCCGCCCGTCCGTCAGCCTCCGGGCAATCTCGCGGGAGTGCCCCGCACGGCCCAGCGTGCCGTCAATATAGGTTCCGTCCGGACGAATCTCCAAGGCTTGGATACTTTCATCCAGCAAAACCGTTTTGTGCTTGTACTCCATAGGCCATCAGCTCCGGTTCCGGCGGGCGCGGGCCAAAGCGTCCAGCGCAGCCGCCATATCGCCCTCTGTCAGCATCTTTTGTTCCCGTTCCGTCCAAGCGGACTCGTCCCAGATTTCTGCAAAGGTGTTCAGGCCCACGATTGTGGCCGTTTTTTTCAGCCCCGCATGGTTCCGCAGGTTTGCCGGAATCAACACCCGGCCCTGTCCGTCCGGCTCGCACTGGACGGCGTTTGCAAACAGCAGGGTCAGCGCACGGGCCTCGGTATAGGACAGCTCGTCCATATCCTCGGACATCTGCTCCCATTTGGCCTCTGGATAAATGGTTAGACAATGTTCCGCGCCTATGGTAATATAAAAGGTATCCCCCAAGGCTTCCCGCATGGCGGAAGGAATCACAAGGCGGCCTTTGGCGTCGATGCTGTTGTTGGACTTGCCCAGCAGCCGCTTCACGACGCCCACCTTCCTTCTCTTTTCCGGCGTGCGGATGGAATTTCGTGACACTTATCCACCCATTCCCCCACTTCCTACCACCTGTCTACAAAGTATAAGCAAAAGATTCTGGAATTGCAAGGCTTTTTTTTCGACCTCAAAGCGGCCATTTGACCATTTTTCGCACCTTTCCGGCCATTTTCGAGAATATGGAAACGAACATTCGAGCTTCCCCACTATTTTCCTCCGAAAAAGAAAGTTGCGAAAAGGTACTACATCTTGTACCTTTTCGCAGCTTTGCACGAAATCTCGATACCAATTCTGGTGAAATGTAAAAATTTTCAAAAAAACGTTCCGTCGTTTTGCACAAAGTTTTTCCGATCAAGAACGGTTTTCTTTGCCGCCCGCTTCCAGAGGCGGCTTTTTTTCCAACTTTTCCCGCTGCTCCTGCATTTTCGCCGCCGCCGCGCTTCGGAACCGGACGCGGGACTGCTTCACCTCGTCCAAGGCCGCCTGAACCGCCTCCTCCGTTCGGGCCAGGGCGTCCTCGGCGTACTCGTTGGCCACCTGGTACAGCTGCCGGGACCGCTCCTCCGCACGGGCTACAATCTGACGCGCCCGCTCCTTTGCGGTGTGCAGAATTTCGCTCTCGGAAATCTTCGATTTCGCTTCCAGCTCCGCCTGACGCAGCAGACGTTCGGCGTCCCGGCGGGTCTCCTCTATAAATTTGTCCCGGGTCGCCAGAAGCTCCTGGGCCCGTTTCAACTCCATCGGAAGCTGAGCTTTCAGCTCGTCCAGCAGGTTCAAAAGATCGTCCCGGTCCACAATGCTCATCCCCGGCCGCAGGGCAGGGGCCTTGGCCTCCTCGATCTGCTGATAGATCAATTCGATCAAATTCATGATATCATTCCCGGCCATGGGTCGCCCCCTCCTTCCGTTCCATCATTTCCCGCACCAGCGGCACGATTGACGCGGGCAGATACTGTTCCAGCGGCTGCCGGTATCGAATCATCTCCCGGGCCATGGAGGAACTGAAATGCTGATAGGCTGCGCTGGCGGGCAGCAGCAGGGTTTCCAGCCCCGGACGCAGCTGCCGGTTAATCAACGCCATTTGATACTCAAGGTCAAAGTCCGTCACGCAGCGCACACCCCGGACAATCGTCCCCGCCTCATGCAGCGCGGCAAAGTCCGCCAGCAGGCCCGGCCAAAGCTCGGCCTCCACATTGGGCAAGTCCCTCACAGCCGTTTGGACCAGATGCAGTTTTTCTTCCGGCGTAAACATTTGATTGCGCTTTTCCGCATTGGGGCTGACGCAGACCCAGACCTGATCGAAACAGGCGGCGGCCCGCCGGATAATGTCCAGATGGCCCAGGGTAATGGGATCGAAGCTGCCAGAGCAGATGGCTGTTTTCATCGGTTGATTCCTCGTTTTATTCATTTCCGTCCCGCCGGAACAGGGACACCGCAATCCTGCCATACCGGTAGGTCCGCTGAAGGCGGAAGGGCGGCGGCAGGGTCGGGAGGATTTTTTCTATCGGGTGTTCTGCTGCGATTATACCACAAGGCCGAAGAATGTCAAACCCCGGCGCGGCGATGCGCGTCAAAATCTCCTCCAGCCAGTCCGACCCATAGGGCGGGTCCAGGAAGATCAGGTCGAAACGCTCGCTGGTCCGGACGACGAAATCCCGGGCGTTTCCATTGATCACCGCAGCACGGTCCGCAAGGTCCGTCAACACCAGGTTTTTTTTCACCAGCGCGACGGCGTCTCCCCGCATATCCACGAAGGTTGCGGACGCTGCGCCCCGGCTCAGGCACTCAATGCCCAGTTGTCCCGTTCCGGCAAACAGGTCCAGGACCTTTGCGCCTTCGATCTCAAATTGCAGGGCGCTGAACAGGCCCTCTTTTACCCGGTCCGTGGTGGGGCGGGTTTCCTGACCTTCCAGCTCCATCAGGCGGCGGCCCCGGGCCGTTCCGGTAATTACGCGCATGATGCTTCTCCTTGGTTGGAAATTCGCCGTTTGTCACAGCGGCAGTTCTTATATTCTACGGCAAATCCATTTGCATTTCAATAGCCTTTCTGCGGGGAAATCCCGGAAAGATGGCAAATTTCTGTTTCCAAACCGCAGGTTTTGCACAAATTTGTAAAAAAATAACCGGTAGATGGGCAAATCTTCTGCGTAAAATTTGTGAGATTTTCCAAATCCCCATTTGACGGGACCGCTTCCAGCCTTTATAATAAAATGCAATGTCCAGGCGGAGGGCGGAGTCCGCCCAGCCAACCGAAAATTGACGACAGGAAAAGGAGATTACGACATATGGATTATGCAAAAGAATCCCTGCGGCTGCACTATGAATGGAAAGGCAAGCTGGAAGTAACGCCCCGGGCGGCGGTGGACAACAAGGAGGCCCTCTCCCTGGCCTATACCCCCGGCGTGGCACAGCCCTGCCTGGAAATCCAGAAGGATATCAGCCGGAGCTATGAGCTGACCCGCCGCTGGAACACCGTGGCCGTTGTCACCGACGGCAGCGCGGTTCTGGGCCTGGGAGACATCGGCCCCGAGGCCGGTATGCCTGTCATGGAGGGCAAGTGCGTGCTGTTCAAGGCGTTCGGAGACGTGGACGCCATCCCCCTTTGTGTGCGGAGCAAGGAGGTGGACGATATCGTAAACACCGTGGCGTTGCTGGCCGGGTCCTTCGGCGGCGTGAACCTGGAGGACATCTCCGCCCCCCGCTGCTTCGAGATTGAACGGAAACTGAAAGAACGCTGTGACATTCCGATTTTCCACGACGACCAGCACGGCACCGCCGTCATCACGCTGGCTGGCCTGAATAACGCCCTGAAGGTTGTGGGCAAAAAGCTGGAAGAAGTCCGTATTGTCCTTAACGGCGCGGGGGCCGCCGCGGTGGCAATCACCAAGCTCCTCCTCTCCGCCGGCGCAGCGGACGTGACCCTCTGCGACCGGAAAGGCGCGATTTACAAGGGCCGCGCCGAGGGCATGAACTGGATTAAAGAGGAACTGTCCAAGGTGACGAATCCCGCCAAAAAGTCCGGCGCGCTGGCGGACATCCTGCCGGGAGCCGACGTGTTCATTGGCGTTTCCGCGCCGGGTTCCGTCACTACGGAGATGGTAAAAACCATGAACAAGGACGCCATTATCTTCGCCTGCGCCAACCCCACCCCGGAGATTTTCCCCGACGACGCCAAAGCAGGCGGAGCCGCCGTCTGCGCCACGGGCCGCAGCGATTACCCCAACCAGATCAACAACGTTCTGGCCTTCCCGGGCATTTTCCGCGGCGCGCTGGACGTGCGCGCCAGCGACATCAACGACGCGATGAAAATCGCCGCCGCCCACGCCCTGGCAGATCTGATCTCTGATCAGGAACTCGCTCCCGGCTATATCATTCCCGCCGCTTTTGACCCCCGTGTCAAGGACGCTGTTGCGGAGGCCGTGCGGAAGGCCGCGCGGGAATCCGGCGTCGCCCGTATCTGATTTGAAATATAACCGGCTATGCGCCGCCCGCAATCTGCGGGCGGCGTTTCCCAATTTTGAGGGTATTGGATTTCCGCTCTGCCGACGGATTTTTTCCATAGAAAATCCCAGCATTTGTTGTCGTTTTGTGTCGAACAGTGTCGGTCTTCCGTTTTTTGCCATACTATGGTTTTATATCAAGGAAAAAGGCGGTTATACGATTATGGCAAATTGCGAAGTTCTGATCCGTTCCATTCTCGGCGTTGACCGGTCCAATCTCCGGCCGCTTATATACGCTGTGGAAATCACCAGCGACCTCCTTTTCGTCCAGCATATTGCCATGGACGACCTCTATGTTACCAAAAATGTTTACCCGGAAGTTGCGCGGCGAATGAACAAATCCGCCTCTGCCGCCGCCAGGCAGGTGGAACGGCTGGCAAACCGCTGCTGGGATGTGATGTCCGCCCAGAGCCTGGTTGCGAAGTACATCGGCAAGGAACTCGTCGACATTCACGCGCCCTCCGACATGCTGACCTATCTTGCCTTCTATCTCCACTTTGAACGTCCCTTTTTTGAGGTCATCGAACAGGAGCCGTCCCTTCTTTTCTAGCGCGGCGCAGCGTGGGCAAATGACGTTTCCAGGGACAGAATTTCCATGCAAACAGCGCGGCATTTTCCGGAGGAAAGACGCCGCGCCATTTTCCGCGAGCACTATTTGAAAACTGGGAAGGATTAAAAAATAGCCTTCCGTTCGCTTTGCAGGGCGCGGGCCTCCCGAATCCCCTTGAGAATCGTCTCCCGCGCCTCCTCCAATGCCTCCACCTGCGCCGCGCCGTCCGGCAGAGCCGCTTTCAGGCGGGCCTGTGCGGCGGTTTGCGCCTCCAGGGCCTCCCGCGTCCGGCGATCCAGAGCCTCCATGGCCTGGGCCTGAAGCCGCTGGCGTTTTCGCGCCGCAGCCTGGGCCAGCGTCTGCCGGAAAATCGGAAGCGTGACCAGAAACGCGGAATTCAGTTTTTCAATCAGAAGCCGGTTGTTCGCCCGAATCGTCTGGACCATTGGAAGGGACTGAAGCGCAACGACCTCCGACAGCCGCAGGTCATGCACCCGGCGTTCCAGGAGCGCGCAGGAACGCCGTACCGTATCGCGATCGGCTTCGGGAATCTCTCCGGCGGCCAAATAACCCTGGATCTCCCGCAGTCCCTGTTCTCCAGCCTCGACACAGCAGACCAAATTCTGGTAAAAGCGGACATTCGCATCATAGATGGCCCGCAGTCTGCCGTCATAGGCCCGAATTTCCGCCTCGTACCGTTTCAGCTCGATATAGGCCCGGTCGATGTCCTCCCCCAAGGCGCGGTATTTGTTCAGGATGTCATCCGGCTGTTTCGGTGCGGCCCGGAAGGGAAAGCGGCGTTTTTTCTCCGTCTCCGCCAGGTCCTCCGGGTCAAACTTTTCCATCAGGCCGCCAAGAGCCGACAGCAGCGCAGAGGCGTCGCCCACCTGGTCTGTCTGAATGCTTTTCAGAATTCCATCCGCACTTTTGGCCAGTTCCGCCGCGGCTTCCGTTCCAAAGGTCAAAATACTCTGGGTGTCAAACACACAAATTCCGCTGGTCAGCCGGTCCAGATTGGCGGCGTCCGCCCGGGCCGCGGCATGGCATTGCGCCGACAGCTCCTCCGGCGTTTGGGCCGCCTGCACAGAGGCCTCCAAACAATCCTCTCCTTTCTAGTGAGCTCCCCCCAACGGCTTTACAGCCCAAAAAGGCGGTCCAGCCAGCCGGTTTTCCCGGCGGGACGGCGGGTCCGCAGATCCGGGACCGCCAAATCATAGTAAAATTCCCCGACGGTCAGCGTGTTAAAGCTGTCCGGACGGATATGGGTTTCCAGATTCCGGTAGCCCGTCGGCGTAAAAATCACGATGTCAAACCCCACCAGATTCAAAAACGCCAGCAAAATGCATTCTTCCAGCGCGAACATGGTCTCCGTCACATCCACGATCAGCAGCTTGGGAATCGTGCGGGTGAAATCGAAACTTTGCAGCAGCCGCAGCAGTTCTTTGTCCAGATTCATCAGCGCCGACAGCATCACCGGCAAGACGTTCGGCCCTCCGTTTACGATCAGGTCGTAATCCATCAACGCCTGAATTTTCTCCAGGATATAATTCTGCGTATCCTCGGGAAGATAGCCATACCGGTATAGGCGGGAAGCCATAATGGCCTTGGGGTCAATCCGACCGTCGTGGAGGAAGGCGCGGGCCTCGGTGGGATTCATGCCGCCGTCCGGCGGCTGTTTCTCCCAAAAGGGCAGGGCTGTAATCAAATGGGTATTCGGCGTGACCATAGCACGGATTTTCTCCCAGTAAAGGTCCAGATCCCCTTTGTCCACGCCGCAGATTTTTGCAAAGAGATTCGGGACGTAAACCACCCCCGCCTCCGTCCGGAACGACGGACGATACTGGGCCTCCTCCGGCCAGAGCTGACCCACTTCGTCATAGGTGGTTTTCAGCGTGACGGGCTGGGAGCGGGCGAACTGCCGGTCCCGAAACATCCCCGTGTCACTGTACAAAAGCTGATTCAGCTCCTGGGCGGCGTCATAAGCGGTGGTGCGTTCCAGCGTCTTTTCTTCACGCCGCGGAAACGGCTCCGCCGGCAGGCTGTTTTCAAACCCGGCCTCCAGCCAGACTGGCGGCAGAAAATGTTTCGCAAAGGCGTCCGTTTTCTCGGGGGATACATACAGCACATCCGCTCCCATCTGCGCCAACGCCCACAGGAGGGAAACTTCCGGTTCGGTAATCGGCCCATAATACACCAGGGCCGGGGGAAAACCGTCTCCGGGATTTTGAAACAGCTGCTCCGCACAACGCCGCAGCCAGCAGGCCAGCCGGACGCTGTAATTAAAAAACCGGTTCTCGTTTTTGTCCGGAAACGGCTCCATGGCCAACGCCAGCGCGCGCTGGGCCAGAGGCGTCCAGCTGCGTCCGGCGGGCATCCGTTCCGCCAGCGCGCGAAGCAGCTGCGGACGGGACAGACGGCGGTCCCCGATGCGGAACGCCTCGGTTTCCGCAGGCGTAGGGGGCGGAAGTTTCTGCTCCATCAGCATCCAGGCGCGGGGCGCGGCGTCCAGAGCGCGTTTCAGGGCAAACAGGCGGTTGCGGTAGGTTTTCCGCTCGTCGGCCCCCAGCAGCACGGCGAATACGCTCCCCCGTTTTCCTGGGGCGGCGGCCCTTTGGCTGTACGGCAATACGACGGCCTCCCAGACCGGCTGGTCCACCCATTGGTTGATATCCAGGTCCCGGCCTGCGCCGTCCCACGGCGGGGGAGGCGGCGGCGGTGGGGCGGGAGGCGGCGGGGCGGAGAGAAGCCCGCCGGAAACCTTGGTGGAAAAGCGGCCCTCCGGATCCGCCTTGTCATAGGACCCGCTGGAAAGATAGTTCACATACCACACATCGCAGCCCGCCTGATGCAGCAGGCAGAGAAAAAATGCCTCATGCTTGGAGAGGTCCCCCAAAAAGAGCACTTTTGGCGGCTCGCCGTTCCCCAGCTTGGAGAGGACGCGGCCCAAAGGCCCCCGCAGCCAGCACATGAATTTGGTGTAGACGTTTTTCAGAATGTGCTCGTTGGCCCCACGCTCCCGCAGCAGGGACAGCGCGTCGTAAACGGCTTTGCACAGCCGGGGACGTTCCGCGGCCCGCACCTGTCCCAGCCAAAGCGTCGCCTGACGGGCAATCAGCGGCAGATCCAGGGCAAACTTGCCCCCCACCTCCTGGTAAAACCGGTTGATCTCCTCCTCGCGGGGATTCGGCAGCCCCTCAAGGCTTGCGCCGTTCGCTTCCGCCAGGGTCCGGAACCGGTCCACCAGGGCGGGAATCCGGCCTTCGGCGTCCCGGCCGATGATCCGGAAAAACATGGACCGGGACGGCGTGCGCCGGTCCAGGGGCAGAAAACAGGCTTCTAAAAGTTGGATGTCCGTCATGCGCTTGCCTCCTTGCCGGACGGTTGAATTTACAGCAGCATCTTGTTTTCTATGTTACTACAATTGCCCGTCAAAATCAATCCCATGCCCGTCTCCGTTTTTTCCGCCGCGGTGAAAATTGGACGTTTTTTGACAGGAAGGTCTTGACGGGAGAGAAAAAAAGAGGTATGATAGCACCGGTAACAAATTGTTACTTTTTTGGGCGGTGCGCCCGGAAGCGTAAAAAACCGGAACGCATCCCCTTGGACCTGGAAACCAAACCGCCGTACAGACGGCCAAAAAACAGGAGTCTTATGGAGCAGAATGTAAAAAAACAAACCGCCCGCCGGTCCAGGCGGCGCACCCGCAGCGGCGTGCAGCGGGACCGCACCCCGGAACGGGGCACCCGCCCCACTGCACGGCCTATCCGTCCTCCGGAGCAGAAAACCGCTCCTGTGACAGAACCGCAGCAGTTCTTCCGGGAATCCCGGGAACGGGAACGGCTTTCCGCAGAACGCCAACCGGCGGATAAACGCCGTTCCGGCAGCTGGTACGACCAGAAAAGCAAACATTTCCGCCGCCGGTGGCGGCGCATCGTACGGGAGAACAAGAACGGACATTTCCCCGAATCGGAACGATTTGCCGTCCGGCTGTTCCTGTTCCTCTGGGGCATGGGTCCGATGTGGGGCAGTCTTTTGCGGGAACGCCTCATGCAGCGGCACACGAAAGCGGTGTCCAAAGGCGGCTTCCTCGGCGCGCTGCTGGGACGCATCCATCCCGCCGTATTTCTTGGCACAGGCTTCGCCGCGGCGGTTTTGCTGGTCTTTCTCTCCACTTACACGATGGGCATCACCGTTCTCTATGACGGCGAGCTGATCGGAAGCGTGGCCTCCGAAGCCGCGGCGGAAACCGCCCGGACCAACCTGGAGCGCACCACCGCTCAGACTCTGGGCCACACGTACACCATTGAGGATTCCCTGCTGGAATACAGCTCCGGGCTGATGCGCCGGGACGATCTGGTGGACACCAAGACGTTCCAGGAGGAGTTATCCAGGAAGATCGGCCTTGTGACCTCGGCCTACTGCCTCTACGTCGACGGCGAGCGCATCGGGGCTACGCCTTACGAGGGAGCTTTGGAGGAGCTGCAAAAGCAGATCAAGCTCTCCGCCACCAACGAGGGCACCATTTCCGTCAGCTTCGCGGAGGATGTGGAAATCAAGCAGGAGTTTGTCCCCACCGACGAGCTTATGAATCTGGGCCATCTGGCGGAAACCCTGTACAGCACCAAAACCGAAGAAGTGATTTATACGGTTGCCAAGGGCGACACCTGGTCGGAAATCGCTGAGGACCACAACCTGACCTCGAAACAGCTTCTGGCCCTCAATCCCGGCTATAACATCGACAAGCTCTCCATAGGAGAAGAACTCATTCTCTCCGCCTCTGTGCCATACCTCACCATGACGGTGGTACAGCAGGAGCGGTATGTAGATACGGTGCCCTTCGACGTGGAGTACACAGATTCCGCCGACTTGTACAAGGGCGATTACAAGGTGATTTCCGCCGGACAGTACGGCGCGGCGGACGTTATGGCCAACGTCACCTATGTCAACGGCACGGAAACCGAACGGACCCTCCTTTCCAGCGTCACCTTGCAGGAGCCTGTCACCGAACAGCGGCTTCAGGGCACCAAGGAGCGTCCCACCTGGCTTCCCACCGGCAATTTCCGCTGGCCCATCACCGGCCACATCACCTCCCGCTTCGGCGGACGCAAGTCCCCCGGCGGCATCGGAACGACCAATCACAAGGGCCTCGACATCGCCGCTCCCCGCGGCACGCCGGTTTATGCCTCCGACGGCGGAACCGTCACGTATGCCGGCTGGATGGGAACCTATGGCTATCTGGTTCAGATCGACCACGGAAACGGTTATCAAACCCGGTATGCCCATAACAGCAGCATTGTCGTTTCCGTCGGCCAGCATGTGTACAAGGGCCAGCAGATCGCCCGCGTGGGCTCCACCGGCAACTCCACCGGTCCCCACTGCCACTTTGAAATCCGCTACAACGGCGTTCCCAAGAATCCTTTGAATTACCTGTAAACAAACGAATGCCCGCCTGGAAATCCAATTTCCAGGCGGGCGTTTCGCGTTCCGTTCCTGATGCAAAATCCGGACGGTTCCGGCTGCGTTCCGCCGGCCCCGTTTTACGGCAGCTTGTACGTTTTCAATTCCTTTTCAAAGCTGGCGGCAAACTCGCTGGCGGCTTTCATATCATGCAAATAGGCATGGCGTTCTGTGCCTGCGGTCCGCTCCTCAATGACCGATACCGCAATATTGGAGCAGTGATCGGAAACCCGCTCCAAATTCGTCAGCAGGTCGTTGAGAATGAACCCCAGCTGAATGGTACATTCCCCGCATTGCAGGCGGTGAATGTGCCGGGCGCGGATCTCTGCTATGAGCTGGTCGATGGTCTCCTCCAAGGGTTCCACGGCGCGGGCCGCCTGGGGATCGTCCGCCTGGAAGCTGTCAATGGTGACTTTTAACGTCGCTTCCAGAGCCTCCATCAAAACCTTCAGCTCCGCTTTCGCGGCGTCGGAGAACTGAAGCTCCTTTTCCTGAAGCTCCCTGGCCGAATCCTGAATGTTTTTGGCATGGTCTCCAATGCGCTCAAAGTCGCTGATGGCGTGCAGGAGACGGGAGACGGTGTGAATGTCGTCCATCGAAAGGCCGTGCTGGGAAATCTGCACCAGATAATTTCCGAGGCGGTCCTCAAACAAGTCCAGCTTGTCCTCTCCCTGCTGTATTTTTTCCTCCCGCCCAGCGTCGTAATCCGTCAGCTGCTGGAGGGAGCGGAGAAGATTTTTCTGAGCCAGCGCGCCCATGCGGTTGGTCATGGAAACGCACTCGCTGACCGCCGCGCCGGGAGTCCGCATCAGCAGCGGGTCCAGGAAGGCCGTTTCCGGTTTTGTCTTCTCCCGCACGGTTCCCCGCGCCAGCTGTTCCAGCTGGCGGGAGAACGGCAGGAGCAGAGCCGTCGTTCCGACGTTGAAAATCGTATGGCACAGGGCGATTCCCACGGCGTCGATGGTTCCTTCCAGAAACGCAAAGTGGAAAATGAGGCTGCCGCCGTAAAAGAGAATCAGGCCCACGGTGGTACCGATAACGTTGAAGAAAATGTGAATGACGGAGACCCGCTTCGCCCCCTGGGAGACGCCGATGGAGGAAATCAGGGCCGTGACACAGGTGCCGATATTCTGTCCCATGATGATCGGGATGGCCATACCGTAAGTAATGGAACCGGTCAAGGCCAGGGCCTGCAAAATGCCCACCGACGCGGCGGAGGACTGGATAACGCCGGTAAAGACCGCGCCCACCAACACCCCCAGGAGGGGATTGGTAAAGGCGGTGAGAATGCTGGAAAACTCCGGCATATCCGCCAGGGGGCTGACGGACTGTTTCATCAGCTCCATGCCATACATGAGGATGGCAAAGCCGATGAGAATCCGGCCCACGTCCCGCCGCCGCTGCTTTTTGCTGCCCATGATCAGCATGATGCCCGCCAGCGCGAACAGCGGCGAGAAATTTTCCGGTTTCAGGAGATTCAGGAAAAAGCTCTCGCTTTTCAGACCCGTGAGGGACAAAATCCAGGCCGTCAACGTGGTGCCGATGTTGGAGCCCATGATGACGCCGATGGTCTGCCCCAGCTCCATGACGCCGGAGTTTACCAGGCCCACCATCATCACCGTCACCGCGGACGAGGACTGAATCGCAATGGTAATGCCCGCGCCCAGAAGCAGGCCGTTTATCGGGTTGGAGGTCATGCGTTTGAGCAGGCGTTCCAATTTGCCGCCGGCCATTTTTTCCAGGCTCTTGGACATCGTGTTCATGCCGTAGAGGAAAAAGGCCAGGCCGCCGCAGAGGGTGAAAAGGGAAAAAATATCCATTTTGTAACTCCTCGTTTCTCCGCTTCCAGATCGTGCGGACATGATTAACATATGTGGCAGGGATATTATATATGTGAAACCCGTCCGGGCGGAATCGGCGGAATGACCAAATGTCGGAAATCCGATGATTTTTGTCGGAGAGTACAAAAATGAGCGCGAAAATTCTCCCTATTTCCGTCTTGATTTCCTTCCCGGAGACGGCGCGGAAACGGAGGAAGGGTTCCCCTTCCTCCGTTTCCCCCTTATTCGATTCCAAGGGCCTCGATGGCCCTGCACATATTCCGCCACTCTGAAAGCAGAAATTCCCGTCTCCGGTTCCCCGACGGCGTGAGCCGGTAATATTTCCGGGGCGGGCCTTCCGACTGCCGGCCCTGATAGCTCTCGCTGTATCCGTCCTTGCACAGCTTCCGCAGCAGGGCGTATATCGCGCTCTCCTGGGTATCCGGGAACGCCTCGTGAAGCCGGGACAGGATTTCGTAGCCGTATTCGTCCCCCTGGGAGAGCAGATGCAGAAGGCAAAGCGTGATTAAATCCTTCTTCAGCATATCGCCACCCCGGATGCAATCAATCCCGCCGCCAGGGTGAGGACGCTGCGTTTTAACAGCAGCATATGCCATGCGAAAAGGCTTTCGTCCAGGTTCATACTGCTTGTATGGGCTAAAAACTGCACGCAGAGAACCACGGTCATCATTCCAAATGTATACAGCGTAATCCAGCGGCGGTCGGACATCCTGGCGCGTATCACGCCAAACAGGCCAATTCCTGCGGCCGCAGTTCCCGCCAAACGGAATATCCATGCCGAAAGGACCCCCATCTGACTGGGAAGTATCCATCCTGCGCCATTCAAAACGGCAATTATCCCGCTCCAGCCGGCAATCACAACGCAAACCGCCGCCGCCTGTAACGCCAGAAGGGGCCGCAGGCCGCGGGGCAGAGGCGTTTTTTCCGGCGGGTTCTCCTGTTCGGTACGGCGAAACCAGCGGATGGACGACGCCGCGCCCAGAAGCAGCAGAAAAATCGCATAATTGGCGTGGTGGTTCTGGGTAAACAGACACACCCAGGGCACGCCAATATAGAGCGTCAACACCGCAAGGGTGGCGAGCCATCTGCGATAGGCGTCATCCTTCTCGTCCAGCAGGCGCACCGCCTGCCGGGGCGTGCCCAGATCCCGGAAAAGCTCTTTTGAAGAGCGGGAATCGCCCTCCAGAAGTTCCGTATAGTCCGCAATGATCTCCTCGGCCTCCTCCTTCGGAAGCCTCCAGCGGGCCTCCCAGGCCAGACGGCGCAGATAATTCGATGATTCCATAGGACCGCTCCTTTCCATAAACTACTGTAAAAAAATCAGTAATCCTATGGTCAGTATACACGCTGCCCTATGGAATGTCAAGCATCTACTGAAAATTTTGTAGTAGTCCCGTTACGCCTCCAGAGAACGAATCAGGTTCACCATCTCAATCGCGCCCTCGGCGCATTCGGCTCCCTTATTGCCCGCCTTGGTTCCGGCCCGCTCAATGGCCTGCTCAATGGTGTCCGTGGTCAAAACGCCGAACAGCACCGGAATCCCACTATTCAAAGACACAGACGCAATTCCCTTGGAAACCTCGCTGCACACATAATCATAGTGGCTGGTACTACCCCGGATGACGGCCCCCAGGGCTATCACCGCATCATATTTTCCGCTGGACGCCATCTTCGACGCAATCAGCGGGATTTCAAACGCCCCAGGCACCCACGCCACGGCAATATCCTCCTCCTGCACGCCATGGCGGACAAGACCGTCCTCGCAGCCGCTCAGCAGCTTGGAGACAATGAATTCGTTAAACCGGGCGGCGACAATGCCCACGCGGATACGTTCTGCGGTTAATTTTCCTTCAAACTTTTTCATGGTGATTTCCTCCTGTTTTTTATCAATAGTTCAAAATATGACCCATACGACGCTGTTTGGTCTGCAAGTAAAACAGGTCGTCCTGGGTTGCCTGCATCTGAATCGGCACCCGCTCAATGATTTCCAGACCAAAATCCGCCAGCTGGTAAACCTTGTCCGGGTTGTTGGTCAGCAGCCGGAGGGTTTTGGCCCCCAGGTCCCGGAGAATCTGCGCGCCGATATAATATTCCCGCAGGTCCCCGGCAAAGCCCAGCGCGAGGTTTGCTTCCAGGGTATCCATGCCCCGTTCCTGAAGGGCGTAGGCTTTCAGCTTGTTCAAAAGGCCAATGCCCCGGCCCTCCTGGCGCATATACAGCAGAACGCCCCGGCCCTCGGCCTCGATCTGCCGGAGGGCGGACGCCAGCTGTTCGCCGCAGTCGCAGCGGCGGGAGCCGAAGGCGTCGCCGGTGAGGCATTCGGAGTGGACGCGGCACAGCAGCTTTTCTCCGTCCCCAATATCGCCCTTGACCAGCGCGACGTGATGTTCACCGTTGAGGAGGTTTCGGTAGCCGTAGGCGATGAAGTCGCCGTATTTTGTGGGCATTTTTGCCGCCGCCACCTGCTCCACCAGAACCTCATGCCGCTTGCGGTAGTTTTGCAGGTCCTTGATGGTAATAAATTTCAAACCCCATTCCCGGGCCTTCTCCTGCAACTCCGGAGCGCGCATCATCGTACCGTCCTCCCGCATGATTTCGCAGCATAGCCCGCACGTTTTCAGCCCCGCCAGACGCAGAAGGTCCACGGTGGCCTCGGTGTGCCCGTTGCGCTCCAGGACGCCGTTCGGCTTCGCCAGCAGCGGGAACATGTGGCCCGGACGGCGGAAGTCCTGGGGCTTTGCCCCCTCCTCCACGCACTTCATCGCTGTGACGGACCGCTCGGCGGCGGAAATGCCGGTTGTGGTGGAAACGTGGTCAACGGAGACCGTGAAGGCTGTTTCGTGGTTGTCGGTATTGTCGCTGACCATCTGGGGAAATTGCAGCTTCTTTACATACTCCGATGACATGGGCATACAAATCAGGCCCTTGCCGTGGACGGCCATAAAGTTTACATTTTCCGTGGTGGCGAACTGGGCGGCGCAGATAAAATCCCCCTCATTCTCCCGGTCCGGGTCGTCGGTGCAGAGAATCAAACGGCCCTGCCGCAGTTCCTCCAAGGCTTCTTCAATCGTACTGTATTCAAACATAATAGCTTCCTCCATGCTTCTAAAATCCGTTTTGGGCCAGGAATTTAAGGGTCAGCTTGCTCTCTGAGCCGCCGGGCTGCGGGTGCAGCAGCTTTTCGACGTATTTGCCAAGAATATCGGTTTCCAGATTCACCAGGTCTCCCGGCTTTTTGCCGTTCATGGTGGTAGAGTCCGCCGTGTGGGGGATGACGGAAACTGAAAACCACGTCTCCCCCACCGCCGCTACCGTCAGGCTGATGCCGTCGATGGCAATGGAACCCTTTTCTACAATATACCGCATCAACGCCGGAGCAGCCTCAATCGTGTACCAAACGGCGTTGTCATCCCGGCGGGTTTGGAGAATCGTGCCGGGACCGTCGATGTGGCCGGAGACGATATGCCCGCCGAAGCGTCCGTTTGCAGACATCGCCCGTTCCAGGTTCACACGGCTTCCGGGAACCAGCGTCCCCAAGGTGGAACGGTCCAGGGTTTCGTGCATCACGTCGGCGGTGAAGCCCGGCGCGCCAACGCTGGTTGCCGTCAGGCATACGCCGTTTACCGCCACGCTGTCGCCCGTTTTCAAATCGTGCAGCACGGTTTCCGCCTCAACGGACAGGATGGACGAATGAACGCCCCGCCGCACCGCCCGGATGGTTCCGATTTCCTCAACGATTCCCGTAAACATTTGCATCAACCTCCCCTTCCAGCAAAATATCTTCTCCGATTTGCGTCAGATTGATTCCCGTCAGACGAAACGCCTCCGCTGGAAGCGCAACTCCCTGTCCCTGGACGGGCGTTTTGGCGTTTCCACCGAAAATTTTCGGCGCAATATAGGCTTGTACCCGCCGGACGAGTCCCGCTTCCAGCATGGACCAATTCAGCGTGCCGCCGCCTTCCAGCAAAATGCTGTCGATTTCCGCCGTTCCCAGGCGGTCCATCAGGGCGGCAAGGTCTACTTGTCCCTCTTTGGACGGAAGTGTCCAGACCTGACAGCCCGCGGCTTCACAGGCGGCCATTTTTTCCTCCGCGGCTCCGCAGACAGCCAAAATCGTGGGAACTTCTCTCGCTGTCCGGATGATCTGACTGTCCAAGGGCGTCCGCAAATGGCTGTCGCAGATTATGCGGATGGGATTGTGTCCTCCCTCGATGCGGCAGGTCAGCAGCGGGTCGTCCGCCAGCACGGTGCCTACGCCCGCCAGAATGGCCGTATAGCGGTTTCGGTCCTCGTGAACGCGGCGGCGGGCCGCTTCGCCGGTAATCCACTGGGACGCGCCGGTATAGGCTGCTATTTTACCGTCCAGCGTCATGGCGTACTTCATCACCACGTAAGGACGCTTGGTTCGGATATAGTGGAAAAACACCTGGTTCAGCGCGTCGCATTCCGAACGCAGAACGTTTTCGGTCACTTCCACGCCGTTTTCCCGCAAAATTCCGATTCCTTTTCCGGCTACCAACGGGTTTGGGTCGGGGGAACCGATAACCACCCGTTTGATGCCGACTTCCAGAATCGCGCTGGTGCAGGGCGGCTGGCGGCCTTGGTGGCAGCACGGTTCCAGGGTGACGTACAGCGTCGCGCCCGCAGGGGATTCCGTACAGTTTGCCAGTGCGTGGCGTTCTGCGTGGAGCTCTCCGCAGCGCACATGCCATCCCTGGCCAATCACGCGGTTTTCCCGGACAATAACCGCCCCCACATATGGATTGGGCGACGGACGGCCCTGGCGGGCCAGGTCGATGGCCATATGCATAAAATTGCCGTCGTTCATTTTTCGCCTCCTAACAAAAAAGATGCCTTGAAACCGATCGTTCAAGACATCGTGAAACGGCGGCGCAAAGTTCTGCACCTAAACACAAACGCTCCGAATGTTGTAAAACATCCAGAGCGCGCGCATGGGCGCAGACAAAGCGTCTGCGCGATACGATCTTCTTCCATCCCGACTGTACGGTCGGCTTCGGAGTTTCACCGAATCATGCCTTACGGCTCGTGGGCTGTTACCACCGGTGGGGAATTGCGCCCCGCCCTGAAGATCCTGATTCAATTGCACATAGGATATCACCAGCTCGGGGATTTGTCAATCCCCCCTTATGAATTTCGGAGTGTCCAAACACAGAGTTAAAACAAGCCAGAGAGAGCAAAAGGGAGAGTAGTCCCCCGGATGACGTGAGCGATAGCGTTCTTTCTGGAAGCCGAAACGGTTGTAGACCTGAACGAAAACAGCAAGAACCGCCTGAAGATTCTCTAGCTTTCTGGGAAAACATCTGCTCCGCCGAGCCAGAGTAGGGATATAATGGCGTAAATCAACATTGACACCTTCCACCGTGAAGGTGTCATTCTTATTGTGGATGTCGTAAATATGCTTCCCCGGAAAGATCACATCCAAGTATTTGTTTGTGCAATACTCCTTCGCCTCAGGAGCAGCATCAACCATCCCTCTGGATCGTCTTAGGTCGTGTTCACATAAGGGCCATATAAATTAGGAAAACCGCAAATACAAGGCTTTTCGGAGCCTACCAACAACAAAAATAATATTTGATCTATCACATTACGCTGAAAGGCCGTCCGGCCATCAAAACCGGGCGGCTTTTTTGCGTGGGTAGACAGGAAGGAGGCAAAAAATAATTACAGAAATTTAAGCCTGAAATTTGTGCAACTTTAACGAAAAGGAGGTTAATGAATGGCAGATGACAAACTGAACACGGGCCCCGGTGAGAAAAAAATCCCGGAGGCTCCCGAGTCTGTAACGGCTGGCCAGCCCCAGGCCCCGGCTCCCGAACAGGCCGCCGCTCCCACACCTCAGCAGGAACAGGCCGGGCCCGCAAAGCCCGATCCCGGCGATGTGGTAGTGTCCTTTGAGCAGATCAATGAGCTCATGGGCGAAAAGCGAAAGGCGGC
>CAJUTB010000026.1 GCA_910589315.1 uncultured Oscillibacter sp. | reverse complement strand
TTCATATCCCCGCATTTTTATTGTGGCTTTTTGCTTTTTCTGTAGACCCTAATTATGTAACTCAGGAAGTTTAAGAGCACTAATTTGACAATTTTCACAATGCCAACGGGACTTGGCAGAAAATCGCCAACAATTTCTATATGCTTTTTGGATATAGGAGGCGGTGAATATGCCAAAGTCAAGAAGCGTGTGCAGAGAATTCCCAAATGTGAGCAAATTTCTGGAAGAAAAACTAACTCGCCGGCGAAAGGAGATGAAGCTCTCTCAAACCTCTCTGGCAGAGAAAGCGGGCCTTACCCGCAATTGTATTCAGCAAATGGAATGCCATGAACATTTGCCGCTCCCATCAACAATGTTCAGACTGCTCAATGCGCTGGAATTCAGTGAAGAAGAAAGCGCACAATTCTGGGCGGAGATTGATGAAGCCTATAACCTGGACAGGGTGCTTCAGGAAGACGCAACGGAAACCTCTATTGTATAATCACTGAAGTGACAAACCGTGCGAACCGAAGCCGCTCAATACGCTTCAGGCAGTCCACCAGGACCCCAAAGCCACCGGGGAGAAATCCCCGGCGTCTTTATGCTTTGCCGAATGTCTTATGGTATAGTCACCATAGTTGAAAAGCGGCAGAAAAGGCATCATCAAAGGAAGGGGCGGAGGGAAGGATTTTCCTCAACAGGCGCTTTAGCCAAGCCCAGAAATGTTCAATAGGCTTGCGTTCCGGGAAGTAGGGTGGAAGAAAGAGAAGTCTGCACCCGGCGTTTGGGGCAGCAAAAAGCCGCCGCTTTCGCTGCATCCAAATGCCTTGGCCATTTCCGATTGCTATGCGTCTGGGTGGGCCGCAATATATGCCTTCAGCTTTTCCGGATCGATCTTTTGGAAACTTTTGTGCAGATCTTTTTTCTCCCAATCCCCCGTTTCTTTCAGTTGCTTTTCCCGCTTTATCGTCGATTTGGAAACCTTGAACACTTGATGGTCCGCTTCCAAGCTATGTCCTGCCTGTCGCGATTATTTGTGCGTTCCCTATATCTTTTCGAATAGCTCATGTCCTTATTCTACTTATTCCCATACCTTTTTCAACTTTCAATTGTTTTTACCATAATAAAAAAACAAGGAGTATGGCTGCGGCAAGCGCGCTCATACTCCTTGTTGCGCTTCTTATGTGTAGATCAGTTCACGGAGAACGATTTCCTCCGCCCGATTACGAATATTGTTCATATGGCCCACCCATTCCATCTAATCCGTTGCTTTTAATGCCAGTCACTCCCTCCTGTCTCGCCGTAGCCGGGATAAGAAATACTATCCGATTGTTGATACCAGGGTGATATTCTTTCAGGAACTTCTCCCGCATCCGGCCATATGCGGCCGATTTTGCAAAATCCGGTTTGAAAGTCAGAAAAAATGTCCATCCTTTTCCACAAAGGGCCGCAGCCCAGGAAAGGAACGGACAAAATTATGACCAGTACATCTGCCTCTGCCGCCAATTCATCAAAAGCCTTCAAGGCGGCGGAAATCGCTCTTTTAATCGGACTCGCGCTGTTTCTGGCGTCGGGCGCGCTCGCGCTTCAAGCAGGAGACCAGTTGGCGGAAAAGGTCGTGCGCCTGCACGTCCTGGCAAACTCGGACTCCGAGGAGGACCAAACCCTTAAGCTGCAAGTCCGGGATAAGATCCTGGAACGGGCGGAGACGCTTCTGGAGCAGTCGGCCGACCGCCGGGAGGCGGAAGGACTCCTGCGGGGACAGCTGCTGGAGCTGGAAAAAATCGCCGCCGCGGAAATCCGCGCCAACGGTTATGACTACGCCGTTGACGTCCGCCTGGAAAACGCCGCCTTCCCCACCCGCGAATACGACGGCTTCACCCTGCCCGCCGGAAACTATCTGGCCTTGCGGGTCGTCATCGGCGCGGGGGAAGGGAAAAACTGGTGGTGCGTGGTTTTTCCGCCGCTGTGTACGGCAGCCTCCGGCAGCGTGCCGGAAACGGCCCTGGCGGCGGGCCTGACGGAAGAACAGGTCAGACTGATCACCGAGGACGGCCAGGGCTACGTTTTGAAAAGCAAAGCGGTGGAATGGTGGCAGCAGCTGCGGGCCGCCATGGAGGGCTGACCGTTCCTGCAACATCCCAGGGAAAATTCCCTGGGATGTTTTTTCAGCTCTGGTTCCGGATTAAAAACGCATTCGCTGGAAGAACATCCGCAAGCGCAAGGAGTGTCCGGTTAAAGCCGCCGGTGTAATCGCTGACCAGATCGGAAACCACGGTGCGGCCAATCTGCCGGTCCGGAAGGGAAAGCGTCAGCCGGGTCCCCTTGCCGACACGGGACTCCACCATCAGCATTCCGCCGTGAGCCGTGGCAATCCGCTGACACAGCGGCAGACCCAGGCCCAGTCCGTGGGGCGGAGGCGCAGGGATTTCACGGGGGTGAATTTCAAACAGCGTATCCAGCTGCTCCTGGGGGATGCCCGGCCCGTCGTCCTCCACCGAAAACAACACCTGGCCGCGGGACATCCGCAGCTCTACAAAAATATGTCCGCCGGGGGGCGTAAACTTAAAGGCGTTGGAAATAAGCTGGTAAAAAACCTGCTCCAATGCCTCGGGGCAAAACGCGCAGGTATGGCTGTCCGTTGCGCAGCTGTACCGCATATCCAGCCCTTTGGTTTTGGCCAGGGATTCCACCTGCTCAAAAAGACCGCTGATCAGCGCGGCAAGGTTTCCGTCACGCAGGGGAAGGGGGTCGCTGCTGAAGTATTTCGCAGATGTGAGGCTGTTGACCAGCCGGGTCAGGCGATAATAGCTCTGGTCCAGAAGGGCCGCACGGGCGTCCAGGTCCGGGTCCTGTTCCCGTTTGGCAGGCGGGGCCAGCTGTAACGCAGCCAGATACAGACTGCTCATGGAGTTTCGCATATAGGATGCGATATAGGGCAGAAGCTGCGACAAATCTTCAGGATTCATAGAGGTAACGCTCCTTTCCGACAACCCCAGAAGCGGGGCCTTTTGTTAGCATTTCCGGCAGGGTTCCAGATAACCCAGGAAAACCCTGCCTGCTAAGAAACAGAATATCAAAAGTTGCGAAAAAAAACAAGAATTTTGTCAAATGTTTATTCCCTCTGCCGTGCGGAATTCCGCGCCCGGTCCCTCTGGCGGCGGCAGCGGCTCTCAGGGACGGACATCCGAAAACATTCCCGCAAATCCCCTTTACTTTTTTGGTAAAATGTTCTACAATAGCGCATACTGGGACTAATTCAGCAGGAAAGGACCGACGAATTTTATGAATGAAAAACTGAGAGAATACGCCCGGCTTCTGGTGCGCGTGGGGCTGAACATCCAGCCCGGACAGCGGATGATCATTTCCTCTCCGGTGGAGTGCGCCGCGTTCGCCCGCCTGTGCGCGGCGGAAGCCTATGAGGCCCAGTGCAAGGAAGTCGTCATGAACTGGACCGACGACGCCATGACCCGCATGAAATACCAAAACGCCGCGGAGGAAATTTTCGACGAAGTGCCCCTCTGGCGGCGGCATTTCTTCAATGACCACGCCCTGGAAGGCGCGGCCTATCTGGCCATTTCCGCCACGGACCCGGAAAACCTCAAGGGCGTCGACTCCCAGCGCATGATCCGCGCCCAGCGGGCCAGCGGAAAGGCCCTCAAGGACTTTGACCGCCTGCAAATGTGCGGCGGCTTCCCCTGGTGCATCGCCTCCATTCCCATTCCCTCCTGGGCCGTCCGGGTCTTCCCGGACATGGACGAGGCGGAAGCCGTCTCCGCCCTCTGGGACGCCATTTTCCAGGCCGTCCGCATCACCGGCGACGGAAAAGCCGTGGAACGCTGGCACGAGCATCTGGACACGCTGCAAAAGCGTCTGGAAACCCTCAACGCCCTGAAGCTCCAATCCCTCCATTACACCAACGCCCTGGGCACCGATCTGACGGTTGAACTGCCGGAGGGCCACGTTTGGGAGAGCGGCGGCGACGTGACCTTGAACGGTCAGACCTATATTGCCAACATTCCTACCGAGGAAATTTTCACCGCACCTCTGAAAACCGGGGCCAACGGCGTAATCATGGGGTCCATGCCCCTGGTCCACGACGGAAACACCATTGAGAATTTCCGCTTTGTTGTCGAAAACGGAAAGATCGTGGAGGCCGCCGCCCGCCTGGGCGAACAAGTCCTGCAAGCCGCCATCAGCGTGGACGAGGGCGCGGCCTACTTCGGCGAGGTGGCCCTGGTGCCCTATGACAGCCCGATTTCAAACCAGGGCCTCCTGTTCTATAATACGCTGTTTGACGAAAATGCCGCCTGCCATATCGCCTTCGGAGAGGCGTACCCCTGTCTGGAGGGGGGGCAGAAAATGAGCAAGGATGAGCTGAAAGCCAGGGGCCTCAACGACTCCATCACCCATGTGGATTTCATGATTGGCACGCCGGACCTCTCCATCACAGGCAAAACCCGGGACGGACGGGAGGTCCCCATCTTTATAAACGGCAATTTTGCGCCGGATATTTGATCCATCCGGCAATCACATAAGGAAAGGAATCGGATACTATGGCATACCAATTGAGAGAAACGGATGCGGATGTCCTCATTTGCGAGGGGGCCAAGGTCTGCGGAGATGTGACGCTGGAAAAAGGCGTCAGCGTCTGGTATAACGCCGTTATCCGCGGCGATGACGGCGCGATCTTCGTCGGGGCCGGCACCAACGTGCAGGACGGCGCGGTTTTGCACGAGGAGACCCATATCGGCGCGGGCTGCACCATCGGCCACGGCGCGATTGTACACGGCTGCACCGTCGGCAATAACGTACTGGTTGGCATGGGGGCCATTGTCCTCAACGGCGCGAAAATCGGGGACGACTGCATCATTGGCGCAGGCGCACTGGTGACGGGAAAGCTGGACGCCCCCGCCGGGTCTATGATTCTGGGAAGCCCGGCCAAAGTGGCGCGGCCCCTGACGGCGGAGGAAATCGAGGGTATCCGGAGAAGCGCGGAAGGCTACCGGAAAACGGCGGAGGAATACCGCCGGGGATGATATGGACTGGAATCGAGAGCAAATCAAGCAGCGTCTGGCCGTGGTCTGCGGCGGCGTGCTGTTTTACTGCGTACTGCAAAAACTGACGGCTGTTCTTGGCGTTTTGATGCGGCTGCTGGGGATTTTAGGGCCGTTTCTGGTGGGCGGGGCCATTGCCTTTGTGCTGAATGTGCCCATGACGGCCATTGAGCGGCATCTGCCCGCCCGGAAAAAGGCGCGGCGGCCCCTGTCGCTGCTTTTGACGCTGGCGGCCATGATTGGCGTTTTAACGCTGGCGTTCTGCGTCATCGGCCCCGGAATCGGAGAGGCGGTGGGGTCCATCGGACATCAAATTCCCGCGGCGGTTCAACGCCTCCAAACGCAGCTGGAGAAGCTGGAGGCCCTGCTGCCGCAGCTGGAGACCCTGGCGGACAATTTCCAACTGGACATTGATTGGAACACGCTGTCCCGCCGGGCAATGGCCATAGCCCAGGACTTTGGGAGCCGTCTGCTCTCCTCCGGCGGCGGGCTGATCGGCGGCGTGGTGAGCGGCGTGAGTATCTTTGTGATCGGGCTGATTTTTTCCTTTTACATTCTGCTGCAAAAGGAGAAGCTGGCCCGGCAGGGACGGCAGGTGTGTTACGCCCTTCTTCCGGAACGGTGGGCGGACAAAACCCTGGAAGTCCTGCGGCTGGCAAACCGGACCTTCGGGAGCTTTCTCTCCGGCCAGTGCCTGGAGGCCGTGATTTTGGGTACGCTGTTCGTCGTGGCTATGACGCTGTTCCGAATGCCCTACGCGCTTTTAGTGGGCGTGCTGATTTCCCTGACGGCGTTGATTCCTGTGGTGGGAGCCTTCATCGGCTGTGCGGTGGGCGCGCTGCTGATCGCCGTCACAGATCCCTGGCGGGCATTGTGGTTTATCGTACTGTTTATTGTGATTCAGCAGATTGAGGGGAATTTTATCTATCCCCATGTGGTCGGCTCGTCGGTGGGCCTGCCGTCGATCTGGGTCCTGGCGGCGGTGACGCTGGGCGGGAGTCTGATGGGCATTAGCGGCATGATCTTTTTCATTCCGCTCTGCTCCGTGCTGTACGCCCTGTTCCGGGACTTCATCAAAACCCGCCTGCGCAAGCGGGGCGTTCCGCCGGGAAAGTGGCGGGACCCTATGTAGCATGGAAAAAACGTCCTCCGAGACCGCTCGGAGGACGTTTTCTTATGCAGCTTGGTTTTTGCGTTCAAAATAACCGGTGAACCAGGAATCCAGCGCGGGGACCGAGGCAAATCCCCAGATAACCGCAGCGGACGAAAAAAGCACTTGACAAGTTTCCTTGTCAGCGCTATGCTGTATATGACAAGAATATTTGTCAGATTGACGGGTATATTTGTCAGGATAGGAGGCGATGGAATGCCGTTGTATAACCGGCTGAAGGAACACCGGGCGCGTCTGGGCGTGAACCAGCAGGAGCTGGGGCGTCTGGCGGGAGTGTCCCGGCAGACCATCAGTCAAATTGAACGGGGCGATTATTCCCCTTCGGTTACGCTGGCTTTGAAGCTGGCGGCGATCTGCGCCGTGCAGGTCGAGGACATTTTTACGTATCAGGAGGAAAACGATCATGAATGAAAAGAGCGAAAACCGCAAAGCGCTGCCCAAATTTTTTCTGACGCTTCTCATTGCAGGGCTTGTGGGAGGCTTCATCGGATTTTTCGTGGGCCTTGGCGACAGGCTCGGCTTGGGTTCCGCCGTCGTTGCACAAGCAGCCCGTATCCTTCAAATCGTGACGCCCTGGGCAATTCCCGCCGCCACCGCTGTAACGATGGGAAGCAATTTTCTCCTCTATCGTTCTGCAAAACGCTGCTGCGCGGCCTGGAACGGCGGCGACGAGGACGACGTTGCGGAAACTGCGGACCGGCGGCTGAATTGGGTATTGCTGCTGAGTGCCGTCCAGATACTGCTGGACCTGTTCTTTTTCTCCGCGGCGGTCTGCTATGAACTGCCGGGGATGCTGTATCACGTGGCGGCGTTTCTGATCTCCGCTGGACTGGCGATTTTCGCACAGCAGAAAGCCGTCGATCTGACGCGGCAGATGAACCCGGAGAAAAAGGGCAGCGTATACGACACGAAGTTCCAGAAAAAATGGCTCGCAAGCTGCGACGAGGCGGAACGGCAGCAAATCGGACAGGCGGCCTTTCACGCCTACTCCCTGACCTCCAGGGCGTGCATCTTTATTTGGGCCGCACTGCTGGTTATGAATATGGCGTTCGGGTTTGGAATCATGCCGTTGTTTGTGGTGGTACTGATTGCCGCGGTGTTGCAGATCAGTTATACCATGGAGTGTACCCGTCTTTCCAGAACGACCGGCGGCCCCGGCTGGCGGTGCTGACCTTCCGGCGTCTGCGGGCAGAAAGAGACCCCGTTTTTCTTCTCGAAAAACGGGGACTTTTTTCTTTGCCGCAAATTACACGGTGGGATCGATTTCCGTCGGGCTGGGGACGGGGTGTTCCTTATGGTCGATGATGGCGCGGACAAGCTCCACCGTGCCGCCGAGGCCAAGATAGCTGCTGTTCAGGCAGAAATCATAGCTCTCCACCGCGCCCCAACGCTGCGAGGAGTAATATTCGTAATACGACGCCCGGCGTTTATCCGTTTTGGTAATCAAGGCCCTGGCCTTATCCGGCGGCAGGTTCTGCCGCTTTGCCACCCGCTGAATCCGGTCGTCCAAGGGAGCGTGAATGAAAATGCTCAGATGATTCGGGTTGTCCGCCAGGGCGTAATCCGCACAGCGTCCGATCATCACGCAAGGACCCCGCTCCGCAATCTGCCGGATGGTATTGAACGTTGCCAGATACACTTGCTGTTCCAGGGATTCGCCCGCGCCGGTGCCCGGCAGTGCAAACATATACGAATCCATGGCAATCGAATATAAAAGGCTCTTGGGCCGTTCGTCAAAATGGTCGATGATCTTTTCGCACAGTCCGCTCTTTTTGGCCGCCTCCTGCAAAAGCTCCTTGTCATAAAACGGAATCCCTAACTCCTTGGCCACCCGGATGCCGACTTCCTTGCCCCCGCTGCCAAACTGCCGTCCAATGGTCAAAACGGTTTTCATAGAAATCCCTCCTTCCAGTTTACTCCATTATACTCCGAAATGGAAAGCGCGTCAAATAAAAATACGGGGGCGGCTGGCGGCCGCCCCGCATCCGTCAGGCTTCATTCTCCAAATCCAGCCGCCGCAGGCCCGCGATGTCGCTCACCGGCAGGGAGAATACCACCGACTGCGCCTCCGTCTGCATCCCGGCCTGGGCCATAACCGCTTTCATAATCGGGCTGCGGTCCGCCGCGCGGGTCAGAATAAACACCATTTCCTTTTCCGCCGCGATGGACACGCCGAAGAATTTTTTCGCCAGCTCCGTCCCCGTGCCCTTGGCGTGAATGGTGGTGCCTCCGGCGGCTCCCGCCGAACGCGCGGCGTCCATCACCCGGTCCGTGTGCCCGCGGTTTGTGATCACCACAATCAATTCGTGTGTGACTGCCTTTTCCATGACTTCCTCCGCCTCCTGACGCAGCAGGTAATCTCTCGTTTTCGCGCCTCCGATGGCGGACACCGGTACCGTCATTAAAATTCCCCGGCCCGGCACGTCTAACCACAATTCCCGTTCCGCCCTCCGCACCAGACTGGGGGAACGGGGCGCGACCAGCATCAAAACCACCTTTTCCGTGGCCTCCAGGCCCAGGAAGTCCAAAACCTCCGTCGAGGCCGTGCCGCGGCCCAGCGCGGCCAGAATCAGCGGAATCCCCTGGCTTTGAAACCAGCCCGCAAACTCTTTTCCACGGCTGCGGTCCGTAATGGTTATCATGAGAACGGCTCCGCCCATATCGCTTTCCTCCTGATTTAATAAACGCAGACAGCCCAAATTCCAGCGGCTTGCGGGACCTGACTTTCAGCCGCTTCCGCGGCCGGGCCGCCGGTCCGCAGGGCGGTTCTTGAACAGAGTGCGGTTGAAAACCCGCCCTGTTTTTCGCCCTTACAGCTCAATAATTTCGTCGTCGGGAATTTCCTCCGGCGTCTCCGCGCGCTTCAGCTTCCACTGGTACAACAGGCCCAGCAGCTGAATCGTCAGCAGCGGCGTCATGGCAACCATAGACACCACCCCGAAGGCATCCGTCACAATGTTTCCGCCCAGAGCCTCGCACGCGCCCATGGCAAACGGCAAGAGAAAGGTGGCCGTCATCGGGCCGGAGGCTACGCCGCCGGAGTCGAAGGCGATAGACGTGAAAATCTTCGGCACGAAGAAGGAGAGCGTCACCGCCGCCAGATAGCCCGGCACCAGAAACCAGAAAATGGATATCCCCGTTAGCACCCGCACCATGGCGAGCCCGATGGAAATTGCCACGCCCGCGGACAGGCTCGCGCTCATCGCTTGCCCTGAAATCGCCCCGGAGGTGATCTCCTCTACCTGCCGGTTCAGCACATGGACCGCAGGCTCTGCCTGGACGATAAACCAGCCCATCAGCATACCGATCGGGGCCAGAATCCAGGCGTAGGGCAAAGCCGCAATCTGACGGCCCAGATAGGTACCCGCCGGGAGAAAGCCCACATTCACGCCGGTGAGAAAAACGGCAAGTCCTATATAAGTATACAAAATACCGACCACGATTTTCAAGACCTTTTTGAAATTTAGCCGCAGGGCCAGAACCTGAAAGGCTGCAAAAAAAGCCGCAATCGGAAACAGGCAGAGAAAAACCTCCTTTGCGTACTCCGGAAAAGCCGCCAGAAACAAACCGCTTAACGCACGGCTGTCCGCCGCCTCCGGCATGGCCGACGGCGTATAGGAGCCGGACGCAGGAAAGCACATCGCCAGAATCAGCACGGCGAGAATCGGGCCAACCGAGCAGAGAGCCACCAGACCGAAACTGTCCTGCGCGGCGTTTTCGTCACTGCGGATGGAGGACACACCAAGGCCCAACGCCATGATAAACGGCACCGTCATCGGGCCCGTGGTGACGCCGCCGGAGTCAAAGGCCACGGTTAGGAAATCCTTCGGAACAAAAAAGGCCGCCAGAATAAATACGACCAGATACGAGCCGATAATCAGCCATTGCAAGGGAACCTGGAACAAAATCCGCAGCAGGGCCACCACCAGAAACACCCCGACGCCCGCCGCCACCGCGCCGATCAGCAGCATATTCGGGATGCCGGGCACCTGATTCGCCAAAACCTGTAAATCCGGCTCGGAAATCGTGACCACCACGCCGATCAAAAAACTCAGCACGACTACGACCCACAGTTTTCGGGAACTGGCCATCTTCGAGCCGACCTGTTCGCCAATCGGGGTCATGGCGGCCTCTGCGCCCAGGGTGAAAAACCCCATGCCCACAATCAGCAGCACCGCTCCCACCAGAAATGCCAGCAGAATATCCACCGGCACCGGGGCCAGGGTAAAGCATAACACCAGGACAATGGCGGTAATGGGCAGGACGGAGGCCAATGCCTCCCGCACCTTCTCTCCCAGGACGGTTTTCGTCCGGCCCACATTATCCCTCCAGCGCCTGATGTTCACGCTTTCACCCCCTGCAAATCTTGAAACAATTTTAGCATAAAAAGTCCAGCTTATGCAAGGCAGTGCGGTATTTCTTTACGTTTCTTTTACGCCTCCGGGGTTTCGTCCCCGCCGGAGGAAATGTAAATTTCTTCGGTTTCCCGCTGTGCCTTCATCAGCACTTCAAGAGCCTTTCCAACCTCATATTCCCGAAGATTTTCCACGGCGCAGGTAACGGCATTGCACAACACGGTATACATTTTTTGATACATAATAATTTCCTCCTTTTGAAATTACTTCCAACTATAAATGTTATTTCATGATCTGTCAAGGTCAAAATAAACTATCCGGTCATTCTTTTTCCCAGTTGAATATGGATATGATATCCCTATCAAGTATTTGGAGGGGTTTTGTATGGGGCTGGATTATAAAATGATCGGAGTCAGAATCCGCCGATGCAGAAAGAAACAGAACTTGACTCAAATGAAAATTGCTGAAGCGGCAGATATCAGCGAACACTATCTCTCCAACATTGAACGCGCCGTCTCCATCCCATCCACAGAAGTTATTATGCGTCTGGCACTGGCTTTAGGCACGACGCCGGATGAATTTTTAGTCGGTACGGCCCGGATGGAACGCGAACGCTGGAAAAACGTCGCGGAACCCTTGCGGGCCATGAATGACGAACAGCTGGACCTGGTGGAAAATTTTATCCAGTGGGTTCTGGAACGCAAATAGAAAAACGCGTCGTTCTCTCGAACGACGCGCTTTCTTTTTACACCGGAGCCGGGGTTTCCTCCGGCTTCGCTTCTTCGGTTTTTTGGGATTTCCGGGGCTTTTTGCCGTTTTTCCCGGACCGGCGGAAGATGTGGGAGAGATTGTCGATCACGGAGTAATACACCGGCGTGAAAACCAGCGTGATTACCGTGGAAATCACCATACCGGCAATCATTGTAATGCCCATATCGCTCATCATCTCGTTTGTTTCGCCAATGCCAAGCGCCATGGGAACCATCGCCAGGATGGTGGTGAGGGTGGTCATCAAAATCGGGCGCACCCGGAGAGGGCAGGCGTTGAGAATCGCCGTGCGGCGGTCCTCGCCCTTGTCCCGGCGGACCTTGATGTATTCGATCAGAATAATAGAGGAGTTAACCACCGTGCCCGCCAGCATGATAATGGATACCAGGGAGAGCATGGAGAGGTCCCGGCCCGTCAGCGGCAGACCGAACAGGGAACCGGTAAAGGCAACCGGCAGAATCAGCATGACCATGACCGGCATGAGGAAGGATTCAAACTGCACCGCCAGCACAAAGTAAACCAGCAGCAGAGCCACCGCCAGGGCAAACAGCAAATCCCCGAAGCTCTCCATCATGTCCTCGTAAGAACCGGCGGTTTCAAACGAGTATCCCTGCGGAAGAGTGTAGTTATTGAGAATGGCCCAGATGGATTGGGTCATGGCGGCCGCGTCGCCGCTGACGGTATCGCCGGTAATGGTGATCTGCCGGGTCTGGTTGGACCGGGTAATGGTCTGGGGAGCCTGCTCGATCACCACCTCCGCCACCGACGACAGAGGCACCGTTCCGCCGAAGGAGGAGGGAACCGCCATCGACCGCAGGGCGTCCAGGCTCTCGGAGGCCGCGCCGCTGCCCCGGACCACCACATCCAGCTCCTGGCTGTTGATGGTCACTTTTGTCGCCGTGGAGCCGGTCAGCTCGGACCGCACCGCGCTGCCGACCGCCGCCGCCGTCAGGCCGTACTGGGCCGCCGCCTCGCGGTTCATAATGACCTTGACCTGGGGCACCTGGTCGGACAAAGAGCTGTCCACGTTCACCGCGTCCGGCAGCGCGGAAATCTGACTGATCAGGTCGTTTGCCAGAAACGAAAGCGTATCGTAATCGTCGCCGGAGAGCTGGACGGCAATATCATTTCCGCTGCCCATGCTCATCATGCTGGACGCGCTCACCGTAATCTCGCAGCCTGCGATATCCTGTAATTTTCCCCGGAGATCGGCTTCGATGTCAAAGCACGTCCGCTCCCGTTCTGTCCGGGAGACGAGGTTCACCAGCATCGTCACCGACTCCGCCTGGCTGAGATAAAACATATCCTCCATCTCCGGGCAGTTTGCCTCCACAATGGCCGATACCCGGTCGGCGATTTGAGCCGCCTCATCCAGCCCGGAGCCAATCGGCATACTGACGTTGACGGAAACCTGTCCCTGATCCATGTCGGGCATCAGGACCATTTTGGTATTCACCAGCGTCAGGCCAAAGCCCACCACCAGCGCGGCGGAAGCCAGCATACCGATTGCCAGATGACGGACAAAGAAGTCCAGGAGCTTCAAATACAAACCGTTCAGCTTCGCCTTGAGCCGCTGGAAGGGACCGGGTTTGCGGTTTGCCAGTTTTTCCGCCCGGCGTTGGACCCGTTCTTCGTTCAAGGTGAAGTAGCAAAGCAGCGGCACCAGCGTCAGAGAGATCACCAGAGAGCCGAAAATCAAAGAGGCAATCGTCAGGCAGAAGTCCCTGAACATCATGCCCGCCATGCCCTCGGTCAGGGCCAGAGGGACGAACACGGCCTCCGTCGTCAGCGTGGACGCCACAACGGAAGACGTGACCTCCTTGGTGCCCTCCACGCAGGCGTCTATCCGGCTGTGGCCCTCGGCGGAAAACCGGTAGATGTTTTCCAGCACGACTATGGAGTTATCCACAATCATGCCCACGCCCATGGCAATCCCGCCCAGGGACATCATGTTCAGCGTCAGATCGAAGGCGTTCATCAGCACGAAAACGGTCAGAACGCACATCGGCATGGAGACGATGATGGTAAACGTCGCGCCGCCCCGGCGCAGGAACAAAAGCACCACCAACGCCGCCAGCAGCATTCCCTGAATGATGTTCTGATAGGCCGAATCCACCGTCTGGTTGATGTAATCGCTGGCAATGTAGGGAATAATGTATTGTACGTTGATATTTTCCTGCTGCAAGCGTTCCAGACGCTTCAAAATGGCCTCGGACACCGCCGCCTCGTTGGCGTCGGACTGCTTCGACACCTGAAGCACCACGCAGGGGGACTCGCCCACCTTTGCAATGGCCTCCATGTCCTTGTTTTCCAGCGTCACGCTGGCGACCTCCGACAGCCGCACCGTCCCGCCCGCGGGCAGGGAGAGGAGCATATTGGACACGTCCTCCACCGACTGGAATTTTGCGTCCGTGCTGACGGTGAGCTTCTTGGAACCGTTCTGCAAATTGCCGCCGGGATAAATCAGGTTCTGTCCCGCGAGGAACTGGGAGATATACGACGTGGACAGCCCGAAGCCTGAGGCGCGGGTGGCGTCCAGTTCCACAGCGATCTGCTGTTCCGCGCCGCCCATGACGCTCACCTGCGCCACGCCGTCGATCCGCTCCAGGGCGGGGACGACGGAGTCTTCGGCCAGACTTTGGAGCCGGGCCAGATCGTCGCCCATGAGGGCGATCATGGCGGTGGGCATCAGTTCGCTGAGGTTCATGTTGATGATCACCGGGTCCATGGCGTCCTCCGGCAGAGTCACCCGGTCGAACTGCTCCCGCAGCTTCGTCGCGGCTATATCCAGGTCGGTGCCCTCCACGTATGTAATCTGGATTTGGGTCACGCCCTCGGAAGAAGTGGAGGAGATTTCGTCCACGCCCGGTACGGACATGATGGCCGATTCCAGAGGCCGCGTGACCAGCTCCTCGATGTCGCTGGGGTTCGCGCCCACGTAGTAGCACGCCACAACGGCCATCGGCATTTCCATTTCCGGCATCAGGGACATTTGCAGCTGAGTGGCGTACATCAGGCCGAACACACACACCAGGATACTCGCCAGCAGAGTGGCTACTTTATGTTCAATACACGCTTTGGCAATCTTCATGCTGCCTCCCCGCCGCCGTCCTGGGGCGCGGCCCCGCCGGAATCCTCCGGAGAGGCGGCTTCGGTATCCGCGCCGGCTTCCGTATCCGCGTCGGCTTCCTCCTGTCCGGAGACAATACGAACCGCCATGCCGTCGGTCAAATACGCCTGCCCGACCGTCACCAGCTGCATCCCGGGTTCCAGGCCAGAGGTGATTTCCGTCACGCCGTTGCCGGTGAGGCCGGTGGAAACCTGGATTTGCTTCGCCGTGTTGTTCTCCACAATAAAGACATACTGGGAACCGCCGCTGGAAATCACCGCTTCCGTCGGCGCAACCACGGTATTTTCTGAAACGTCCGTGTGGAACGTCACATCCGCAAACATACCCGCCAGAAGGCCGCTGACATCCGAAGGAACGGCCAGCGTCACATTATATAGCTTTGTCTGCATATTGGCGGCCTTCTCCACCGCCCGAATGGTGGCCTCAAAGCTCTGCTCAATCGCGCTGACGGTCACATCCGCCTTGCCGCCCGCCGCCAGCTTGGGCACCAACGCCTCGGAGACGGAAACCGTCACTTTCATCTGATCCACGCCGTCAATGATGGCCACTGGGGCCGCGCTGGACACAAAGCCGTTTTCCACGGCGTTCATCGTCACCAGCGTGCCGGAGCTGGGCGCAATGACGTTGCCCTGGGAATCGACGTTTTCCAGCACCGTTGCCAGCTGTTCCACGTTGGATTTCGCGCTCTGCATCCCGGCTTCCAGCTGAGAGAGGGTGGAATTCCGGGTGGCAACGGCCGTTTGCAGCTGCAATTCCGCCTGGTCGATTTCCATTTGCGACGCCGCGCCAATCGCAAACAATTCCTTCAGATCCTGCACGGTCTTTTCCAAAAGGGCAATCTGCATCTCAAACACTGCCGACTGGTCCTGATACCCCTGGACGGAGGATTGATAGCTGATGTTTGCCGCGTTGTACGAAGAAAGCGTGCTTCCCAGGTCCAGGGTGCAAAGAGCCTGCCCGGCCTGAACGATGTCGCCGGCCTCGGCATAGACCTTGGTGCATTTCGCGTTGACGGCAACCATAATGGTGGCCTGGTCCTCCGGCTCAATTTTGCCGGAGACGGTGTTTTCCGCGAAGATGGTGCCGTCCAGCACCTCCTCCACCTGGACGGCGACGCCTGAGGGGCCGCTGCCGTCCGTCTGCCCGCCGTCCGCGTCCGTACTGCCGCAGGCCGTCAACGCCAGCAGCAGCGCGGCGGAGAGGGCCGCCGCCAGGAGTCGTTTCATGTTCATGCTGTTCCTCCAATAAAAATCAAAATGTTTCCGCGGATTATCCGTTGCTGTTCATCACGCCGTAGTTGACGGCCCAGTAATACGAGCGGTAAGCCGTAAAGAGATTGCGCTTTGCGGATGCAACGGCGTCCTTGGCCTCGGCCAGATCGTCCTCCGCCTCCAGGAGCGCGTTTTGGGAAATGCTCCCCTGCCGGTACTTCATTTCCATAGCGGCATAGCTGCTCTCCTGGCAGGACAACGCCGTTTCCGACGCGCTCAAAATGTGCTCGTAATCCCGCACGGAATCGCAGGCGTTCCGAAACGCCATTTCAAAATTCTGCACCGTATACTGGTATTCGTACTTGGCCGATTCGTATGTATGCCGCGCCGAGCGGAGACTATAGGAATCCCGGGCATAGGAGGCGCGGGCGTCGTCGTAGGTGTCGCTGGCCTCGTCCAGCTTTTTCCAGGCGGCAAACAGGTCGTAGCTCTTGTCCTTCGCGGCCTGCAAGTCCGTTTTGTAATCCATGCTGTCGATCAGCGCGCCGCTGACCTCCGGCAGAGCCGCCAGCACCAGCGAACCGCTGAGGCTGGAACCCACCATCGCCTGTAATTGCAGCTTGCAGCGGCGAAGGTTCAAATCCACCGTGCCGAGGCTGCTTTCCAGGGTCGCCCGGCCGTTTTTGACCTGTTCCAGCGACAGGGCCGAAACCTGCCCCAGCTGATAGCGCAGCTCCATTTCCTGGACGCTCCGGTCCAGAGCCTTGGCGTTGCGCTGAAGGGTCTCCCGCGTCTGCTGAAGATCCAGAATCGCAATGTACAGGGTTTCCGCCCCCTGGACCAGCAGGTCCCGGGCGTTGTTCAGCTGCCGCTTGGCGGAGGCGTAATCTTTTTGCAGGTCGCCCGTTGCCAGCTGGGTAAGCGTGCCGCTCAGAGAGCTGTAAGACCCTTGCAGGGACGAGATGACATAGCCCTGCATCATGCCCTCAAACACTGTCGTGACAGGAATGGAGGCATACATGCTCTGGGTCTGCTCAATGCCGCTGAGCTGGTTTGCAAGGTCGGTGTACATGGTGTTAAAATTGATGGAGTCAATGGAGGCGATGGATTCTTCCAGCATCAGAGCCGTCAGGCTTCCCTCCAAAACCCGGTCCCGCAGGTCTTCAAACCGCAGGGAGCGGAAATCTGTGTCGCCGGTAAAGGCCAGCTCGTCGTCCATGGGGCTTCCCCAGATATCCGTACCGGTGTATACCGTGGGAGGCGTTTCCTCCTCCGGTACGGGAGCTGTCTCGGGCGTTTCCTCCTCCGGTACAGGAGCTGTCTCGGGCGTTTCCTCCTCCGCAGGGGGAAGCGTCCCGACGGGTTCTGTCTCTGCCGCCGGTGCCGGAACGTCCTCCGGCGCGTCCGCCTGAACAGGCGGCGTCTCCGCCGCGGCTTCGTTCTCCGCCAGAGCCGGGACGGCGCAGAGCATCAGCGCCAGAGCCAGCGTCAGCAGCAAAGCGGTCTTTCTTTTTTCCATGTGTGCCTCCTTTTGATGGTTCTGTATTGCCTAAGATACACCTTCCAGTTACGGGAAGGTCAAGCAATTTTTATAAGTTCCGCAGATTTCCGCCGGAATTTCAGCGGCGCGGTCCGGATGTCTCCGCCGTGCAGCCGTGCTTGATGATTTCCAGCCGGAGAATCAATTCGTTCCGGCATTCCTCCTGATGTCCCGGCCAGAAGATGCAGTCCATCAGAACGCCGCCCAGCACCATCAGCGCCAGGCCGAACACCTGACAGACATATCCCTTATCCTTCCGGCGGAAATTGTGCAGGTCCAACTCGTCCCACAGATTTTCCAGCAGCAGACAGCCCGGCTTGCCCGGCAGAACTTTTTGCAGGTCCAGCCCCGGATTGTTCCGCAGGAAGCGGATGCACCGGTCCAGCATCGGGTCAGAGGACAAATCCTGCCGGGTCATGCGGTCGAAGCAGATGACCTGCGCCTCGAACAAGTCTCCTTTTGCCTCTGCGAGAATATAATGGTAGTCCTTTGTAAAGCGCTGCTGAACACCTTCCAAAAGATAAGAAAATAAATCCTCCTTATCGGTGAAATACTGATAAAAGCTCCCCCTGGGAATGGCCGCCTTGCGGACGATCTGGTTAATGGACACGTCCGCAAAGCCGGTTTTGGTGAATTCCTCCCAGGCGGCGTTTAGAAAACGGTTCCGCTTTTCCTCCGGCAAACGGAGAAAACGTTCCGTACTCAATGACATCCCCCTCTTTGCGTGGTTCTCCCGCTTTTCTTCAATATGTGTTAACACGCCAAAAACGCCCCGGCGTATTCCTCCGGAAGAATGGTTTTCTCCCGGTACGCCTCCCGCAAAGCCCCATATTGTTCCGGCAGAGCCGTCCGGGCGGTTTGCAGGTCGTGCTGAATGTGGGACACAATCTGCCGGAAAAGCGGCGTTAGATGGACTTCCTTCAGCGCGTTCAGATAATTCCCCGCCTCGTTGGACGGGCACGGCGTCCCGGTCAGCTCTATGCAGGCGTCGTCCAAAAGCTCCAGCATTTCCTGGATTCCGGCAAAATCCACCTGCGTGCATCTGGTAAACTCGCTGTAATCGAGCCGTCCGCCTTCGATGGCGACCAGCTGCAACAGCACGCCGAAGGCCCAGCCCGCCGCGGTATCCTCGCCGGCGCGCAGGTAATCCACGTCTCCGAAATACGCCTTGTCAAACGCGGCTTGTTCATCGCTCAGGCTCTCGCCTACGTCGTAAAAAAGCAGGCAGGCATAGAGGTTGTTGGCAAAATCCGCAAAATCCGCCGGGACGGTGTGTCCTTCCAGGTACGCCCAGAGCTGGTCAACCGCGCTCCGGGTCCCTTTGGAAAGCGGTTTGCCGGTCTGGCGTAAACCCTGTTCCAGCGTGTGTATGTACCGTTCCAGAACCAGCAGGTTTCCCAGCAGCCGGCAGCGGCTGTCTTTATCCGCAAAGGCGTCCCGGGCGATTTCCCGGAAGTTCGCAAGCCACTCGTTGGCCTTTGGCCCGTTCAGGGCGGAAAAGTCCATGTCCAGCGTGTAAGTTCCCATAAAAACCGGTATGCCCCCTCAAAAAGTCAATCCAAAAAGTGACACATTGTCACTTAATGACAGGCTGTCACTTATTATAGCCGCAGCCGCCCAGGCTGTCAACCATTTTCCGGGACCTAGGCGTTAATATTCTGTAAATATCACGCAAAGCCTGATAGAGCTTTATTTTTTGCCGATTTTCACCATTTGCAGAGGCCGAATTTTATGAAAATCGAACCTATTCAAAGCGGCGGACATCCTGTATAATGAGGCAAACCGTCTGGGGCTTGCCGGGAAAACGCCCCGTCCCAACGGACCATTCATACCACTGTTATTAGGATTCCTATTAAATTTAGGAGGTAATCAATATGAAGGATATGCGTAAAACGAAAATTATCTGCACACTGGGTCCCGCCGTGGACACGCCGGAGCTGATCGCGGCTCTGCTGAGCGGCGGCATGAACGCCGCACGCTTCAACTTCTCCCACGGCTCTCATCCCGAACACCTGGAGCGGCTCAACCGGCTCAAGGCCGTCCGGGACTCTATGGGCGTCCCCGTGGCAACCATTCTGGACACCAAAGGCCCCGAGATCCGCATCAAAACCTTTGAGGAAAAATCCATCACCCTGGAGGCGGGCGATACCTTTACTCTGACCGCCGAGGACATCGTGGGCAATCAGAGCAAGGTTGCCGTGACCTATCCGAAACTGTATGAGGAAGTGGAGGCCGGTCAGATCATCCTGATTGACGACGGCCTGGTAGCCATCCGGGTAGAGCAGATCAAGGGTCAGGAAATCGTCTGTGCCGTGGAAAACGGCGGCACGCTCTCCGCCAACAAGTCCATCAACATTCCCGGCGTTCACATCAGCCTTCCCGCCCTGACGGAAAAGGACATTGCCGACATCCGCTTCGGCGTGGAGAACGATTTCGACTTTATTGCGGCGTCCTTCGTCCGGCGGGCCGCCGATGTGGAGGCCGTTCGGGATGTGCTGCACCAGTGCGGAGGCGACGAGGTGAAAATCATCGCCAAAATCGAAAATCAGGAGGGCGTCGACAACATTGACGATATCCTGGCGGCGGCGGACGGCATCATGGTTGCCCGGGGCGACCTGGGCGTTGAGATTCCGGCCTCCCGCGTGCCCGTGCTGCAAAAGCAGATGATCCGCAAGGGCTTGCAGGCGGGCAAACCCGTCATCACCGCCACGCAGATGCTGGATTCCATGATGCGGAATCCCCGGCCCACCCGCGCGGAGGTCTCCGACGTGGCCAACGCCGTTTTCGACGGCACCAGCTGCGTCATGCTCTCCGGCGAGACCGCCGGAGGCAAATATCCCGTGGAGGCTCTGTCGGCTATGGTGGAGATCGTCACCGAGGCGGAAAATTCCATCGACTACTGGCGGCAGTTCCAAAAGCAGCGGGTGGTCCCCGCGTCGAATATCAACGACGCCATCACCCACACCTGCTGCCTGACGGCCAAGGATCTCAACGCCACGGCCATCATCGCGGCCACCAACTCCGGCCGCACAGCCCGGAGCATCTGCCGTTTCCGTCCCGCGTGCCCGGTGGCGGCCCTGACCATGCACGAGAAAGTACGCCGCCAATTGGCGATCTGCTGGGGCGTCATCCCCTTCCTGACAGGCGAGGTAACGTCCACCGACCGGATTTTCTCCCTCTCGGCGGATGTGGCGGTGAAGGAAGGGTTAGTGCAGCCTGGCGACACCGTCGTTATTACGGCGGGCGTGCCCCTTGGCCGAAGCGGCTCTACAAACCTGATCAAAGCGCAGGTCATCGAGACAAACGTCTTCTGATAAAAATTTCCGCTAAAATTTGCAACGCCGCCCAATCGGGCGGCGTTGTTCGTTTTTTCGGTATGGTCATACCGTCACTCGTCCGCCGCCGCGCTCTCAATGGCCTGGAGATTGCCGGAAAGGTGACGGTACATGGCGTCCCGGGCGGCCTCCTCGTCGTGGGCCGCGATGGCGTCAATAATCTGACGGTGGGTTTCGATGGTTTCTTCATAAATCCGGGCGTCATTCAATGCCCCGAACAGCTGGACGGAGTACGCCACCACTGGAAGGAGCTTCGGTACCACCCGGTTTCGCGTACAGCGGGCAATGCGGATATGAAGGGCTTCGTCCTGGGAAAGATGGTTTTCCCCGGCGTGAATCAGCGACTCGATTTCCCGGCACAGCTGGCGCAGCTCGGCAACATCCTCCGCGTCTGCCTGACGGGCGGCCAGAGCGGCGGCCCAGGGCTCCAGCGTCAGGCGGATGTCCAGCAGCTCCCGGGCCAGGCGGACCTGGTCGGGCATATAGGCAAAGCCCAAGGGGTCGTGGACGACGCCGGTCTGCTGGGTGACATAGGTGCCCCGCCCCCGGCGGATTTCCAGAACGTTCCGGGCCACCAGGAGCTTGACGGCCTCCCGGACCGTCCCGCGGCCTACGTTTAATTGCTGGGCAAGTTCAAACTCGTTGGGCAGTTTTTCGCCGTGTATCAGCTGGCGGTCGATAATCAGCTGACTGATCTGCCCCGCTGCCTGCTCGGCCAGGGGGCTTTCTTTTTCCCGGACGTTCTCAAAAACTGGCTCGATAATGCTCACCGCCTTTTTTCATCGTGATACCTCTCTATTTATAACGATTTCAAGCGGAATTGTCAATAGCCTGTCGGAAACAAGGCCTTTCCTGCCGTATTTTGCAGCCGGAGCCTCACGGGGCGTTCCAGAGCCGGTCCGCCGGCGGGCACCGGCGGTAGCGTTTTTCGCAGCCGGTGTTTTTGGGGGCGTTCCGGCCTAAAGCGTCTATGTACAGTGCGCAGGGACGGCCGTGTTTCGCTGGGTCCGCGTAGCGGAACTGCGTCTCAAACGCGGCCGCCTCTCCCGGTTTCAGGCGGATAAGCCCCCGCCCGGAGTTCAGGGCATTGACGCCGCCCTGCAACGGCTCGATGGTGCAGAAGCCCTGGTTTCCGCCGCCGTTCCACAAGACCCAATGATCAAAATTCTCCGACACCTCATAAAGAATATCCCCCACCTGGGCCGTGTGCCCCGCGGCGGTATAAAATCCCTGGATGGCCTTTCCGCGGGAGCAGGTTCCCCGCAGGTACGCCAATTCCTCCCGCTGAAGCTGGGCCAGGTCGCCGGTGGGAAGCAGGCGGTCGTCCAGGACCCACCGTTTTCCGATGTCCACCCGGAACAAAGCCTGTTCCAAAAACGTCGTATGCAGGCCGAAGGTCAGGGGCATATCCCGCGTTCCGGTATTCTTCACAATAAACCTCTGGCGGTATCCGGCGCGTTCCAGAATGCACCGCACCTCCATGGAAAAGGGAAACGGGTAGTCGCTCCCGTCGTTTTCGTACACCCCCAGCACGGAGCGGCCGGACCGGTCCAGCACCGTGAAGGGCCGCTGGTGCAGGACGCCGTGAAGATGGTTGTCAAGCTCCACGTCGTTCAGCGGCAGCTGGTAGCACGCGCCGTCAAAGACGAAGCGTCCCCGGTCGGTCCGGTTCGGCGGCAGCAGAACCGGCGTGCCGAAGGCGCAGGGATTCTCCCGCCATTCCCGCCGGCTCAAGGGCGTGCGGAGAATCGGCCTGCCGTAAAAGGACAGCGCGATGGTATTCATGCCCCGGGCCGGAAGCACCTGTGCGGCCCAGGGTCCTGCGGCCAGCTCCACCACGCCGGACGCGCCTCGCTTTTGCATAAAAATTCCTCCCCGCCGCCTTCCGACGCCTGCGGCAAAGCTGAAAGTAAAGTGATTTACTGGGATATTTGATTTTCGATCAAATATCATAAAAAGTATACCCCTTTCTTCCAGCTCCTGTCAACCCATTTTTCGCCGCTTTCCACCACAATCGGTAAAATCAGACAACAAAATACCGAAACGATTGTGAAAAAAACTCACAGGAAAAATTTGTAAAAGATCAAAGTTTTGAAACTTTTTACAACTTTTACCAAATTTAGATAAATTTTGCGTAAAAATCGTATTTCGCCGGTTGACTTTGCCGGAGTTTTCATATAATATCAAACTGCGGCCAGGCCAGATATGGCTAATTCTGCCGCTTGAGGAGGGAGTATGGAAAATCGGAATGAACCCATTGCCGGGCAGACCATGGCGGCCAAAATCGCAGAGCGCATCCGGGACGATATCATCCGCCGCAGCATCCCGCCCGGCAGCCGCATTACCGTGAAGGAAATTGCCGACCGCTACGGCGTCAGCAGTATGCCCGTCCGGGAAGCCTTCAATATGCTGGGAGGCGAGCAGCTTCTCCGGCTCAATCCCTACCGCGGCGCGACGGTAATGGCGGTGACATCCGACCTGATGACGCAGCTCAACGATGTACAGTCCGCGCTGGAAAGCCTTCTGGTGGAGCTCTGCCTCCAAAAAGGTTATTCCAAGGACCTGCTGGAACAGATGGAGGCCGTCAACCGGCAGATTGCGGACACAGGTTCCGGCGAACGGGAACGGCGTTTCGCCCTGAACACGGAGTTTCATACTCTGGAGTATTCGCCCTGCAAAAATCACATGGCCTTCAATCTTTTTCAGCGGACCGTGAATCAGCTCCACACCATCCGGCGGTATTATCCCGCAGAGGCGGAGTCCGTCAAAAAAACCGTTCAGGAGCACCAGCAGATTCTCCAGTGTCTGCGAAGCCGGGATGTGGTCTCTGCCATTGCCATCACCAAATTACATTCCAAGCTCCACATCCCAGAGGAAGAAAGCTATCCAAACTGACAAAAAGGACGGCGCGATGTTTGATCGCGCCGTCCTTGCTTGTAGAAATTCAGATGGTTCTTTCGCGGACCTCGCCGCCCAGGCGTTCCGCAAACGCCTCCAGGGACATGGCTCCCAGGTCTTCGCCCGCCCGTGTGCGGGGAGAGACTGTCTGCGCCTCCATATCCCGGTCTCCAACGACCAGCATATAGGGCAGCTTTTCCAGGGTGGCCTCCCGGATCTTCTTGCCGATTTTCTCATTCCGTCCGTCCACCTCGGCCCGGAAGCCCATGGCGTCCAGCTTGGCCGCCACATCCTGGGCGTACTGGGCGGCCCGGTCGGTGACGGGCAGAATTTTCACCTGCACCGGAGCTAACCACGCCGGGAACGCCCCTGCGAAGTGTTCCGTAATCACGCCGATAAAGCGTTCAATGGAACCCAGCACCACGCGGTGAATCATGACCGGACGGTGTTTCGCGCCGTCCTCGCCCACGTACTCCAATTCAAACCGCTCGGGAAGCTGGCTGTCCAGCTGAATGGTGCCGCACTGCCAAGTACGGCCCAGGGAGTCCGCCAGGTGGAAGTCCAGCTTCGGGCCGTAGAACGCGCCGTCGCCTTCGTTGATGACAAATTCCTTGCCCATATCCGTAATGGCGTTTTTCAGGATGTCCTGGTTATGCTCCCACTCCTCCACTGTACCGATGTGGTCTTCCGGCATGGTGGAGAGTTCAATGGTGTACTGGAGGCCAAAGGTGGAATACACCTCGTCAAAGAGGCGGACCGTCTCCTGGATGACCTCCTTCATCTGCTCGCGGGTCATAAAGACATGGGCGTCATCCTGGCTGAAGCAGCGGACGCGGAACAGGCCGTGAAGCGCGCCGGAAAGCTCGTGCCGGTGGACCAGACCGATTTCGCCCACCCGGAGGGGCAGATCACGGTAAGAGTGGGGCTCGCTGGCATAGACCAGCATTCCGCCGGGGCAGTTCATCGGCTTGATGGCATAGTCTTCCTCGTCGATGACCGTGGTATACATATTCTGCTTATAGTGGTCCCAGTGGCCGGAACGCTCCCAGAGCTGACGGTTGAGAATGATGGGCGTGGAGATTTCCACATAGCCGTATTTCTTGTGAACCTCCCGCCAGTAGTCCAGCAGCGTGTTTTTCAGGACCATACCTTTCGGCAGGAAGAAGGGGAAGCCGGGGCCTTCGTCCCGCAGCATGAACAGGCCCAGTTCCTTGCCCAGCTTGCGGTGATCCCGCTTTTTGGCCTCCTCAATCCGCTGAAGGTAAGCGTCCAGCTCGTCCTTTTTCGGGAAGGCGATGCCATAGATGCGCTGCAAGGTCTGGCGGCTGGAGTCGCCCCGCCAGTAGGCGGCGTTGCAGGCGGTGAGCTTCACGGCGTTGCCCTTGACGCGGCCGGTGGAATCCAGGTGCGGACCGGCGCAGAGGTCGGTAAACTCGCCCTGCTTGTAGAAGGAAATCACGGCGTCTTCCGGCAGGTCGTTGATCAGCTCCACCTTGTACGGCTCGTTCTTCTCCTCCATGAATTGTATGGCTTCCCCACGGGGCAGCTCGAAGCGTTCCAGCTTGAGCTTTTCCTTGCAGATTTTCCGCATTTCCGCCTCGATGTTCTCCATGATCTCCGGCGTGAAGGGGAAGGGGGAGTCCATGTCGTAATAGAAGCCTTCGTCGATGGACGGGCCGATGGCCAGCTTCACTTCCGGATACAGACGCTTGACGGCCTGGGCCAGAATGTGGGAGCAGGTATGCCAGTAGGTTTTCCGGTAGGTTTCGTTTTCAAAGGTGTACAGGTTTGCTTCTTCGCTCATAAAAAAATACCTCCTTGTTTAAGGGGCGATACAAAAAAAATCACCCCTGATCCTGGTCAGGGGTGAGATACTTGACGTATTCCACGGTTCCACCCTGCTTGCGGCTGCAATGCAACCGCCGCTTGCGTCCTCTGTAACGGGAGGACCCGTCCCAGTTGTCCCGGGCGGCTCGGAAGTGGTACGGCGGGGGCGCGTATAGGACGCTTCCAGCTTCCGCGCCCCTCTCTGAATACCGGTTCCCCGTTTCTTCTCCGTCAAAGCCATTTTTACGGAACATAGTGTATCACCAGAAAAATAAAATGTCAAGAGAGGATTACTTCCATAGGCGCGGTTATGATTTTGAACGCAAGGCGCACGGTTCCAGTTCCTTTTTTGTTTCCCAGAAAATCCAATACCAGAATAAACTCGTTCGCAAACGGAATGGCCTCCGGGAAAAAGAGCGGAATTGCAGAGATAAACCATCTCAAACTGTTGGGGGAAACGGAGTAAAGAATCAGGATTATTGCGTATGTACCAATCAGCATCATGCCCTGTCGCTCGGTTCCTTTCTATAAACTTGAAGTTTAGATAAGTCCTATTATAAGTCGAGTTTTTATATATGTCAAGATAATAATTTATCTATAAGATTATTTATTTCCTTTGAAATCGTCATATTATAGTGATAAGAAGAATGATATTGGGAGGGCGCAGAATGCCGCTGGATTACACCGTAATCGGAAAACGCATCGCGCAGCGCAGGCGGGAATTAAACCTAACGCAGTTGCAGGTCAGTGAAATGGCAGACATCAGCGTCCCTTATATGTCGAACATTGAACGCGCCGTCTCCATCCCCTCCACCGAAGTGATCATGCGTCTCGCCACGGCTCTGGACACCACGCCGGACGAATTTCTGGTTGGAACCACCCGCCGCCAGGGGGCGTGCTGGAAAAACGTCTCCGACCAGCTCCGCCCCCTCAACGACCGTCAGTTGAACCTGGTCGCCCAATTCATTGCCTGGGTTACGGCCAACATTCCCTAAATCAACTCTCCCCTTTGCCTGCCGCCCGGCCCTGTCCGCACATCGTTTGCGCGGATGGGGTCAGACTTTTTCCGTCCCCGCACGGATTTCAGGTTCCCGGCATACCATAAGGCAGGAACCAAAGCGCGGAACATCAAAACCGGCGTTTCTAAGGAGGAATCAAACATGGCATATTCCGACCGGGAACTGTTGGCGCGCCTGATCCAATGCGAGGCGGGCGGCGAGGGGGATATTGGGATGAAGGCGGTGGCCGGCGTGGTGATGAACCGCGTCCACGCCACCGGCGGCGAATACGCGCGGATTGGAAAAGGCAGTATCCGAAACATTATCTTCCAGCCCTATCAGTTCGTTTGCGCCAGCGAGACGGAAGGCGGCGCATACAACCCGCAGAACATATATAATATGCGGCCCGAAGCGATCCATTACGAAATTGCCGACTGGGCCATAGCAGGAAACCGCGTGCCGGTGGTTGCGGAATCCCTCTGGTTCTATAACCCCTTCGGGCCGGAGTGCCGCCCCCGGTTTCCCTCGGATGTCGGCTACTGGCAGACGCGGATTGGCGACCATTGTTTCTATAACCCCACCAATGCCTATTACAAGACTTGAGAGGTGTTATCATGCCTACGACACAGAATGTACAGAACGTACAGAACGTGCAGAACATACAAAATGTCCAGCATACAACCGTCCCGATGCACACGCCCCCCGCACAGGCGCAGTTTTTCCATATGCCGGCCCCGCAGACGCCGCCTGCCCAGGTTCAGCCCGCACAAACCACTGTGATTCAGAATCCGCCGCCGGAGATGTCCGCCCCCATGACCGACTGGTCCAGCGAAATCACCGTCCCGCCGGAGTCCGGCGCGGCGCAGCAGCCGTCCGTTTCCCAAACGCTGCGGCCCGCCATGCGCAGCGAACTGGCCGGCAGCTCCAACACCCTGGACCTGCGGCACCATATGCCCGACGACGTGATTGAGTCCCCCACCAGTGTGGCAGAGGCATACCTTGGCTCCATGAAGTCCATCCTTGCCCGGAACAAAGGCAATTTTGTCGTTGCGACCTTCCTGATCGGAACCCAGGGCACCACAACCTGGGAGGGCCTGCTTTATGAGGTGGGCGGGGATTACCTGGTCATCCACCAGACGGGCCGGGACCGGTACATTGTCTGCGATATGTACTCCCTGAAATACATCGAATTCTACGACGCCGAACGCAAACAGCTCTGTGACAATCTGATGTGGCCCGACGGCTGGCAGAACGGCTGCTGACGGCATGGCGAAATATTTTATAAAATCATTTGACTTGCGCCGGTTTCACCAGTATAATCCAGATATCTTACACAAAAGAGGAGAACGATACCTATGGATTTTCAAAACCTGTCCGCGGCGCGGTATTCCCTGCGGAAGTTCAGCTCCCAGCCGGTAGAGCCGGAGAAGCTGGCGCAGATTCTGGAGGCGGGCCGCAACGCCCCTACGGCGCATAACAACCAGCCCCAGCGCATATTTGTCCTGCAAAGCCCGGAGGCCCTGGAAAAAGCCGACGCCTGTACCGCCGCGCATTTCCATCCGCCGGTGATTCTGGTGGTGGGTTATGACGCCGCCGTCTCCTGGAAGCGGGAGAGCGACGGAAAAGATCACGGCGAGATTGACGCCTCCATTTCCACAACCCAGATGATGCTCCAAGCGGCGGACCTGGGCCTTGGAACGACGTATGTGGGCATGTTTGAGCCGGAGAAGCTCCAGGCGGCCTTCCCGGAGATGGCGGGCGTGGAGCTGGTGGCCATGCTTCCGCTGGGCTATCCGGCGGAGGGCGCGCATCCGTCCCGCCTGCACACCAGCCGCGAACCCCTGGAAACCTTTGTGAAATACCTGTGAGGCGATCCGCCCCGGGCAAAAAGGACCCGCTCAAAATGAGCGGGTCCTTTGCCGGTTCGGATCAAATCAAAATGTTCTGTTTTTTCGCGGCAAAGGTCAATTCGTCCCGGAACTTTGGGTGGGCAATGGCAATGAGAGCCTTGGTCCGCTGGCTGAGAGTCTTGCCCCGCAGCTTGGCAACGCCGTATTCCGTGACAATGTGGTCCACATCGTTTTTGCTGGTGCTGACCTGCGCGCCGGGCGTCAGCGTGGGGAGAATCCGGCTGACGGTCCCGTCTTTTCCGGTGGAGGAAAAGGCAATAAAGCTCTTTCCGCCCTTGGACTGTACCGCGCCCCGGACATAATCGCTCTGGCCGCCGGTGCCGGAGACGTGCTTCGTTCCAATGGACTCCGCGCAGACCTGCCCGTAAAAATCGACTTCCAGCGCGGCGTTGATGGAGATAAAATTCGGGTGCTGGCAAATAACGGCCGGATTGTTGACATAATCCACCGGCAGCATTTCCATCATGGGGTTGTCGTCAATAAAGTCATACATTTTCTGGGAACCCAGCGCGAACGCCGCAACGGTTTTTCCGGTGTGAACCGGCTTGCAGGAGTTGTCCACCGCGCCGCATTCCAGGAGGGTGATCATGCTGTCCGTAAACATCTCCGTGTGAATGCCCAGGCGCCGCTTGTCCTTCAACGCCATGCCCACCGCGTCGGGCACGGCCCCGATTCCCAGCTGCAACGTCGCGCCGTCGGGGATTTCCTCCGCGATAAAGCCGCCGATTTTGGAACTGGTCTCGTCGATTTTCGCCGCCGGGAGGCACAGCAGCGGCTCGTCGTGCTCCCACAGCGCCGAAACCTGGGAGATATGAATTTGCGGCGCGCTCAAGGCCCGGGGCATATGCTTGTTTACTTCCAAAAGGATGATTTTCGCCGTGGAGAGCAGCGCGGCGGAGACGGAACCATCACAGCCGGTACTGAAATACCCGTGCTTATCCATGGGAGATACCGCCGCTACCATAACGTCCGGCTTTACATACTCCCGGAACAAGCCGGGCATATCCCGGTAATAGCCGGGCATCACGTCGGCAATTCCGGCGTTAATGGCCTTCCGGGCGGGACCTTGGGAGAACCAGGAAACGCCGTGGTATTTTCCGGCGAACTCCGGACGGTAAAAAGGGAATGCGGCGGTATCCAGCAAGCAGTGCTGGGTGATGTTGTCCAGCTCGCCCCGCTGGATGGCCTGGGCGGCGGCTTCATAAAAGCGGGGACTGTGCGAAAGGGCGATGTCGGTTCCGCACACGGCCCCGGAGCGGAGATAGCGGCGGACGGCCTCGTCAGGCGTGGTCTTTTTTTCGGCATACAAGGCTTGCAGAGATTCCAAATTCCGCGGACTGACATGTGTAGATTCCATTCGGTGTACTCCTTTGTTATCATGAGGTTGGGCGGAATTCCGCCGCTTTTTATTGTTCCAGTAATTGTGTAAAAAGTCAAATGCAGATTTCAAATAGTGGAATGGCGAAAGGCACAAATTTTCGGGCCGTTTTTTGTGCAAAACTGCATCTCCCCTTGCAGCCGTGCCGTTTGCGCCTGTCTGGGCGGTTGCAAAAGGCGGCGGTTCGTGCTAAAATAGGAAAAAAATTTGGGAGGCCGCTATGGAATTAGTTGACTTGTATGACGAAAACCGCATCCCCCTGCACCGCACTGCCGAACGGCAGTCCCCCCACGCCCCCGGCGAATACCGCATGGTGGTTCACGTGTGCGTATTTGACACCGGCGGCCGTCTGCTGATTCAGCAGCGCACACCGGAAAAATTCTCCTGGCCAAACCGCTGGGACGTATCCGTTGGCGGAGGGGTGGACGCCGGAGAAACCAGCCGTCAGGCCGCCGAACGCGAATTCCGCGAGGAGCTGGGGTATCCCCTGGACCTCACCGGCGTCCGTGCCTCCGTGTCCGTCAACTTTGACGGCGGGTTCGATGATTTTTACATCATCCATAAGAACCTCGATCTTGCCGCGCTCACGCTTCAAAAGGAAGAGGTGCAGGCGGTTCGCTGGGCCGGGCTGGAAGAAATCCTCGCCATGATCGACCGGGACGAATTCATCTCGTATCCCAAGAGCTTCATTCAATTTTTGTTTGATATGCGCACGCAGTTTGGTTTTTCCTCCAAATAAGCGACACAGCCCGGCGTTTTCGCCGGGCTGTTTTTTTGGCTACCGCCGCGCCATCAGGCGTTTCATTCCGGCAGCTAACCCCTCGGCGGAAAGCTCGTACATGGGGAGAAGCTGTCCGAGCTGATAATGCGTCTGGGTCCAGTACGTCGGGCGTTCCGGCATAGGTTCCGGGTTCAGCCAGATCAAATACGGATACTGCCTGCGGAACCGCTCGAGCCATTCCAGCCCAGAGGGGCCGTAGCCGCCCAGGTTCCAGTTATACCGCCGTTCCCGCAGCTCGTAGGGATTCATGGCGGCATCCCCGACGATGATCACTTTATAGCTGCTGTCAAAGTTCTGCAAAATCCACTCGGTCGGCGTTTCATCTCCCCAGAGGCGGGGCGTTTCGTAGACCTCTCCATAGACGCAGTTGTGAAAATAATAGGTATGCAGCTCCTTGAAATGGTTCGATTTGGCGGCCGCCTGAAACAGCATACTGCACAGCCCGGCGTAATACTCCATGGAACCGCCGGAATCCATCAGCAGCAGAACCTTGACGGTGTTTTTCCGCGGGTTCTTGTAGCGGACCCGCAGGCTTCCGGCGTTGTCACAGGTGTCCCGGATGGTGCCGTCCACATCCAGAACCTTCTCCGCCCCATCGGCCTGGGCCGACATCTGCCGCAGTGTGCGGAACGCCATTTGAAACTGACGGGTATCCAGGGTGTTATCCTTGCGGAAATCCCGGAATTTGCGCTCCCCGGCAACCAGCATGGCCGTCCGGCTGCGGCCCTGGCCGCCGATGCGGATCCCGTTGGGATGCCACCCGCTGTTTCCGAAGGGAGAGCGGCCCTGGGTTCCCACCCAGTAATTTCCGCCGTTGTGCTCCTCCGTCTGTTCCTGGAGGCGTTCCTGCAACAGCTTCAAAAGCTCCTCCAGGGTTTCGTCCGGAAAGCCCTGGCTCCGCAGCTCCGCAATGGTCCGGCCCAAATCCTCGGCGGGATGGTTCAGCCAGTCCAGCAGATCATCCGGAAGCTCTCCCTTCCAGGGAACGTCCTGGAAGAATTCCAGAAACACCTGGTCAAACCGGTCGTATTCCGTTTCACTTTTTACCACAATGGCCCGGCAGAGGTGGTAAAAACCCGTCAGGCTGGACCGGTGCAGGCCCTTGGACACGGCCTCCAAAAGCGTCATCCACTCATTCAGCGACACGTCCAGCCCCCGGCTCCGCAGCAGATAGAAAAACGCGGCAAACATCGCCTCACCGCCTGTTCCGCGCCAAAGCCCGAAGGTCCTTATCTTTTTTCAAAAGCACGCCGGCAAAGGGAATTTCCTTGGCGATGCGGGCCGGGTCCACGCCGCCCGCAACCAATGCCCGCAGCCAGTCCACCAGTTCGGAGGTGCTGGGCTTTTTCTCGATCTCCCGCAGCTCCCGCACCCAGTAAAACGCCGCCAACGCCTGCCGGATCAAGGTTTTATCCAGGTCCCCGAAGTGGACGCGGACAATCTGTTCCATCTGCGCTTGGTCGGGGAACTCAATATAATGAAACACACAGCGGCGCAGGAAGGCGTCGGGCAGTTCCTTTTCCGCGTTAGAGGTGATGATGACGATGGGCCTCTGCTTTGCCTGGACGGTCTCCTGGGTTTCTGGGATGTAGAACTCCATCTGGTCCAGCTCCCAGAGAAGGTCATTCGGAAATTCCAGGTCCGCCTTGTCGATCTCGTCGATCAGCAAAACCACCTGTTCCTCCGACTGGAACGCCTCCCCCAGCTTGCCCAATTTGATATAGCGCGCAATGTCGTCCACGCCATGGGTTCCGAATTGGCTGTCGTACAGCCGCTGTACCACGTCGTAAACATACAAGCCGTCCTGGGCCTTGGCGGTGGATTTGACGTTCCAGATCAGCAGGCGTTTCCCCAGCGCGTCCGCCACCGCCTGCGCCAGCATGGTTTTTCCCGTACCCGGCTCGCCCTTGATCAGCAGGGGCTTTTGCAGGGTAATTGCAATATTCACCACCGTCATCAGTTCGCTGGACGCGACATATCGTTCCGTTCCTTGGAAATTTGCTGTCATAAATTGTTCTCCCCTCTGTCAAGCCCCAGCTTCCGCAGGGCGTTCCGCTGGATTGGAATGGCAAACAGCATGGTAAGCACGTCTGCCGCCGCCTGAGTCGCCTGGATGCCGGGCATCTGAAAAAGCGCGGAAAGCAGATACACCAGCGGAATGAAAAAGATCCCCTGCCGCCCCATTGCCAGAAACGTTGCAGGAACCGTTTTGCCCATGGTTTGCAGCATCATATTACTCATTACAATCCAGCTCATCATAAACAGCGTCACGCACTGCCAGCGCAGAGCCGTTGTGCCGATTGCAATTACCTCCGGGTCGTCCCGGAAAATGGCGATCAGATGCGGGGCAAAGGCAAAGCCAAGCATTCCAACAAACAGCAGAAAAACGGTGGAGGTCTTTACGCAGAACCAAAACCCCTGCTTTACCCGCTCAAACCGTTTTGCGCCGCAGTTGAAGCCGCACACCGGCTGGAAGCCTTGTCCAAAACCGATCATTGCGGAACCGCCAAACATCATAATCCGCTGCACCACGCCCATGGCAGCTATTGCGGCGTCGCCGTAGGGACCAGCGGCGCGGTTTAAGCAGATTGTGGCGACGCTGGCGAGGCCCTGCCGTGCCAGGGACGGTAAGCCGCCCCGGACGATCATGCCGCAATACTCCCGGTTTGGCCGGAATTTTTTGGGCTGGATACGTAGGTTTCCGTCCTTTGTACAGCCGGCCAGCAGGATGCAAAAACTGACAAACTGACTGATAATCGTCGCCCAGGCGGCCCCGGCTATGCCCAGATTCATTGTGAAAATCATCACCGGGTCCAATCCGATGTTCAGTACCGCTCCGCTGGCGATTCCCACCATCGCATACGCCGCGCTGCCTTGAAAGCGAAGCTGGTTGTTCAGCACCAGAGACGCCATCATCCACGGCGCGCCCAGGAGGATCACCCGCAGGTATGCTTTTGTATAGGGCAGAATGGTTGTTGTGGACCCCAGCAGCATTGCCAGGGGTTCCAGGAACAGCTCGCCAAGGGCGCAGATCACCGCGCCGGTGGCCATCGCCAGAAAGAAACCGGTGACGGCCATAGTGGACGCGGCTTCATAGTTCTGCTTGCCTAGCTCCCGCGAGATGAAATTTCCGCTGCCGTGGCCGAAGAAGAAGCCGACGGCCTGGATAATCGCCATCAGAGAGAACACAACGCCCACCGCTCCGGTGGCGCTGTTGCTTTTCAGCATACCGACGAAGAATGTATCCGCCATGTTGTAAAAAGCCGTTACCAGCATACTGATGATGCATGGCGCAGCCATACGGCAGATCAAGGGGCCAATGGGAGATTCCGTCATCAGGCGATATTTTTTCTCCTGCATCCCGTCCGCTTTGCCGTCCACTTGCAGCACCTCCTGTTTTTATAATTCATAATAATAGGGACAAATATCCTCAAAGTGTCCGTCTTTCATCCGAAAGCCTTTTGGAATGATGCCAAGCGGAATGAATCCGAGGCGTTCGTATAGATGCCGGGCATGGATATTCGAGGCGACCACGGCGTTGAACTGCATGATTTGAAATCCATGCCGTTTGCCTTGGCGCAAGCAGTCGGAGACCAGTTTTTCGCCAATATGCCGTCCGCGGCAGTCGGAACGAACGGCATAGCTGGCATTACAGATATGTCCGCAGCGGCCGACGTTGTTCGGGTGGAGAATGTAGAGGCCATAGATTTTACCGGAAGCGGCGTCCGCTGCTACGGCATTATAAGTTTGTTCTGCAAAAAAACGGCGGCCAGTCTCCAGGTTCAGCAAGTTTTCCTGTGGAAACGCAATGCCTTCCTCTACGACTTCGTTCCAGATGCCGATCATATCGGGCAGGTCTTTTTCGGTATAAGGCCTGATTTGAATTTCCATGGCAACTCCTCCGAAACTCCATTCATATTCTGTCATTATAGCACGCAAAAACAAGCGGCACAAGTTTTGATTTGCAGAAGTGTGCGATTTGAAATGAAACGGTTTGTTCAAGTTGAATGAAACGGACGGGCGCAGAGGTCCGCCCCAAGCGCCGCAGCAGCGGCAGCGGGGTTAGACGCAGAGTCAAGTCGATTTGGACTTTTCGTTTGCAGAAAGATATATGTTATAAAAGGTACGCGTCCATTTCAGCAATACCGCCCAGGAAATCTTGAATGACAAAATTCTGCATTTAATTCGGCGTGGGGCCGTGATAAAGGTTGCTGACTGTGTACAATGGGAATATTACAAACGAACCAGCCGCTTGAAGGGAGTTCAACATGAACGAGAAGCGGTTGGAGCCAGAAAAAATCACGGCATTATACGAACGTCTTAGCCGTGACGATGAGCAAATTGGAGATAGTAACTCAATCGCAAATCAGGAGAACATTTGTCAAGGGGGATTTCACCCAAAAGATGAAATCCCCCGATAAACTGGAATTCATAAACCTCGTTGGGCAACAATTACGGTATAGTTTTCGGTA
>CAJUTB010000025.1 GCA_910589315.1 uncultured Oscillibacter sp. | reverse complement strand
CTGCAATCCTTTTTCTGCCCCGTCAGGACAGCCTAGGTGATTTCCACCACAGTCCATCCGTTTCTTTAGCCTCTTTTGCAGAACGGGTTTCAAAGGGCGATCACGGCTCCGCCCTGGCCGGGGCGAACGCCGCGTAGTTCCCAAATCCACCCGCCCCACGCAAGGCAGGCTACGGCTGCACACAGCGTTACGGCCCGAAAGGACCGATGCACCGCATTGCAGGTTCACAATCTGCTTCGTACACGGGCCGGAAATACCACGATGGGAGTACGTCCATGCACAAGAACAGGTCTCCACGGAAACAGGGTCGGATTGACCATGCCATTGGAAAGCGCCCTGAATCCGCAAGCGCGCCAAGCGCGCTTCCCCCCAGCACCCACCCAAAACTGGGCGTATCAAGCAGGCACCACGGGTTTCATCGATGTGCCCTTCAGAGGATTTTTAGGCCCTCCTTAGGAAACGGCAGATCTGACTAGAATACTGCGCCGCCGCTTAGCTCTTGTATAGTATAGCACAGGATTGATAAATATACAATATATACCGTATACAAATTTTCAGAGTGTGAACGCCTAAGTTTCACACTCCGGTCAATTTTCTTTCAGCTCCCGGACCTCCGCCGGGGTTAAGTACCGCCACTGGCCGCTCCGCAGGCGGCCCAGGGACAGGGAATGTTCCCCCACCCGGCGCAGCCGCCGCACGTTCAGACCGCAGGCTGCGCACATCCGGCGCACCTGCCGGTTTTTGCCCTCGTGGATGGTGACGGAGAGTTTACATACGCCGCCGTCCTCCTGTCCCAGAAAGCGCACGCGGGCGGGGCGGATGGGTTCGCCCTCCAGGTCTGTGACCCGGCCGAGCCGTTCCGCCGCCTTATCGGTCTCCCCCTCTACCCAGACGTGGTAAACCTTCGGCGTCTCGTAGCGGGGATGCAGCAGACGCTGCGTAAGTTCGCCGTCGTTGGTCAGCAGAAGCAGGCCCTCGGAGTCCAGGTCCAGACGTCCGACGGGGTAAACCCTTGCGCCGCAGTCCTTTACAAGGTCCGCCACCGTTTTTCGTCCCTTTTCGTCGGAAAGGGTGGTCACATAGCCCCGCGGTTTATTTAAGAGGATATACGCCGGCGTTTCCTTTGGCGCGAGCGGCTTGCCGTCCAGACGGACGTCATCCCGCTCCGGGTCGGCCCGCTGTCCGAGAAAAGCTCTTTCGCCGTTTACCGTTACGCGTCCGGCGGTAATGTACGTCTCCGCCGTCCGACGGGAGCAGACCCCCGCCGCCGACAGCAGCTTTTGCAGGCGTTCTTCCATCCATGCCCCTCTCTCCGCAAGGGCCGGGAAACTCCCGGCCCGTTCGTCTTTCCGCTATGTGCGGTAAAAGTCCCGTCCTCTACCGCTTTTTTGCCCGCTTCAGCACGCTCAGCGCGGACTCTATCTCCGGCAGAACCGTTTCGCCGCACAGCAGATTCACCTGTCCAACCTCGGTTCCGTTCAGGCGGAACACCATCCGCCCTACCCGCGTTCCGGCGGCCAGAGGCGCGGCCAGCGGCTGGTCCAGCCGTATTTCCGATTCCAGCTGTTCTCCCGACGCCAGGGGCCACGCAAAGCTGTTCGCCGCCACAAGGCGCACCGTTTTGCTGATTCCGCCCAGTACGGGGGCCTCCCCCGCCGTGCGGCCCAAAATCGCGGGACGCGCCGCCGGGTATGTCGAAAAGCCATACTCGAAAAGACTCTGATGATCCGCCCAGTCGTTGCCGTCCTGAAGCGTCACCGCCACCAAACGCTGTCCGTTCCGTTCCACGCAGCTCACCAGCGTCCGGCCGGACGCACGGGTATAACCGGTTTTCAGGCCAATGCAGCCGTCCATGTAGCCCAGCAGCTTGTTGTGATTTGTCATCGTCCGCCCGCCGGCGGTAACGCTCCGGGTGGATACAATCCGCACCAGCGTCTCGTTTTGCACCGCCTCGCACGCCAGACGCGCCATGTCCCTGGCCGTGGAATAGTGCTGTTCATGGTCCAGGCCGTTGGGATTTGCGAAAGACGAGTTCTCCATGCCGATTTCCTGGGCCGTCTCGTTCATCCGGCGGGCAAAACCGGCCGTACTGCCGCTGATATGTTCCGCAATGGCTACCGCCGCGTCGTTGCCCGAACACAGCATCAGGCCGTAGAGCAGCGTTTCCAGCGTCTGCTGTTCTCCTTCCTTCAGGTACATGGAGGAGCCTTCCGTATACGCCGCTTTCCGGGACACCGTGACCACATCCGACAGGTTTCCCTCCCGAATCGCCACCAGTGCCGTCAGAATTTTCGTCGTGCTGGCAATTTTCATCCGGGCGTCGGCGTTCTGCTCATATAACACCCGCCCGCTCTCCACGTCCATCAGGATTGCGGCCGCTGCGGACGTTCCAACCGCCGCCGCCCGGCCCGGCAGCAGGCACAGCGTCAGAAGCCACGCCGCCGCCGCGCGCTGAATTCCTTTTGACAAGCATCATCACCTCAATTTGGTCAGCAATGATGCTAGTATACCCAGTTTAGAGCGTTTCCGTTCCTTTTTTCTTGTCAAAATATTTTTCGACTTTATCCATGATATCCGGGGCCATCTCCACAATCCGGTCTACCGTAGACGCCGGAGGCACCGCTACCGGCAAAACCCGCGTGATGCCGTCCTTGATCACCAGGAAGGCCACCGGGTCGATTTTAACCCCTGCCGCGCCGCCGCCGCCAAAGCCGTTCCTGTCGCCCTTCGTTGACTTGACGTAATCCCCGCCGCCGCTTCCGCCGCCAAATCCAAAGCTCAGCTTGGAAATTGGAATCAGCGTCACGCCGTCGGGCGTGGTAATGGGCTGGCCTACAATCGTATTGGTGTCCGCCATCTCGCGGATCTTGTCCAACGCCGTATGCATCAGGCTGCTGACCGTGTTTTTGTTGTCCATCGTGTTTTCCATGCTGTTCGTCCTTTCCTGCACTCGCATTGTGTATTGTTTTCCTATCACGCCGGTTTTGCCGTGGTTTCCTCCGGCTTTTGCACAGCCGCTTCCTTTGCCGCCTGCGTTTCCCGCTGCCGGCATACCTTCCGGAACTTCAAAAACCACCGCAGAGCCGGAAATCCAACGCCAAGTCCCACACCCAGCAGCGTGCCGATGCGGATGCTGATACCAACCTCTCCCTCTGCCGCCGGGGCGGAGGCTTCAAAATCCACCCCGGTATGCAGATGCGGTTCCCGGATATCCAGCAGCTTTTCCAGAACGGGCATTCCGGTCCAAACGGCGGCTTGCAAGTACCCATACCGTTCCGCCGCCCCGGGAGGGTCCGGCTGTCCGCCCAGCGTCAGCGACAGCCGCAGCGGGTCGATTCGGATGCCTCTCCGCGTACGGCCCAAGGCTCGTTTCAAAGGCGGCCAGAGCGTTTGAACGGCGTCTCGTATATCCGCAAGCGTAACCGGCAGGCGGGACTTTTTCGGAGATTTCTTCGCCGTCCTTTCCGCCGGCTTCTTGGTCTTCTTCTCTTTTTTTGGCTTTTTTTCTTGCTTCGGTTTCTCCTTTTGCGGCAGGATGTGCAGCGTCAGCAAACCGATTTTTGCATTCAGTATCAGCGACGCGCCGTCATAAGCGGCGTATACGCCTACCCGCGTCCGGCACAGCAAAACCAGCAGTATCGCCAGAACCAGCACAATCCCCAGCACAATTTTCAGCCAAAGCAACGCCCTCGCCTCCTTTGACGGCCCGCGGTCTGTTCGTTACGAAGGAATCCGCTGGGCTGCCGCCCGGCTTTCCAGCGGAAGGGAAATCTGAGGGCCGTTCTCCTGCTCTTCCTTTTCCGACAGGCGCGCCTGCACTTCCTCATTCCACTCCGGAAGCTCCGGCAGGTCGTCCAGGCTGGTGAGGTGAAACGCCCGCAGAAATTGTTTGGTGGTCCGATACAGCCGGGGACGGCCTGGAGCTTGCAGCTTCCCGCATTCTTCAATCAGTTTCCGCTGAAGCAGCAGGCTTACCGTATACGCGCTGTCCACGCCCCGGATCTGGTCCACAAAGGCGCGGGTGGTGGGCTGATAATACGCGATGATAGTCAACGCCTCCAGGGCCGGCTGGCTCAGCTTGGCGGGCTTACGAATCTCGAACGCTTTCCGCACCGCCTCCGCGCAGTCCGGCGCGGAACAAAGCTGCCAAGTATCCTCCACATGAAGCAGGCGAATGCCCCTCCGTTCATAGGCGTAATAATCCCCCAGCGTTTGCAGCGTCTTTTCCGCCGCCTTGCGGTTCAGCCCCAGAGCCATGCAGATGCGCTCCACCTGCACCGGCTCCCCGGACGCAAACAAAATGGCCTCTACGGCGGCTTCGATTTCCTTTCGCTCCATGGATGTCCCCTTTTCCAATTCAGTCCGTTTCGGCGAAGGGGCCGTCAGGGGCCCCGTCTCCCCGTTTGATTTCATAATCCGCTTCCGTCCCCGCCAGCAAAAGCCTGCGGGACCGGCACAGCTCCAGCACCGCCAGAAATGTCGCCACAATTTCACTGCGGCTCCGGTTCCCCCGGAACAGCTGCCGGAAACGGGTGACGCCGTGTTCCGCAAGCCGCCGGAGAATCTCCCCCGCCTTATGCTCCACAGGGTACGGCTCATGCTGGGCGATCTCCTGAAAGGCCGTTTTCGGCGGCGGAAGGGTCCGTTCCAAACGGCTTTGCAGTTCTGCCGCCGCCTGGGCAAGATCGCCCGCCTCGTGGTCGTAGTCATAACGCTTGCCGCAGTCCCCAGGTTCCGGGGCGCGGGTTATGATGTTTCTCCCGAATTCCCCCAAAGGCTCCAGCCGTTCCGCCGCCGCCTTTACCACGGAATAGTATTCGCTCCGGCGGCGTTCCTCCAGGGACTGGATCAGGGCCTCCATTTCGCTCCTGGCCTCCTCGTCCTCAATGGACAGGAGCATCCGGGTTTTGATGTACACCAGATGAGACGCCATGGTCACAAACTCGCTGGCCACTTCCAGATCCATTTTCTGACGCTGTTCCAGCCACTCCAGGTACTGCCCGCAGATCAGGGATATGGAGATATCCTGAATTTCCATCCGGTTCTTGCCCAGCAGAAACAAAATCAGGTCCAGAGGGCCTTCAAAGTCCTGCAATTCCTCCGAGCGGGCGTGTACGACCTTTTCCAGTCTGAATACGGGATTTTCCAAAAAAGCCTCCCCCTGCCGCCGGAGGCATCCGGCGGGCCGCTTAAAAAATCAGGTGGAACATCCCCTGATAGACTCTGTAAATCAAGTCCCCGATCAGGCTGCTGGTCAGACCAAAGTAGGCCAACGCCAGAAGCAGGAACATTCCATACCGCTCATAGCGCATAATCTGAAAATAAGTCCGGTCCGGCAGCACGCCGCCCAGCACTTTCGCGCCGTCCAGCGGCGGAATGGGCAGCAGATTGAACAGTCCCAGGCCGATGGACAGCGGCGCAAGATGATACAGCAGGAATTCAAACAGTAGATTCCAGCCGAACCCATAAGGGGCGTATAAGTACACGGTCTTTCCCAGCAGCAGCGCGAGAAACGCCAACACAAAATTTGACGCCGGTCCCGCCAGCGCGGTGAGGGCCATCCCCTGCTTCGGCCTGCGGAAATAGCGGGGGTCCACCGGCACGGGCTTTGCCCAGCCGAACCCCGCCAGAAGCATCATGGAAAGCCCGAACCAGTCGACGTGGCGCAGGGGATTGAAGCTCAGGCGGCGCATGGATTTCGCCGTGGGGTCTCCCAGGGCCAAGGCCGCCAGGCCGTGGCAGGTCTCGTGGACCGTCAGGCAGAGCAGAACCGCCAGGACCCGAAACAGCATTCCCTGCACGGACCCGAAATCCAGAGCGTGAAACAAGTTTTGCAAGTGGTGAAAAAACATGGCGACTCTCCCAGAACAAAAGAGCGTTTTCAGGAGCATTATACCAGCTTCCGCTGTCAAATACAAGAAAAATCCCGAAAATAAAAGCCGCGCTTCCCGCCGGCCTGCGCGGTTATAGGCGGCTTTTGTCCTTTTCCAGTCCTGCGCCTCGTCATTCGCTCCAAAGTTCCGGCCGGTTTGCAGAGGAAAATTTTGAAAAAAGCACAAAAGCAAGTCAGCTCTATAACTTTTTTTGGAAGTTTTCGGGAAACGCCGGAAAAGCGATTGACGCGCCTTGTCCTACGTGTTAAAATATCAACAATGCGTCAAACGGCAGGATACAAATTCATCGTCTACCCAAAAATCAATGTTCGGGAAAGAAGGAAGCATATGTACAAGATCGTGAGAAAAGAGGCGCTCCGGCCTACGGTTACGCTGTATGAGATCGATGCGCCCCTCATCGCCAAAAAGGCCCAGCCGGGCCAGTTCATCATCCTCCGGGTGGATGAAAAGGGCGAACGTATCCCCATCACCATCAACGCTTATGACCCTGAAAAGGGCACCGTCACCATCATCGTCCAGACGGTGGGCGCAACCACGGAAAAGCTCACCCACCTGAACGAAGGCGACTGTCTTCAGGATTTCGTCGGTCCCCTGGGCAAAGCCACCGAGACCGAGGGCAAGAAAAAGGTGTGCGTCGTGGGCGGCGGCGTGGGCTGCGCCATCGCATATCCCGTGCTGAAAAAGTTCCACGACGACGGCGCGGAGGTCCATGCCGTGGTGGGATTCAAAAACAAGGACCTGGTCATTCTTGAGGAGGATTTCAAGAAGTCCAGCGACCAGCTCATAGTCTGCACCGACGACGGTTCCTACGGCCAGAAGGGTCTTGTTACCGACGCCCTCAAGCAGCTCATCGACGCGGGCAACCAGTATGACGAGGTGTTCGCCATCGGCCCCATGATCATGATGAAATTTGTTTCCAAAACCACCGAACCCTACGGCATCCCCACCACCGTTTCCATGAGCCCCATCATGATCGACGGGACGGGCATGTGCGGCGGCTGCCGTTTGAGCGTCGGCGGCGAGATGAAGTTCGCCTGCGTGGACGGCCCCGACTTTGACGGTCACAAGGTGGATTGGGATCTGGCCGTGAAGCGGAACCAGATGTATATGGAATTTGAAAAGCACAAGCATGAAGAAACCTGCAACCTGTTCAAAAAGGAGGCCGAATAACCATGGCCAATATGTCTTTACAGAAAAATCCCATGCCCTCCCAGGACCCCAACGTCCGTAATAAGAACTTCCAGGAGGTCGCCCTGGGCTACACCGAGGAACAGGCTCTGGACGAGGCGCAGCGCTGCCTGAACTGCAAGAACAAGCCCTGTATGCAGGGCTGTCCGGTTATGGTACATATCCCCGAATTCATTCAGAAGGTTGCCGCCGGCGAGTTTGAAGAAGCCTATCAGATCATCTCCAACACCTCCGCCCTCCCTGCCGTCTGCGGGCGGGTCTGCCCCCAGGAAACCCAGTGCGAAATGTACTGCGTCCGGGGCAAAAAGGGCGACCCCGTGGGGATTGGCCGTTTGGAGCGTTTCGTGGCCGACTGGCACAATGCCCACGCCCAGGCCGCTTCTGAAAAGCCTGTTTCCAACGGACACCGCGTCGCTGTGGTCGGTTCTGGACCCGCGGGCCTGACCTGCGCGGGCGACCTGGCCCGGAAGGGTTACGACGTGACCGTATTTGAGGCCCTGCATCTGGCGGGCGGCGTGTTGGTGTACGGTATTCCCGAATTCCGTCTGCCCAAGGCGATTGTCCAGAAGGAAGTGGACGGTCTGAAGGCTATGGGCGTTACCGTCGCCACCGACACGGTGATTGGCCGTACCATCTCCATTGACGAGCTGATGGAGGAGCAGGGCTTTGAGGCTGTGTTCATCGGCTCCGGCGCGGGCCTGCCGATGTTTATGGACATTCCCGGCGTGAACTACCGCGGCGTATACTCCGCCAACGAGTTCCTGACCCGCATCAACCTGATGAAAGCCTATCTGCCGGATTCCGACACCCCGATTCAGCACCCCAAGAAGGTCGCGGTTGTCGGCGGCGGCAACGTGGCCATGGACGCCGCCCGCTGCGCCAAGCGTCTGGGCGCGGAAGTGTACATCGTTTACCGCCGCGGCATGGAGGAACTGCCCGCACGGCGGGAGGAAGTCGAACACGCCGAGGAAGAGGGCATCATCTTCAAGACGCTCTGCAATCCGGTGGAGATTTTCGCGGACGAAAACGACGACGTGAACAAAATCCGCTGCATTCAGATGGAGCTGGGCGAACCGGATGCCTCCGGCCGCCGCCGCCCGATCGAAAAACCAGGCAGCGAGTTTGATATTGACGTGGACTGCGTGATCATGTCTCTGGGCACCAGCCCGAATCCGCTGATCAAGTCCACCACCAAGGGCCTGGAAATCAACAAAAAGGGCGGCATTGTTGTCAACGAAGACGGCCTGACCTCCCGCGAAAACGTCTACGCCGGCGGCGACGCCGTGACCGGTGCGGCAACCGTAATCCTCGCCATGGGCGCGGGCAAGACCGCGGCAAAGGCCATTGACGAGGCTTTGAGCAAATAAACAGGTAAAAAAGCTGGAGAACGGCCGGGTTTGGCGGTTCTCCAGCTTTTTTATTGGTTTGGCCGGCGCTTTCGGGCGGCTTCAAACCGGGGCGTTCCCCACCAGTTGGGAAGCAGTTCCTTGAGCGTAACCGTTTCACGCGTGTCAAAATCCAGCAGGATCTCCATGTCCTCGTTGCGTTCGTCAAACTGGCAGAGAAACTCCCGGCACGCACCGCAGGGAATGTCGGCGCTGCCTTTCCGGGGCGGTTTGTCCCGAAATGCAATCAGCCGTTTGATATGGGTTTGTCCGCTTTGCAGGTACATATTCAGCGCAGCTACCCGCTCCGCGCACAAATCCATTACCCCGCAGCAGCTCTCTATGCAGAAGCCGGTATAGATTTCTCCGTTTTCTGCTTCCAGAGCGCAAACAACGTGGTGCAGGAAAAAGAAGGGCGTTTCCTCCGGGTGGTACTGCTCCTTCGCCTTTTTGTACAAGGTATCCCAAATATCCATCATTTTCTCCCGATTTCCCACCTTACAGCAGAGTTTTGTCGATGTACGCGCAGACATCCGCCCAATCCTCGAAGGCAGGAAACGTCCCCTCGTCTATCTCGATTTCACCGCCGTACGCCCGGTACTCCCGAACGCACGCGCCGTCCCGGATGTGGATGAATTCCGCTTCTATGGCGTCCTCGTTATAGAAACCATACAGCAGATCGCCTGCGTCCGCCAGGCGTTTCCAGTTCTCCGTGGGCCAGCCGTAAAATACGGACTCCGATAAATCCTCAAACGCCGTACAGCCCCTGCGTTCCGAGAGATAAACGCTCCCGGAACGATAGGCTGCCTGGGTTTCGTCGTATTCCCACGGGACGGTATTTTCAAACTTCTGATCATACCATTCCTGCGGGTTTTTCAGGTCTGCTTTGATCACAAACAGGCTGGGCACCGCAGGACACCCCCTTCGTCACTCTTCCAACTCCCGCATAAAAATCAAGACCCCGTTTCCTTCTTTGCAGAACTGCCAGCCCTCGGCCCCGAGTTGGTTCCACTCCGCCTCCGCAGCTTTTATTTTTTTACTGTAATCAAGCCCCAGCTTCATCTCCGCTTTTACGAATTTGTATTCATATTTCTTCATGGCAAATCACCTCCAGTTACAGGTCCACTACCGTCACTTCATGGCCCGTGTAGGGCAGGAACTTGTGCAGAATGTCCGCCGTTTTCAGCTTCAAACTGCTGGTACAGACGCAGGGATGACAGCTGAAATACTCCGCCTCATATACCTCCCGCTCCATCAGCAGGCGGACCCGGTGGTCCTGGTCGTTCATCAGGCCAAGGACCGTGGCGGAACCGGGCGCGCAGTGAAGCAGCTCCCAAAGTTCTTCTTCCGGCGCAAAGGACAGACGGGCGGAACCGATCTGCCGGGACAAATCCTTCGTATGAAAGGGCTTGTCCGGTCCCATTGCCAGGAGGTAAAATTGGGTCTTCTGCCGGTTGCAGAGAAACAGATTCTTGCAGATTGGCACACCTAATGCTTCGCTGACTGCGGCGCATTTTTCCATATTGTCGGCGGGTTCGCTGGATACGCGGTCGTAGTCAATTCCCAGGCGTTCCAGCAGGTCGAAGGCCGCCGCCTCTTGGGGCGGCAGCGTTCCTTCCGGACGGACGTTGCGGTATAACGCGGATATTTCCATGGAATCTTACTCCTTTTGCAGCAGTTTTTCTCCGGCGCGGTAAATGTCGCCTGCGCCGACGGTCAGAATCAAGTCGCCGGGCTGCGCCAGTTCCCGGAGCCGGTTCGCCACTTTGTCCAAGGTGGAGCAGTACGTGGAACCGGGCAGCTTCGCGCACAGGTCCGCCGCGGAAATGCCCTCCGTGTTCTGCTCCCGGGCGGCGTAAATCTCAGCCAGGACGGCTACATCCGCCAGCTTCAGTTCCTCTACAAAACGGTCGAACAGCTTCGCGGTGCGGGAGTACGTGTGGGGCTGGAAGGCCACAATTAAACGTTTGCGGCCCAGGCCTTTCGCTGTGGTCAGAAGGGCGTGCAGCTCGTCGGGATGATGGGCGTAGTCGTCGTAGATTTCCGCACCGTTATAGATTCCTTTGCGCTCAAAGCGGCGGCCTGCGCCGGAAAAGGAGCCCAGGCCCTCCTCCACCGCTTTTCCCGGCAGTCCCAGGACATAGGCCGCGGCAGCGGCGGCCAGCGCATTCAAAATATTATGCTTGCCGTAAACCTGGAGAATCACATGGGCGTAAACCTCGCCCCGAATCGCCACGTCGAATTCCGGGCGGCCGCTGGACTCGCCCAGATGGACGGCGGTGCAGTCCGCCGGGTGGTCCAGGCCGAAGGTGAGCGTCGGACGGTCCAAGCCCGTCAGGGCGTCTATGGCGTTTTGATTGTCGGCGTTGACGATTACAAAGCCGGTTTCCGGCGTCCGCTCCGCAAAAGACCGGAAGGATTGCTTGATGTCGTCCAGGTCCTTGAAAAAGTCCAGGTGGTCCGCCTCAACGTTCAGAATCACCGCCACCGTCGGGAAAAAGCTGAGGAAGCTGTTGCAGTATTCGCAGGATTCCAAAATAATGGAGTCCCCCTTCCCCACCCGGTAGCCGGAGTGAAGCAGCGGCAGCGTGCCGCCGATCATTACCGTTGGGTCCGCCTCCGCCGCCATAAAAATATGCGTACACATGGAAGTCGTCGTCGTTTTACCGTGCGTTCCCGCGACGCAAAGCGCATTCGGATACTGCCGCATCAGCGCGCCCCACGCCTGGGCCCGCTCATAAACCGGAATGCCGCGGGCAATGGCTCCGGCAATCTCCGGGTTATTGTCGTGGACGGCGGCGGTGCGGACGACAAAATCACAATCCCCCAGATTCTCCGCATTGTGCCCGATGGATACCGGAATTCCCAGGGAGCGCAGACGCTCCACGGCGCCGCTCTCCGAGGCGTCGGACCCTTGCACGGCAAGGCCCATCGTCCGCAGGACCTCCGCCAGAGGGCACATGGACACACCGCCAATCCCAACCAGGTGAGCGCGTTGGCCGGAGAGCAGATAGTGATCAATCGAAACGGCGTTGTTCAGCATGAAAAAAACTTCCTTTCCAAAAAAGGATGATAAAAAACATTGTAACCTTGCAGATATTTTATTATAATACAGGAAAACCGGAATTGCAACGGTGAAAGGAGGCAAAGTCAGAATGGACATACCAAAAACCGTGCGAAACGTACTGGAAACCCTGGAAGCCGCCGGCCATGAGGCATGGTGCGTGGGGGGCTGTGTGCGGGACAGCCTGCTGGGCCGCGTCCCCGGAGACTGGGACGTCACCACCAACGCCCTTCCCGGCGAGGTCCTGGCGGTCTTTGGCGGACGCGCCCTGCCTACGGGCCTGAAACACGGCACGGTCACGGTCAAATCCGAGGGCGAATCCGTGGAGGTTACGACGTACCGCGTCGACGGCGTATATCTGGACCACCGGAGGCCGGAGTCCGTCTCGTTTACCCGCTCCATTGACGAGGACCTTGCGCGGCGGGATTTTACCGTCAACGCCATAGCGGTAAATCTTCGGGGCGAACTGCGGGACCCCTTCGGCGGGAGGGAGGACCTGAAATATGGCGATCTGCGCTGCGTTGGCGACCCGGACCGGCGTTTTCAGGAGGACGCGCTTCGCATTTTGCGGGGAATGCGTTTTGCCGCCGTGCTGGGTCTGGACGAGGACGGCGCCACCGAACATGCCATCGACCGAAACCGGGAACTGCTGCGGGATATTGCGCCGGAACGAATTCAGGCGGAACTTCTGAAGCTCCTCTGCGGCCCCTATGCAAAGCAGGCGCTGGACAATCACCCGCAGGTCATCGGCGTCTTTTGGCCGGAGGTCCTGCCGATGCTGCACTTTGACCAGCGGAATATTCACCACTGTTACGACGTTTGGGAACACAGCACGGTCGCCCTGGCCAACACGCCGCCAAATCCTGCCCTGCGCTGCGCCGCCCTTCTCCACGACGTTGGAAAGCCAAACTCCTTTACACTGGATGAAAACGGCGTAGGCCACTTTTACGGTCACGCCAGCATCAGCTGCCGGCTGACGGACGCCATGCTTCAGCGTCTGAAATTCTCCACCGCCCTCCGCGAGCAAATCCTGCGGCTGGTGGAATGGCATGACCGTCTGATCTATCCAACCGCAAAGGGACTCCGGCGGGCCTTGCGGCTTCTGGGCGAAACGGACCTGCGCCTGCTGCTGGATCTGAAACGGGCCGACAATTTGGCCCAGGCTTCCGACTTCCGGGGACGCCAGGAGGAGATCAGCCATGCGGAGCGGATTCTGAGCCAGCTGCTGGAAGAAGACGCCTGCTTTTCTCTGAAACATCTTGCCGTCCGGGGCAGCGATCTTCTGACGCTGGGGCTGTCCGGTCCTGCCGTGGGCGCGATGCTGAACCGCCTGCTGGATCAGGTTGTAGACGGAGAACTTCCAAACGAACGGGACGCTTTGCTGCGATTCGCCGGGGACCATCTTCCGCAGGGCTGAACGCCGGCCCTGCGGAACCGGCGGGGCCGTTTGGGGCAAGTCCGCTGATTTTCACGGGTTTTTGAAGCATTTTTCTCTTGCCTCTTTCCGTCCGTCCGATTACAATAGAGACACTATGTTTGGAAAGGAACTGATTCTATGTCCGGCAAAAAACGGCCCTCTGCAAAACGCTGTGTGATGATGGCGGCGGGTATCGTGTTCATTGGAATCTGTGTCGGCGCGTACCGCCTCAGCGCATTGGGAACCGACCCGTATACCTGCATGAATCTGGGCATCAGCGGCTTTTTACATATATCTTTCGGAAACTGGCAGCTTGTGATGAACGCCCTGCTTCTCATTGTGATGTTTTTCCAGGCCCGGGAACTGATTGGCCTGGGAACCTTCTTCAATATGGTCTGTGTGGGCTATCTGGCAGACCTGATCTGCTGGCTCGCGCTGGATGTTCTGCAAATCCCGATCACCCTCCCGCTTCGGGTGGGCATACTGCTCCTGGGCTGGATTTTTATGGGGCTGGGCGTCTCCCTGTCCATGGTTGCCGGTCTGGGGGTTGCGCCTTACGACAGTCTCGCGCTTATCTTTGAACGAATGGCTAAAGGCCGGATTTCCTTCCAGACCGCGCGTATTCTGGGCGATGCTGCCGCCGTAATTGCCGGCGTGGCCTTCTGCCTGCCGGGCGGAAATGATCTCTGGCAGATCATTGGCATCGGCACCGTTTGCAACGCTTTATTCAATGGACCTCTGATTCAATTTTTCAAAATCCATGTCGCAGAACCGCTTTTGAAAAACGGAGATTGATACTTTCAAAGGAGACGTCATTATGAGCATTTTCTTTCACGAAAGCACAAAAACCTTTCACCTCTCCAACGGCCAGATCAGCTATGTCATGAAGGTCCTGCCAAACGGAGCCTTGGGACAGCTTTACTTCGGCCAGGCCCTCCGGGACCGGGAGTCCTTTGACCACCTGCTGGAAATGTGCTGCCGCCCGATGTCCGCCTGCGTCTTTGAGGGCAACGGACAGTTTTCCCTGGAACACTGCCGCCAGGAATATCCTGCTTACGGTTCCAGCGACTTCCGCCACCCAGCAGTGGAAATCCGCCAGCCGGACGGAAGCCGGATTACGGATTTTATCTATCAGTCTTATTCCATCGCACCGGGAAAGCCTGCGTTGGAAGGTCTGCCCGCCACGTACTGCGAAGCGGATTCGGAAGCCGAGACGCTGACTGTCCGCCTGAAAGACGAGCTGCTTGGCGTCACGCTGGACCTCTCTTATACCCTTTTTGCAGGCCAGCCGGTTCTGGCCCGTTCCGCCCGGCTGGAAAACGGCGGCGGCCTGGACCTTCACCTTACCGCCGCGATGAGCCTTTCCCTGGACTTGCCCGATATGGATTACGAATTCGTCCATTTCTCCGGGGCTTGGGGACGGGAACGCTGGATGAAGGCGCGCCGCTTGGAACAGGGGATCCAATCCGTGGAATCTGCACGGGGACACTCCTCCCACAACCACAATCCGTTTATTATGCTCCGCCGCCCCGGAACCGGCGAGGACAGCGGCGAGGTCATCGGCTTCTCCCTGGTCTACTCCGGGAATTTTCTGGCCCAGGTCGAGGCGGACGCCTGGGAGGTCTCCCGAGTTACGCTGGGCATCAACCCCTTTGGGTTTGACTGGAAACTCGCTCCCGGCGAGGCGTTTCAGACCCCCGAGGCCGTCATGGTCTACTCAAACCAGGGCATGGGAGCCATGAGCCGCGCCTTCCACACCCTTTACCGCACCCGGCTCGCCAGGGGGCAATGGCGGGACCAGGCGCGTCCCATCCTGCTCAACAACTGGGAAGCCACCTATTTTGATTTCACCGAAGACAAGCTCGTTTCCATCGCGGAAGCCGCCCACAGCGACGGCGTGGAGCTGTTCGTCCTGGACGACGGCTGGTTCGGCGCGCGCTCCAACGATTTTGCGGGCTTGGGGGACTGGATTGCCAACCCGGATCGTCTGCCTGGCGGAATTACCCGCCTCGCCCAGCGCATCGAGGATCTGGGCATGAAATTCGGCCTCTGGTTTGAACCGGAAATGGTCAATAAGGATTCCAGCCTTTACCGCAGCCATCCGGACTGGATTCTGCAAACCCCCGGCCGCCGCGCTTCCCCTGGCCGCAATCAGTTTGTATTGGATTTCTCCCGCCCGGAGATTGTCGATCATATTTACGGCATGATGGCGAAGATTCTCTCCGAAGCCAAGATATCCTATGTCAAATGGGACATGAACCGCAGCATTTCCGAGGCGTATTCCGCCTCCCTTCCGCCGGACCGCCAGGGCGAAGTCTGTCACCGCTACATCCTGGGGGTCTACGCCCTCTATGAGCGGCTGACCGTCAACTTCCCCCGCGTCCTTTTTGAGTCCTGCGCCTCTGGCGGCGGACGCTTTGATCCGGGCATCCTGTACTACGCGCCCCAGGGCTGGGCCTCCGACGACTCCGACGCCGTGGAACGGCTGAAAATCCAATACGGCTCCTCCTTCTGCTACCCGGTCAGCTCCATGGGCGCACACGTTTCGGCTGTGCCGAACCATCAGGCAAACCGCCGGACGCCGCTGTCCACCCGCGGAAACGTCGCCTGCTTCGGCGCGTTCGGCTATGAGCTGGATCTGACCAAACTCTCTCTCGAGGAACGGGAGGAAGTCCGGCGGCAGATCGCATTTGTCAAGGAATACCGGGAGGTTCTCCAGTTCGGAGATTTTTACCGCCTCCTCTCCCCCTTCGACGGCAACTTCACTGCCTGGATGGCCGTCAGTCCCGACAAGCGGACCGCTCTGGTGGGCTTGTATAAGGTCCTCAACGAAGTTAACGGTCCCTTCCGCCGTCTGAAGCTCCGGGGACTGAATCCGGAATTCTGCTACACCGTCGACGGCGCGGACACGCATTTCGGTGACGAGCTGATGTGCGCGGGTCTGGTGACTACGGACAGCGTGATTACAGACCAGACTGCCGGGAAAGGGTTCAGCTTTGATTTTGACTCCCATATCTTTGTGTTGAAAGCCTGAAACAGCACGGTTCAGCGATTCCGGGCGTTTATGAGTTTTGCGCAGGGGCGGGCCTCTGTATCCGCCCTGGCAGGGATTTGCCCTGCGGAATAACAGGCCGGAACAAAGTCCGGTCCCTGTGGACGCATGAAACCGCCATGTCATAACGGAATACCCGAAATGATCCTGTCAAATTGGGAGAAATCCGAAAGAAAATAGAGGGTTCGCGTTGACAAGCTCTCTGGAAATGGCTACAATAAAAGCTCAGTGCAGACCGCGCCGCTTTATGAGGCGCAGACAATTACTATTCAATGTAAAGGATGAAGATTTATGGCACAGGACAAACGGCAAGTAGACGCCATTACCGCACGGGATACCGATTTTGCCCAGTGGTATACCGACGTATGCAAAAAGGCCGAGCTGATTGACTACACCTCCGTAAAGGGCATGTTTATCTACCGCCCTTACGGCTATGCAATCTGGGAGAACATTCAGGCGGAACTGGACCGCCGCTTCAAGGAAACCGGACACGAAAACGTATACCTCCCCGTCCTCATTCCCGAGTCCCTTCTGCAAAAGGAAAAGGACCATGTGGAGGGCTTTGCCCCCGAGTGCGCCTGGATTACCATGGGCGGCAGCGAAAAGCTGGAGGACCGCCTCTGCGTCCGCCCCACCAGCGAAACGCTGTTCTGCGAGCATTACGCCAACATCATCCACTCCTGGCGGGACCTGCCCAAGCTGTATAACCAGTGGTGCAGCGTTCTGCGCTGGGAGAAAACCTCCCGCCCCTTCCTCCGCCACCGGGAGTTCTTGTGGCAGGAGGGCCACACCATGCACGCCACCGCGGACGAGGCCCGGGAAGAAACCATGCAGATGCTCAACATCTACGCCGGCTTTATGGAAAATTACCTGGCGATGCCGGTCATCCGGGGCAGGAAAACCGACAAGGAAAAATTCAAGGGCGCGGAAGAAACCTATACCGTGGAATGCATGATGCACGATCACAAGGCTCTTCAGGGCGGCACCAGCCACTATTTCGGGGACGGCTTTGCCAAGGCGTTCGACATTACCTTCGCCGGAAAGGACAACCAGCTGCACCACCCCCATCAGACCAGCTGGGGCGTGTCTACCCGCATGATCGGCGGCATTATCATGACCCACGGCGATGACAACGGCCTCGTTCTGCCGCCCCGCGTGGCCCCCGTCCAGGTGGTGGTCATCCCCATCGCCCAGCACAAGCCCGGCGTTCTGGACGCCGCCGCCGCCTTGCAGAACCGCCTGAAAACCGCAGGCATCCGCGCCAAAATGGACGGCTCCGACAACAGCCCCGGCTGGAAGTTCGCGGAGTACGAGATGAAGGGCGTGCCCCTGCGGGTGGAGATCGGACCGAAAGACATGGAGCAGCAGCAGTGCGTCATTGCCCGGCGGGACACCGGCGAAAAAATCTCCGTCCCCCTGGCGGAGCTGGAGGACACCGTAAAGAAGCTGCTGGACGCCGTACATGAGAATTTGTATGCGATGGCACTGAAAAACCTTCAGGACAACACCTTCGACATTCAAAGTCCTGCCGAGGCCAAGGCAATCGCTGAGGGCAAGGGCGGTTTCCTGCGCTCCAAGTGGTGCGGCGAGCTGGCCTGCGAGATGACTATGAAGGAACAGGCCGGGGTTACGTCCCGCTGTATGCCCCTGGACCAGAGCGGCGCCGAGGGGACCTGTCCGGTGTGCGGCAAGCCCTGCAAAACAGATATTTACTGGGGCGTCGCTTATTAAGGCGTTCATACGTTCCAATGACCTTTGCAATCATTCGTTTCGTATTCTGAGAGCGGAAAACCGGCAATTCGACGGGAATTGCCGGTTTTCCTTTTTCAGTTCTGGATTCTCCTGGAAATCCAACGTTTCTCTATTTTCACTTTTGAACGGATTAGACGAAGGATTTCCCGTCAAAGCTCCATAAGCCTTCACCTCTCCAAAAATTACCGCCAAAATCCGACTAAATATATGGAAAATATAGCTAATGCCCAAATTCATAGAACAACCGTGTATCCTCAATTGCGTCGAAAAAGTGCAGAAAATACTGTCGAATGATTTTTGCTATGATTTTACAGAGATGGCTTGAAAATGCTGTAATTTTATGATATTTTATAGAAAACCACATAGGAAGCTTCCCGAATGAGTCGTAAGACCCAAATTTATGAAAAGGATTTTGATTGTGATGATGAACAAAAAATCAGTCTTTTTGGCAGATCCCAGCGAAGAATTCCGCACCATGCTGCGTGAGATTATAGAGAAAACAGGAGAATTTACCGTCATTGGAGACACCGGAGACGGTGCGGAAGCTCTGGACCTGATTTGCCAGCTGCACCCCGATTTGCTCCTTCTCGACATCGCCCTTCCAAGCCTGGACGGCCTCGGCCTCCTGGACGCGCTCCGGACCAGCGGCGCGCCCATGCCGAAGATCATGGTCCTCTCCGCCTTCTGCGGAAATCAGGTCATGAGCGAAGCGGAAAAGCTGGGCGCAATCTACTTCCTTCCCAAGCCCTGCCATCCGGATTCCCTGATTGAGCGGATGAACAGCATTTTTGTACAGCCCGTCGAGCCGGAGGATTACGCCGTTTCCTTAAAAAATATGGTCACGGCGGTGATTCATGAAATCGGCGTCCCTGCACATATCAAGGGGTATCAGTACCTGCGGGAAGCCATTATCATTACCGTGCAGGATATGGATGTCATCAACGCCGTGACGAAGGTTCTTTATCCCGCCGTGGCAAAACGCTTCAACACAACGCCTTCCCGCGTGGAACGGGCCATCCGGCACGCCATTGAAGTCGCCTGGGACCGGGGCGATTTGGAAACGCTGCAAAAATACTTCGGCTACACCGTTTCCAACGCCAAGGGCAAACCCACCAACTCGGAATTCATCGCCATGATTGCCGACCGCCTGAATTTAGAGGAAAAGAAGAACAAAAACAAGCAGGACAATAACCGTCCCCAGCCGTGAGCACAGAACCCGGGAGAGGATTCCCCCCTCTCCCGGGCCGCGTTTTTCCTCATTGGGCTGGAGCGAGCTCCCGTCCGGCGGCGGCCATCTGCTCCGCTGTGGGCTGAGTGCCCAAATCCAGGTCTACCAAGCGGCCCGGCCAGCAAAGTAAATAGGACGTGGTTGCCTGACCGTCCAAGTGAAAATGATAGACCTGCTCCGCGCCCCAGGGCGCGGCGTCCACCGGCGTCCAAATCGCCATCGCCCCGGAATGATATTGCTTGGGTTCCTGACGATCCTCCAGCTCTTTTTGATACAGCCATCCCGTTTTTATATCCAGGATCTCATACTGAAGATATTCCTCAAGGCGTCTGCCGTCCGGCGTCATCCGGGTCCCTTCCTCATAGTAAAAATTCCGGGTCAGAAGAAAAGAACCGTTTCCTAACGGAAAACTGCCCTGCTCAACCTCCTCGTAGGAAACTCCGTTCAGTTCTTCCAGCGTCAGGGGAAGGGGGATTTCCTCCGCCTCTGCCTCTCGGACGCCTCCTAGGTGGGAGATCAGACCGAAACTCGTTCCAAAGTTGACCGCTCCAAACAAGACGACGGCGGCAATAACAGAAACGACAATGTTTGTTTTTCTGGAAAACTGCATCCTCTGCAAAAGCCGCCGCACGCGGTCCAGAAGAAAAAGAACCAGCACATAGAAAGCCGCGTAAACCAGCACGTACAGTATAACACCGGTTTCGCCCTGCTCCAGCAGTTTCAGAACCAGATACAGCAAAAGGGCATACATCAGGACCAAAAACAGAGTATTTAATTTCCGGTACGGCCCCACCTCCGCGCACGGCCCGCCATGGGCCGTCGATTTGAGGGACTTGCGGTGCCAGAGGCAGTAAAGCAGCACATTGCCGGCGCAGAAGAACAGAATCAAAAACCAGGATGCCAGTATCACCGAATTTGTCCAGCTTTCAAAATACTTAACCGGATGCCAAATTAGATCGATGACCGGCCCGAGACACATGATAATCCCAATTACAATTATAAGACTGGTCAAGGGCAGGTAGCTTTTCCACATCACCTGATCAATAACCTGCACCCGAAGGGCTTCGTCCGTTTCCAGAGGAATCGGATTCTCCGCCTCCGTGGAGAAAATCTGCATCTGATTCCAGTCGCTGACCTTCTGCCAGCCTGCGGCCGCGCAGAGGTCTTCCAGCGACTCCTGGCCCTTTGTGGGAGCGGGATTGAATTCCGAGGCATCCAGGCTGTACGTCACGGCATATCGAACCTTTGCCGGTTCCGCCCGGCGGTACTTCCAGATGTGACGCCCCGCACGTTCCAGCCGCCAGCCCTTGGCGGCCATGTCTGCAAGGTGTTTTTCCACGCCCTTGAAGTCATAAAGCTGCCGGTCTTCCATGCGGTATTTTGTCATTTTCATAGCTCCTCCTCTCCGATGCAGGCCCGATAGTCCGCCGTCAGCGTCATCAAACGGCGGTATTCCTCCTTCAGCATCATCCGGCCTTTTCTGGTGATCAAATAACTCCGCTTCCGTCCCTCGACCTTCGTCTCTTCAATCATCTCCGCCTGCAAAAAGCTGTCCAGCACATTGTACAGCGTTCCGGGGCCCACCGTCACCCGGTTATGGGTCATGGCGCTGATCTGCGCGGCGATGTCTGCGCCGCAGGACTCGTTCCGTAGGCACAGGAGGATATAAAACATCTGCTCCGTCAGGGACTGGAATTTTTCTCTCGCCACAGACAGCCCTCCTCCCTCTAATATCGAATATCGATGTTCTTTATTTGCAGTGTAACATCGATATTCGATATTGTCAAGCGTTTTCTTCCGCGGCGGCTGGACAAACGTGCGGCTTTGTGGTATATTGCCGGTGAGCGAACAAAAAAGGAGGTTCTTACATATGGAAATTCAATATCATCTGTCTCCCGGGGAACTGCTGGCGTTTTTGGAGCCGGTTTATGGCGGCTGTGTCGCGGGCTTTTCCGAGGAGGAGCTTTCTGCCGCCGAAGGGGAACTCGGCATCCGGCTTCCCGCCGCTTACCGGAACTTCCTGCGCGGCTATGGAAAATGCTCCCTGAATTCCGTGCAAAACCAGCTGATTGCCCCCTCGAATCTGCAACTGATTTACGACCACTACCGGGAAGAACGGGACGAGGATTATGACCCCGACGACCCGGAATGGGGCGTTGACCGGTGGTTCAACGGGACAGATTGGGACGAAACCATAAACCCGCTGGCGGAGCTGTTTCAGCATCCCGAATCGGAATGGGGCCGTTTTGTAAAAGACCATTTGATCATCTGGCATGAAAACCAGGGCTGCTGGATTGCAGGCATTCGGGTAGAGGACTTTGAAAAGGACACCATTCCCGTCTATATTCCAGACGAGCTTTACACCTACGCCTGGGAGATGGAGTTCCCCAGCCTGGAAGAATTTTTGACGCGGATGATTTTTGACGCGGTTGCGTATAATGACCCCCGTGTTTTGTCTGAAAGTTCGGATATTCAAAACTTTTTCAGCGAGCATCGGATCGACCGGAAAACCCTTTGCCCCCCGGAGGCGTGCAGCCCTTCCGGACACTGCCGGAGTTTTTTTCTGCCGGAAAAACGCCTCCTGGGATTCTTCCTCTACGATGTAAACGGCGAACCGGACGCCTTGTACCTCTATGCGCTTCCCGAATCGGAAAACGTTTTTTGAAATCTCCGTAAAAAACCTGTAAACATGGCCTCTCCTGGTCTGGACAAATGCATCCGAGTCTGATAGGATATGAACGCAAGGCGTTCCATCGCCAAGATACTTTTGAATCAGGAGGCCATCATGACGGATATTACAGCGATTGGCGAAATTTTGATTGATTTGACGCAAACCGGATTTAACGAGGCGGAAGTCCCCTTGTTTGCGTCAAACCCCGGCGGCGCGCCCGCCAATGTGGCGGTAGCGGCCTCCCGCCTGGGTGCAAAAACCGCCTTCACCGGCAAAGTCGGGAACGACGGTTTTGGCTCCTACCTCCGGAATGTGCTGGAAAAGGACCATGTGGACTGCTCCGGCCTGCTGACCGATCCTCATCCAACCACCATGGCCATCGTTTCCGTGGACGCCGCGGGTGAACGGGACTTCCGCTTCGTCCGGGGCGCGGACAGCGAATTGACCCCGGATGAAGTCGACGAGGCGGCCATCCGGCAAAGCAAAATTCTGCACTTCGGTTCCGTGAGCCTTACCCCTGGGCTGGCCCGCAATGCGACCATTCACGCCGCCCGCTGCGCCCATCAGGCGGGCGTCCTCGTCAGCTACGACCCCAATTACCGCCCCGCGCTTTGGGCCAGCGAGGCGGACGCCGTGGAATGGATGCGGATTCCGCTCCCCCTGGTGGACGTGATCAAGCTGGCTGAAGAAGAACTACCCCTGATTACCGGTGTTTCCGGTTTGGAGGAAGGAACCCGTCTCCTGGAAGAACAGGGTGTGAAGCTGATTCTGGTGACGCTGGGCGGCGACGGCGTGTTCTGCCGCTGGCAGGGACAAACCTGGAAACAGCCTGGAATTCCGGTCAAGGTCGCCGACACCAACGGCGCGGGCGACACCTTTTTCGGGGCTGTTCTGAGCCGTCTGTGCAAGCGGGACGGCAAACCCCTGGAAGGCTTGGAGCGTGCGGAACTGAAAGACATTCTGGCTTTTGCAAACCGGGCCGCGGCGTTTACCTGCTCCCGCAGCGGAGCCATTCCCGCTATGCCGGCGCTGGCGGAACTGTTCGATGGGCAGGGAGGTGCAAAACTGCCATGAAATATGCGGCTTCGGAATTTACCCGCCGGTTTGCCAAACATTACGATGAATTGAAATGGCTCTATATGGAGCTGTACCACAACGACGAGGCAGCGTTTGACTATTTTACCAAAATGCTGCAACGCTGCTGGGAGGAGCGGAAAACCGACCTCCGGAACCAGGACAAAAAGCGGGAGGCCGACCCCAACTGGTACCGCCGCCGGGACCTGCTGGGCATGATGCTGTATGTCAATGCGTTTGCAGGGGACCTCAACGGCGTGAAGCAAAAGCTCAAGTACATCAAAGAGTGCGGCGTGAACTACCTGCACCTCATGCCCCTGCTGGAAAGCCCCAAAGGCCGCAGCGACGGCGGCTACGCCGTCAGCGACTTCCGCACCGTCCAGCCGGAGCTGGGCAGCATGGAGGACCTGGAATCTTTGGCGGACGCCTGCCGCAAGGCGGGAATCTGCCTGTGTCTGGACTTTGTGATGAATCACACCAGCGAAGAGCACGAATGGGCCAAACGCGCCCGCGCCGGGGAACCGGGTTACCGGGAACGGTATTTCTTCTACGACAGCTGGGACATTCCCAGGGAATTTGAAAAGACCGTTCCCCAGGTATTCCCCACCACTGCGCCCGGCAGCTTTACCCAGCTCGACGGCGGTCAGATCGTCATGACCAACTTCTATCCCTATCAATGGGATTTGAATTACGCCAATCCCGTCGTCTTTAACGACATGACGGAAAACCTCCTCTACCTCGCCAACCGTGGTATGGATGTCATCCGTCTGGACGCAATCCCCTACATCTGGAAACAGCCCGGCACCGACTGCCGCAACCTCCCGCAAGTCCACACCCTCGCCCGGATGCTGCGCATTGTCTGCGAAATCGTCTGCCCCAGCGTGCTCCTGCTGGGCGAGGTGGTTATGGAGCCGTCCAAGGTCGCGCCTTATTTCGGCACGCCGGAAAAGCCCGAGTGCCATATGCTCTACAACGTTACCACCATGGCCTCCACCTGGCACACCGTCGCCACCGGAGACGCCTCTTTGCTGAAACGGCAGATGGAGATTATCAGCGGCCTGCCGAAAGATTTTCTGTTCCTCAATTACCTCCGCTGTCACGACGACATTGGCTGGGGCCTGGACTATCCCTGGCTGGCGCAGAATTTCGGTTTGAACGAAGTGGCGCACAAAAAATATCTCAACGACTGGTTTACCGGCAAATGGCCCGGCAGCGACAGCCGCGGCGAGCTCTATAACGATGATCCCCGCCTGGGCGACGCCCGCCTTTGCGGAACCACAGCTTCCCTCTGCGGTGTGGAAGCGGCGGAATACGAACAGGACGCCGCCAAGCTGGAACAGGCCGTCGCACGGGATTTGACGCTTCACGCCTGGATGCTCTCACAAAGCGGTATTCCAGTTATTTACAGCGGAGACGAAATCGGGCAGTTCAACGACTGGTCCTACCACGACGACCCGGACAAGCGGGACGACAGCCGGTATATTCACCGGGGAAATCTTCCCTGGGAGCTTGCCAGTCTGCGGACGGACCCGGAAACCCGGCAGGGAAAACAGTTCCAGGGCCTGCGCCGCCTGACCGAGCTGCGGGCCGCCGAACCCTGCTTCGACGCCGGAGCCGATTTGTGGGTTGAGGACAGCGGAAGCCCCCATGTTCTGGCCCTCTGCCGCCGGAAGGATGGACGGGAATTGATCTGCCTTTTCAACTTCAGCCGGGAATTTGTTCAGGCTGGTGTGAACCGGGACGGCGGTTACACGGACTTGATGTACGGTACGCATTACGACGGGCTTCGCCGTATTGAGATGTACCCGGACAGTTTTGCATGGCTGCTGCGGGACGATGCCCCTCAACTTCATACATAAAACAAAAACGGCCTGCCTTTTTCAAGACAGGCCGTTTTATTTTATTCGCCGCTCTCCGCGTCCTTAACCAGCGGGGGAATCTGGGAAATCATATTGTCCATGTCCTCAAACATCGCACTTTTCGTTGTGCCCAGACGGCTCGCGCTGTTGATATGGGTCACAACCTCCTGATACTGGTTTTTGATCTTATCAAAAAACTGACGGATAACCTCCAGCTCCATTTGCGCCGCCTGAATGACGCCGGAAATTTCCGACTGCACGGAAACGGCGCCCTCGGCCGCCGCCGTGATCTTTTGGAAGCTCTCGTCCGCCCGGCCCACGATATTCACACCCAGGCCCAGCGTATCCTGAGAAAGCTGGATGCTGCCGCTCAATTCTCCGGCCCGGGCCTCCACCTCACAGACGCCGGTATCCACCTCGCCTGCCAGAACCTTGATTTCTTTCGCAAGTTCCTTCACCTGCGCGGCCACCACCGCAAATCCCCGGCCCTCGTCTCCGGCCCGGGCCGCCTCAATGGAGGCGTTGATGGCAAGAATGTTGGTCTGGTCCGCAATGGACACAATTTTTCCCATACACTGCTGAATCCCGCGAATCGCCGCTTCCAGCTGTGCGAAGGTCTCCGTCATCGTTCCGTAGGACTTCTGCACCTCCGCGGAGATATTCCCCAGCTCCACCATCTGGCCCTGGGCCTCCGTCACCGTCTGGGCAACGTCGCTCCGCACCTGGACGAATTGTTCCGCCGCTGTGTCGATGTTGGCGAAGGATTGTCCCAGCTCCTGAAGTTTGGCCTGAAAATTGTCCGCCTCATTCATCACGCCGGAAAACGACGTCCCCACTTTACTCAGTTCCCAGAGAGAAGCAACCTCTTTTTGTACCAAGTCTTTCTGATAGGCTTTCAGGCTGTCCGCCACGTGCAGCACCGGCGTGAGAGCGGTCCTCTCCCGGCGTTGCTTTGGCTTCTGCCGCTCTTTTCCTGTAAACAACATACCGATTCTCCTCCTTACTCAAATACCACACAGGTCATGGACTGATTCACAAACCGGTTGTTGTAATGCTCGCCGTAGCCCACAAGTCCCGCGTGGGCGCCCAGCGCAGCCATCTCCTGCAAATACCGCTGCATATAATTGCGCTCGGAAAACAGCTTATACCGGAACAGGCAGTTTATGGAGAAAATGGCCGAACGGCGGGGGAAATCCCGGCAGATTTTCTGGATGGTTTCCCGGGTAATGGCCTCGTAATCCCCCAGTTCCAGGAGAATCAACACGTCGGAGTCATTTACCTGCCGGAAGCACGCCAGGGCGTTTCCATTGACCTCCTTGATGGAGATAATGCAGGTGTCGTCGCCGTTGATTTTCCCAAAGGGATTTTGAAAGGTCCGGGTTAAAATCTCCTGATCCGTTACATGAAGAATACTTTCATAGACCTGCTTGGCCGGTTTCCCGTTCAGAGATCCCAATATGTAATTGGCCCGGTCCGTGTCGGAGGCAATGAAGCGGTAATTTCCATATTGATGATAGATATTTTCCTTATAGGTTTTGACGCGTCCATTCCGGTTTTTCACCAGCCCATAGGCTACGGCGTCCGGGTAGACTTGGCCGTTGGCGGAAACCCGTCCTCCGTCGCCGGTTCCGCCCACTAGAGAGATATCCCGCTCTTTCAGCACGGTGTTGACCGTCGTCAACACACAGGCGTCATTTCCGGTACAAAGATCAATGCATACCGTGTCCTGGCTGGAACCGCTTACCTTTCTCATATCCTCCTTCAACCGCTGGATATACTTCACCGGCATGGTGGACACGTTTTCCAAAACATTGGCCACAGCGGTAACACCGTCCAAAAAGGCCACCACGCCTACGCCGTGTTCCACAACTCTCGTCTGATAGCTCATGCCGATGCATCCAATGCTGGGAACGCCCGGAAAATATTTTTCCAAGGCTTTTACGTGCGCTTCAAACTGGGTGTCATTGGACATCAAAATGATAAACTGTGGAGCTTTGAGGCCCCGAATTGCTTCCTCCAGACTTCCGCTCTGACTCATACCAAAAAATTGTCTCACGCCGTTTTCCTCCCATGATATCACATATTTTTCAATTATACCCGAAAGTTCCTAAACTGTCAACTGCTTCCGCTGTCAGTCCCTGTATGTGGACGCTCCGTTGATTCTCGTAAATTGGCAAAAAGGTGAAATAAGCGGTCTATCTATGTTCAATCAACGCGGTAAACTGAAATTCAGAGAATCTATTGGACTGCCGCATTTCAATTGTTGATAAATACCGGTTCATTGCGCGGATTCATCTGAAAAACGCCAACATATTCGGCTCCTTATTTTTTGGCCGCTCCAGAATATGCAGAAACCGTTGACAAACCCCCCCGCCTGCCCATATAATAGGGTTCGAAGCAAAGGGATTGGAGCGCAGTTCCGTTACAAAAAAATGGAGGTGCAGAGGGATGAAAAGCATCCGCAAGAAAATTACTGTATGCCTGATGGCAACGGTACTGGCCGCATTGGTTGTGGTAGGCAGCGTGAGTATTACGTTGAATTACCGAAGTACCCTTGCAACTGTGGACCAAATGATGAGCGAAACCGCCGTGCTGGCGGCGGAACGCATCGAACAGGAATTGACCGCTTATAAAAATGTGGCGATGGATACCGGCTGTATCCCCCAGCTGTCAGACGATACGGTATCTCTGAGCGATAAGCAGGCCATTTTTGACGAGCGCGTTTCCATGCATGGCTTCCAGCGGGGCAACCTTATCGGCTTGAACGGCCGCAGTCTTTTTGACGGAAAAGATTACTCCGACCGGGAATATGTGCAGCAGGCTATGAAAGGGAATGTCTATGTGTCGGAACCGCTGATCAGCAAAGTGACCGGCGAGCTTTCCATTATGGTGGCCGCTCCGCTCTACGACGGCGGCGCACACGGTTCCCGGATCGTCGGCGTGGTCTATTTCGTGCCGCCGGAGACCTTTTTGAACAGCATTGTTTCTTCCATTAAGGTCGGCCAAAGCAGCCGCGCTTATATGATCAACAAAAACGGCGACACCATCGCGGATATCACCCTGGAGACCATCACCACCCAGAACATCGAGCGGGAAGCCCAGAGCGATTCTTCCCTCAAGAGTCTGGCGGCTATCCATAATTCTATGCGGCAGGGTGAGAATGGGTTCGACAGCTTCCATGCCTCTGACGGCCCGCGGTTTGCCGCTTATGCTCCCGTAAATGGTACAGACGGCTGGAGCGTTGCCGTTACCGCCTTGAAAACGGAATATTTGTCGGATACATATTTCAGCATCATCGTAAATGTGCTGGTAATTATAGTGTCCATTCTGGCCTCGATTGTGGTGGCCTTGAAGCTCGCCAGCAATATCAGCGTACCGATGCGGGCCTGCGCGGAGCGGATGAAGCTGCTGGTTGCAGGCGATTTGGAATCTCCGGTCCCCGAAAGCAGAGGACAGGATGAGACCGCTGAATTGACCCGTTCGACCGCCGAACTGGTGACGGGCCTGAACGACATTCTTCGGGACATCGACTATCTGCTGACGGAAATGGCCCAGCAGAATTTCGACATCCAATCCGCCCACCGGGAAGCCTATGTAGGCAATTTCCAGGGGATTTTACAGTCCATGCGCACGCTGAAAATCGAATTGAGCGGCACCATGCGTCATATCAACGCCTCTGCGGCACAGGTTTCCGCCGCCAGCGGACAGGTTTCCACGGGCGCACAGACCTTGAGCCAGGGTTCCATGATGCAGGCGAGTTCCGTGGAGGAATTGGCGGCGACCATTACCGACATTTCCGACAACGCGCAAAAAACCTCCGCCGCTGCCGAGGAAGCGGGTCATTATGTGGAGCAGGCCGGGGCGCAGCTGGGGATTAGCGTGGAACACGTCAAGGAACTGAATGTGGCTATGGGGAAAATCTCCAATTCCTCCGAGGAGATTTCCAAAATCATCACCGCAATTGAAAACATCGCTTTCCAAACCAATATTCTGGCTCTGAATGCCGCGGTTGAAGCGGCACGAGCCGGAAGTGCGGGAAAGGGCTTTGCCGTGGTGGCGGACGAGGTGCGGAATCTCGCGTCCAAGTCCGACGAAGCTGCCAAAGCTACCAAGGAATTGATCGAGGGGTCCATCGCTGCCGTTATGGAAGGCAGCGAGGCGGTGACGAAGGTCACGGAAGCCCTGGAGCGGACCAGCGAGATGGCCGGTCATGTGACGGCGCAGATGGAAATCGTTGTGGAGGCTGTGGCTAACCAGACCACCTCCATCAGTCAGGTTACGGAGGGCGTTGATCAGATTTCCTCTGTCGTCCAGACCAACAGCGCAACCGCCCAGGAAAGCGCGGCCGCCAGCGAGGAGCTTTCGGCGGAAGCGGCCAGCCTGAAACAGCTGGTGGATCAATTTACTCTTTCCAAGGATTGACGCGCCGTCCCTGTATAAAAACGCCTGATCTGATTTTCAGATCAGGCGTTTCTTTTGGTTTCTGCGGAGAAAATTCAAATGTTCGGCTCTTTTCAGCCGCCGGACGCCGCAAGGCACTTGGCGGCAGCCGCGTCCAGCGCCGCCATTTCATCCTGGGTCAGACTCCACGAAAATGCGGACGCATTCTGCAACACCTTTTCCCGGCGCTGTGCGCCTACGATGCACGTGGAAACAAACGATTTCTGCGCGCACCAGTTCAGGGCAATCTGCACCAGCGGGACGCCGCCATGTTCTGCGGAGAATTGGTCCATGACGTTCAAAAGCTCCATGACTTTGGAAAACATGGGTTCCCGGAAGTGTTTGTAGAAGCGGTTGCGGCTGTCGCTGGCTGAAAAGGTGGTCAGTTCCCGGAATGCGCCGGATAGAATGCCGCCGCCCAGAGAGCCATAGGTCATCACGCCCATCCCCTGTTCCGCCGCCCATTGAATCAGGGCCTCGTCCTCCCGATGGACCATGGAGAATTGGGGCTGGTACGCCTCAATTTCACAAAACGCCCCCGCCTCCTCCATCTGGGCCTGGCTGAAATTGGATACGCCAACATGCAGGATTTTTCCCTCCTGCTTCAATTTGCTCAGTTCTCCCATGGTTTCCGCGAAGGGCGTTGCGGGGTCCGGCCAGTGGACCAGCATCAGATCAATGTAATCCGTTTGCAGGTTCCGCAGGGATTCTTCGCACTGACGGCGGATATCCGCTGCAGAGCCGTCCCGGCGATAGGTAATGCCGTCTACAAACACATTCCCGCATTTGGTGGAAAGGATTACGTCCTTTCGAGCATTCATATCCGCCAGCGTTTTTCCCAAACAGCGTTCCGCTGCGCCTGCGTTATAGGCCGGGGCGGTGTCCATGAAATTTACACCGGCTTCCACTGCCGCACGGATGGCGTCCTGACGGATTTCCTCCGGGTTGTCGTCCCAGCCAACGCCGCCCATTCCCCAGGTGCCCAGCGTCATTTCCGAAACCTTCATGCCTGTTTTGCCAAAAATTTTATAGCGCATTACCGTTTCTCCTTTTTCTTTTTTTGCAGCCATCACAGCTTCTGTTCAGAGCTGTGGTTTCATTATAGCATATCCTTTATGAGATGCAAGGCAAAACCTCCTGATGCGGGAAGGACTTTACTGCATATCTGTGTCAAGCATCTGACGCGGTATTGTGGATTTTCTTTTTATGCGGGATGAAGAAAGCCGTTGCGTTTCAACGGACATTGCTTTATATTGAAAACTGGAATTTACCAAAAGAAGGTTTTTCTCTGTCTGTTTTGCTTTGCTATACAGCGAAAAGGGACTACTCAATCTCTGCGCAGGAGCAAAAGTCTTGCCGGGATGTTGTGGAGTGTTAAACGCAGAATTTCCGTTTAGAGATCTGTATGAATCCTTTGGCGTTCACGATTTGGATACCGTAACGGATAAGAACGTTATTTTTGAAGGAGCTACAAAATTGCCAACGGATGGGGAGCATTTTATAAAAGTGCACAACTATTGGAAAGATTGTTTGCAGGAGATTATTCGTGCGCTTCCTCCAGGCTGAGGACAAAGAAACGCTCGTCTTTGGTCTTGTCCCGCATATAGGGGATGCGCTCGCCGGACAGCGTCCAGAAAACGCCGCCGAACTCCATCATATCAGTCTTCACCGGAGAGTCTGACAGCCCAGGGGTAAAGACAAAGCTCGGGGTCTTGATAGCGGAATTATCATGGTCGATTGCAAATAGCGTAATGGTCACTCCTATTCATTCAGATATTTTATTACACGGTGACTTATGCGCATTTGCAACAAGAATGAGCCTCTCGAGAAAATTCACACATCTATATACAGGGACTGGCCGTTCGGCCAGTCCCTGTATATAGATTACTTATTAATAATGAACTTAGCTTGCATTCATCAAAAATCGGGATTGCGTCTAATGTTCCATCAAACAATGCTGGCTCTTAAAATAAACCAATTCCATCAGCATCCGCACAAACTGCGCATCAGGAAACCGATAAGCAACCGCGTCAAATTATTTTTATGGCAATCCAACAAGCGCATCAGAGCAACGAACACCTCAGCGTTCCAAGGTTATGCGCGGGAATGGAGAAGCTGAAAGACAATTTTCAAGGATAAAATCAAAAAAACTCTTGACCTTCCACAAACCGGAAGGTGTACGATTCACATATGGAGGTAACCTATTATGAATAAGAAACGCTTTTGGCCTTTCCTTCTTCTCATTCCCATGACCGCCGGTATTCTGGGCGCTGGATACGCCTCCAGCGAAAAGGAGGATCGTCGGCCGCGGGGCCTCATTATCCTTGCCTTAGCCGTTGTTATTTTGGTTGTCACCTTTGTTTTCAATCTCTGACCCTACACAATGCTTCAGCCGAAAGGAGACTATTCATGCTTCGCATTGAACACTATTCCAAAACTTACCCAGGCGGTAAAAAAGCGGTGGACGATCTTACCCTTCATGTCCAACCTGGGGAAATCTACGGCTTCATTGGCCACAACGGGGCTGGCAAGACCACTACCCTGCGGGCGGTGGCGGGGGTGATGGACTTCACCGAAGGGACCATTACCATCGACGGCCACGATATCAAAAAAGACCCGGTGGGCGCCAAGCGCGTCACCGCCTTTTTGCCGGACAACCCGGACCTTTACGAGTTCATGAAGGGCATTGACTACCTCAACTTCATCGCCGACCTGTACGACATCCCAGCAGGCCAGCGGACCGCCGACATCGGCAAGTACGCTGATGCCTTTGAGCTGACAGGGAATTTAGGCTCTCCCATCGGCAGCTACTCCCACGGAATGCGGCAGAAGCTGGCCCTGATCTCAGCCTTCATCCGCCGGCCCAGGCTGCTGATCCTGGACGAACCCTTTGTGGGCCTGGACCCCGCCGCCGCCCATCTGATGAAAGGCTATCTGGCGGAGCTGTGCCAGGGAGGCTCGGCGGTGTTTTTCTCCACCCATGTGCTGGAGGTGGCGGAGAAGCTGTGCCACAAAATCGCCATCATCAAACACGGGCGGCTGGTAAGATCCGGTCCTACGGCGGAGCTGGTGGGCGATTCCTCCCTGGAGGACGTGTTCCTGGAACTGGAGGGAGAGAAATGAAAAAATTTCTCGCTTTGCTGAAGGTGAGCATCCAGTCTATGCTGCTCTCCTCCACCAATTCCCGGGGCCGCAGCCGGAAAAAGGCAGCCACCGGCCTGGGCGCTGTCGTTGTCATTGCCGGCCTGGGCCTCTACCTCTCCGGTTTTTACAGCTACATGCTGATGCAGGCGCTGGCCCCCTCGCATATGGAGATATTGGTGTTCATCTTTATGGGCATGGCCGCCCTGGTGGGCGGGCTGCTGTTCACCACCTTCGCCGTCAAGGGCGTGGTGTTTGGCGGGAAGGACAACGACCTGCTGCTGAGTATGCCGGTATCCTCCACCCTGCTGATGGCCAGCCGGGTGACGGCCATCTACCTGGAAAACCTGCTGTTCTCCGCCTTTGTGCTGCTCCCCGCCGGGGTGGTCTGCACGATGCTGACCCAGAGCGGCGTGGGGCACAGCCTTCTCTTTTGGGTGCGGCTTGTCATCGCGGCCCTGACCCTGCCCCTGCTGGATACGGCGCTGTCGGTCCTGCTGGGGGCGCTGGTGGCCTTTCTGTCCGCCAGGGTATCCAAGGGTGCGCTGGGACAGAACATCGTAATGGGCCTGTTTCTGGTTGTGGTGTTCTATTTTTCCTTTAACCTTAACCGAATGATTAGCGGCCTTGCCGCCAATGCCGCTGGTATAAAGGACTCCCTTAACTGGGCCGCGCCCCTGCTGTGGATGGGCGAGGGCATCCTGGGGGACTGGGGCCTGCTGCTGGCCTTCGCCGCCTGCTGTGTCATTCCCTTTGCCCTGGTGGTATTCGGCCTGGGCCGGGTCTACCGGCAGGCAGTCACAGCCTTCGCCGCCCGATCTGCCCAGAGCAACTATAAGCTCTCCGCCCAATCCGCCTCCAGTCAAAAGAAGGCCCTTTTGCGGAAGGAGGCCCAGCGGTTTTTTGGCACGCCCATGTACTTCTGGAACGCCGGCCTTGGCCTGATTATGCTGCTGGCCGCCGGAGCGGCATCCCTGGTGATGCGGGAGAAGCTGCTTGCCTTTGTTGGTATGGAAGATTTCCCCCTGCTGCCTATGGCGGCGGCTGTGATCTGCTTCTGCCTGTGTACCTGTCCCATCGCCGCCCCCTCTGTCAGCCTGGAGGGGAAGTACCTCTGGATTCTGCGGGAGGCTCCCATGCCGGGCAGTACGCTGCTGTGGGTCAAGGTAGGGTTCCAGCTGCTGCTCACCCTCCCCTGTACCGTAATTGCCGGGGCGTGCATCTCCATTGCGCTGGGATTCCAGCTGTGGCAGGGGGCCATGCTTCTGGTTGCCGCGCTGCTCTTTGCGGTGGGGCACGCCATGTTTGGGATGCTGATGGGGCTGACCTTCCCCAAGCTGGATGCAGTCAATGAGACCGTGGTCATCAAGCAGTCTCTGGCTGCCACCCTGGCCATGTTCGCCCCTATGGCGGCGCTGGCTGCGGCGGGCGGGCTGTACTGGCTGGGCAGTCAGACGGCGGGCTGGGCCGCGTTGGCCCTCCCGATCCTGCTGTTCGCCCTGCTGACGGCGGTGTGTGCCGCTGTCCTCTCCAAGCGCGGCCCGGTCATGCTCCAGGCGCTGTAAAAGCAAGCCCCGGCGTTCACAGAATGGAACGCCGGGGCTATTATCATGCAATTCTTTTCTACTCTACTGCCTCAATGGAGTCTACAATACTCAGCTTCGCAATCTTCCGAAGGGGGACAGCCGTGGCCAGCAGGCAGGCCGCAATGGACAACACAACCGCCTCCGCCATAGGAATCAGCGGCGGGAAAACAAGCCGCAGTTCATCCGTCGCCGCAGCTTCCACCAGTATCGCACATCCATAGCCCGCAACGCAGCCGATCACGGCCGCAATCATGCCATAATAAGCGCCTTCCCACAAAAAGGTCCGGTACAGGCTCTGGGCGTTCATGCCCACGGCCCGTTGGATGCCGATCTCCGCAACGCGGGTATGGATATTGGTATAGACCGTGTTGATGATGTTCAAAACCCCGATCAGGCCGACCAACAGGATCAGCCCCCAGGCCAGCATATTGATTTGGGCCGCGCTCTCCGCCATCTGCCGGTCTGTCTGCTCATAGGAAACCGTCGAGGTGCCCGGCACCCGCTGGCAGAATTGCTCCAGCGCCGCGTCAAAGGCCTCCCGGTCCGCGTCTGCATCCAGCGCCGGCCGCAGCTCCGCATAGGCATCTGTGCCGGTCAGCTGCGGATAGATCCGGTCGCTGGCCAATACCTGGACGCCGTTGACAAAGCCGCTGTTCCCCACACTGAAATAGCCGTCATACCCGCTCAGGGAGAGCAGCACAGGCAGCTCCTTGCCTGCAACCGTAATGACGCTGCCCTCCTCCACATGGGTCGTACCATAGGTTACCCCCTCAACTGCTATTGGAAGCGGGTTTCGGACCACGCAGGCCTCCCCGGCCTTCAGCGCCGCCAGCTGTTCGGCGGTAAGCTGTCCGGTAAATTCATGCTCCATCCAGTGGTCATTCAATCCGAAAACTTGAAACGTCTCGCCGGACCCAAGTGCAACGTCGGTCTCGATTCCCACCGGGCGGTTTTGATCGTCCAGCTGATAAAGGGAGAACTGCTGCGCCGCTACAAACGCCACACCTTCCTCCGCTTCCATCGCAGCCAGCTCCTCCGGGGATATCCCAGTCACCTGGTTGACAATGGAGTAGTCTCCCAGGTGTTCCGATACGGACCCCGCAACGCTGAGCAGAGACAGGAACCCTTGCAGGGCAATAAAAACGGTGATGCTCATAACCAGGGACAGAATGGTGATGACTGTGCGGCCCCGGCTGCGGCGCAGGTTCAGCCAGGCATAATACCGCTCAAAGCTGCGGATCTTTCTGGTCCTGCCCCGGCTCCGCTTCACCTTGACGTTTGTTCCGGACATAGCCGCAACCGGAGAGACTTTTGCCGCGAATCGGGCCGCAGGGGCCGCTGCCAAAAAGGCGAATGCCAGCGTAACAGCCGCGCTGAGCAGCAGATAGGCCCACTGTCCTTCACTGTTGGCGGCAATCAGGCCTTGCAGCTGCTCGGTATCCTGCGCCAGGAACATCTCCGGCGATAGCTGGCTCAGCGCGGCGCTCAGGATACCCTTGGCGGACAGCCAGCCCAGCAGCA
>CAJUTB010000024.1 GCA_910589315.1 uncultured Oscillibacter sp. | reverse complement strand
CTCTTTCACCGGCAGCATCCGACCGTCGCAGAGTATTGCGAGAAATGGCTGATGATGCAATCTGCAAAGGTTTCGGCGGCCACACTGAAAGGATATACTTCCAACATGAGGAACTACGTCATCAAGCCAATGGGCGATATGTATATGGAGGAAGTAACGGCTGATGACATCCGGCTGGCGTTGGTGCCACTGTCCAAGAAGTCCGAGGGCCTGTATAACAAAGTGAATATGCTCATCAAGTGTGTTTTCTATTCTGCCGAGCGCAGCCAGCTTCTTGCAGATAACCCCTGTGTGGGAATATCGGGAAAAGGCGGGAGACCGGCACAGAAAAAGGAGGCGCTGAGCGATCAACAGGTTGCGGTGCTTCTGGAGGCCATCAAAGGACTGCCGCCATATCTCTTTGTGATGATCGGTCTATACGCTGGCTTGCGCCGGGAAGAAGCCCTTGCCCTCCAATGGGACTGTGTGTTCCTGGATGTTCCCACCCCATACATTTCGGTACGGCGGGCATGGCGGGCGGAACACAACCGGCCGGTGATCTCTACGGTTCTAAAAACCAAAGCGGCCCGGAGAGACATTCCCATCCCCAAGTGTCTGGCTGACTGCCTGCGAGAAGCGAAAGTGACCTCTACGTCTGACTATGTGATTGCCGACAGCGAGGGCCAGCCCCTGTCTTACTCACAGTTCAAGCGAGTGTGGCAGTACATTGTTGTCCGTTCCACCAAGGAGCGCACCTATTATAAATATGTGAACGGACAGAGCATTAAGTACACGGTAAAGCCGACGCTGGGAACCAGCCAGAAAAACAATCCCAGGATTGTCTATACCCTGGATTTTGAAGTGACGCCCCATCAGCTCCGGCACACCTATATTACAAATTTGCTTTATGCGGGTGTTGATCCCAAGACGGTTCAGTATCTTGCCGGACATGAAAATAGCAAAACAACTATGGACATTTATGCAAAGGTCAAGTATAATAAGCCCGAAGAACTTTTCGATGTGGTGAACCAGGCACTTCGCCCATCTGACCTTGCGGAGAACGTTTGTGATTGATTGGGTTAAGGGGTAGGACAACCGAGGCCCGCTACCTCAAAAAAGCCCGTAAAATCAAGGAAAAACGGTGCTAAAACGATAGCAGTACGGCCTCAAAGCGGCTCGTCGCGCTCCCCAGTTCTCCAAACGCTGATTCCTTCCCTTTATACCAGCAAATCCCCGAAGCCTCACGGCCTCGGGGATTTTTATTTCGCTTATTCATACGGTCCTGTACCATTTTCTATGAAAAATCCAAGCCAGCGCCGCACATATGACAATTCCAACGGCATAGGGAGCGGCCAGCAAAAACGCAACGCTTGCCGGGGCACTGTAACAAAAATATCGAATGCCCCACTGCATATCGCAGTAATTGTACGCAACCGCGGCGCACATGACATCCGACAGCAATACCGCCAGTCCCGCGAACACATAGAAAAGACGCTTATAACGCTTCATTGCCTCAACCTCCTGTCAGCTTTATTTTCTCCTGAGTATCAGAATCATTCCAATCACCATCCATACTGCAAACAGCGCAGTCAGAATCCCCGTGCCGCTCAAGACAATCACAGACGATTCATCCACCCGTGCAGCGGCAGATGGACGCACAATGGTTAAAATGCCAAGCAGAATCAGACAGACCGCGCCAATCAAGCAAAGGCAAATTCCAAGCTTAACATCTGCCGCCCTGCGGTTTGCAGACCGCGTATCCGGTTCCGCACGGTCCGCCGCCGGGCAGGGGAGGTCATCGTTTGTCAGCTCGTCGATTGTAACTTGAAAACACGCGCTCAATGCCTTGAGCTTTTCCAATTCCGGGGTCGCCAGACCGCCTTCCCATTTGGAAATGGTTTGCCTGGAAACGCCGATCTTTTCTGCAAGCTGTTCCTGTGAAAATCCATGTTTTCGCCTGAGCGTATATATTTTTTCAGACAGCATTTCTTGAACCTCCTCCCGAAAATTATAGCCCGATCCGCTGTAAAATACCAGCAACTACCCTTGAAATATCCGCAACCAGCGGTTGCGGATACCATTTTTCATCCTCCAAAAGCCCCGCGGCCATTTCATAAACGCCGCCGTCAGGCTTACAGGCTTGACGGCGGCGTTGGGGTTATTCACGAAAATGCTCGTGGCTGAAAATATGGTCCTGGCAGAAACAGTGATACCCCGCGCAGCGGGAGCAATAGCGGAATTCCAGGTCCGGCCACTCCGTATCCGTCCGGCCGCAGACATCGCACTTGTGGCGGTAGCCCTGTTCGGCCTCCTTCTTGCGCTGGCGGCGGACCGCCGCTTGAAACTGAATGGTCTGATGGGAATTCCGGTGCCGGGAAAAACTCCTGCGGCGGTCCAGCTGGTCCATCAGATCACACCAGAAGAAAATCAGGAAGTTCAGCAACGCCGCCACCGGCAAAAGCGCACGGACGTAATTTCCCCGAAGCAGCGCGCCCACCACATCCACAGCAAACAGCGCGACATCCGCCAAGGCCAACCACTTCGCCCGGATAGGGATGATAAACAGCAGCAGAAGCTGTGCGTCCGGGTAAAGAGCCGCAAAGGCCAGGAACATGGACATTCCCACATAATACGTCCCCACGATGTAGCCGCCGCCGAAGGCGTAGTGGCTGATGATGCCCGTTATAATCGTGAGCAGCACGCCGGAGAAATAGTAAAGGTTAAACTTCGGCGTTCCCCACTCCCGTTCCAGCATGGACCCAATGAAATACATAAAATAAAGCGACAAAATCAGCGAAAACGGGTCGGTGGTGTCCGGGACAAAAATAAAGGTGAGAAGCCGCCAGAGTTCCAGATGAAGAACCTGTCCCCACTCAAAGCCCAAAAACATCACAGCCGCATAACCGCTCATGCGCAGAAGAAAAAATACAATGACATTTCCCACAATGATGTACCGCATGAGGTTTGGTATTCCGAAACGGGGATGCTCCAAGACAAAGCGGTCCACGGCATGGTTCAATTTTCTCAAAAAAATCCCTCCAAGTAATCCAAAATTTCCCGCTATGTGCATTATACCCTTTTCCGGCCAAAAAGTCACCTGTATTTTTCGCGTTTCCGTAAAATCATGGACGCGCCGCCCAGCGCGCCCTCAATGATTCCGCAGCGGTATCTGTACCATAAACCGCGTGGAAACCGCATCGCTCTCCGCCCGGAGACTCCCCTTGTGTTCCGAAGCAATCGCAGCGGCAATGGGCAGGCCCAGTCCAAAGCCGCTCTGCTCTCCCCTGGAAGCATCCGCCCGATAAAACCGCTCAAACAGCCTTCGCAGCTGCTCCAGCGGGATCGGGGGACCGGGGTTGGAAACCGTCAGACGGGCCTGCCGGTCCGTTTTTTGGAGCCGCACGGTGATTTCACCCCCCGGCGCGCCGTACTTGACCGCATTGTCCAGTAAAATTGCCGTCAAACGCCGCAAGCGGTCCTGGTCGCCCTGTACCGCGATATTTTCCGCAATCGTATAAGAAAGCGGCTTCCCCGCCTCGTAGGCCACCGGTTCAAAGGCCAGCGCGCAGTCCGCCACCACATCCGACAGCGAAACCTCGGAAAGCTGGAGATTCTGCGTCATGTTGTCCGCACGGGCCAGCGTCAGCATCTCCTCTACCAGCGACTTCATCTGCTTAGCTTCTGAGACGATGTTGTCCGCCCAGCGGGCGGGGCGTGCGTCCAAGGAAGCCGCCTCCAATAGCTCTGCGTTGGAAAGAATGACCGTCAGGGGCGTTTTCAGCTCATGGGACGCGTCGGACAAAAACTGCCGCTGCTGCCGCCAGGCCCGCTCCACCGGGCGCGTCGTCCACCACGCCAGCAGAACCGACACTCCCAGCAGCAGCGTAAACGCCGCCGCCGCAATCTTCAGATATGCTTTCATCATTTTCTGAAGCATCGCTTCTTCCATGGACATATCCACAAAGGCCACTTTCCAATATATCCCGTTGTTTTGAAGCGCGAAACGCAGGCGGTAGCTCGCGACAATGCCCTCCGGGCGGTTTTGGTTCAGGCAGTCCTGCAAAATCGTTTTCAGAGCCTCGGTGTCCTCCAGGTCCGCGTAGGTGCCGCCGGTCACAAACGCGCTGAAATTCCCCTTGCCGTCCGGCCAGACCGACGCTGTAAAATAGGGCAGGAGCAGCCGGTTTCCGCCGATTTCCACGCCGATCTCCGGCCCGCCGCCGCGGAATCCCGTGTCCTCCTGCATCACCCGGCGCAGAACCTGCCGGCTTAAATCCTCGACATTTTGCTGCAAAGCCGCGTAAAGGGAGACCAAAACCACCGCCAGAACCGCCGTTACCATCGCCATGCAGACGGCTACAAATTTCAAGCGCAGCTTGCGGATCATGCAAAATCCCCCCTTGTGGAAAAGTCTGTGGAAAACGCGGAAAAAGCGGTGGAGATCCAGGGGAAAACTGGATAATGCCGCCCACACATTTGCAGGTCTCTCAATCCTCCGCTGCTTCCAGGCAATATCCTACCATGCGAATCGTGCGGATTCGCACATTCGCACGAAGATGCGTCAACTTTTTTCGCAGAAAGGAAATGTAAACCTCTACGTTATTGTCTTCCGCCTCGGACTCGTAGCCCCAGATTTTCACCAGAAGCGACTCCTTGGTTAAGACCAGATTCCGATTCAGCAAAAGCAGTTCCATCAGGTCGAATTCCTTCCGGCTCAAGCGGACGGAACGGTCCTCATAGGAGAGGGTAAAGGCGTTTTTCTCCAAGCGGAGGCCGTTGAATTCCAGCACGTCCGTATTCCGCAGCTCCGGCTGCCGCCGGGTCAGGGCCCGGATGCAGGCCAAAAGCTCTTTGGGATCAAAGGGCTTTGTGAGGTAATAATCCGCACCGCAGTCCAGGCCCTGAACCTTGTCCGAGATCTCCGAACGGGCCGTGAGCATCAGCACTGGGACGGCGTTTTCCGCCGCCCGCAGACGGCGCAGAACCGTAAAACCGTCCATTTTCGGAAGCATTACATCCAAAATGATCACGTCGTAAATGGCCGTAAGGGCGTTGTCCAGGCCCGCTTCGCCGTCGTGGCACACGTCCGCCGCATAGCCGTTCAGCTCCAGCAGGTCTTGCAGCGTAGACGCCAGGCGCGTCTCGTCTTCAATGACCAATACCCGCATGATGGTCCTCCTTTTCCGTCAGCGTTCAAACTCCCGGGCGGCAACTTTGAACAGGCCGTCCAGCTTTTCCTCAGAGAGCAGATAAATGGCGTCGCCGTCTTCCAGGCGGGCGTAGCGTCCCGCATCGTGCAGCGGCGTCCCGCCGATTTCCAGGAGGATCGAAGCGTCCGTGCCGTATTCCACCGTGAGGGTGATTTCCGGCGCGTCAAAGCCGCAGATGGACGCCGCCTCATCCGAGGGCCGGTAATCGATGCATTTGCTGAACGCCATGGTTTGCAGGTCCGCCAGCAGTTTTTGTACGGCAATGCTGGAAGTCACATTGCTGTTTTCGCAGAACCACAGGGCAGGCTGGGCGGCTCCGTTGGCGCGGCTGGCCGTCAGCACGATAGGCGCGGGCGGTTCGGCAGGCTCGCCGTCTTCGGACTCCGTTTCCGGCGCAGGCAGCTGCACGGTAATGGTACGAAGATTTTTTTCCGACAGATCCGGAAATTCCGGCAGGCGCGTCATGTCGTAAATCGGGGTCTGCATATGCTGATAGAGGGCGTTGTCCACGATGTATATTGTGGACTCGTCGCCGTTGAGCTGCAAATAACGGCTGTCGCCGTCGGTAGTCGCCTTGCCGAAAGCCAGGGTCTGGGCGCCGCCCTGGCTGTCGGTGACGGTCAGGGTCCCCTTCGGGTCGTCCAGCTGATAGCTTTCCATCGTTTCGGGAGTTGTAATCGTCTGCTGGAAATGCAGTTTTGAGAGAAGGTCCAGGATCTCTTTCAAATTGGTATCGTCCAGGGGAAAGTCCGGGATATCCGTCCAAATCCACGCGCCTTCTTCGTTCAGGGCAAAGGAGAGGGTGGTTTTGCCGTTGTAGTAACAGAGGGTGGAATAGGCTTCCGGGTCCACGTAGGCGGAAACCGCCTCGTCCGGTTCGTCCGTCCCGGCGTTGGGCGCGGGACGGTTTTCGCGGTAGCGGATACCAAGCACCACCAGCAAAACGGCGAACAGGATTCCTAAAATCGAGAGCAGCAAGGTGATGGTCCGTCTTTCTTTCCAAGTCATGGGTACAACCTCCAAGAATGTAACGTTGCCGGTCCGCCGGCAGGCGGAACCCAGCGGTTTTTGTATGTTGATGCAAGCGCGCTCCCACCGCGCCTGAAATCAAGGAATAGGGACATTATAAGCATTGGCCGGGGGTTTGTCAATTTTTTGGGGGACAGGAAAAAAGTTCAGAAAATATTCATAAAATATTCAAAGAAATTACAGATTGTTTTCAAATATTTCGGGTATGCTAATATCATCCTCCACGGAGGAGACACGATTTCCTCTCTTTCTGTTTCTTTTCCCTCTAAAGGGCCAGCGACGGGTTTTGCCTGCCGCTGGCCCCCTTTTTTGCAGGCGGCTCAAAATCCCGCCGCGCCCCTGAAAAAAAATTACCGCCAAAAGCGGCAAAACCCGGACGAAATCCAGAAGGTTCCCGCCGTCCGTTTTTGAAAATTCCCCTGAATTTCGACCGTCTTCCCGCCGGATTCTCCCCTCGCCTTTTTGGCAAGGTATTGACAATCCCGCGTGAAATCGTTTATAATGAAAAAGGAAATGGATGCAGTAGGACTTCCTTTCGATTTCAGAGTAAATCCGTGTAAAGAGGTGGCTTATTATGGGTCTTTTCTCATCCCTGTTTGATCGCAATAAGGATTATACATATGTCTCGCCCGTCAAAAAAGCGGATGATAAATCGGAGGGATTTCCAGAGCTGTATACCGGCATGAATCTGGACGTTTTTGCAAAGGGCGGCCAACCCTTCCTGACTGGCAAGCTCGCGGCCTTTTCCACCACCAGTCTTTCCATTGAACGCCTTCCCGGCTGGCTCTCCTTTGAACTCGCGGAACCTGGGAAAAGCATGATCGTTCACGGGTTTACGAAGAAAATGGTCCCTTTCACCATCTCCGCCTCCATTGAAGAGTCTACCCGCGTCCTCTGCAAGCTGAAAGACCTCAAGGTAGAGGAGCATGAGGAGCACCGGGAGACTTTCCGCCTGCCGGTGAACGTCCCGGCCTCCTTGTTCTACCAGCACGATACGCGCTGCGAAAACCCAGAGGAGTGCGTCCTGGTCGACATCAGCACCGGCGGCGCGTGCGTCCAGTCGGAGTTTCTCCACGCGGAGGGCGAGGTTCTGCGGATGAAATGCCAGATCGAGGATTACGTGCCCATGAACTTTCTAGGCCAGGTGATCCGGGTGATGGAACATACCCCGGGCAAATTCCGCTACGGCATTCTCTTTGCCCAGCTGAAGGAAGACGAGCTGACCGCTCTGACCCGTACATTATATAATATCCAGGTTGGCAACCGCAGCGAGTGGCGGCGGAACGACATCGGCCACTGGTGAACGTTCCCGCACAATCAAAACGCCCGATTCTGCGGAAACGGGCGTTTTTTCCATGGGAGCGAAAAATTTGGGGTTGACAAACGGGAAAAAATCTTGTAAAGTGTACCTGCAAATAGTCAAATGCGATGACAGGGAAAAAGCCTTCTCACCCCGCGTTCAGAGAACTGCCGGCCGCTGCGAGGCAGGGCGGAGGGTTGCGCGTCACTGGCCCTTGAGCATTTCCGCTGAGGCCCTGAAACGGCTTAGGCGGAAACGGGATTCCTCACCGTTACCATGAGAGGCGGGATTCGTCCGGCGCAGCCGGGCTGATGCCGGAAGCGGGCATTTTTTATGCCAATGAGAGTGGTACCGCGGAAGCCGTTGCTTTCGTCTCTTTTCCAAAGAGACGGAGGCTTTTTTGTTTCTTACAGACAATTTTTCAGGAAGGAAGGTCCATCCACATGAAGCACATCAAAGTGTTTGACACAACTCTTCGGGACGGCGAACAGTCTCCCGGATGCAGCATGAACCTGGCGGAAAAAATTGAAATGGCAAAACAGCTGGAAAAGCTGGGCGTCGACATCATTGAGGCCGGTTTCGCCATCGCCTCCCCCATGGACCATAAGAGCGTGCAGGCCATTGCCGCCGCAGTATCCAGTTGCACCGTCGCAAGCCTCGCCCGCTGCACCAAGGGCGACATCGACGCCGCCTGGGACGCCGTGAAGGAAGCCAAGCATCCCCGCATCCACGTGTTTCTCGCCACCAGTGATATCCACATGGAATACAAGCTCCAAATGACCCGGGAGCAGGTCTTGCAGCGGATCAGCGAAATGGTTGCCTACGCCAAGGGCTTTTGCAGCGACATTGAGTTTTCCGCCGAGGACGCCTCCCGCTCCGACCGGGCGTTTCTGGCCCAGTGCTACGCCAACGCCATCGCCGCAGGCGCAACCACGCTGAACGTCCCCGACACCGTGGGGTATTCCACGCCCCAGGAGATGGGCGAGCTGATCGCCTACCTGCGGAAAAATGTGGCCGGGATTGAAAACGTGGACATCTCGGTCCACTGCCACAACGACCTGGGAATGGCCGTTGCCAATACCCTGGCCTCCGTCCAGGCAGGCGCGACCCAGGTGGAATGCACCGTCAACGGCATTGGCGAACGGGCCGGCAACGCCAGCCTGGAAGAAATCGTCATGGCCGTTCATACCCGCCGGGATTTCTATGATGCGGATACCCGGATCAATACCCGGCAGATCTACCGCAGCAGCAAGCTCCTCAGCACCATCACCGGCGTCCCGATTCCCCCCAGCAAGGCCGTCGTTGGCGCGAACGCCTTCGCCCATGAGTCCGGAATCCACCAGCATGGCGTCATCGCCAATGCTCAGACCTACGAGATCATGAACTCTGCGGAGGTGGGCATCCCGCAAAACACCCTTGTCCTTGGAAAACACTCCGGCAAGCACGCCTTGCAGGAAAAGCTCGCCTCTATGGGCTACGAGCTGACGGACGACGAGCTGGAAGGTGTCTTCGCCCGCTTCAAGACCATGGCGGACCGGAAGAAGAACATCACCGGTTCCGATCTGGAAGCCCTGGTGCTCCACCGCCGCAACAACTCCATTAACGTCCAGGCCGGGGCCTGCCGTCTGGTGAGCCACGTGGTCAACGCCGGAGACGGGATGCCCAACACCGCCTATATCAAGCTCCAGCGGGAGGACGAAACCCTGGAGGAAGTCGCCATCGGCACCGGTCCTCTGGACTCCTCCTTCAAAGCCATCAACCGGATGCTGGGCCTGGATGTCCGCCTGGAAGGCTTCAGCCTCAACGCCGTCACCGACGGCGAGGACGCCATTGGCGAGGCCGTCGTCAAGCTGGAAGCTCCTGACGGCAAAAACTATACCGGCACCGGCCTTTCCACCGACATCATCGAATCCTCCATCCGCGCCTATGTCAACGGCATAAACAAAATGCTGGAAAACGGAAGCGCGAGCTGAACGTTTATCCATTTTTGAAAGGAGCAATACCTACATGGGAATGACCATGACACAAAAGATCCTGGCCAAACACGCAGGGCTGGAAAGCGTCCGGCCGGGGCAGCTCATCCAAGCAAAGCTGGACCTGGTTCTGGGCAACGATATCACAACTCCCGTAGCCATCAACGAATTTGAAGCGGCGGGCTTTGACCGCGTGTTTGACAAGCGCAAAATCGCCCTGGTGATGGACCACTTTGTCCCCAACAAGGACATCAAGGCCGCAACCCAGTGCAAGCAGTGCCGGACCTTTGCGCGGCGTTTTGACATTGAAAATTATTTTGACGTAGGCGAGATGGGCATTGAACACGCCCTCTTGCCGGAAAAGGGCCTGGTGGCTCCCGGCGAAACCGTCATCGGCGCGGACTCCCACACCTGCACATACGGCGCGCTGGGCGCGTTCTCCACCGGCGGCGGGTCCACCGATATGGCCGCCGCCATGGCCTCCGGCGAGCTCTGGTTCAAGGTGCCCTCCGCGATTCGCGTGAACCTTACCGGCAAGCTGAAGCCTTATGTCTCCGGCAAGGACGTGATTCTGACCCTGATCGGCAAAATCGGCGTGGACGGGGCCCGGTATCAGTCTCTGGAATTCACCGGCCCCGGCGTGGCGGAACTGAGCATCTACGACCGGCTTACGATTTCCAACATGGCCATCGAGGCGGGGGGCAAAAACGGTATTTTCCCGGTGGATGAAATCACCCGCGCTTATGTGGAGGGCCGCGTCAATCGTCCCTGGACCGCCTTCGAGGCGGACCCGGACGCCGAATACGAGCAGACCGTCGAAATCGACCTGGGGACGGTGGACTGCACCGTGGCCTATCCCCACCTTCCAGAGAACGCCCACCCCGCCAGAGAGGGAACCGGCATTGCCATTGACCAGATCGTCATTGGCTCCTGTACCAACGGCCAGCTCTCCGACATGGCCGCCGCCGCCGCGGTTCTCAAGGGAAAACATCTCGCCAAAGGCGTCCGGGGCATCGTCATTCCCGCCACCATGAGCGTGTACCGCGAATGTATGCGCCAGGGCTACACGGATATTTTTATGGACGCGGGCTGCGTCGTCTCGACGCCTACCTGCGGTCCCTGCCTGGGCGGATACATGGGGATTCTCGCCGCTGGCGAACGCTGCGTTTCCACCACAAACCGGAATTTTGTGGGCCGTATGGGCCACGTGGACAGCGAAGTTTATCTCGCCTCTCCCGCCGTCGCGGCGGCTTCCGGCGTAGCTGGACACATCTGCCATCCCGCAGACCTTGAAGCGCAGGGCTGAAAGGACAGACGAACTTGAATATTCAATGGGACGCGGAAACATACGCCAATGATTTTTCCTTTGTGTATCAATACGGTCATTCCCTGCTGGACCTGATTGAAGGGGAAAATCAATCCATTCTGGATCTCGGCTGCGGCAATGGCGCACTGACAAACGCGCTTGCCTCCAGAGGCCACCGCGCGGAGGGAATGGACGCGTCCGGCGAGCTGCTTTGCGCCGCCCGCGCAAACTACCCGGACCTGCACTTCACCCAGGGAGACGCCGTTTGCTTTCGGGTGGAAACGCCGTATGACGCGGTGTTTTCCAACGCGGTGTTTCACTGGATTGAACGGGAACGGCAGCCCGCGCTGACCGCCTGCGTCTTCGACGCGCTGAAGCCCGGCGGACAGTTCGTCTTTGAATTCGGCGGCTACGGCAACAACGCCCGCATTCACCGTGCGCTGCAAAGCGCGTTTGAAGCCCGGAACCGCACCTATATTATGCCGTTTTATTTCCCGAAAATCGGGGAATATACCTCCCTTCTGGAACAGGGCGGATTCCTTGTAAAGTCCGCCCTCCTGCTGGACCGGCCCACAAAGCTCAAGGGCCGGGACGGCCTGCGCGACTGGATTCGTATGTTTGTAAAAACGCCCTTTGCAGGAATTCCCCAGGAGCTTGGGGAAGAAATCATCCGGTCAGCGGCGGAGGAGCTCAAAGACGATTTGTACAAGGACGGAGCTTGGTACGCCGATTATGTGCGCTTACGCGGCAAGGCCGTGAAGCCGCCGCTTTCCGAAGGGACGTTTTCGTGATATTTTGCGATGCAGAAAAAGGAGATTTATACATGAATGTACAGGGCACCGTCCACAAATACGGGGACCACATCGACACGGACGTGATCATCCCCGCCCGCTATCTCAATACCCAGGACCACAAGGAGCTGGCCTCCCACTGCATGGAGGACATCGACAAGGATTTCGTGAAAAAGGTCCGGCCCGGCGACATCATCGCCGCAGGGGTAAACTTCGGCTGCGGCTCCTCACGGGAACACGCGCCCGTTGCCATCAAAGCCAGCGGCGTAAGCTGCGTCATCGCCGCCAACTTCGCCCGGATTTTCTATCGGAATTCCATCAACATCGGACTTGCCATTTTGGAGTGTCCCGCCGCCAGCGCGGCCATTGAAAACGGCGACGAGGTGTCTGTGGACTTCGACACCGGCGTAATCACGAACCTTACGAAAAACGAGACCTATCAGGCGGAACCCTTCCCGCCGTTTATCAAGGACATGATCGAAAAAGGCGGTTTAATGGCCTCGTTGAAGGCCGGAAAGGGGAACGCATGAAGAAAGCCATTGCCGTCATCCGGGGCGACGGAATCGGCCCCGAAATCGTACGCGAAGCTCTCGGCGTTCTGGACGCCGCCGCGGCAAAATTCGGGCATACTTTTATTTACAAGGAAGCCCCAATGGGCGGCTGCGCCATTGACGAATTTGGCGTACCGCTGCCGGATTCCAGTCTGGAAACCTGCCTTGCATCGGACAGCGTTCTGCTGGGCGCGGTGGGCGGTCCTAAGTGGGACGCCCAGCCCCCTGCAAACCGTCCGGAACGCGGATTGCTGAAACTCCGCGCCGCTATGGAGCTTTATACCAACATCCGGCCTGCCCGGATGTTCCAGGAGCTTGCGTCGGCCTGCCCCCTGCGGGCGGACATTGCCGCGAACGGCATTGATTTCATCGTCGTCCGGGAGCTGATTGGCGGCGTGTATTTTGGCGAGCACAGCACCGCCGAAGTTGACGGAGAAAAAAAGGCGACCGACATTATGGCGTACAGCGAGCATGAGATTCGCCGGGTAGCCCATGTGGCCTTCCAGACAGCCCAAAAACGCCGGAAGCGCGTCACGTCTGTGGACAAGGCCAATGTTCTGGACACCTCCCGCCTGTGGCGGAAGGTTGTGACGGAGGTCGCGGCGGAGTACCCGGATGTGGAGCTGCTGCATATGTATGTGGATAACGCGGCTATGCAGCTGGTGCGGGACCCCAGCCAGTTTGACGTGATTGTGACGGAGAATCTGTTTGGGGACATCCTCTCCGACGAAGCCAGTCAGATTACCGGCTCTATTGGAATGATTCCGTCTTCCAGCATGGGCGCGGGCACGCGGGGGCTGTATGAGCCGATTCACGGCTCTGCGCCGGACATTGCCGGGCAAAACAAGGCCAACCCCATCGGTACGATTCTGGCGGCGGCGATGATGCTGCGTTTCAGCTTTGACATGGCCCAAGAAGCCGACGCCATTGAAAGGGCTGTGGACGAGACGCTGAAAGCGGGCTTCCGCTGCGGCGATATCCTGCAAACCGGCGGCACGCTGGTTGGATGCCGGGAGATGGGTACGGAGATCCGTAAGAGAATTTGATGCAAACAGCGTTCGCCTTTATCCGAGTCCCAATTTGACCCTGTGTTCCCATTAAAATCCGGTGAATAAATATTTTGTTTTTGATATTCGCCCCCATGTGGTATAGTCATATACAAACCGGCAGTTTTGGAGGCAGCCTCAATGGAAAAAGCCTGCATAGAAGATGATGTAGTGTTGAAAAAGGATGATGTTAGGCGGCTATATCACGCCTTTCTGTCATTGTGCGATTATGTGGAAGAAAATATTTACTGTGCAAACTGCCCATTATATGGAGAATTATGTGGAAACAAAGATGAAACCAATGTAGAGCTGTTTTCAAAATCGCTTAAAAATATTCGGGATATGTGTGGAATTAAAAAGCCTGGATATTTATAAATTCCGGGTTTCAAAATTAACCCACAAATTATTCCGGAGACGAGGATTTATAAATATTCACCTGCTCTGAGCGTAGTAACATCAGGAACATAAAGACGAATTGGGATTTACCCGAACGGCCTGCAAAAAAGAAAGGGAACCGAATTTCGGTTCCCTTTTTCCATTTCTGCTTATTGCAGCTTCATCTGAACGCAAATCACTCCAGGATATAAACGGTACAGCTGCGCCGTCCGAACTGAATGCATTGGTTATAGGTATCATAATACAAGTCAACCTTATTTCCCCGGACACCCGTATCCTCCGCCACGGCCAGGCCATAGACAATTCCGCCCTCAGCCACAATAAACATTCGGGTCCCCAGCGGAATGACCTTCCGGTCCACCGCCACCGTTCCCACATGCACGCGGGTGCCGCTGGCCGTCCGGGTGCCTACGCCGCCGTGTCCGGCCGTATAAGCCGTAGCCGTCATGTTGCGGACGCCGGAATAATTCAGCTCCGTGCCGTCCTTCAAGTACAGCGTGCCGCTGCCGTCGGCGTTTTCAGAGGTGCGGAGAATGCCGCTCCGGCTGCCGGAAGCCGCCGTATTGCGGTGGCTCTCCGACGCCGTGCCGCCGGAGCTGGGTTCTGTAACCGATGTGGTTTCTTCCGGAAGGGGTTCCGGTTCTTCCTCCCGCGCCGTGCCATATTCCACAATCCGGTCTACCGCCGTACTGTTCAGCTCCTGCACGAACTGCCGGGAAATCTCCTTCCCGTTGGACCAGACCACTTCATAAATCGCCGTCCGAAGGCCGCTGACGCCCTCCTGGACCACCTTTTCCTCGCCCTCCGGCATTTCCGGGTTTTCCACCCGAACGGTGTCATAGCTGTCCATCTCAAACACCTGCTGGTAATACGACAGGTCCGAGGCAACGGTCAGCTCCACTCCGTCGTTCGACAGGTCCACATTGACCATTTCAAAGGGGCTGGGGGTCAGCTGAAGGCGGTTGAGCAGCGTCGAGACGCTCTCCCGCCGGGACTGCGTCGCCATTCGCGCGCCCTCGTGGTGAATCACAACGCTTACGCCCTCGTTCAGCATCACGTCGTAGCCCCGGCTTCCGTTGGATACATAGACCAGCTGAGAGGAGAGGTCCGGGGCCTCCGCCTGTTCATGGTCCAGGACTATGGCCGTGTCGTCGTCCGTACCGGTGATGATATACAGCGAATCGGCCCAGCCGGTAGCGGCGAGGCTGGTGAGTACCGCGGCTGTCAGGCCCACAATTATGGTGCGATGCCGTCTCCACAGCTCGCGCAGTCTTTGGTGTTCTATCAAGGTTTTCATGGAATACCCTCCTGTTAGGTTCATTCGTGCAGCGCAGATGGTAAATGGATTCCGCCGTATAAAAACGGCTGCGTCGCGCCGCAGCGTTCCCGCCCTGGGGAGTTGTTTGCGGCTGTTTTCCTCCGGCACGGCCTCCGCCGGAACCGGGATGAAAACAACTTGTAACTTTTGTTACTCTCTGAAAACTGCACTCAGTATACACCGAACTCCCACTTTTGTCAAGCATTTTGCCATCTGGACGTGTCTTTTTCCCCACTTGCGAGCCATTTCGTCAAAAAAGCACTGGAAAGATTTCGGAGAAAAAATATAAAGAGTAACAAAATAGTAACAGAAAAAACCGCCCTATGGCGTACCATGGAGCGGTTTTTCTCTATATATAGTGTCAAAGCACTTTTTCCAGGAAGGATTTCAGACGCTCGCTGCGGGGATTGGCGAAAAACGCCGCGGGTTCGTTCTGCTCCAGGATGTGTCCGCCGTCCATGAACAAAACGCGGCTGCCTACCTCCCGGGCAAAGCCCATCTCGTGGGTCACGACCACCATCGTCATCCCCTCCTGGGCAAGCTCCTTCATCACGTCCAGCACCTCGCCCACCATCTCCGGGTCTAGGGCCGAGGTCGGTTCGTCAAAGAGCATCACTTTCGGCTTCATTGCCAGCGCGCGCACAATGGCAATCCGCTGCTTCTGCCCGCCGGAGAGCTGGTTCGGGTACGCGCCCGCCTTGTCCTCCAGACCAACCCGGCGCAGGAGGGCTGTGGCGGTTTGATTGGCCTCGTCCTGGTTCATGAGGCCGGTGCGGACCGGGGCCAAGGTGATGTTTTTCTGAATCGTCATGTTCGGAAACAGGTTGAAATGCTGAAACACCATACCCATCTTCTGGCGGACGGCGTCGATCTTCGCCTTCGGGTCCGTGATCTCCACGCCCTCAAAGGTGATTTTGCCGGAGGTGGGCGTTTCCAACAGGTTCAGGCACCGCAGAAACGTCGACTTGCCCGAACCGGAGGGACCGATGACAACGACCTTTTCGCCGGGATTGATATGCTCGCTGATATTGTCCAACACCAAATGGTCCCCAAAGGATTTGGAGAGCTTTTCAACGTCGATCACTTTCCCGCAGCCTCCTTTCCAGTTTGCCTTGGAGCCAGCTGAACAGCAGCACCATAATCAGATACATAGCCGCCGTAATCAAATACGGGAACATCGGCTCGTAAGTCCGCGTGATAATGGCGCGGGCAAAATAGACGATTTCCTTACCCGCAATGACGGAAATGAGGGAGGTATCCTTCAGCAGCACAATGAATTCATTCCCCAAAGAAGGCAGGATCGCCTTGAACGCCTGGGGGATGACGATAAAGCGCATGGTGTCAAAGTAGGTCAGGCCCAGCGAACGCCCCGCCTCGGACTGTCCGGGGTCCAGGGCCATCAGACCGCCGCGGATAATCTCCGAAACATACGCGCCGGAGTTGATCCCCAGGGCCAGCGCGCCGACCATCGTGAAATTACGGCTGTTTTTCAAGATGACAAAGCCCATAATCATCAGCTGCACCATCATAGGCGTCCCGCGAATGATGGTTACATAAATTTTACAGATGAAATCCACAATGCTCAAAACTGGATTCCACGTTCCAGGGCGGCGTTGGTCGTGGGCGGTGCGGACAACGGCCACCAGTACGCCCAGAACAATACCGATGCAAAGGGCAATGACCGTCACTTGCAGGGTCGTTACCAGACCTTGCAGATAAGTAAGCCAGCGGTCGTTCTGGAACCACGCCTGATAGAATTTCCCATAAATATCCTGCCACATATTCCGGGCCGCAATTTCCGGCAGTCCCTCATAGAGCCGGGTCCAAAAATCCATGCGCTTCCACCTCTCTCATGTACTCTCTATAAGGAAAAAGGGCGACCAGGGCCGCCCTTTTCTTCCATTTTTACGGTTATGCCGTAATATATTTGTCAATGATCGTCTGGACGGTGCCGTCTTCAATCATTTCCTCCAGCGCACCGTTCAGAACTTCCAGCAGCGCGCTGTTCCCCTCGTCAACGGCAAGGCAGTAATCCTCCAGGACCCAGTTGCCCTCCAGAATGTGAATGCCGGAGTTGGCCTTGACGTACTCCTGCGCGGGGCCGTTGTCGATAATCACGGCGTCAATCTGACCGTTCATCATGGCCTGAACGGCAAGCGCACCGTTGTCATACGCCAAAACGTGTTCTTCTCCATAGCCGCCGTTTTCCGGGGTGTCGCTGGCATATATAAAACCGGTGGTGCCCCGCTGGGTGCCGATCATCTTCCCTTCCAGATCGTCGTTGCTCTGGATGTCCGAATCATCGGGAACGATAACCACCTGCACGCCGGTTGCATAGCTGGTGGAAAAGTCCATTACCTCGTCACGGTCCTCGCGGTAGCTCAGGCCGGCAAGCACCATATCGCTCCGGCCTTCCTGCACGGCGAGCAGGGCGGAGTCAAAGTCCATATCCATAATTTCCAGCTCCAGGCCCAGCTTCTCCGCCAGAGCCGCGGCTATTTCCGCGTCGATGCCAATGATGTTGCCGCTCTCGTCAACCATTTCATACGGAGGGAAAGAGGCGTTGGTGGACATAATGATCTTGCCTTCCTCCACGGTGGCAAACGCGGCGTCGCCGCTGCCGCTGCTGGAATCGCCGGAACCGGAGGCGTCGCCCGTTGTGTCGCCGCCGGTCTGGCTGGAGCTGTCGCCGGATGTATCGCCGGCATTGCCGGAATCATTGCCGCTGCACGCGGCCAGGGACAGGACCATCACCAGCGCAAGCAGGCAGGTCAAAAACTTTTTCATGATGCAATCTTCCTTTTCCAAACTTAAAATAACCGCGCAGGGGGAATGGAAATTCCCTCCGCCTGGATGGAGATACCTTATCACGCCCCCTGGGGCTTGTCAAGTGTTTATCGAAAAATTCATGCATAAATATTTGCTCTTTTTTCCACGACTGGAAAATTATGCGGAGAATCCCCCATCTGTCGCCGCTCAAATTGTGCAGTTCGCCAATCCGAGCGAATATTTTCATGAATATTCAAATCCTCCGCCGCTCACAGCAGAATCCGGCTCTCTTTTTCCGGCGGGATGTTGTCCCGGTACACGCCTTGCAGGCGCACAATCGAACGCGCCATCGGCAGCAGCTCCGCAAAGCCTGGAATCGCGCCGTCCACCAGGTCGCACAGCCAATCCATACGCAAAATCTCCTCAGGCGTGAACCAGCGGCTTCCGTCGCTCCGCTCCGTGCCGTCCTGGGCGCGGATGGGGCGGTGAAACGGCAGGATGGAACCGTCCCGGACCCCCCGGCGGATGATCTCCACCAGCTGGCGCACCCCTGCGGGCAGGTCCTGACTCATCATCACATCCACCACCCGGCTGCGCATCCCCCACCAATAGTTCACGGCGCGTCCTTCGCCGCTGCTTCCAAGGGCCTCCCAATCGCCGTTAAACATACTCTGCACCAGCTTGACATAAAAATTCCCCCAGTGCCAGTAGGGCGACGCCAGCGGCTGGAGAACGCCTCCGGCATTCACGCGGCAGAGTCCCCAGGGTTCCCGGACGCGGTCGGGAGTGGGGACGTCGCGGTTGGAAATAATCTCCACGCCGTCCCGAAGAAGCGCGCCCATCGGGTCCTCCTCCGCGCAGGACCAGTGCAGCTGAATGCGGGCGCGGGGGTTGGTGAGCTGCGCGCCCAAGGCAAACGCATTGATGCCCGCCGGAACGCCGAAAATCGGACTGCTGGCAATATATCCAATCCGCCCGTCCCGGCTCATGGCCCCGGCAATGGCTCCGGTGATGAACTTCCCCTCATAGATCCGGCTGTAATAGGTCCGCACGCCGGTATAAGGCATGGAGACGGAACAATTCAAAATCTTCACGTCCGGATGCTGCGCGGCGGTTTTGCGGCAGGCCGCAATTAAGGTCGGCGTCGTTGCGAAAATCACCTCGGCCCCATTTTCCACCGCCTTTTCCATCGCGGCCTCCGCCGTCTCGCCGGACGCTACGCCGCTGAACACCTGCACGTCCACCTGGCCGCCCATAACCGCTTCCAAATATTGGCGGCCCAGGTCGTGGTCCCGCACCCAGTCGCTTTCTTCGGGGCGCAGGTCGTTGATAAAGGCAATATTCAGATGGTTGGGGAAAATGCTGCTGAGAATCCGCCCGATGAAGCCGGGGGCCGACGGGTCCTCCGTCTCCGTGCTGACGGAAATCGGGTCCGGCTGGCTCTGGACCTTCACGTCCGGCCACACTTTTTCCAGGCTCCTGGACAGCTCCTTCGGCAGCATGGTCTCAAACGCCTCGCAGCCGTAGACCCGGAGCCAGACCAGAAGGGCGTCCGCCGCCGTCACCGCCAGGTCGCCGCCGCCCAGCTTTTCAAAGGCTTTGCGGAAGCCGGTGAAATTGGAGAGGAACTTCCGCCGGTCCTCCTCCGTCCAGACATAATCCGGCTCAAAGCCCAAGGCGGCCTGTAATTTCGCAAAACGGCCCGTCTGGCTGAAACACACCTGATACAACTTCGTCTGCTCATAGGCGTGCATGAAATCGTAATACGCCTGGATGCCGGGGTCCCCGGACCAGGCTGGAATGATGCGGGTGACATTGCCTAAAATACTGGGAGCTTCGTAGCTGCGCAGAACGCTTACCCGCTTGTTGCCCTCCTGGACGTAGAACCGGCCCAGATATTCAAAGCACTGAATCGGGTCCCGAATCCCCTCGTCGCTCAGATGCGCTTCACAAAGGTCGATCCACTTGGCGGCAAATTCCGTGCCGTTGTCCATCAGCGGCAGAAATCCGGCGGAAAAAGCGGCGCGGCGGCCTTTGGTCTTAGTGCCGATGATGCGCTCGGCGGGGATTTCCACCAGGCCCAGGTCCGCCTGTCCGGCGGTCATGGCCTCGTCCAGAATCTCGTCCAGCACCTGGGGATAGGGGTAGCGGCCGTGGACAACGTAATCCTTATAGCGTTTGCGTCCAAGGCGCAGCGCCTGGTTATACTGCGATACTGCTTCCTGCCTGCTCATGAAATTCCTCCTGCCCCACAGGGCCTGTCAATCCTTATCTTCATCGTTCCCGTACGGTTTTTGAGTATAGCAGATTTTATGAACGATGGCAATTTTTTTGTGCGGAAAGCTGCACAAACCTCCTGGACAATTCTCCCTCCTTTTGCTGCAAAAGGGAAAACCGTCTTGCCCCGCCGCCGTCAATCTGGTATAGTGAAGCGCAGAAGCCGTTTTCGCCCCGTCCCGGCGGTCCGGCAATGTGATTTTTGAGGAGGACTCCCATGCAGACGAACGACTGGCGCGCCCTCTACCGCGCCAAGAAAACCACCCCGGAAGCCGCCGCCGCCCTTATCCGTTCCGGCGACGGCGTCGCCATGCCCGGCGCGGCCAGCTGGCCCTACGCCGTGGACGCCGCCCTCACCCGGCAGCTCCGCGCCTCCGGCGGACACATCCAGCTCAACGCCCTCTTTACGCCCGTTGACACGGAACTGCTCAAGCCCGAAAACGCCCCGCTGGTGGACTATTACGTCAACTTCCTCGCCGGAGAGCGGGCCATGATTCCCCAGGGCAACGTCCACTTTGTCCCCACCCATTTAAGCCAGAACGGCGCGTGGATCTGCGCCCGCCGTCCCCGCGTGACGGTCATCACCTGCGCCCCGCCGGACGAAAACGGGTTCATGAGCCGCAGCATTTCCGCTTCCCACCTGGACCGCGCCGTTTTGGAGCAGAGCGAGCTTTTGATCGTGGAGGTCAACCCCCGCCTCCCCCGTCTCGCCAGCGAAGGCGAGTGCAATCACCTGGTTCACGTCTCCGAGGCCGTCGCCATTGTAGAAAGCGACCATCTCCTTGCGGAAAATCCCTCCCCCGCCCCCACGGAAACCGACCGGGCCATAGCGGGGCTGATTGCGGATCTGGTGCCCGACGGGGCCTGCGTCCAGTTCGGTCAGGGCGGACTGCCCAACGCCGTGGGCGAATGTCTGGCCTATGCCGGGAAACGGGACCTGGGCGTCCATACGGAGGTGCTGACCAACTGCGTGATGAAGCTCATGCAGCAGGGGGTCGTCAACAACAGCCGGAAAACCCTCTGCCGCGGGCGGTCCGCCGGCGCGCTCTGCGTGGGCGACCAGGAGCTTTGGACCTTTGCCGACGGCAACCCGGATTTCTGCTTCAAAGAAGTCCGCTGGATCAACGACCCCCGAAACATTGCCCAAAATGACAACGTGATCTCCATCAACAACGCCATCGAAATCGACCTCACCGGACAGGTCAACGCCGAGAGCATCGGTCCCCGGATGTATTCCGGCACCGGCGGCCAGCTGGAATGGGTCATCGGCTCCCAGTGGTCCAGGGGCGGAAAGAGCATCCTCGCGCTGCGCTCCAGCTATCGGGACAAGCAAGGCGTTTTACACAGCAAAATTGTCCCCCAGCTCGCGCCCGGAGCCGTCGTCACCACGCCCCGGACCTGCGTGCAGTACGTCGCCACCGAATACGGCATTGCCGATCTGAAGTTCAAAAGCTGCCGGGAACGGGCCAAAGCCCTCGTCGCCATCGCTCACCCGGATTTCCGCGGGGAGCTGGAAAAACACCTTCCCTTGTGAGTTTTTCCCGCCCGAAAAAGAAAAATGCAGGAATCCGGAAAAAAGGCTTGCATTTCCGGAAACGGCGTAGTATACTAGGCATTGCGTTAAAAAGCGCGATTTTGAATTCGGAAAGGGGTGAACAAGAGCAATGAAGGAAGGAATCCATCCCAATTATCAGCAGACTACTATTACTTGCGCCTGCGGTAATGTGATTGAGACAGGTTCTACCAAGAAGGATATCAAGGTGGAAGTCTGCTCGAAGTGTCACCCCTTCTTCACGGGCAAGCAAAAGCTGGTGGATACCGGCGGACGCGTCGCCAAGTTCAACAAGAGGTTCGGCCTGAGCAAATAATCCTGTCCCAAAGGGCACGCCGCGGTTACGGCGTGCCCTTTTCTATGGTTTTGCAGAAAAACCGCTCCCTTTTTCGTCCCCGGCCGCATATACTGAACACAGTACGCTTTCGAGAGGAGTTTTTGCCATGAAGCTGCATCCTGTGGACGTGAAAACCCTGCGCCCTGAAATTTTCCGCCTGTTCCAAACTCAAACGCCCCTCCTTGCCGCCGGAACCCCCGGACGCTGCAACGTCATGACCATCGGCTGGGGCCAGCTGGGGACGCTCTGGAATAAGCCCGTCTGCACCGTCTATGTCCGCCCGGAACGGTTCACATACCAGTTTATGGAGGAAAACCCGTTTTTCAGCGTCTGCGTTCTACCCGAGGCTTACCAAAACGCCCGGGCCTTCTGCGGAAGCAAAAGCGGGCGCGAGACGGACAAAATCAAAGAATGCGGTCTTACCGCCGCTTTCCGCCCGGACGGCGCGCCCTACCTGGAGGAGGCCGGGCTGGTTCTGGTCTGCCGGAAGCTCTACGTCCAGGACCTGGACGCCTCCTGCGTCCTGGATCACGGCCTGATCGACCCCTATTACGGCAAAATGGGCCGCTGGCACCGGGCCTATACCGGCGAGATTGCAGAAGTATTGGAAACTTAATAAAGAGGTATTATGCAAGATACAAAAGAAATCCGTGATAAAGTCGTATTGGTGGGTTTGAACTCCCCGGTCCTCAAGCGGGAGGAAAACGCCACCGAAGAAACTCTCGAAGAACTTTCCGCCCTTGTCGAAACCGCAGGGGGCGAAACCATGGGCATCGTCCTGCAAAACCGCCCTTCCCCCGACTCCCGCACCTTTATCGGAGAGGGAAAATGCGCGGAAGTCAAGCTCTACTGTGAAAACACCGAAGCCACCATGGTTATTTTTGACAACGACCTGTCCCCCTCCCAGCTTCGAGTCCTCACCGAAGCCCTGGGCGTCCAGGTCCTGGACCGCTGCGGCCTCATCCTCGACATCTTCGCCCAGCGGGCCAGAACCCGGGAAGGCCGCTTGCAGGTTGAGCTGGCCCAATACCAGTACCTGCTCCCCCGGCTCACCGGCATGTGGACCCACCTGGAACGTCAGGCGGGCACCAGCGGAAGCGGTCCCATCGGCTCCAAGGGCCCCGGCGAGACCCAGCTGGAAACCGACCGCCGCCACATTCACCGCAAAATCGACAAGCTCCGGGACGACCTGGAGGACGTGCGCCGGGTCCGGAACACCCAACGCCGCCAGCGGCAGAAAAACGAAATCCCCGTCGTGGCTCTGGTGGGCTACACCAACGCGGGCAAATCCACCCTCCTCAATCAGCTCACCGGCGCGGGCATTCCCGCCAACAACCGCCTTTTCGACACCCTCGACACCACCAGCCGCCTCCTCTCTGTCAGCGACACCATGGACGCCGTGGTTTCCGACACCGTCGGATTCATCCGCAAGCTCCCTCACCAATTGGTGGAGGCGTTCAAGGCGACGCTGGAGGAATTGGAATATGCCGACCTGCTCCTGCACGTCATCGACGTATCCAGTCCCGAATGGCAGGTCCAGGCCCAGGTTGTGGAGAGCCTGATCGCCGAACTGGGGGCGGGCGAGCTGCCCCGGATTGACGTATTCAACAAGTCCGACTGTCTGCCCGCGGGGGAAATCATGCCTCACGGGGAAGACATCTGCGCCATTTCCGCCAAAACCGGGCAGGGCGTGGACAAGCTCCTGCAAATGATCGCCCAGCGGTTAGACAAAGGCACCCGGCGAGTTGTCCTGCACCTGCCCTACGAGCAGGGCGGCCTGCTAGACGCCCTCTACCGGGAAGCCAAGGTCGAAGCCGTCGACTACGGTGAAACCATTGCGGTAACGGCGGTCTGCGGGCCGCGGATTCTAGGGCGGGTACAGGCGTTTATCGCGCCTTAGCAAGCCCCTCTCCGGTCCGCATTCCCAGGAGAAATGCGTGAACCGCCTGATATTCCAGCACCTTGTCCAAATCCTCCCGATAGGAAGGACGCACTTCTCCCAGGAGGGTATCTTTATAAAAAGCATATTCTTCCTGTTTGATATCCTCGAGCTGGGGTTTGATATAATGCTCATAGAGCCAGTGCAGAAAATCAGACATTTCAAATCCTCCTTTAATCCACCCATGTTTTGTCGTGCTCCTGATTTCAGTATAACACCGATAATCTGTCGTGTCAAGGGAGAACTATATGCTTTTTCAGAAAAGGTTACGCGCATTGCGTAAAGAAAAAAACGAAACCCAAGTTCAAGTCGCTGACGCAATCGGAACCAGGGATAGACATTACCAAAGATTTGAAGCAGGGCAGAATCTGCCAAGCTGTGCATATTTGTCCGCATTGGCCGATCATTTCGGCGTCTCGATTGACTTTCTCGTAGGCCGCACAGATTTACGCGACCCGCCGCCGCCCCGCACTCTGGAAACCGAACGCCTCCGCCTCCGGCCCTTCCGGGACGAGGACGCGGCGGACGTGTTCGCTTACGCCCAAAACCCCGCCGTTGGACCGGTGGCCGGCTGGCCGCCCCATAACAGCGAGTCGGAAAGCCTCGAAATTATACGAACGGTTTTCTCCGAACCCGGCGTATTTGCCATGGAACTCAAAGAAACCGGACGCGTCATCGGTTCCGTGGGCTTCGTCGGCGGGCATCCCGAGGGCCTCCGCCCCGACTGCCCCGACGACGAATTAGGCTACGCCTTGAGCCAGGACCATTGGGGCCGCGGCCTCACCACGGAAGCGGCCCGGGCCGTCCTGCGGTACGGCTTTGAGGTGCTGAAGCTGCACGTGATCTGGTGCGGCCATTACGAGGGGAACCGCCGCTCCCGGCGGGTGGTCGAAAAGCTGGGGTTCCAGTACCGGTTCCAGCGGGAAACGGACGTTCCCCTCATGGGCGAGCGGCGTCTGACCCACTTTTACACCTTGACAAAGGAGGACTGGCGTGGACAGCTATCGAGTACCGGCGCGGGACGCTGAGAGCGAATTCACCGAAAAACGCTCCCGCTTCATCAGCCGCATCTGGACGGTGGCGGACGAGGCGGAAGCGCGGGCCAGAATTGACGAAACGCGCCGTAAATACTACGACGCGCGGCACAACTGCTGGTGTTACATTCTCCGGGAGAGCGGGATCGTCCGCTATTCCGACGACGGCGAGCCCCAGGGCACGGCGGGCCAGCCGATGCTGAACGTTTTTCAGCGGGAGGAAATCACCAACGTCTGCTGTGTGGTGACGCGGTACTTCGGCGGCGTGCTGCTGGGCGCGGGCGGCCTGACGCGGGCCTACACCCGCGGGGCCAAGGACGCCCTGGACGCGGCGGGCGCGGCGTTGGTGCAGCGTTGGACGCTGTGGGACGTGCCCTGTCCCTACCCGCTGTTCGAGCGGGTGAAGCTGGAAGCGGCCAGCTGCGGCGGCGTGGTGCGCGGCGCGGACTACGGCGCGGACGTTCTGCTGCACGCGGCGTTTCTGCCGGAGGATGCCGGGGCGTTTTCGGCGCGCCTGACGGAGCTGTCCGCAGGCCGTCTGACGTTGCGGCCCGCCGGTGAGGAATACCTCCCCACCCCCCTCTAGGCGAAAACCCTTACCGCAGGCGGAATTCCGGCGCCGTTCCGTGGAACGGTCCCGGGCCGCTGGTTTTCCCAAAAAAATAACCCCCCTGTCCGTCGGCCACGAACAGGGGGGTTATTTGTTGATCGGATTTTCCACTCATGCAACCTCGCTTTCCTGGGATTCGCCGTTCATCAATCAGGGGATACTTAGGAGTTTTCCTTGGGGCTTGGGTGATCTCTTGAATTTACCAATCCTTAAAACCGTATTTTTCGCGGTTCACCATTAACCGCTTTTCCCTCTCTCCTGAGTGAGCTAAGTTTCGTTTTTGGTTCCTTCCTCGATATCACACGCTGCGAAAGAAAATTGCTCTGAAGAAATTCGTTCTGCTGCTGAAGAACTTTTTCCCGAACGGCGTTAAGGGGACTTGCTGCGAATCTGGATTTTTGCTGCCTGCCTAGATCATTGGACTCACCTCTTTCTTATGTTCACACTATACAACACATCTTCTCATTTGTCAATAGCTTTTGTACATTTTTACGTTTTTCACAAATGCAAAACGATTACGCCTGTCAAAACGCACAGCCGGTCTTTCCACAGAAAGACCGGCTGCTGCATTTTGCTCAATGATTGACTTCGATGATCCGAATCACGCCTTCACTCTCATACATATTCGCTTCATCGGCGTAGGCGTGGGCTTCGTCCAGGGAAACCCAGGTGTTGGTGCCGCGGTTGTAGCACTGCACGTCCCCGGGGACCGTGTAGGTCTGGCCGCCCACCGTGACTGCCGCCTGACCGCTCCAAGCCGTATTCGGAACCTCCTCCAGCTTGTTCAGCCTCTGGAGGCTGGCGAAGTTCGTACCGCTGGCATCCACCACAGCCGCCACATACACGCCGCCGGGGATGTCGTACCGCAGGACGAAGGGTCCTACCCGGCCGGCGCTGCTGACGACTTCCATATAATACGTGATCTTGTCGTCATCGCCCTGCATGGTGACGGAGGTCCGGCCATAGATCGTCGTGCCGTCATTCACGCCGCCCAGGACCAAGATATCCACCTGTCCCCGCCAGTTGGTACGGGCGTAGCCAATCCGCGCCGCAGGAATCGAACCGCCGCTCAATTCCTCCAGGCTGGTCGCCCGCACACCGTCGCTGGTGTGCTCAAACACCCGCACATTTGCCGCCAGGCTTACCGAGCCGAGCTTGCGGGCCTCGATGTCCAGCGCGCCGCTCACGCCGCCGCCCAGCCGTACCAGGCCCAGCATGTTTTTGCCCTGGGAGGTCACGCGGACCAGCTGATTCTGCATCTGCTGCACGCGTTTTTCGATCATATCCATATCGTCGCTGCTTCCGAAGCTCACGCCGCCCTTGATGGTGATTCCGCACAGCAGCTCCACTTCCGCGCTGCTGCTGGAAATGGATTTCACAATTCCCACTGCATTCGCGCCCGCGCCGCTGGTATCCGGTTTCACCGCGCCTGCTATCTGGTTGTCCTCCGTCAGCAAAAGCGTCATCTGATCGCCGGGGCGGAAGGTTGCCAAGGTGGCCTGGGCCGTCGTCAGCACTGGGAATTCCTGTCCAAACACTGTAATGGAGGTCGGCTCCTTGGGATTCGGCTTGCAGCTTTCGTAATAGCCCGTCAAGCGCACGTCACACACGCGGATGCTGTTCGTCGCGCTGGAATACGTCGCCACGTCATAGGGCCGCATATCGGCCGCCGTCGCCTGAACGCCGTTTTTGTAAATCGTATAGCCGCTGGCCCCGCCGGTCAGGGTTTTGAAGTTGTCGGTCGAGCCTTTTTTGTAAACGATCACCGCTTCGCTGGCCGTGCTGCCGCCGCCGACGAAAATGTATTCCACATTTCCCGCCGCGCCCAGGTAGAGCGTCAGGGACGTGCCGGGATTCAGCCAGGTATACACCTCGCTCCAGCTCTGCTCCTTGCTGTTGTAAAACACGCTGGTGTCATTGGCCAGGGCATATTTGGACCCCGTTGTGTCCGTGATTTGCAGCGCCGAGAGCTTGGAAACAACGACCGTCTTATTACTGCCCTTGGCGTCCGGCAGGAAGGAAACCACCTTCCCGTTTTTCATCAGCAGCGTGCCTTTCAGGCCGTTGAAACAGCCGTTAGAGGTTTTGCCGTCTGCAATCTGGTAAAGCTGGCCGGAGGCCGTTTGCAGCGCGGTGTCCTTTCCGTCCGGACCTGTGGCCGACGAGGACACCAGCACCACATCCTCTTTCAGCTCCACGCCGGTGGTGGAGAGGAACGACGCGCCTTCCCGGCAGTCTGCCCGCAGCAGGTTTACAAACATCTGAGCTGCCTGGGCGCGGGTCAGCGGAGCGTTGGGATTCGCCGTGGAGAGATTCTCCGTCAGGCCGATTTTCGCCGCCGCGGACAGATAGCTGTTCGGCCACACGCCGCCAACGTGCTCGTCCTTATAATCCAGCAGCCGCAGTAAAATCGTCACCGCCTGCCCCAGCGTCACCACCCGGTCCGGGTAAAATTTCCCGTCCGGATAGCCGGAGATGATGTTCTTTCCCTTGGCGGCCATGTTGATGTATCCCGCCGCCCAGTGGGAGGGCTTCACGTCCGGATACACCGTCACGGTCCGGTATTGGCCCATTTCGTTTTCCTTCTGGGTGGCGCAGATTACCATTTTGCAAAACTGCGCCCGGTTCAGCTGCGCGCCGGGCCGGAAGGTTCCGTCGCCGTATCCGTCCATAATCCCCAGAAGCCGCAGGGACTCCGCCGCCAGAATCGACTGGCTGTCCGACAAATCGGAAAAACGGTCCGTCCGCTTGGCCGCCGCCCCCGCGGGCAGCGCGCAGAGCGAAGCCGTCATCACCGCCGCCAGAAGCAGTGCGAGTAATTTCTTTTTCATGTTCCTTCCTCCATTCCGCTATTCCGCCCGCAGAGCCTCCACAGGCTGGAGCTTGGACGCCTTGACCGCCGGATAGCAGCCGAAAATGATGCCCAGCAGCACCGAAAGCCCGAAGGCCCCTGCCGTCACCGGCGCAGATGGGTAAATGGTCATTTGAAACAGCATGTTTCCCAGCAGCATACAGCCTCCGGTGCCCAGGGCCATGCCGATCAGGCCCCCGATGCCGCACAGCATGGCCGCTTCAATCAGGAACTGGGTCACGATGCTGCTCCGCTGCGCGCCGATGGCCCGCCGGATGCCGATTTCCCGGGTTCGCTCCGTCACCGTCACCAGCATGATATTCATAATGCCGATGCCGCCGACCATCAGGGAGATCGCCGCCACGCCCGCCAGTACGCCGCCGATCATGCCCAAGGTCTGATTCATGTACTCCATACCCTGGTTTTCCGGCTGGACGTAAAACCCGCCGGAGTTCTGGTCCACCAGTCCCTTCAGAAAACCATTCAGCCGGGACACAATCTCCTCCATATCCTCGACGTTTTTCGCCACGACGGTAAAGGAGCTGTCGGTGTCGCCCCCCAGCACCCGCTTGGCGGTATAGGGCACCACTACGAAATTGTCAATGGACCCGACCGTGGAGCTTTCGTCCTTCATCCGGGAATCGTAAACGCCCACGACCTCGAATTTGATGTTGTTCAGCTGCACGGTTTTGCCCACCGGGTTTGCGGTTCCGAAAAACGTCTTTGCCGCCTGGGACCCCATCACCATCACTTGATTATAGTTTTTGATGTCCAGCTGTGTCAAGTCCCGGCCCCGGAGGATTTTCAGATTTCCGCACACGCCGTACTGGTCGCTTCCGTAGTAAAAGCTGGGCGGACGCTCTCCTACGGGGTTTCCCCGCTCGTCATATTGGAAATTTTCCCGCATGGTATCCGTATTTTTGGTCCCGTAAACCATGGTTGCGTTGAAGTACGAATTCGGCGTCACGCCAACGATCAAATCCTTCATGCCGTTGCAGTAGGCGTAAATATCGGGAAAGTAATCCTTTCCCTGGGGGACCCAGTTGCCGTTTTCGTCCTCCACGTACACGTAATTATACACATCCAAGGAGATTCGGTTTGTGCCCATGGCCTCAAACTGCTCCATCATTTTGTCCGCGTAGCCCGAGATGGCCGAGACGATGGTCATGACCGACGCAATGCCGATGATGATGCCCAGCATGGTGAGAATCGCCCGGCCTTTTTTCCCCCAGATGGATTTCCACGCCATTTTGAAGGCTTGCCGGATATTCAAAACCAGTCCACCTCCTGTTCCTTGTCCTCCACGATTTTTCCGTCCGTCAGCCGGACGCAGCGGCGCGCCGTGGCGGCTATGCCGTTGTCGTGGGTGATGAGGATGACGGTCGTCCCCTCCCGGTTGAGCTGCTGAAGGAATTCCAGCACTTCATGGCCCGTCCGGGAATCCAGCGCGCCGGTCGGTTCGTCGGCCATGATGATCGGCGGGCGCGTGGCAATGGCCCGGGCAATCGCTACGCGCTGCTGCTGGCCGCCGGACATCTCCGTTGGCTTGTGCCGGACGCGCCCCGCCAGGCCCACCCGCTCCAGGGCTTCCAGGGCCATGTCTCTCCGGTCGTCGGCGTTGATGCCCTGATAAATCAGCGGCAGTTCCACATTTTCCAGCACGGTCAGCGTCTGAATCAGGTTGTATTGCTGGAAAATGAATCCAATTTCCTTGTTTCGGATGCGGGAGAGCTCTTTATCGGTCAGATCCCGCACGTCGGTGCCTTCCAGGAAGTAATCCCCTCGGGTTGGAATGTCCAGGCAGCCCAGCACGTTCATCATGGTAGACTTGCCGGAGCCGGACTGTCCCACCACCGCCACGAACTCGCCCCGGCAGATGGTCAGCGACACGCCGTCCAATGCCCGGACTTCGCTTTCAAGACCCTCGCCGTAAATCTTGAAAACGTCTTTCAATTCGACTAATTTTTCCATAATCAGAACCCATATCCGAAGGAATTGGAGACCTGGTTCTGGGTAAACACCACAGTGCCTTCCTCCACGCCGGAGCGGATTTCCACGTTATAGTTATCCGAAATGCCGATTTCCACCGGCACCGGCCAGAAGCCCTCCGGAATCACCTCGTCGATCACAACGCCGTCCATGGCGTTTTCAGGACGCTCCTCACTCTGAATGTAGACCACCGTTGCCGTCTCGCCCTCCTCGGTGGAGACCGTCCGCACGCACTGAATCGGCAAAACCAGGCAGTTATCATTTTCGCTGGCGGTGAGTTTGTAGTTGATGTAGCTGTTAATCTGGACGTTGCTTTCCTCGCCGGAGTTGTCCACGGCAATCACCATCGGATAACTGGCAACGCCGTTATTCTGCGTGCTGGCGAGGCTTATGCTCTCCACAACGCCCATCGCCATCGTATCCCACTGGTCCAGCTCCACCATCATACCCACTTCCACGTTGCCCACGTTCCGCTCGTCCACCGTCGCGTTGACGATGATGGAGGAGGTGTCGGAGATGGTCAGAATTGCCGTTGCGGCGGCCACCTCGTCGCCGGGCTTGATGGTCAGGCCGATGACGGTGCCGTCAATGGAGGCCGTCGCGCTGCAAAGGGACAGATTTTTTTCCGCGTCTTCCAGGGTTTTCCGGGCCTCGTCCAAACTCTTTTGCAGCTTGAACAGCTCCGCTTCGCTGTCCTCTCCGTCAATGCGCACCAGCACCTGTCCGGCCGTTACCTGGAGGTAGTCCACCAAGGCGCTGGAAAGCACGGTGCCGCTCACAGTGGAGGTCAGGTCGCCGGTGCGGTAATACTCCAGCTTGCCCGCCTCGTAGGGATAAACGGTCTCCTCGCCCACGGTCACGGTGGCGGAAGCCGCCATTTCAGCGGTAAGCGCGCCGTCGTTCCGGACCAGAATGTCCGCGGAAAAGAGCTTGGTGCCCTCCGGCGTAATCCGGCTGACCATGTGGACGGCCTCCACCGTGCCAGGGATGGAACTCATTAGCGTGGGGACGGACACGTCCACCGTCTGTCCAACATACAGGTCGCCCTCATAGGCGTAGCTGTAATATTGGGTCAGCCGCAGCTGGGTATCGTCCGCCAGAACGGCCACCTTGTCGCCCTTGTTGATGGTGTCGCCGGGGTTGAGGTCCACGGTTTCCATGAGTTTTCCGGGGTAGCCCGCCGCGAGGTTTAGTCCCGCGATGTCTTTTTGCAGAGCGGAGAGCTGTTTTTCGTAGCCCTGCACGTTCTGCCGGGCATTGTCCACGGCGGTTTTCGCGGCGTCGGAGTCGATGACGAACAAGGGGGTTCCCGCCGTCACCTGATCGCCCTCGCTGACCAGCACGTCCATCACGGTTCCTGCGGTGGCGATGGTGATGGTTTCGCTGTTTTTGGCGCGGGTCAGGCCGCTGCCCTCCACGACGGATTTGATGGAGTCATACCGCACCTCGTCGGTAATGACGGCCATTTCCGTTTCGCCGCTTGCGTGATTGTCTAAGTAGTATTTCACGCCGCACGCGCCTCCGGCCAGGATCAGCAGGAATACGATCCCGCGGATGATGCGCCGCCGTTTTTTCCGCGGCATTTTCTTCCATTTCCCCCACAGGGAGGGTTTCTTTTGAGGTGCGGCAGGTTCCGCTGCCGGCGCAGCCTCTGTGGCCGCGTGTTCCAAAACGTCTGACATTTGCGTTACTCCTTCACTGGTCGATTGAGAACTGTACTGCCTATGCTAGAACAGTTTGCCTCAGAAAACAACAACAAAACGGTTACAGTTTCCGCCGCTGGCCCTTTACTTTTATTGACGCAGCAGGCAAGGGTTTCGTTTCCGGAAATTTTCACGAATTCGCCCAGCAATTCTCAAAATCTTTTGTCCCTTCTGCCCAGGGGGCTCTCCCCCCTGGACCCCCGGCAGAGGGCGCGACGCCCCCTGCACCCCCTCAACAGAGCTTTATGGAGGAAAATTTTACTGTTTTTTGGAAATCTCCGGCAAAACCTGCATCTTACTCCCGCTCGTCCGCCGGAATCTTCTGCAAGCGGGAATCATACGGTTTCTTCCTTGGACGCGCTGCCGCTTTTTGCTTGCGGTTTTTTTCCGCTTCCCGTGAATGCTAACCGTGGCGGCAATGTGCCGCTTTGAAAATGTAGTACTGGATTGAATTTTATAAAAAAGGGGTGATTGGATTGTATGGACCGAAAGGAAAAGGACTTCTGCGGTGCGGCGCGGCCTGTCTGCTGGCATTGTTTCTCTGCGCCGCAGGACCTGTGAAGGCCGCCCAGAGCAGCCGGATGCTGGTGCCGGTGGGACACACCGTCGGCATAAAGCTGTTTGCCCGGGGCGTTGTGGTGGTAAAGCTCTCCGACGGCGGAACCCCAGCGCGGGAAGGCGGCCTTCGGACCGGCGACGTCATCATTCAATGCAACGGCGCGGCGGTTACGTCGGCGGAACAGTTTCAGGGCCTGCTTCAGGAGAGCCGCGGCGCGGCGGATTTGCAGGTTTGCCGGTCCGGGGACAACATGACGCTTTCCGTGGAACCGGAGCCTAACGAACAGGGTGTATACTGCATTGGAGCCTGGATTCGGGACAGCATGGCGGGAATCGGTACGATGACGTATTATGATCCGGAGAGCGGTGAATTCGGCGCGTTGGGCCATGGAATTACCGATGTGGACACCGCTTTGCTGATGCCGTTTTCCAACGGCTCGATACTGCCTTCTACGGTCAAGGCGGTAAAGAAGGGGGAAGTTGGTTCCGCCGGCGAGCTGCGGGGCAATTTTGATTTGACCTGCCAGCTGGGCGAGCTGCACGCCAACACATCCAGCGGCATTTTCGGCGCGATGGAACCAGCCGCCTCGCTGGGGGAGGCGGTTCCGGTCGGAATGGCGGAAGTCGGCCCGGCGACGATACGTTCCAACGTGCAGGGAGATGAAATCACCGAATTTCACGTGGAAATTCTGAAGGTTTCCGAAAATGCGGCGGATGGGCGGAATCTGGTCTTGTCCGTGACGGACCCTGCGCTGATTGCGGCCACCGGCGGCATTGTCCAGGGAATGTCGGGAAGTCCGGTGTTACAGGACGGAAAACTGGTCGGCGCGGTTACGCATGTTCTTCTCAGCGACCCAACCAAAGGTTATGGAATTTTGATCAATCATATGCTGGAGGCGTCAGGAAGCTGATGAAAAGGGGACGGCAAAGCCGTCCCCTCGTCTTTTCGGCCTGCGGTGAAACGCGGTTACAGCGGCATCCAGCTTCCGCTGGCAATCGCCAGCAGCTTTCCAGTCTCCGCATCTGTCAGCTCGCCTCTCTGGCGAATCAGACTCCGGCCAGCCTTGACAATATAGACCTTCAGCTCCACCCGCATCCCGAATTCCACGCCCCGGATAAACGAAACGGTCATATCCGTAGTAGTGGCTTCGTTTGGCCCGGCGGTAAAATTCGCCACAACGCCAAAAGCGGTGTCGAACATTCCCAGAATCGCGCCGCCGTGAATGCCGCCCTTTTCGTTAATCTGCCATTTCTGCGTTTCAAAGCCATAGGTGACGCTCTGTTCCTCGTAGTCGCAGCGAACCAGCCGCGCCTTCATTTTTTCGTCGAAGCCGCCGTCGCCCAGGTTCAGGTAGTGGGCGGATTTTTCCTCCACCAGCTTGCGCCACGCCTGTTTCTGATCCATGAAACTCCCATCCCCTTTCAATTGTTTCCGTATAAATTTCAGCCTGTATCCAGTATACCAGGGTTTCGCCGTTTCGCCAAGGGGATTTCCTTCCATACCGGCGTTCATTCTTCCAAAAAATCCCCGAATTATTGGTAATAAATGCCCAAAACATTTTTATGGGGTTCTGTAAACGCGCCCAGGCGGATTTCCATATCCATCTCAAATGCCCGGTCCCACGGGAAATGGTAGTCGGACAGGAGGATACCGCCCCAGCCCCGTTCTTCCCAGGCGGGCTGTCCGGAATGGCCGTCCGGTTTCAGCGATGTTAGAAGATTACTCCGCTCCAGGTTTTTTACAACCTCCGGCGTTGCGGCCTCCATGAGACTGTGCAGGCGGGCCTCCGGCGCAAGCCGGTCCTGGATAGGAGGATTCCAGAAGTTGTCAGGATTGCCTCCCAGATCGTTCCGAACATACGTCAAAATGTCGTTGCGGACGATGTTTTTATAGCAGAAATCTTTAATCACACTGTCCGCCAGGGTTTTTGCAAAATAGTATTCCATCCCGTTGTTTCCGCCGCCCTGCTGCAAAACCGCCAAACGCGCCGCGCCATGGCTCAAGGCCGTGCCGGTAACGATGGCCATGTCCAGGAACCCCGCGTAGCTGATCAGATAACCCAGCTCAGTTTTTTTAACCAGCGCGTCGTGAAAGGCCGTGCCGTACAGGCCGTTTCCGGCGTCGATCAGCACGACGGGCCGGTGAGCCTCCCGGCACGACTGAAGGTCCTGAATGAGCTGCTGATAGTAGGTTTCCTTTTTGGTCTCATCGGCGGGCTGGGTCAAAACCAGAATGTCCACCGCCGCCGCGTCTGCGTCCTCCGTCAAATCAAAGAACGCAAAATGTTCCTCCATGATTTCCGTCAAAGGCTGAAAGTCATAGGCGCAGGCCGGTTCGTTTTCCGAACCGCCGAAGTAGCGCACAGACGCCTTTGCGCCCTGCCAGCCGGTTTCGTCCAGATACATCCGGGCGACGGCCTTAAACGCCAGATCATCCACGCCGGACAGCAGCCAGTCCAGCGGCTTTCCATTCGCGTCCGTCCGCAGGTTTTGTCGCAGAAAGGCAATTTCGTTCTTCTGGATGCACTCCTCCGCCGAAGAATCGTCAATGCCAATCAGGAGATGAAAGTTGTCAAAATTCACCTGCTGGGAATTCAAGTAGCCCGGGCCGGACAGGATGTCCTGCGTCTGGCCGGAAAGTGTCAGCTTTCGTTCCCGCGCCTCCATGTTTTGCGCAAGGGCTTCAAAGGAAATGGAATCCGGCTCTTGGGCGTACTGTTTGTCGTAAAGATTTTCCCCCGCTGGGTCCAGCCAGTAGTTTTGGACGATATTGGGAATATTCAACGCATCGCCGGCAAGCGTTTTCCGCGGCTCCATGCCGAAGGCGCGTATGGAGTTGTAGTCTTCCAGCGTGCCGCCCCCATAGCCCACCGTCGGGGCCAGGCGCATAACGCTTTCCAGCAGCCAGACCTGATTGTTGGGGTCGGCGGCAAGGTTCAGCAGCAATTCCGTCAAAAAATGGGTGACGGAAACGGTTTCTCCGTCCGGCTTGATAATGACCTGACTGCTCTCGCAGCGGGAATTGACCAGCCCTCCGGACAAAAGCTGGTCCAGCGACAAAATGTAGCGGTCACAACCCTCCGCCTCCTGCTCCAATACCCATTGATACAGCAGCCACGGGTCGCCGCACTGCCGTCCCTCCGGAGCGGGCTGGTGATCTAACCGGGTCTTGTAAAGATTTTCCTCCGGCATTACCAGCCGGTAGTCAAGGGATTCCGCCAGATAAACCACCCGCGACACATTGTCCGGGCGGTCGTCCAGGGGCACATAGGCCAGCCGGACGCGGCCGTCTTCTTCCGTGGACGCCATCACCACAGGGGCCGTCCGCACGGCGCCGCAGCCGGTCAGGAGCGCGCAGGCCAGTAACGCCGCGAAAATTCTTTGTTTCATCGGTGATCTCCTATCTGAAATTCCCGGTTCGGGGATATGAAAACGGGTTCGGAACCCGGACGGTTCCGAACCCCGCTGTTTTGCTCAAAAGCCGAAGCCGCTCAGGTCGATGCCTCCAGTCGCGCCGGAAATCGCCTGTTCCATCGCATCCCCCGCCTGCCGCAACGCCTCGTTCACTGCGGAGACCACCAGATCCTGAAGCATCTCCACATCCTCCGGGTCCACGGCCTCCGGCTGGATGGTGAGGGAAAGCACTTCCTTTTTTCCGTTCACTACGGCCGACACGGCCCCTCCGCCGGCGCTGGCGGTAAAGCTCCGGTCCTCCACCGCGTCCTGTGCGGCGGTCATAGCCTCCTGCATCTGGGCAATCTTCTGCTGTACCTCCGCCTGACGCTGCGCGCCGGTAGGTTTCATACTGCCGCTGCTAAAGCCGCGGCGGGCGCTGTATCCCATACTCTTGTGCTCCTTCCAATTATTGTTTGATTTCTACAATGTCGCTGTGTTGACTGCTGAATTTTATCAGGTTCTGCAAATTCTCCGCCGGATTTGTCTTCGGCGGGTCGCCTACGCGGTACGCCAGACGTACCGGCATTTGCAGGGTTTTTTCCGCTTCTTCCAGGAGCGCGTTTCTCACCCGGTCGTTGTCCAGACGTCCAATGGTGATATCGTCGGGGGCATAGACCGTCAGCAAATCTCCTTCCAGCGTACCGGTACACATATCCAAAAACGCCCGGTACATGGGTGGCAGGCGGCCCTTGCAGTTCTCCGACAGCGCACGCCACCAGCCGCTGTCCGCGGCGGGTGCCTTCGGCGTGGGATTTGCGTTCGGGGGCTTGTCCGCCCTGGGCACCGGAGCGGGTTCCGGCGAAGGCGGCTCCTCCATGCCGCAGATCCGTTCGCCGGGTTCCTCCGGCAGCGGCGGTTCTTCCGGCAGCGGCGGTTCGTCCCAGGGGGGCGCGTCCTGCTCAGGGGGAACCTTGGGCACAGGGCGCGGGGCGGATTCTTCCGGTTTCGCAGACGCCTTTCCCGGCGCAGGCGCAGGTCTTACCGCGACGCCTTCTTCCTCCAAACGGCGGACGCGGGCTTCCAGAGCCGTCAGATCGCCGGAAAGACTTTCGTCACACAGGCGCAGAATGCACAGCTCCGTATCCGTCCGGCGGTTCGCGCTGGCGTACAGCTCCGCCGCCGCCCTTTGCAGCGTGGAGGCCAAATGCAGAAAGCGGCTGTTTGGCACGCCTCTGCCTAAGCGGTCCAGGGTTTTTTCGTCATAGCCGCCGGAGAGCAGGCCCCCCGCCGGGGCAATCTGCCGCAGAAGCAGGTCGCGGGTGAGGGTCGAAAGCTCCGAAAGCACCGCGCCCATGTCCTTACCGCCGGTATACAGCTCCCCTAAGAGCTGCAAGGCTTCCGCGGCATTGCGGTCCAGAATCCGCTCCATCATCCGGACGGTTTGCAGGTTGCCCGCAAGACCAAGAACGTCCAAAACCGCATGACTGTCAATGGTTCCGCCCGCCGCGGCGCACTGGTCCAGGAGGCTGAGGGCGTCCCGAAGCGCGCCGTCGGCCAAACGGCTCAGCAGTTCCGCGCCGTCGGGGGTAAGGGGCAGGTTTTCCCGTTCCGCCACGTAGGAAAGACGCTTTGCAATGTCCTGAGGCTGAATCCGCCGGAAGGAAAACCGCTGGCAGCGGGAGAGAATCGTAGCCGGGACCTTATGAAGCTCGGTGGTGGCCAAAATAAACATCAAATGTTCCGGCGGCTCCTCCAGGATTTTCAGCAGGGCGTTAAACGCGGCGGTGGAGAGCATATGCACCTCGTCCACGATGTAAACCCGCTTCCGCACGTTGGCGGGGGCGTAAACGGCGTCGTCCCGGAGGGCGCGGACCTGATCGACGCCGTTGTTGGAGGCGGCGTCCAGTTCCAGAACGTCCAGAAAATTACCGCTGTCAATCCCCAGACAGGCGGGGCATTGGCCGCAGGGATCTCCGTCCACTGAACGCTCGCAGTTGACAGCCTTGGCCAAAATCTTGGCACAGGTAGTCTTACCGGTGCCGCGGGTTCCGGTAAACAAATAGGCATGGGAGGTACGGCCCTCGGCCACCTGCCGCCGGAGAGTTTCCGTAATGTGGGACTGCCCGATAACGTCCGCGAAAGTCCTGGGCCGCCACTTCCGATACAACGCCTGATACATGAAACCGCCTCCGCTCCCTTCCGAAAGCTCCCGTCTCGGGAGCGTGTTTCCGCGGCCTGAACCCCGGATACCATGTACATTCTCACATACCGCCTTGGGAATTTACCAGCCCAGCACACCAAGCACAATCATTCCCGCAACGCCCACCAGCAGGAACAGGATGCCCCCCAGCCGCGTACTGATGCGGTAAAGGTCAGACGGTTCCCTTTCGGCGTTGCTTTTCCAGCTTTCCGTGATATCAAAAAAAGTTTGGGGTTTGCCGCCATAACCAGCCCGACGACCACAAAGTATACATACTCGATGTTCTTCCGGTTTCCGGCGGCCTTCTCTCCGCCCGATTGGGATAATCTGCCGGATCTCTGACTGGCGCGTCCTTCCGAAAAGGGCGTCGTAAAAAACGAAAAAGAAAGCCGTCCGTAAAAAGCGTCCGGCGCAGAAAGGTTCTGCAACCGCCGGAAGCCGCGGCGTGTCAGCTTTCTTTTGCTTCCTTTTCTTTCGCGAAAGAAAAGGAAGTCCTCCGGGGGCAGCCACGGAACCGGTTGCCTCGCGGCACATGGAAATTCCCGCTTAATGCTGCTCGGTTCCCCGCCTGACATGGTTCGCGGGCATCCATTGCGCGAGACCGGCTCCGCAGCTGTCCACGGAGGACTTGTTGTAGTATACCACACCTTTCCCCGCTTTACAATCCTTCTTTCCCGAATGGAAACAAAATTTTTGTGAAATTTTCTCCAGTACCGCAAAAAATCCCGCCGGATATTTCATCCGGCAGGATTTTTCGGCCTGTTTCATCCCTCAGCGCAGACCGCCTGCAATTTTCTCCCAGTGCTTTTTGCTCAAGCCCAGGCTGTAACCGCCCTGGTGCAGAGCTCTAGCCCAGGTTCCTTCTCCGAGGGCCACAAGTTCCACCCCCCGTTCCTGTCCCAGTTCCGTCACATACACCTGTACGCCCCAGCGGCGCGAACGGTTCAGCGGGTGAACTCCGTCCAGCAGGACGGCAATTTCCGGCTGGTTCACACCGCCTAAAGGGTCGCCGTCCAGAGCCAGCAGGTCCGCCCGTTCCGCGGCAGCCGCTCGCCGGATGCCGTCCCGGATCTGGTCCATGGTCTTTCTGGTCCGAAAATTCATGTGCTCGGTTTTCATACCCGACATTTTGCGTTCCTCCTCAAGTCCTGATTCCGGCGGATACTCCCGGGCAGGGCCTCCCCCCTCCCCGCCCGGGGTCCGTTCCGGAAACACAAAAAACGGCGTTGCGCTTCACAAACTCAACACCGCCCTCAAAAAGCGAACGCACAACTTAAACACCCAAATTCCACCCTTGAAAACGCCGGCGGAAATGGGTATAATAATCCCGTGGTGCAATTCTAAAATTGCTGTGCTGAGTGCTTATTCCACTCGTACAGGGCTGCGGCGTGTTAGCGGCACTCCGCAGCCTGCCGCAATTGTGTTTCCTCTGTTATTTTACCCCATCTTCCTCCCGATTGCAAGGCTTTTTTCTGCCTGTCCGCTCCACAAAATCCGTCCCAGGCGCAGCTGGGCAGACAAAAAACCCGCCGGATGTTTCATCCGGCGGGCCGTTTTCTTTTCAGAAACAGAAATTCTTACTTGTTGTCCACAGAGAACATATAAGCAATCAGCTCGACCATCTTGTTGGCATAGCCGCACTCGTTGTCGTACCAGGAAACAACCTTTGCAAAGTTGTCGGTCAGGGACAGGCCGGCCTTTTTGTCGAAGATGGAGGTGAGGGGGCAGCCCAAGAAGTCGGAGGACACCACGTCCTCGTCCGTGTAGCCCAGAACGCCTTTCAGCTCGCCTTCGGAAGCGGCCTTCATCGCCTTGCAGATATCCTCATAGGTGGCGGGCTTCTCCAGCTTCACGGTCAGGTCCACCACGGAAACGTCCAGGGTGGGAACGCGCATGGAGATGCCGGTGAGCTTGCCGTTCAGCTCAGGGATGACCTTGCCCACAGCCTTGGCCGCGCCGGTGGAAGAAGGAATGATGTTGCCGGTGGCCGCACGACCGCCGCGCCAATCCTTCATGGACGCGCCGTCCAACAGCTTCTGGGTGGGGGTGACGGAGTGTACGGTGGTCATCAGACCCTCGACAATGCCGAAATTCTCATTCAGAACCTTTGCGATGGGGGCGAGGCAGTTGGTGGTGCAGGAGGCGTTGGACACGTAGGTCATATCCGAGGTATACTTGTGGTTGTTGACACCCATGACGAACATCGGGGTATCATCCTTGGAGGGCGCGCCCATGATGACGTGCTTTGCGCCGGCCTTGATGTGACCTTCGCACTTGCTCTTTTCCAGGTGCTGGCCGGTGCACTCGCAGATATACTCCG
>CAJUTB010000023.1 GCA_910589315.1 uncultured Oscillibacter sp. | reverse complement strand
ACTTCTGGGAGCACGGCGCAGGTCCCTGCGGTCCCTGTTCCGAGGTTTATTATGACCGCGGCGAGGAGCATGGCTGCGGCAAGCCCGGCTGTACCGTCGGCTGTGACTGTGACCGCTATATTGAGGTCTGGAACAACGTCTTTTCTCAGTTCGTCAACGATGGCGAAGGCCACTATGAAGAAATGACCAACAAGAACATTGATACCGGAATGGGCCTGGAACGTCTGGCCTGCGTGTGCCAGAACGTGAATTCGCTGTTTGATGTGGATACCGTGATGAAGATTACCGACAAGGTGTCCGAGATCACCCACGCGCACTATGGCGAGAGCCACAAAACCGACGTGTCCCTTCGGGTTATTACGGACCACATCCGGTCTTCCGTCATGATGATCTGTGACGGCGTTCTTCCCAGCAACGAGGGACGAGGCTATGTGCTTCGCCGTCTTCTGCGCCGCGCCGCACGGCATGGCCGTCTTTTGGGCGTGGAGCATCCCTTCCTTTTTGAAGTGGTGGATACCGTTGTCCAAGAGAACGAAACAGCTTACCCCGACCTTCGGGAAAAACAGGGATATATCACAAAAGTAATCCGTACAGAGGAGGAAAACTTCGCCAAGACCATTGACGGCGGCCTCCGCATTTACAACGATCTTCTGAGCGATCATAAAGAGCGGGGCGAAACGGTGTTTTCCGGTGCGGACGCCTTCAAGCTCTACGACACCTTCGGCTTCCCGATTGACCTGACGGCTGAAATGGTAGAGGAGGCGGGGATGACCGTTGACCGCGCCGCGTTTGATCAGCTGATGGAAGAACAGCGCATTCGCGCCCGTAAAGCCCGCGAAGCATTGGGCGATCTAGGCTGGGCCGGTATTGAATTTGGTTCCGACGTGCCCGCCACAGAGTTTGCCGGCTATGAACAGAACCGCATAGAAGGCAAAGTTCTGGCGATTGTCGTTGACGGCGAGCTGCGGGAAGAAATCGTCTCTGGAGCTGCGGCAACCATCGTTTTGGACCAGACCGTATTCTATGCGGAAATGGGCGGCCAAACCGCCGACCATGGAACGATTTCCGCTGGCAGCAGCGTATTTCAGGTGCAGGACGTTCAGAAAAACAAGGGCGGCAAGTTCCTGCACACCGGCACGTTAGAAAGCGGCGAGCTGAAGGTTGGCGACACGGTGACGGCAGCGATTGACGTGGAACGCCGCACCGCCATCCGCCGCGCCCACAGCGCTACGCATCTCTTGGACGCCGCCTTGAAAAAGGTTCTGGGCGATCATGTTCACCAGGCCGGTTCTCTGGTGGAGCCGGACCGCATTCGTTTTGACTTCACGCACTTTGAAGCCATTACGCCGGAACAGCTCAGTAAAATTGACGGCATTGTAAACGGAGCCATTTTGGAGGGTTATCCGGTTGTAACAGAGGTTCTTCCGATTGAGGAAGCCAAAAAGAAAGGTGCGGTTGCCGTTTTTGGCGAGAAATACGGCGATGTTGTCCGGGTCGTGGAAATGGGAGATTTTTCCATGGAATTCTGCGGCGGCACCCATCTGGACAACACGGCCAAGGTTGGGCCGTTCCGGATTAAGTCCGAGAGTTCCGTGGCCTCTGGCGTGCGGCGCATTGAGGCGACCGTTGGCAAGCTGACGCTGGAAGTAATTCATCGCAACCAAAGCATTTTGCTCCATGCGGCTCAGATGCTGAAGACAACTCCGGGTGACTTGGAAATGCGTATCAGCCAGCAAATGGCCGCAATCAAGGATTTACAGCAGTCTTTGGAGAAATTCAAGTCCGAGGCATCCTTGGGTGAGGCGCGAAACTTCCTGATGAGCGCGAAGGATGTCCATGGTTTGAAGGTTCTGACGGCGCAGAGGAACGATCTGGACGCGGCTACGCTGCGAAAGATGGGCGATTTTCTTCGGGACAAGGAACCGAATGTCGTCGGCGTAATGGCTTCGGTAAAAGATGGCAAGATCAGTCTTTTGGCGGTCTGCGGCAAGGAAGCTGTCGAAAGAGGCATCAAGGCGGGCGAATTGATCAAGTCGGTTTGTGCGTGCTGCGGCGGCAAGGGCGGCGGCAAAGCGGACAGCGCCATGGGCGGCGGCACGGATCTTTTGAAGCTGGACAATGCCCTGGCGGGGGTAGATGATTTCATTGCGGAAAGGCTGGGCTGAAATGCTTCCAAAGGACCCGGTGATTCTGCTTAGCTTTGTCAATACAAAGCTAAGGGACGAATATGCAAGTTTGAAAGAACTGTGTGCGTCTTTGGATGTGAGTGAGTCGCAGATATGCGAAGCGCTTTCCGCGTTGAATTATGCGTACGATTCTGCGCGAAATCAATTTATTTAAGAAGAAGAAGGAGGAAAAAGCAAATGTCGGATTGTCTGTTTTGCAAGATTGCCGCGGGTGAAATTCCCAGCAGCAAGGTTTATGAGGACGAACAGTGTTTTGCATTTAAGGACATCGCGCCCCAGGCTCCCACGCATTTTCTGGTAATTCCAAAGGCGCATATTGGTTCGGTGTCTGAAGTTACAGCGGAGAATGGTTCCATTGTCGGTCACATTTTTGAAGTGATTGCCAAGCTGGCCAAGGAGCAACATCTGGAAAGTTACCGGGTTGTCTCCAATATTGGCGAGCAAGCCGGTCAGAGCGTCTTCCATTTACACTTCCACGTTTTAAGCGGCCGCGACATGACATGGCCTCCGGGCTGATTCAAAATCACTGCCGTAATTCGTCAACGGCCCATTGGGGGACACGCCTCACGGCGCGGGCGTTTCATTGCCATTTGCAATAGCAGGTCCAATTTGAACCCCCCATTTTCTTTTCTCTTGAGAGAAAAGAAAACGGGCCGTTCACGGTCCAAAAGAAAAGAGCGTTTTTCAAGCTGGGCGCTTGAAAAACGCTCTTATTTCTTTTACCAGAAGTCCAACTCGATTTGCCTCTGCGTCTAACCCCGCTGCCGCTGCTGCGGTGGGCGGAATGGCTGGCTCATTTTCTTTCAACCACCGCAGCAGCGACAGCGGAAAGAGGAGCAGATCAAGTCAGTGATGGACTTCCCGTTTCCGTTCCGCCAAGCGGAAGTTTTCCACCAGTCCTAGTCAGCGTCTTTTTCTCTTTTGGACCGTCCACGGCCCGTTTTCTCTTTTTCTTCGCGGAGAAAAAGAGAAAATGGGGGGTGGAAGTGGGACCAGCTGTCCGCAAGCAGCTGACTATCGCTCCGCAGCGCAAGCTGCGACCGCCAAAATCACATTACTTTTTGGTAATGTACTATCAGAAAAAGCTCAAAAATATTTTTGAAAACAAATATCATTATTGCCAGCAGCGATACCCAAAGAGGTGCGTCCAGCCCAATGGACAACCACGCCGCCGCCATAACAACCCATTGCAGAAAGTCGCCGGATAACGCCTTTGCCCGGCGCCGAATGGCTACATTTCGTTCGTCCTTCATCGCAATCTCATTTTGTTTCATTTGCTCCGGATGCTTTTTTTCACTGCGCAGCGTCAAAAGCTGCGCCAGTCCCATTGTACACAAACCAGCTCCAACGCCCATCAGCGCCCCTCCAAGGCTGTTTGAAATGGAATAATTCCGCAAAATCAACGCGGTTACTGCCAGTCCCGCTCCAATTGCAGCCAACGCTACATACATTCCCTGTTTCCTTTTCATAACGGTTCCTCCTCATAAATAAAAATATCCTCAATTGGCACGCCAAAATAACGCGAGATTTTGAACGCCAATAAAATCGACGGATTATACCGTCCATTCTCCAGCGAACCAATCGTTTGCCGTGATACCTCCAGCGCTTCCGCCAATTCCTCCTGTCGAAGCCCTCTTTCCTTACGCAGCTCCTCCAAACGATTCTCCATGGATAAATCTCCTTTGCGCACCTTATGGAAAGTTTGCTTTCCATTCCTACTCTACATCATATCTTACAAAATGTCAAGTGTGCTTTCCATAAAATTTTTTAGGACAAACCTGGCATAGAGCCGGACGAGCCGTCATAGAGTGGAGTAACCAAAGAAAGGGGGAACTCCCTTGCCGAAGAATTTGAGCATTTCCCGTTATGAAGACGCTGCGGCCATTCTGCCGAACCGCCTCCGAAAATGGGCCATGGCCCTTCCGGAAGAACAAAAAGCAGTTGCGGAAGAAATCCGCCTCCGGGCCGGACAGCCCCTAACGGTTCTCCTGCCCAATGGCGAAACGCCTTTTGATGCGGTAGTGGAATCGGAGGAATTGGAAACCCTTTGCGACCTGGCCACCGAATTTTCCCGCTACGCGGCCTCGGAATCCCTGCGGGAAGGTTACCTGCCTGTCCGCGGGGGCTTTCGGGTCGGCCTCTGCGGCACAGCCGTCATGAAGGACGGTGTAAACACAAACCTGAAAAACCTCTCGTCCGCGGCAATCCGCATCGCACGGGAACGCAAGGGAATTGCCAATCCCCTTGCACCGCTGCTGTTTCCAGACGGCCGTTTTGCAAACACACTCATTCTCTCGCCTCCGGGCGGCGGCAAAACTACGCTGCTGCGGGATTTGGTACGCTGTCTGTCCGAAGGCACAAATGGCCTTGCGCCCCGGAGGATTTCCCTGGTCGACGAACGAGGAGAGGTGGCGGTAATGTACCAGGGCGAACCGCAGATGGATGTCGGCCCACACACCGACGTTTTAGACGCCTGCCCCAAATCGCTGGGAATCCCCATCGTCCTTCGAGCCATGAATCCGCAAATCATCGCAGTGGACGAAATCACGGTCCGCCAGGACCTGACCGCCATTTCTATGGCCGCAGGCTGCGGCGTCGGTCTTTTGGCAACCATCCACGCGGCCAGCGTAGAGGAGTTACAGCAAAAACCTCTCTACCGTCAGCTTCTGGAGGATCAAATCTTTCAAATATCCATCCGCATTCTCTCCGAGGAAAACGGACGGGCCTACGAGGTGGAGGAACTGCCATGCTGAAACTTCTGGGAAGCCTCTGTATCCTGGGCGGCGGCATACTGGCCCGCTGTTTGCAGCTTGCCGAGCGGCGGCGGCGGCGGGACGCCCTGTTTGATCTGCTGTCCGCCTTCCGGCGGATGGCCGAACACGTCCGCATGGCCAGAACCCCCCTTCCAGCCCTTTTGGAAACACTGGCGTCCAACTGCGGCCCAGACGCCGCCGCCTTTTTTTCCGGTGTGTCAAGTGCGGTCCGCCAAGGCGAAGCCCTGCCGGAAATCTGGAAAGCCCTTGCGGAAGAACTACCCTTGAACGAAGCGGACAAGTCCGCCGCCGCCGCGCTGGGCAGAGACCTGCAAGGCGACGAGGAAACGGTCTGTAAGGCGGTTTCCGCCGTCGCGTACCAACTTACCAAAAGCGCGGAGGAAACGGAACGCAGCCGTCCGGAGGAGGAGAAGCGGGCAACGGCTCTCTGGTTTTCCGCCGCCGCGCTGCTGGTGATTTTACTGATATGAGGAACGCAAAATGGATGTGGATTTGATTTTCAAAATCGCCGCTATCGGCATCCTGGTAGCGGTACTGAACCAGCTGCTTGTTCGCTCCGGGCGGGAGGAGCAGGCCATGATGACAACCCTGGCCGGTCTGGTGGTGGTATTGATGATGATGGTGCAGGAGATCAGCAACCTGTTTAATCTCATCAAGACTCTGTTTAATTTTTAGCTATGGAGACCGTGATACGGGCCGCAGTTTTATGCGTTGTCGCTGCGCTTCTGGCGTTGGTTCTAAAAAAAGGGACCCCCGAAGCCGCTCTGCTTTTGACGCTGGCGGCAGCGGTTGTTGTGCTGCTTTCTTTATCGGAAAGCCTGAAAACTCTGATGGACTTTCTGGGCGAATTGGTTGCGCGCAGTGGGATTTCCCACGAACTGTTCATCCCCTTATACAAAACGGTAGGAATCGCGCTGGTGGTGAAGGTGGGAGGAAATCTCTGCCGGGATGCCGGCGAATCCGCCCTGGGGTCGGTGGTGGAAACGGCGGGAGCCGTCTGTGCGCTGCTGGCGGCTGCGCCGCTTCTGCGGGCAGTGCTGTCGCTGTTACTGGAGCTGATGCAATGAAACGATGGATCTGCATTTTCTTTTTCGCCCTGCTGCTGACCGTGGACGCAAAGGCGGCGGAGCTTCCCCGCGAGCTGACGGACGCCCAGCCCGAGGCGGCGGGGATGCTGAAAAACACGGACTTGTCCAGCCCGGCGGGCTTTGCCGGAGGCGTGGAAACGATACTGGAACAAATCAGCCGTCAAGTTGGGACCGTTCTCCGCCAACGCCTGCGGGGAGCCGCCTCGATTCTGCTGGTTGTGGTGGCCTGCGGCGCGGTGGACGGCTTTGCCCAGGGAACCGGAGGGGAAAAAGCCGCCGCTTATCTCCCCATGGCGGGGGCCTTAGCGGTGACGCTGTTGACGGCAGGCAGCTTGGACGATCTGATTGGTCTGGGGGCAGAGACCATTGAGAGTCTGAACGTCTTTTCCAAGGCGCTTCTGCCCACGCTGGCGGCGGCGACGGCGGCCGCCGGAGCCATCACAACGGCAACCTTCCAGCAGGTGACCACCGCCTTCCTGGCGGACCTTCTGCTGACCCTCATCAACGGTCTGCTCCTGCCGCTGGTATACTTATACATTGGCGCATTAGCCGCCGGGGCCTGTCTGCCGGAAAACCGTCTGGGCGCGATTGCGGAGGGCTTGAAAAAAGTGATCACCTGGATTTTAACAACTTCCCTGCTGCTGTTCACGGTTTATCTCTCCATTGTGCGGATTGTTGCAGGGGCTGCGGACGGAGCCAGTGTAAAGGTCGCAAAAGCAGCCATCTCCGGAATCGTTCCCGTGGTGGGCGGCATCATCGCGGAGGCCACGGAAACCGTTCTGGCCGGGGCGGGGATGCTGAAAAACACCATCGGCGTTTTTGGAATGCTGGCGATTTTAGCGGCCTGCGCCTATCCGTTCTTACAGCTTGGCATACAATATTTGCTGTACAAGCTGGCGGCGTTTCTGGCGGCGGCCATTGGTTCGCCGGGCCTGTGCAAGCTCATTGACGGTCTGGGCGGCGCGTTCGGCCTGATTCTGGGCATGACGGGGAGCTGTGCGCTGCTGTTGTTCATTTCGGTGCTGGCCTCCGTGTCGGCGGTGGTTCCATGATCGGCGCGGTGCGGGAGTGGCTGACCTCCATCACGGCGGTAACGCTGCTGTTGTCGGTGGTGCAACTCCTGGCCCCCGAGGGAACCATGCGAAAAATCATCCGTTTCACCGGCGGCCTGCTGCTTTTGTCGGCTCTGCTTCAGCCCATCCTCCGGACGGACCTGTCACAGATGCATCTGCATCTTTCCGATTACCGCACCGCTATTACGGACCGTGCGGAGGAACTGGACGCCGCCGGAAAAGACGCGCTTGCGGATATCATAGCGGAGCGGACAGCGGCATATATATGGGACAAAGCGGACGCGCTGGGGCTGGATTTGAATATTCGGGTTGAAACGGAGCCGGGGGAGGACGGCACGCCGCTTCCGGTTTCCGTCGATCTGAAAGGCCCCCGGTCCCCGGAGCTGGCGGAGTGGATTGCGCGGGAGCTTGGGATTCCGGCAGAGAGGCAGGTTTGGCATGAAGGAAAAAACTGAAGGAGTGCGAAAGATATGGGACCGATACAAATACGCGGCGCTGGTCGTGCTGATCGGCGCGGGACTTCTGCTGTGGCCCGGTGGAGGCGTGGACTTGCGGCCCTCCTCCAAAGAGCCAAAGGGCCAGGAGGAGACCGAGATCCGGGACTTGCAGAAGGAGATGGCGGAAATCCTCGGCTCGATGAGCGGCGTGGGGCAGGTACAGGTGATGCTGACGGTGGATTCCGATGGAGAACGCCAGCTGGCCCAGGACACGCAGCTGAGTTACAGCGGCAGCACGGCGGCTCCGGAGGATTACAACCGCCGGACGGAGACCGTTCTGGTAGACGGGGGGAGCGACGCCGTGACGGTGCGGACGACTTATCCGACCTACCGGGGCGCGCTGATCGTCTGCGAGGGCGGCGACCGGGCGGAAGTGCGTCTGGCGGTGACGGAGGCGGTGGCCGCCCTGACCGGGCTGTCCGCCGACCGCATCACAGTGGCAAAATGGCAGTGATTATATGGAGGAGGAAAAAAACCATGAGTGCAAGATGGAAGCGGAACGTAGTCGTAGCCACCATGGCGGTTTTAGTTTGCGCGGCGGTGGCTCTGAATTGGAAGTACACCGGTCAGGAAGTGGCGGACGCCGCGGGTAAGATTCTGGGAGAGGCAACGCTTGTTTCCAAGCAGAACGAAACCGGCGAACCATCCGGCGACGCGCCCGGCACGGACTCCAAAACCGGTGAAACCGGCGAAGCCGGAGAAGAAAACGATTCCGGCGCGCCAGACGACGAAACGGAGGTTTACGGCGGTTCCGATTATTTCGCCTCCGCCCGTCTGACCCGCCAGCAGGCGCGGGACAACGCCATTTCCCTCCTGCAAGAGGCGGCGGAGCAGGAGAATGCGGACCAAACGGTGGCGAACGAGGCTTCGGAGGGCATTCAGGTCCTGGCATCCTACACCTTGAAGGAAGCCCAGATCGAAAACCTCGTCACCGCAAAAGGCTATGCCGACTGCGTGGCCTTTATGGGCGACGAGAGCGTAAGCGTGGTGGTTTCCACCGCCAGCGGAGAACTGACGGCGGAGGACGTTGCCAAGATTCAGGACATCACCATGACCGAAACCGGCTTTTCCGCCAGCGGAATAAAAATCATGGCGGCAAATTAGTGGTTGTATTTTTTACCGGGATATGATAAGATACTTCCAAATGAACGGGGAACGTTCCAGTTTACCAAGGATGTAATAAGGAGAGTTTTAGAATGGCCGAGAGCAAGGAATACATGACCCTGCCGGAAGAAAACGGCAGCATCAATATTGCGGAGGAAGTCATAGCAGCCATCGCCGTGGGTGCGGTCCGGGAGGTGGAGGGCGTCTCCGGCATGATGACGACTTTGGGCGGCAGCGTCAGCGATCTGGTGACAAACCGGAAAAACGCCCAGAAAAGCATCCGCGGTGTAAAGATCGACATGACCGGCGCAGCGTTGACCTTGGATTTGTTTTTGACGGTGCAGTATGGCCACCCCATTCCCGAGGTCGCCAAAAACGCCCAGACGGCGGTCTCCTCCTCGGTGGAGGCCATGACCGGCTGTGCCGTGGAGGCGGTCAATATCCACGTGGGCGGCGTGACGCTGAACTGAGACGCAATGCCTGTCAGAGATAAAATTGCTGCAAAGGACGTTAAGATTTTATGATTCGGAACACCGCCCGGGAGATTGCCATACACCTCTCCTATGAATTGAGCTTCACCGGCAAAACCGCCGGCGCATTGCTGGACCAGCGTCTGACTTCGGAAGCCTTTGCCGATTGGGCCGAGGAGGACTTCGTTTATCAGGAGGCTCCCAGCCCCAAGCAGGCCGCCTACATCCGCCGTCTGGTTCTGGGTGTGGACGAACATGGGGCAGAGCTGGACGGCTACATTGACAAATACGCCAAGGGCTGGCGTTTTGCCCGTATTCCGCTGGTGGCCTCGGCCATCATGCGGGTGGCGATGTATGAGATTCTGTATATGCCGGACATTCCCAACGGCGTGGCAATCAACGAGGCGGTAAATATCGCCAAAAAGTATGAGACCCCGGAAACCGTGAAGTTTATCAACGGAATCCTGGGCAGTTTCGTGCGGCAGGAATTCGCGGAATAAGTGTAAACTGGCAGAGCGGAGGCGGTGAAAAACCGCTTTTCCGGCTCTGCCTCTTTCCGTGGGCGGACGGAGGGAGAGACTTGCGATGACTGGGAAAATCGTTTCGTTGATTCGGGGACTTTTGGCATATATGCCATTGGCTGCCGGTATGATTCTGGGCGGTTTTTGTCTGGCTGGGGACTATGATTGGTTAAACCTCCTGGCAATTCTGCTTTTAATGCTGGGGGTCATTCCGGTCATCCTCCGGTTTGACAGAGAACCCCTTCCGCTGGCGCTGGGCGGTTTGTTTGTTTTGGCGGCGGGACTTTTTCAGTGTTATTTTATTTACGCGATTTCCGCGCCTCTGCCCCGTGAGGAGTTGGCGGAGGTGGAAGGAACCTTCGCTTCCATCCGCGTCATTCCGCGGCGAGGGCTGGACAATTACCGGATTTACCTCCAAAACGACGCCGTTTCCTATGTCGGCCTGACCTTCCTGGATTTCCCGGGAAAAGCGATTTCCGAAGAAGCGCAGGCAGGCGACGCTGTGGAGCTTCTATATGCAGAAGGCCGCCGCAGCCGCTCCATATACGCCTTTCGTCTCAACGGAAAGGACCTCTTGACTTACGAAACAACCTGCCGCGCCAGACTGGACAACCGCAACGCCGCGGTATTCCTCTTGATTATACCGGCGATGGTGTGTGCATTTCGCATTGGCTGGGCAATTCATCTTCTGCGAAAGGCCTCCCGCCGGAGACCGTACCGTTATACCGGCCGCCGGTGACAGGAGAGCCGGCAAAGGAGGTTTTATGCAGCAACATATCTTCAGCGTCACAGAGCTGAATCAAAACATCAAAACAATTTTAGACGGCAGTCCGGACCTTCAAAACCTTTACGTTCGGGGCGAGCTGTCCAATTATAAGGTATATCCCTCGGGACATCATTATTTTACCCTCAAGGACCCCGAAGGAGCTTTGCGCTGCGTCATGTTCCGCGGGCAGGCGTCCAGGCTGCGTTTCCGGCCGGAGAACGGCATGAAAGTCATTCTGCAAGGCCGCGTGACCGTTTTTCCGCGGGATGGAGCCTATCAGCTTTACTGCAACGCCATTACGCCGGAGGGCGTGGGAGATTTAGCGGTAGCTTTTGAACAGTTGAAAGCCAAGCTCCATGCGCAGGGACTGTTTGACCCGGCGCACAAAAAGCCTCTGCCCCGTTTCCCGGAAAAAATCGCCATTGTCACCTCATCCGCCGGAGCGGCGGTCCATGATATGATTCGGATTTTGAACCGGCGTTATCCGCTGGCAAAGGTTATTTTATTACCCGTCCGCGTCCAGGGCGCGGAGGCCCCGCCGGAGATTGCCGGAGCCATCCGCTACGCAAACCGCTGGAAAATCGGTGATGTGATCATCACGGGCCGGGGCGGCGGTTCCATTGAGGATTTGTGGGCCTTTAACGACGAGCGCGTAGCCCGGGCGGTCTACGAATCCGAACTGCCGGTCATCTCCGCCGTCGGCCACGAACCGGATGTAACCATATCCGATTTTGTCGCGGATGCCCGCGCTTCAACGCCCTCCAATGCGGCGGAAATCGCCGTGCCGGACCAGACAGAATTGCTGCGCTGGCTGAGAAGTTCCGCTGTGCGCATGGAACAGACGCAGACCGCCCGCCTTACGGCTCTCCGGCAGCGTCTGGATGCCCTGGCGGCTGCGCGGGTGATGCAGAATCACCTGAGCTATGTTCAGGACAAACGGATGGAGCTGGCGCATCTTCAGCAGCGGTTATCCGACCTTTCCAGCCGGCAGATTTCCCAGAAACGGGCGCAGTTCTCCACCTTGGCGGCTGCGCTGGACGCTATGAGTCCTCTGAGCGTTTTCCGGCGGGGCTACGCCATGGTCCGGGGGCCGTCCGGGCAAATCCTGCGGAGTTATCACGACACCACCGCCGGAGAAACGGTATCCGTTACGCTGGGCGACGGCGGTTTTACCTGCGTTGTACAGCAGACCTATCAAAAGGAGACAGAGCAATGAGCGAGAAAAAGATGTCGTTTGAACAGCAGATCGCCCGCCTGGAAGAAATCGTGGCGGCATTGGAAAAAGGCGACGTACAGCTTTCGGATTCCCTGTCCTTGTTTGAGGAGGGAACCAGGTTAATTTCCGCCTGTTCCAAGGAGCTGGATCAGGCGGAACAGCAGGTTGTCAAGCTGATGAAGGGGTCTGACGGCGCACCGGTGGAGCTGCCGTTTGAATCCGGAGCGGAAGAGGGGTAAATCATGGATTTTACAAAAGAATTGGACGCGGCCCGCCAGTTGACGGAAAACCGTCTGGCGGCGTTTTTCCCCGGCGGCGGACTGGCTGAAGCCATGCGTTACAGCCTCCTTGCAGGCGGTAAACGCATCCGGCCTGTTTTAACGATGAAATTCTGCGAGGCGGCAGGGGGAACCCTGGAAGAAGGTTTAGATTTCGGCTGTGGAGTGGAGATGCTTCACACCTACTCGCTGATTCATGACGATCTTCCCTGTATGGATAACGACGACCTGCGCCGCGGCAAGCCGACTAGCCACAAGATTTTCGGGGAGTGTACCGCCACGCTGGCGGGCGACGCGCTGCAAGCAGCGGCATTTCAAACGGTGCTGTCCGCCGAAGGCGTATGGCGGCACGGCGGCGGGGCCTCTAAAGCCCTGGCGGCCAAGCTGCTGGCCGAGGCCGCCGGTTTGGAGGGGATGTGCGGCGGGCAGTACTGGGACACCCTTCCTGCGGAAGCCCCCCGCACAGAGGAACAGCTTACCGCCATCAATGACAAGAAAACCGGAGCCCTCCTGCGGGCGGCGTGTATGATGGGCGTTGCGGCCTCCATGGGCCGCCGGGCGGTCGACGATTCCTGTATGGACGCGGCTCGAAACTACGCCACAAATTTAGGGCTGGCATTCCAGATTCAAGACGATATTCTGGATGCAACCTCCACTACGGAAACGTTGGGAAAGCCCGTCGGTTCGGACGCGGCAAACTGCAAAACCACTTATGTTACGCTCTTAGGCGTGGAGGAGTGCGCCCGCCGGGTGCTGGCTTATACGGCCCAGGCGAAGGAGGCACTCTGCGCTGGCGTCTGGCCGGGCGGCACGGCGTTTCTCTGCGCGCTGGCGGACCGTCTTGCAGAGCGGACCAAGTGAAACCGGTTTGACCCTTCTGAAAAAATGCGTATGAATTCTATCCGCTTTGTGGTACAATAAAAGAGAACGACAAGCGGCCTGACCCTTTCAGGCCGCTTCAAAAAGAGGGAAACGGCGTGGCTAAGAGTATTTTACATACAATCGAAAGCAAACGGAGTGAATTTTCCAGAGGACAAAAACGCATTGCAGATTATATTCTGGAGCACGCTGACAAAGCGGCCTTTATGACGGCGAACCGGCTGGGCGGCCTGGTGGGCGTCAGCGAATCCACCGTTGTACGGTTTGCCTTTGAATTGGGGTATGACGGCTATCCGAACATGCAGCGGGCTTTACAGGAAATGCTGCGAAGCCGTCTGACCTCCACCCAGCGGATTCAAGCGGCGGGGAATATTTTTTCCAGCCAGGACCTGCTGGGCGCGGTGCTGCAATCGGACATTGACAAACTCCGGCAGGTGGTCAGCGAAGCGGACCGGGAGGATTTTAACCGGGTCGTTGACCGCATCTGGGCCGCAAAGCACATCTACATTTTAGGCGTCCGGTCGTCTTCTTTCGTGGCGGGTTATCTGCATTTCTATATGCATTTGCTTTTTCAGAATGTTTCACTGGTGCAGTCCAGCTCCGCAGGCGAGATCTTCGAGCAGCTTTTCCGCATTGGGAAAGAGGACGTTATGATGGCTATCAGCTTTCCGCGGTATTCCAGAATTACCGTAAATACGGTGAAATTCGCCCGGGACCGGGGGGCGGGAATTGTTGCAATCACGGACAACACGCTCTCGCCAATCTATCAGATGTCCGACGGGGCTCTGCTGGCCCCCTGCGAAATGATCTCCTTTGTGGACTCGATGGTTGCGCCGCTGTCGCTGATCAATGCGCTACTGGTTGCGTTAGCGAGCCGCAGAGGAGAGGATGTTTCCGCGACCTTTGCAGAACTGGAAGACATTTGGAACGAATACGGCGTGTTTGGAAAAATGGACGATGAATAAAAAAGTTTTGGTAATCGGCGGCGGGGCCGCTGGAATGATGGCTGCCATTACAGCGGCAGAGGGAGGGGCTTTTGTCACTCTTTTGGAGCCAAACGAGCGTTTAGGCAAGAAACTGAACATCACCGGAAAAGGCCGCTGCAACGTAACAAACAACGCCGGTCCGGAAGAACTTCTGTCAAACGTTCCTTGTAATGGAAAATTCCTTTACAGCGCTTTCTCTCGCTTTGATGGACGGGATACAATGGCTTTTTTTGAATCGCTTGGCGTCCCTTTGAAAACAGAGCGGGGAAACCGGGTCTTCCCGGTCAGCGACCGGGCGTTTGACATCAGCGCGGCCTTGGAACGGCGTTTACGGAAATTGAAAGTTTCCATTGTACGGGACCGCGCAACGGCATTGGAAATTTCAAGCAATACCATCCAAGGCGTAACAGGCACAAGCAGCCGCTATCCGGCGGAAGCCGTTATTTTGGCTACCGGAGGCGTGTCCTATCCGGCCACCGGCTCCACCGGAGAAGGACATCTTCTGGCCGCGGCGGCGGGGCATACGGTTACGCCACTGCGGGGTTCCCTGGTGCCGCTGCAATCAGCCGGATGCGCTGAACTGCAAGGGTTAAGCCTTCGTAACGTCGGACTGGCGGTTTTCGAGAACGGAAAAAAAATCTACACCGATTTTGGCGAGTTATTGTTTACACACTTCGGCGTCAGCGGCCCGCTGGTATTGTCGGCTTCGGCGCATATGCGGCATTTCGACAAAAAAACTTACCGTTTGGAAATTGATCTGAAACCGGCTCTGGACGCCCCGCAGCTGGATCGGCGTCTGCTGTCGGATTTCGGCAAATACGCAAATCACGACTTTGGAAACGCCTTAAACGATCTGCTTCCCCAGAAAATCATTCCGGTAGTCGTGGCGCGTTGTGGAATTCCGTTCCATCAAAAGGTCCACGATATCACCCGCCCGCAGCGGGAAACGCTTCTTCAAACACTCAAAGGGTTTTCCATTGAGATTGCGGCTCCTATGCCGGAAACGGACGCCATAGTCACGTCCGGCGGCATAAAGGTTGGAGAAGTCAACCCAACCACCATGGAATCAAAGATTGTAAAGGGATTATACTTTGCAGGTGAAATTTTGGACGCAGACGCTTATACCGGCGGATTCAATCTGCAAATCGCCTGGGCCACCGGCCGGGCCGCCGGAGCGGCCGCCGCGAAAACCACCAAAGATACCACGCGCCGCGAGGCGCAGGGAGGGACATTATGAGCATCATCCGCATTGCCATCGACGGACCTTCAGGGGCCGGTAAAAGCACGCTTGCCCAAGCCGCCGCCGCCGCGTTAGGATGTATTTACGTCGACACCGGAGCCATTTACCGTACCATCGGCCTGCATATCTGGAAATGCGGCGCGGACCCTGCAAACACTGAGGCGGTCGCCGCTGAACTGCCGCGCCTGCAAGTGGAATTACGCTATGAGAACAGCCGGCAGCGGATGTTTTTGAACGGCCGGGACGTGACGGAGGAAATCCGTCTGCCGGAGGTGTCGCAGTATACGTCGTCCGTATCCGCCATTCCCGCCGTGCGGTCCTATCTGCTGGAAATGCAGCGGGAACTCGCCAGAACCCACAGCGTAGTGATGGACGGGCGGGACATCGGGACGGTGGTTCTGCCGGACGCGGAGGTCAAAATTTTTCTGACAGCCTCCGCCCAGGCGCGGGCACACCGCCGGATGCTGGAGCTGGAACGCCGCGGAACGCCGCAGCCTTATGAAGAAGTCCTGCGGGAAATCGAAGAACGAGACTGGCGGGACACACACCGCAGCGCGGCGCCGTTGCAGCAGGCGGCGGACGCCGTGCTGCTGGACACTACAACCTTGAATTTTCAGGAGAGTTTGGACGCTCTGTTAAAAATCGTCCAGGAAAGGGGCAACGTGCATGAAGCCATTTAACGGGCTGTTCGTTTTTATTTATTATGTAGTAGGTTTCATCGCAGACGTGCTGCATCCCGTTTCCGTAGAGGGACTGGAACGCCTGCCGAAAAGCGGCGTTCTGCTCTGTCCGAACCATGCCAGCAACTGGGACCCCATCCTTGTCGCGCTGAAGCTGCCGGTTAACTACCGCCTGCACATCATGGCCAAAGCCGAGCTTTTCAAAAACCCCCTTCTGGGCTGGATCTTGCGGAAGGTAGGGGCCTTTCCCGTCAGCCGGGGGAACAACGACCTCAGCTCGGTAAAAATGTCCATGCAGGCCATCAAAAGCGGCGACAACCTTCTGATTTTCCCAGAGGGAACCACCATTCACAACGGCATCGGCTACACCGACGGCCTGCCCGCCCACGCAAAGGCGGGAGCCGCTATGATCGGCGTACGAACCGGCGCGATTTTGGTCCCGGTATTTGTGGATGGCGAGAAGAAGTTATTCCACCGGACCCGCATTATTTTCGGAGAACCCTATGAACCGCACTACACCGGACGGCGGGGAACCTCCGAGGAGATGCAGCAGATTGCCGACGATATTTTGAAAGAGGCTTACGCATTAGGCGGACAGATGGTCGGAGGGAAACCGTTGTGCGGGTGATTTTGGCAAAGAGCGCGGGATTTTGTTACGGCGTACAGCGGGCCGTAGATCTGGCGGAAAAAACGGCGCAGGCATCCGGCGGCTGCTGGATGCTGGGCGACCTGATTCACAACCGTTACGCTGTGGAGCGTCTTCACCAGCTGGGCCTTCGGAAAGCGGCCGGTCCGGATGCGCTGCAAGCCGGGGATACCGTTCTCATCCGTTCTCACGGGGAATTAAAGAGCGTTTTAGACGGCTTGGAGGCCCGGGGCGTCCGCTGTGTGGACGCAACCTGTCCAAATGTGAGGCGTATTCAGCGGCTTGCGGCCCAGGCGGAGGAGGAGGGACGAATTCCCATCCTCATCGGCGAGCCGGACCATCCGGAAGTGCTGGCCGCGGCCAGCTGGTGCAAGAAAACTCTGGTGCTGCAAGGGCCGGAGGCCGTCCGGCAATGGTTAAATACGCATCCCGAGGAGCAAAAAACACCCTTTTTAGTGATGGCGCAGACCACCTGTATTCGTGAACTTTTTGAAACTTCTTGGAAAATCATAAAAAAAGAGTGTACAAATGCAAAAAAATTTGATACAATATGTGATGCTACGCATAAGCGTCAGGCAGAGGCGGCCCAAATTGCCTCCGAAGCAGACGCAATGGTTGTGGTAGGCGACCGTAAAAGCGCCAATACCAGGCACCTGACGGAAATCTGTGCCAGGAACTGCCCGCGGGTTCTTTCGATTGAAAACGCGGACGAGCTTCCGCCGGACTTTTTTGAGGGCGTTTCGGTTGCGGGCCTTACGGCCGGCGCCTCCACGCCTGCGGGCATCATTAAGGAGGTATATGCAGCCATGAGCGAAGAAATCAAAGCGGTAGAAAACAAAGAGGAATCCTTTGAGGAACTGCTGAATCAGTCCTTCAAAACTTTAAATACAGGAGAGAAGGTAACCGGCATTGTGACCGCCATCACTCCGACGGAGGTGCAGGTGGACGTAGGCGCAAAACAGGCGGCTTACATCAAGCTCAGCGAACTGACCGACGATCCTTCCGCCAAGCCGGAGGACGTGGTGAAGGTCGGCGACGAAATCGAAACGTACATCGTCCGCGTCAACGATGTGGAAGGCTATGCCGAGCTTTCCAAGAAACGCCTGGATGCGGTAAAAGTTTGGGAGAACATTGAGCAGGCCGTTGAGGAAAAGGTTGTGCTGGAAGGCACCGTTACGGAGGAGAACAAGGGCGGCATTGTCGTCTCTGTGAAGGGCGTGCGGGTGTTCGTGCCCGCTTCCCAGAGCGGCCAGCCCCGGGGCGCGGACCTCTCTGCCATGAAGGGCCAGAAGGTGCAGCTCCGCATCACGGAAGTGAACCGCGCCCGCCGCCGGGTGGTGGGTTCCATCCGTTCTGTCACGGACGAGGCCCGCCGCGCCGCACAGGAGGAAATCTGGGCCAGCATTGAGCAGGGCAAGCGCTACACCGGAACCGTGAAGTCCATGACCAGCTACGGCGTATTTGTCGACATCGGCGGCGTAGACGGCATGGTACATATTTCGGAGCTGAGCTGGAGCCGGATCAAGACGCCTTCCGAGATTTGCAAGGTGGGCGACACGATGGAAGTCTATGTTATCTCCTTCGACTCCGAGAAGCGCAAAATTTCCCTGGGCGTCAAGGACCACAACATTGACCCCTGGCAGGTCTTTATTGACAAGTACAACGTGGGTGACGTGGCTTCCGTGCGCATTGTGAAGCTGATCGACTTCGGCGCGTTTGCCGAGGTGGTTCCCGGCGTGGACGGCCTGATCCACATTTCTCAGATTGCCGACCGCCGGATTGAGAAGCCGGGCGATGTTCTGTCCGAAGGCCAGATCGTGGACGTGAAAATCACCGCGGTGGACGAGGAGCGGAAGAAGATCTCCCTTTCCATTCGTGCCCTGCTGACTCCGGCTCTCGACGAGACGGAGAACGGCGAAGAAGCCTGATTCCATTTTATTTTCCGCCAAAGAGCAAATCCGGTTTCGGGTTTGCTCTTTTTTACGCAAAATTTTGTGATTTTTTTCACGTTTGCATTGCAATGTTTTCCCAAAGCTGGTATACTGTAATAAAAGAGCGGTATGATTCGTCATACAGCCGCAGAAGCTCTTGTTTCCAGGAGCGAAAACGATTTTATTGGAGGAAGAAATATGCGTTATCAGGAAGAATACCAGCAGAAACTGACCAGTGCTTCCGAGGCGGTGAAAGCCGTCAAACCTGGCGACTGGGTGGACTACGGATGGAGCGTATGCACTGTAAACGCCTTGGACAAAGCCCTGGCGGCCCGCGCGGAGGAGTTGAGTGACGTTAACATCCGCGGCGGTATTCTGACCCGCCGTCCCGCCATTTTCGACGTGCCGGACGTTGCCAAACATTTTACCTGGAACTCCTGGCATATGAGCGGCATTGAACGTAAGGCCGTGAAAGAGGGCTTCGCCTATTACATCCCGCTGCGCTACTCCGAGCTGCCCGGTTATTATCGTGACTGCATCAAAACCCTGGACGTGGCCATGTTCCAGGTAGCCCCCATGGACGAGCACGGCTGGTTCAACTTCGGCCCCGGCGGCTCGCACCTCAAAGCTGTCTGTGAGTGCGCCAAGACCGTCATCGTGGAGGTCAATAAAAACATTCCGGTTTGTCTGGGCGGTTTTGAAAATTGCGTCCATATTCGCGATGTAAACATGATCGTAGAGGGGGAAAATCCTCCGATGGAAACGCTGGGCGGCAGCGGCGCAGCCTCCGAAGTGGACATGGCGGTGGCTAAGCTGGTGGTCTCCGAGATTCCTGACGGCGCGTGCCTTCAGCTGGGCATCGGCTCCATGCCGAACGCCATCGGCAAAATGATTGCCGAGTCCGATTTGAAGGACCTGGGCGTCCATACGGAAATGTATGTCGACGCGTTTGTTGATATGTCGCTGGCTGGCCGCATCACCGGCGCCTGCAAGCCCTTTGACCGGGGCCGCCAGACTTACGCCTTTGCGGCGGGCAGCCAGAAGCTATACGACTTTCTGCATAACAATCCCGAATGCATGGCGGCTCCCGTCAGCTATGTCAACGACATTGCCCGGGTTTCCCAGATTGAAAATTTCATGTCCATCAACGGCGCGGTGGATATTGACCTCTATGGTCAGGTATCCTCCGAATCCTCCGGCATCAACCACATTTCCGGCGCAGGCGGACAACAGGATTTCGTCATGGGCGCGTATCTTGCCAAGGGCGGCAAGAGCTTCATCTGCTGCTCCTCGTCCTTTATGGACAAAAAAAGCGGTCAGCTGAAATCCCGCATCCGCCCCACTCTGGTGGAAGGCTCCGTAGTCACCGCAACCCGCACCAATCTTCATTGGCTGGTAACGGAATACGGCAAATTCAACGTCAAGGGCAAGTCGTCCTGGGAACGGGCCGAGGGCATCATCAATCTCGCCCATCCGCAGTTCCGGGAGGAACTCATCCAAGAGGCGGAGAAAATGCATATCTGGCGGCGGTCCAGCAAGCGGTAAGCGGCAACCCGGAACGTTCCCTTTCCCCAGGAATCACAGCGGATCTTCTTCTGTAAAATCCTTGAAGTGTCAAACGCAAGCGGATGCCGCTGCGGCGGCAAAGGGGGAAACATTATGTTTTGTATAGGGGACCAAGTCGTGCATCCAATGCACGGCGCGGGCGTGATTGACGACATCGTCCGCGAAAAAGTGACGGGCATCGTGAAAGAATACTATGTGTTCAAAATGCCTGTCGGAGGACTGGTGCTGAAAATTCCTACGGCGAACTGCCAGACCATCGGCATCCGCTCCATCATCACACCAGCCCAGGTGGAGGCGTTTCTGGCTGGAATCCCCGCCCTGGAGGTGGAGGTAAACGCCAACTGGAACAAGCGGTATCAGGAAAATCTGCTGCGGCTGAAAAGCGGCGACTTGAACGAGGTTGCCCGTGTGGTAAAAGGCTTAATGCGGCGGGAATCCCGCCGCAGCCTTTCCACCGGGGAACGGAAAATGCTCCACAACGCAAAGCAGATCATTATTTCCGAAATGGTACTGGCGGAGGGCTGCGCCTATCAGGACGCGGAAGACCGGCTGGACCGCGCCATGCGGCAAAAGCCGCAATGATGCATAAGGCCACTTAGTGGGAGGTTGTTCATGCTGTCGTTTTTCAAAAAAGCCCGGGAAGCCGTCCGTCCCCGCTGCGCTGCGCTGGTGCCTGCGGCGGGGGAGTCCCGGCGCATGGGCGGAATCCATAAAATGCTGGAGCCGCTGGACGGCGTTCCGGTTCTGGTGCGGACGTTGACGGCTTTGCAGCTTACACAGCAGATTGACGAAATCATCATCGCCGCCCGGGAAGAAGATCTGGTGGAAATTTCCCGGCTCTGTCAGGATTACGGCATTTCCAAATGCACCAAGGTCATCCGGGGCGGTGAGAGCCGGGCTCATTCGGTGCTGCTGGCGGCTCTGGAGACTTCGCCGGATATACAGCTTCTGGCAGTTCATGACGGCGCGCGTCCGCTGCTGACGCCGGAAATGGCTGACGCTGTGATTACCGCCGCGGCCCGCTGTTCGGCCGCTGTTCCGGCGGTGCCGCTGAAGGATACCGTAAAAATCTGTTGTTCAAACGGCGCGGTTGCGGAGACGTTAGAGCGGGACCGTCTGCGGGCCGTTCAGACGCCCCAGGTTTTTGATGCGTCGCTTTTGAAGGCAGCACTTCAGTCGGCCATTACGGAAAACCGGCCTGTTACGGACGACGCCTCCGCGGTGGAACATCTGGGGAAGGCTGTGTTTCTGGTAGACGGCGACGAGGAAAACATCAAGATCACCACGCCGCTGGATTTGATTGTGGCAGAGGCGATTTTGCAGGACCGGAAGGAGCGGGCATGACAAATCTGCGGATTGGTCACGGTTACGATGTACACCGTCTGAAACCGGGACGCCGTTTGGTTTTAGGCGGCGTAGAGATTTCCTGGGAAAAGGGCCTGCTGGGTCACTCGGACGCCGACGTCCTGACTCACGCCGTCATGGACGCTCTGGCAGGCGCGGCGCGGCTGGGGGACATCGGAAAACTGTTTCCGGATACAGACCCGTCCTATGCGGGCATATCCAGCCTGAAGCTCCTGGAGAAAGTGGGACATTTTCTGCGGGAACGCGGGTTTTCTGTGGTGAATATTGACGCAACGCTCCTGGCACAGGCCCCGAAAATCGCGCCCTACAAGGACAGAATGGCGAAGAACCTGGCTGCAGCTCTTGGCGTGGACGCAGAACAGGTCAACGTGAAAGCAACGACGGAGGAGGGCCTTGGATTTACCGGCGACGGTTCCGGCATGGCCGCTCATGCGGTTGCGTTGGTGGAGAAAATACGGTGAAAAAATACGGTTTTTTCCGCTGAACGGCGGTTTGTTTCCGTTGCTTTCGTTTGGGGGAAAGCCCTGCAAATACGCAGGGCTTTTTGTTTCGCACATTTCCTTTTTCCATCCATAGAATGGATAGAAAGGAGGCGTGCAATGTGGAGCATTATCTGATTCTTGCCCGCTCTGTAACCTACGCACAGAGAATGCAGAAGGTGTTGAGCCGGGCGGGTGTCCGCTGTCAAATCTTCCGCGCTCCCAGAGACCTGACAAACCTGGGCTGCGCCTATGCCGTACGGATTGCAACCAGCGACCTGACGGCTGCATTAACAGCCCTTCACGCGGCGTCTTTGGACCCCGTTCAAATATTCTTGTACCAACGCGGATTGTACCAGGAGGTGCATCCATGATCTATCTCGACAGCGCGGCGACCACCTTCCAGAAACCTGCCGGCGTCGCTGCCGCCATGTGGGACGCCCTGGCCACAATGAGTTCCCCGGGCCGGGGCGGGCATTCTGCCGCCATGCGGGCGGCAGACACGGCGTTTCAGTGCCGGACCGAGCTGGCGGAGCTGTTTCACCTGGACAATCCGGAACAGGTGGTGTTTACTCTGAACGCCACCCACGCTTTGAATATCGCCATCAAGAGCCTCGTTCCGCCGGGAGGAAAAGCCGTTGTCTCCGGCTATGAACACAACGCCGTCACGCGTCCTTTGGAAGCCCTGGACGCGGGCATGGCCGTTGCAGTTGGTCCGCTGTTTCGTCCCGACGCGGCGGCGGAAGCCTTTGACCGCCTGATTCAGCCCGGTACGGACGCTGTGATTTGCAGTCATGTGTCCAATGTTTTCGGCTTTATTCAGCCGCTGGAGGAAATCGCCGCGCTGTGCAGAGCCAGAGGCGTCCCGCTGATTGTCGACGCATCCCAGTCGGCGGGGGTACTGCCGCTGGATATGACGGCCCTGGGCGCGGCATTCGCCGCCATGCCTGGTCATAAGGGCTTGTACGGTCCCCAGGGCACCGGCGTGCTGCTCTGCGGAGACGGCATTCAGCCGCGCCCGCTTCTGGAGGGCGGGACCGGCAGTCTGTCCATTCAGCAGCAAATGCCGGATTTTTTACCGGACCGGCTGGAGGCGGGAACCCACAATATGCCCGGCATTGCCGGACTTCTGGCAGGCGTCCGCTATGTCCGGCAGCGGGGAACAGAAAAAATTCTGGATCGAGAACGACATCTGACGCAGCAGGCGGCGGAGGGACTTTCCCAAATCCCCAAACTTCGTGTCTACGCAGAGCCGAAGATGCAGAATCAAACAGGCGTATTATCACTGACGGCGGAGAATTGGGATGCGGAAGAACTCGGCGCGGCGCTGGCCAGGCGAAACATTGCCGTTCGAGCAGGGATACACTGTTCGCCGCTGGCGCACAGGAGTGGGGGAACGCTGGAAACCGGTACGGTCCGCGTGAGCGTTTCGGATTTTAATACGCCGGAGGAAATTTCCCGTCTGGTCTTTGCTGTACGGCAGATTCTCGCGCAAAAATAGTGGAAATTTCTACCTACAAACGGCGCTGGAAACGGAAGCCAAAACAAAAAAAATACCATTATACTGTAAAGTGTTTTCCCTTTTCAATAACTGCTATCCAATAAAAATACAGATTTTTTCAAAAGGCCCGCAGAAACCTGCGGGCCGATTTTACGCCAAAAACGCTCTGTTGCCGCCGGATTTACGGTCCTTTTCCAGACAATCTTCCGCTTTCCGCCGCCAAAAAACGCGGCGGAAACTTTTCTGAACAGTCCGTGAATTTTCCCTTAGTTTACCTTGCTTTTTACCAGTAGATTCTATATAATCTATTCGAATCATGGCCTGAAAGGAAGGACAACATGGGAGGGACAGAACAGGCGGTCGGCCTGAGCCGGTATCTGCTGAATTTTGAAATCATGGGCGTGGCTCTTTCCGATCTGCCCGCCGTCCTTGGCCGGTATCTGCTGAGCATCGAGGTTTCCGATGTTTTGGATATCGCGCTCATGGTGTTTGCGTTATACAAACTCCTGACGCTGGTGCAGAGCCGGAAAGCCGCCAGCCTCTTAAAAGGGCTGTTTGTCTTTTTTGCGGTGCTTCTGCTGTCGTACCTGTTCCATCTGAACGGTATCTATTACCTGATGAGCCGGATGGTAGAACTGGGCGTGCTGGCGTTGATCATCCTGTTTCAACCGGAAATCCGCCGGATTTTGGAGGAGATGGGCAGCCGCCGGATTCTGGCGTTTTTTTCCCACACGGAAAACGCCAGCGTTTTGGAGCAGACGATCAGCCAGACGGTTCTGGCCTGCGCGGAGATGTCCCAGTCCCACACCGGCGCACTGATCGTCTTCGAGCGGGAAATCCTGCTGGACGATATGGTCCGCAGCGGTACGGTGCTGGACGCTTCCGTTTCCAGCGAGCTGCTGAAAAACATCTTCTTTGTAAAAGCTCCGATGCATGACGGCGCCGTGATCATCCGTATGGGCCGGGTGCTGGGGGCAGGCTGTATGCTTCCCCTGAGCCGCAACGTAAACCTTTCCCGCGATTTGGGTATGCGGCATCGGGCGGGCATTGGCATGAGCGAGAATTCCGACGCGGTGGTCGTGATTGTGTCGGAGGAAACCGGGTCCATTTCCGTGGTAGTGGGCGGTATGCTCAAACGCCACCTGAAACCGGAAACGTTGGAAAACCTTCTGCGGAACGAACTGCTTCCCCAGGAGGAGGACGGGACGGACAAGCAGAAATTCAATTTTGCGAACCTGCTGCGCCCCAAGAAGAACGGGGGGAACTGAAATGGAAAACAATATCGGACGCCGGAAAGCGTTTTACTTGTTGCTGTCCATTTTGGTTGCAGGCTCCATCTGGCTCTTTGCCGATCTGACCAGCGGTCCCAACAATACCCCGCGGACCAGAGTTCAGGAGTTCAAAGACATCCCGATTGAATATCTTCAGGAGGGCACCCTTGCCGACCGGGGCCTGATGCTTCTCGAGGACGGCAGCGACATGACCATTGATTTGAAGCTGGAAGGCACCCGCTGGATGTTGTCCTGTCTGGACCGCTCCCAGATACGGGTGACGGCCAATCTGGTCAACGTGGTCAGCGCAGGAACCCAGGCGATCAACTACACCGTCAGTTATACGGACCGGCAGTTCTATGCGCTGGATTATGAAGCCAATATCGGTTCCGCTACCGTGAATATCAGCGAGCTGTACAGCCGTCCGGTGGACGTGAGCTGCGAGTTGGTAGGCAACGTGGCCGAGGGTTACACCGCCGGTCAAGTGGAACTGTCCCATTCCAGCATTGAGATTCGCGGGCAGGCGGAGGACATCGATCCGGTCCGCTTTGCCAGAGTTACCCTGGATATCGGCACAGATGCGGAGGAAACGGTTTCTCAGGAGCTGAAAATTCAATTCTACGACAACCAGGGCAATCCCCTGGACAATTCCAGCATTCATGCCGACATCGAAACTGTTCGGGCAACCATGCCGGTTTACGTGACCAAAGAGCTGCGGCTTACCGTTCGTTTTGACGACGCTCCAGGCGCACGGCTGCGGAGTACGGACTATAAGATTGAACCCAGAACCATCACGGTTTCCGGCGATGCAACCCTGCTGAAAAACATGGAGACGCTCAATCTGGGCGAGTTCAATCTGCTGGACCTGGGCACAAACGCCTCGGAGAACTATACGACGACGTATTATCCCATCATTCTGCCGGACGGCTGTCAGAACCTCAGCGGCATTACCCGTGCATCGCTGAAGATTCGCTTTGTAGATATGCGCAGCGCGACGGTCGCCACGGACAACATTACCTGGACGAACCTTCCCGAAGGAAGAAGCGCGGAGATTCTGAGCGATACCATGAATGTTCGGATTTTTGGCACAGCCGCCAATGTTGAAGCGGTGACAGGAGCGCATATCTCCGTAACCGCCGACCTGTCGGACTATTCCGCGGCTTCCGGCACGTATACCATTCCGGCCGCCGTCACAGTAGCGGTTGGCGATGTTGGTATTATCGGGGAATATCAGGTTCAGGTTACGATACGGGAAAAAGACGCGGAAGAACCGCCGGAACCGGAGGAACCTCAGCCTCCCCAGGAAGAAGAACCCACTGAAACAATTCCCTGACAAACGCCACGAACGGAGGAAAACCATGACACAGATTGCAACGGTCGAACGGATCTTAGACGACCGCTATGCCGTTATTTCCGTGCCCCGGAAAACCGCCTGCGGCCATGACTGCGAAGAATGCGCCGGGTGTGGCGTCAACGGAACGGCGGTGCAGGCGAAAGCCGTCAATGCCATCGGCGCACGGCCCGGACAAAAGGTGGTTGTGGAGAGCAGCACCCAAAAGATGTTACGGATTATCGCTTTGGTATACCTGATTCCCGTAGCCCTGTTTTTGGCGGGCTATCTCGCCGCGGCTCTGCTCACCGCCAGCGTTGGCATTCACTATCTGACCGCCGCCGTCGGGTTTGCCGCAGGCGTGCTGGTTGCGATTTCATATGACCGGAAGCTGAAGGCGCGGGGCGGCCTGTCCTTCACCATCGTGCGGCTGTTCTGACGTGTTTGGTTATGTCCGGCCGCCGGGTTCCCTCCCGGCCGAGGAATTGGAACGGTTCCGCCGCGCATACTGCGGCCTGTGCCATACGCTGGGACGCCGCTGCGGTTCCGCCGCCCGGTTCATTTTGAATTATGATTTCACCTATCTGGCAATTCTCCTTTCCAGTGGAGAGGAGGGGCTATACAAGCGCAGACGCTGCCTCGCCAGCCCTCTGCACCGGCGGGAATATCTTGGCGAACACCCCGCTTTTGATCTGGCGGCAGACGAGAGCGTTATTCTGGCCTATTGGCAGCTCCGCGACGGCGTGGAGGATCACGACTGGTTCCATGGTTTGCAATACCGGGGCCTCTCCGCCGTCCTGGAACCGGCGTACCGCCGGGCGGCGGAAGTGCGGCCGGCCTTTGATGCCAATACCCGCCGGCAGTTGGAACAGCTCTCGGCCCTGGAACGGGAACGCTGTCCGTCTCTGGATCAGGCGGCGGATGTTTTTGCCGTACTGCTGCAAGGGGCGGCGGAGGAAGTGGACAACCCGGTCCGGCGGCGGGTGCTGGAACAGCTTTTGTACCACCTGGGCCGCTGGGTGTATCTGGTGGATGCGGCGGACGACCTGAAGGAAGACGCCCTCCATGGCCGCTACAATCCCGTAGCTTTGCGGTACGGCTTGCAGGACGGCCTTTGGACGCCGGAAAGCCGGAAGGAATTCGCCGTTACCCTGGACCACTCCATTCATATGATGACGACCGCCTTTGAGCTGTGGGATTTCGGCGTTTGGACGCCGGTTTTACAGGAAACCCTTTATACAGGGCTGTTCCAAATGGGCAGGGCGGTTCTGGACGGCATGAAGAAAAAAGAAAGACGCAGGAGAGAGACGCATGAATGACCCCTATCAAATTCTGGGTATTCCAGAAAACGCCACGGATGACGAAGTGAAACGGGCCTACCGGGATCTTGCCCGGAAATATCATCCGGACAATTACCATGACAATCCCCTGGCTGACCTGGCTCAGGAAAAAATGAAAGAGATCAACGCCGCTTACGAGGAGATCACAAAACGCCGCAGCGGCGGCGGACGCGCTTCCAGCGGCTACGGCGGTTATGGCGGCTATCAGCAGCAGACGTCCTACGGCGGCAGCGCAGTCGTTTTCCAACAGGTCCGTTTGGCCATTCAGAGCGGTGATCTGAACCGTGCGGACGCGCTCCTGACCAACTATGGCGACCACTGCGCGGAGTGGAATTTTCTCAAGGGGGCCGTGTGTTACCGGCGGGGCTGGATGGACGAGGCGCGGCGGTATTACGAAACCGCCTGTCAGATGGACCCTGGGAACCCGGAGTACCGGCAGACGCTGGACTTCATGGAAAACGGTCCCCGGTCGCCCTACCGGCCCAACGGCGATCCGTTCGGCACGCTCTGTACCGCAAATCCCTGCTGGCCCTGGTGCTGTCTGTATCCGTTTTGCTGTCCTGCCGGCAGCTGGTGCTTTTTTATTTGATAAATTAGGGGGAAAATACGTTGATCAAAAGCATGACCGGCTATGGCCGGGCGCGAGAAACCCGGAACAACCGGGATATTACCGTAGAGATCCGGGCCGTCAACAACCGGTATCTGGACTGCGTGGTGAAGCTGCCGCGGCTGTACGCCTTTGCGGAGGACGCGGTGAAGCAGTGCGTACAGCAGTCGGTTTCCCGCGGAAAGGTGGATGTGTTCATCACGGTGGACGCCTCCGCCGCAGGCGTGACAAAGGTCACTGTCAACCGGGATCTGGCGGGCGAATATGCCGCCGCCCTGAACGAACTGGCGGAGGTTTGCGGTCCCACGGCTTATAAGGTCACGCCGGAAGTCCTGGCGCGGTTCCCGGACGTTCTGACCGTCACCAAGTCGGATGAAGATTTGGACACCATCCGGGCCGACCTCTGTGCGGTGCTGGAAGAAGCCCTGTCGGCCTTTCGCGCCATGCGGGAGGTGGAGGGCGCAAAGCTCGCGGAGGACATCGGCAGCCGCCTGACCACAATCGAAACGCTGACCGGTCAGGTGGAGGCGCGTTCTCCGGAAACCGTGGCGGAGTACCGCCGGAAGCTGACGGCCCGAATGCAGGAGGTCCTGCAAAATGTCTCCATCGATCCCCAGCGCATTTTGACGGAAGCCGCGATCTATGCCGACAAGGTGGCCGTGGACGAAGAAACCGTCCGCCTGCGGAGCCATGTCGCTCAGTTCCGCACCATGCTGGAGGCCGGAGAGCCGATTGGCCGGAAGATGGATTTTCTCATTCAGGAGATCAACCGGGAGGCCAATACGATTGGATCGAAATGCAGCAATGTGTCCATTGCTCAGATGGTAGTAAACCTGAAAGCTGAAGTGGAAAAAATTCGGGAACAGGTTCAGAACGTGGAGTGATTATGAAACTGATCAATATTGGATTTGGCAACCTGGTTTCTCGGGAACGGGTTGTGGCGGTGGTCAGCCCGGATTCAGCTCCCATCCGGCGCATGGTGCAGGAGAGCCGGGAACGGGGCGTGCTGATCGACGCTACCTATGGGCGGAAAACCGCGTCTATCTTTATCATGGACAGCGACCATGTCGTATTGTCGGCCCTGCCGCTGGAGAAATTCCAGCCGGAGCCGGAAAAGGAGGAAGTATGAGAAAAGGAAAGACATTCGTCATATCCGGCCCTTCCGGCGTCGGAAAGGGCACGGTACTGAAAGCGCTTTTGGAGCAGAGGAAGAATGTGTATGTTTCCGTATCCGCTACTACACGGACCGCCCGGCCCGGCGAGGAAGACGGCATACACTACCATTTCTTGGAAAAATCTGTCTTTCAGGAGTGGATCGCCCAGGATGCGTTTCTGGAATACGCGGAATACGTCGGCAATTTTTACGGCACGCCGAAAAAATTCGTGGATTCCGCCATGGACGAGGGCCAGGACGTGATCCTGGAAATCGACGTTCAGGGCGCGTTGCAGGTTGCGGAAAAAAGACCGGAGACCATTCTCATTTTCATTGCGCCCCCCAGCTGGGAGGCGTTGGAACAACGCCTGACGCTCCGCGGCACCGACCGCCCGGAAAAAATTCAGGAGCGGCTTCAGCGGGCAAAGGTGGAGTTCCAGTCTGCCGACGCATATCATTACGTGGTCATCAACGATACCGTTGAAAACGCCGCCCGGGAGCTGGACGCCATTCTGACGGCGGAACACTGCCGCGTAATGGAACGCATGGAAATGATCGGAACATAACCCGCGGTTTTTCAAAATACAACAGGCCGTCCAGGTGGCGGCGGAAGGAGTCGATAAATTATGATGCTGTATCCTGCCATGAGCAAACTGAATTCCTATATCCCAAATCGTTATATGCTGGTGACGGTGGTTGCCCGCCGCGCCCGCCAGATCGCTGAGGATGCCGACCGTCTAGGGCTGCACCTGGACGAAAAGCCGGTCACAATTGCCATCAACGAAGTGGCTGACGGAAAACTGGACGCGACAAGCATGAATCTGGACATTGCAGAGAACGGGGAATAACACGAAGGGAGGGGCGAGGCAATGGAGGCCGCAATGATCGTCAAGGTCGCGGTCAGCGCCGCGCCCTATTCCATTGATAAGCCTTATGATTATCTGGTCCCGGAGGGCATGGCGGATACGGCCCTTCCCGGCGTTCGGGTGACGGTTCCCTTTGGCCGGGGAAACCGGCTGTCCGAGGGAATGATTCTCTCGCGGCGCGAGGGGATAAAAACGCCCAAGCTCAAGCCCCTGAACAGCGTTTTAGATCGGGAACCTGTGCTGGATAAGCGCGGAATTTCTTTGGCCCTATGGATGCGGCAGCGTTATTTCTGCACCATGTTCGAGGCGCTACGGGTCATTCTCCCCGCGGGGCTGTGGTATCGGATTCAGGAAATCTGGCATTTGACGGCGGACCTGGCCCCGGAGGTTCTGGACGCCGCCGCCAGCGGCGTAAAACGCGGCCCGGCAATGGTGGAGGCTCTGCGGTCCCTGGGGGGCAGCGCGGAGCTGGAAAAGCTGCGGGAGCTTTGCGGTAGCGAAACCGTCTTTACGCTGAACGCGCTGCAAAACGCGGGAGCCGTCTGGCGGGAGGCTGCGGCGGCTCGTAAGACTGCCGACAAAAATCGCCGTATGGCAGAGCTTGCCATACGTGCGGAGGACGCCTTGGCGGCGGCGGAGGCCAAGAAAAAATCCTCTCCGGCGCGATCCGAGGTGGTCCGTCTGCTAGCCGCAAACGGGAAAACCGCCTGTTCTGAATTGACCTATTTTACTGGGGCTTCCGCCCAGGTTTTGAAGAACATGGAGAAGGATGGATTACTGATCTTTTCCGAGATGGAGGAACTGCGCGTCCCGGTTCCCACAGCCGTGGAGCCTGGTCCGCCCATTGTTCTCAACGACGAACAGCAGTCGGCCTTTGAAACCGTCCTATCCCTGACGGAACCCCGGAAAGCTGCCGCCGCGCTGCTTTACGGCGTTACCGGCAGCGGAAAAACACAGGTCTATTTACGGCTGGTTCAGGAAATACTGTCCATGGGGCGGACTGCGGCCGTTCTGGTGCCGGAAATTGTGCTGACGCCGCAGATGATGCGGAAATTCTCCTCCTATTTTGGGGAAAACGTCGCCATGCTCCACAGCGGCCTCCGTATGACGGAACGCTATGACCAGTGGAAGCGTATCCGGCGGGGAGAGGTTCGGGTGGTTTTGGGGACCCGGTCCGCAATTTTCGCCCCTCTGCAAAATCTGGGGCTGATTATTCTGGATGAGGAGCAGGAGAGCAGTTATCAGTCTGAAAACGCTCCGCAATACCACACCAGGGACATTGCCAAATATCTCTGCGCCAGAGATAAGGCGGTCCTGGTGCTGGGGTCTGCAACGCCGTCTATCGAAACCGCCTGGGCCGCGGAAAACGGAGTTTACCGCAAGGCGGTTTTACGCCGCCGCTACAACGCGCACAGCCTGCCAAACGTTCTGGTTGCCGACCTGCGGCAAGAGATCAAGGCCGGAAATCCCGGATTGATTGGAGGGGACCTCCGCCGGGAACTGACGCGGAATTTGGAACAGGGCGAGCAAAGCATCCTGTTTCTGAACCGCCGCGGAAACAGCCGGATGCTGCTCTGCGGCGAGTGCGGTTATGTGCCGGAGTGTCCGCGGTGTACGGCCGCGCTGACGTACCACTCTGCAAACGGACGGCTGATGTGCCATTACTGCGGCTATTCCCGTCCCGCGCCGGAGGATTGCCCCGAATGCGGCGGCATCATGAAACAAATCGGGACCGGCACGCAGAAGGTCGAAGCGGAATTGGAGCGGCTGTTTCCAGGGACCGGCATCCTGCGTATGGATGCGGACACCGCTTCCGGCGGACACGAAACGCTTTTGGCCCGTTTTGAAAAGGAACGGATTCCGATTCTGCTTGGGACGCAGATGGTGACGAAGGGTCTGGATTTTGAGAATGTGACGCTGGTGGGCGTGCTGTCGGCGGATCTGTCGCTGTACGTCGACCACTTCCGGGCCGCGGAGCGGACGTTCAGCCTGCTGACGCAGGTGGTTGGCCGCGCAGGCCGCGGCGGAAAAACCGGCCGGGCCGTCATTCAGACTTACACGCCGAATAACGATGTGATTCAATGCGCCGCCAACCAGGATTATGACCGGTTTTACGAAGGCGAAATCCGGATGCGGGAGCTGCGGCGGTGTCCGCCTTTTGCGGACCTGTTTACCATTACCGTCTCCGGGCTGGAAGAAGGGGCCGTGCTGCGGGCCGCTATGGGCGTGCGGGAGGTTCTGCGGTATCTTTACGACGGAAGCCCTGAGCCGGAGGTGTTAGGCCCCGCGCCAGCACCGGTTCTGCGGCTTAACAGCCGTTACCGCTACCGGCTGCTGCTGGTTGGAAAAAACGACAAAACAACGCGGGATCAGATCAGCCGCCTGCTGAAAGATTTCGCCGGGAGCCGCACAAACCGCGGACTTCATATTTCTGCAAGCTGCAATACATCGGAATGAAAGAGAGGCTTTTCGCTATGGGATTACGGAAAATCGTGGAGCAGGGGGATGACTGCTTAACCAAGGTCTGCCGTCCGGTAACGGACTTTAACGCCCGCTTGCACACGCTGCTGGACGACATGATGGAAACGCTGCAAGAGGCCGGAGGAGCCGGTCTGGCCGCGCCCCAGGTCGGCGTGCTGCGGCGGACCTGTATCGTGATGGACGAGGACACGGAAGAATACATGGAGCTGGTAAATCCGGAAATTGTGGCCCAGGAGGGCGAGCAGACTGGTCCGGAGGGCTGCCTGAGCATTCCAGGGAAATGGGGGCTTGTAACCCGGCCCGCATGGGTCCGCGTCCGTGCCCAGGACCGGGACGGAAACTGGTTTGAGGCGGAAGGAGAGGGGCTGACCGCCCGCTGCTTCTGCCATGAGCTGGAACACCTGGACGGTCATATGTACACGGAACATATTGACCACTTCCTGACGGACGAGGAACTGGAGGAGTACTTTGGAGAGGATGAAAACGCATGAGAATCCTTTTTATGGGCACGCCGGAATTTGCGGTGGATTCTCTGCGGCGGCTGGTAGAGGACGGGCATGAAATCTGCGGCGTTTTCACCCAGCCGGACAAACCGAAAAACCGGGGCCATAAGCTGGCCTTTCCGCCGGTCAAGGAATATGCGCTGACGCAGAATCTCACGGTTTACCAGCCCGTCTCCCTGCGGAACGAAGAAGCCCTGGAACTGGTACGTTCCCTGAAGCCGGAATTGACGGTTGTGGCGGCTTACGGAAAGCTGCTGCCGGAGGAAATTCTTCAGGTTCCGCCTTATGGCTCCATCAACGTTCATTCGTCCCTGCTGCCGAAGTACCGGGGAGCCGCGCCAATCAATTGGGCCATTTTGAACGGCGAAACAGAAACCGGCGTTTCCATTATGTATATGGCAAAGGAACTGGACGCGGGGGACGTGATTCTGCAAAAGTCCACTGCTATTGGTGAAACGGAGGATGCCAAGGCTCTGACGGCCCGTCTGGCGGTTCTGGGGGCGGAGGCTCTTTCGGAAACCGTTACGGCTTTGGCTGCTGGAACCGCTTCCCGAACGCCCCAGGACCATGCCAGGCACACTTACGCGCCAATGCTGGATAAAACGCTGTCCCATGTGGACTGGACCCGGACGGCTCATGAAATCAGCTGTCAGATACGGGGACTGATTCCCTGGCCCTGCGCTTCCACGGACGTGATAGACGGCAACCGGATTAAGCTCTTTGCCGCCGTGGAGACAGGAGAGGCCGTTCAGGCATATCCCGGCGTGATTGTGGCGGCGGGAAAGCAGGGAATTGACATTGCCTGCGGCGATGGCAAAGCCCTCCGCATTACCGAACTTCAGACCGCCGGCGGCAAGCGTATGACGGCGGCGGCTTACCTGCTGGGAAACCCTATCCAACGGTAAGAATCCTAAAATTCGAGGAATATTATGCCTTATAACAACTATGGTAACTTCTTAGCAAATAATCTCTATTGCATTTTATTGATTCCTGTGTTTGGGCTGTCCCTTTGGGCACAGTTCCAGGTGAGCAGCAGTTTCCGAAAATACAGCGCCGGAACAAACCGCCGGGGACTGACCGGCGCACGGGCAGCAGAGGCCGTTTTGCGGGCCGGCGGCGTTTACAATGTCATGATTCAGCCCACTCAGGGCAGCCTGACCGACCACTTTGACCCTAGGAGCAACACCATCTTTCTTTCTGAACCGGTTTACAGCGCCGCCACAATCGCGGCGGTGGGCGTGGCGGCTCACGAGGCGGGCCATGCGGTGCAGTATGCGCAGGGCTATGCACCCATTCGCATACGCAGCGCCATTGTGCCGCTGACACAGTTCGGCTCCAAATTTTCGTTTATTCTGCTGCTGGCGGGAATGCTGCTTTACAGTCAAAAGCTGTTCCTGGTCGGCATTCTGCTCTTTTCCCTGACTACGATCTTTCAGCTGGTGACGCTTCCAGTGGAATTCAACGCCTCCCGGCGGGCGTTGGACGCCATTGAAAGCCAGGGGCTTTTGGACGGCGGCGAACTGCGGGGCGCAAGAAAGGTCCTGCGGGCGGCGGCTCTGACATACGTTGCCGCGCTTTTAATGTCCGTTTTACAGCTCCTGCGCTATGTGTTAATTTTCGTAGGCCGAAACCAGAGCAGCCGCAGAGACGGAGGCCGCCGATGAACGCCCGGAAGGGGGCCATGGAGGTCCTGACTGTCTGCCGGACTCGCGGAGCTTGGGCTGACGCCGCCCTTGGAAGCCGTTTGGATGCGCTGTCCTCTGCCGATGTAGCCCTATGCAGCCGTATTGTCTATGGCGTCATTCAAAATGAAACGCTGCTCGATTTTTACCTTTCCAGCTTCTGTACGCAAAAGCTGGAAAGGCTTCAGCCGCCGCTGGCGGACATTCTTCGAATCGGCGCGTATCAGATTCTGTTTCTGGACCGGGTGCCGGACAGCGCAGCCGTTCACACGTCGGTAGATCTGGCAAAAGACGCGAAACGCGGTGCGGCGGCTGGCTTGATCAATGCCGTTTTACGGCGTCTCTGCCGGGAAAAAAGCGCCCTGCCCGCCATTCCTGACCGGGACCCTGCGCGGTATCTCTCCATTCGGTACAGCCATCCTAAATGGCTTGTAAAGCGTCTGCTTGCGCTTTTGGGGCGGGAGGGAACCGAGGCGTTTTTGACTGCCGCAAACAGCCAGCCCCCAACGGCGGCCCAGGTCAACGTCTGCCAGTTTGACACGACGTATGTGCTCTGCGAGCTGGAAACGGCGGGCGTTCAGGTGGATACGCATCCCTGGCTTTCTGATTGCCTTTTGCTTTCCGGTACGGGCAATCTGGAACGCTTACAGCCCTTCCAAAACGGGTCGCTGTATATCCAGGACCCAGCGGCGCGTCTGGCGGTTCTGGCGGCGGATCCGGCCCCTGGAAGCCGGGTATTGGATATGTGCGCCGCGCCGGGCGGCAAATCCTTTGCCGCTGCAATTGCCATGGGGAACCAAGGTGAAATTTTGGCCTGCGACCTTCATGAAAACAAGCTCAAACGGATTCAGGAAGGGGCCGGACGTCTGCAATTGACCTGCATCCAGACGGCCGCCGCCGATGGACGGATATACCGTCCGGAGTGGCAGGAGGGGTTTGATCTGGTACTGGTAGACGCGCCCTGTTCCGGCCTGGGAATTCTCCGAAAAAAACCGGACATCCGCCGCCGGAAACCGGACGACCTGTTTGCTCTGCCGGTAGTGCAGAGTGCGCTTTTGGAAAACGCCGCGAATTATGTGCGGCCCGGCGGAACGCTGCTTTATTCCACCTGTACCATTTTGCCGGAAGAAAACGAGCAGGTGACGGACGCTTTTCTCGGCGTCCATCCGGACTTTTCCCGGGAAACGTTCCATTTGCCGGAGCCTATCGGAACCGTAGAGGGGCAGGTTACACTGTGGCCCCACCTGCATGATACCGACGGCTTTTACATCTGCCGCATGACGCGGCGAGGTTCCATATGATTGATCTGAAATCCATGACGCTCCCGGAACTGCAAGCAAAGATGCGTGAGATGGGAGAACCGGCCTTCCGCGGAAAGCAGATTTTCACCTGGTTAAGCCGGGGCGTGACATCCTTTGATGAAATGTCAAACCTTCCTTTGGCCCTGCGGGAGCGGCTGAAAGCAGAGTGCCGTCTCACTGTTCCAAACGCAGTCCGAAAACAGCAGGCGAAAGACGGTACGATTAAATATCTTTGGCAGCTGGCGGATGGAAACTGCATCGAATCGGTTCTGATGCGTTACCGTCACGGAAACACGGTCTGCATTTCCTCCCAGGTGGGATGCCGGATGGGCTGTGCATTTTGCGCGTCCACCATCGCGGGAAAGGTCCGGGATCTGACGCCGGGAGAACTGCTGGACCAGGTAATCTTTACACAAAAGGACTCCGGCGCGCCGGTCTCCAATATCGTTTTGATGGGCATTGGCGAACCGATGGACAATCTGGAGGCTGTGCTGAAATTTCTGGAGCTGGTCAACCATCCGGACGGCATGAATATTGGTATGCGGCACATCTCACTGTCCACCTGCGGCGTGATTCCAGGCATTCAACGTCTGGCAGAGCTGGGCTTGCAGCTGACGCTTTCCGTGTCCCTTCATGCGCCGGACAGCGAAACCCGCTCTAAGCTCATGCCGGTAAATCGGGCCTATGACGTGGACGCGCTGTTTGCCGCCTGTCACGATTATTTCCAAAAGACCGGGCGGCGGGTTTCCTTTGAATATGCCATGATCGACGGCGTGAACGACCACGACTGGCAGGCAGATCGGATCTCCAAGCGTTTGAAGGGAATGCCCGGCCATGTGAATCTGATCCCGCTGAACGATGTGGAGGAAAGTCCCTTCCGGCCCTCGCGCCGGACAGCGGCGTTTCAAAAACGGCTGGAGAACCACGGCGTTACCGCCACGGTGCGCCGGAGCCTGGGCGGCGACATTGACGCAGCCTGCGGGCAGCTTCGCCGGAAGGCAGAGAAAGGGGAGAATTCCCAATGATGAAAGTATGGGGTATGACGGATGTCGGGCTTGTCCGGAAGGAAAACCAGGACGCTTACGCGGTCCGTCAGGAACTTGGCTCCGGCCACACCGTCTGCGTGGTGTGCGACGGCATGGGAGGTCCTGCCGGCGGTAAGCTTGCCAGCCGGATTGCTGTGGACACCTTTATCACGGAGATGGAAAAGCGGCTCTTCGGCGGCATGACCGCCGAAGAATTGCAAGACGCTTCCGCCTGCGCGGTATCTTTGGCAAACAGGGCCATTCAGGAGGCCGCGGAACATTTGGAGGAGTACCAGAACATGGGAACCACCCTGGTTTCTGCCGTAATTTTTGAAGGCGGCGCGGTGATTACCAATGTGGGCGACAGCCGGGCCTATCACATCCGCCAGGAGGGCATCACCCAGATCACCCGGGATCACTCTCTGGTAGAACATATGCTGGAACGGGGAGATATCACCGCCGAGGAGGCCCGCCGTCATCCAAACCGCAACCTCATTACCCGCGCTCTCGGACCAGACGTGGACGCAGAATGCGACGGTTTTCTCTGTCCAATGAATCCGGGGGAATTTCTTCTTCTTTGTACGGACGGTCTTGTAAACACCGTCACCGACCAGGAGATATGGACGGAGGTTCTTCGTCCCGACACGGAGAGCTGTATGGACCGTCTGCTGAAGATCGCCAAGCGCAACGGCGCGTCGGACAATGTGACCGCCGTTCTCATGGAAATGCTGTAAGGAAGGGAGGAGCCGTATGGATCCCTATATTGGAAAAATGCTGGACAACCGCTATGAAATTCTGGAGTGCATCGGCACCGGCGGCATGGCGGTGGTTTACAAGGCGAAGTGTCACCGGCTCAACCGTCTTGTGGCGCTGAAAATCCTCAAGAGCGATCTTGCCCAGGATGAAGATTTCCGCCGCCGTTTCAATGCGGAGTCCCAGGCAGTCGCGCAGCTGTCCCACCCGAATATTGTGTCCGTTTACGACGTGTCCCGGGGCGGCGATATCGAGTATATCGTCATGGAGCTGATCGACGGCATCACGCTGAAACAATATATGGGCAAGCGGGGCCAGCTGAACTGGCGGGAATCGCTGCACTTTATTACGCAGATCATGCGGGGCCTCAGCCACGCCCACAGCCGCGGGATCGTTCATCGGGACATCAAGCCACAGAACATTATGGTTTTGCGGGACGGGAGCGTAAAGGTGGCGGATTTCGGCATTGCGTGTCTGGAAAATTCCGCCCAGACCTTGACCCAGGAGGCCCTGGGTTCCGTTCACTATATTTCGCCGGAGCAGGCCCGCGGCGACCGCACCGACGCACGGTCCGACATTTATTCGGCAGGCGTGGTAATGTACGAAATGCTGTCGGGACGGCTGCCCTTTGAGGGGGATTCCGCCGTTTCGGTTGCCATTCAGCACCTGAGTTCCGTGCCGCTGGCCCCCCGGGAAATCAACCCTGAGATCCCGCCTCAGCTGGAGCTGATCTGTATGAAGGCCATGACGCCTGACCTGGACCGCCGCTATGTCTCCGCCGACGCCATGATAGCCGACTTGGAGAGCTTTCGGAAAAACCCAAGCGCCAGTCTGGATTTCTCCCTGGTGGACCTGCGGCCAGAGGAACCGGACGAACCAACACAGCCTTTGCGGTCTTATGATCAAACGCTTCACCCTGCTCGTGAACGCGGGAGGGAGCGGGAACGGGAACGCCGCCGGACCTATGAGGACGACGATTATGACCCGCCCGCAAGAGGCGGCGGCACCGGGCAGATTATTTTGATCGGCGTTGCCGTTGTACTGGCATTGGCACTGGTCTTTGTGTTGTTCCGTACAATTTCCGGTTCGTTTTCTTCCCCGCCGGACGATACGGAGCAAGAGGTTTCAGAGAGCCATGTTGTGCCCACCGTTTTGGGCCTCACCTTGGAAGAAGCCAATAATTCGCCCTATGTCAAGGACATTTTTACGCTGATCAACAAAGGTGAAGTTTACAGCGAAGAATATCCGGAAGGCACCATCGCCCAGCAAAATCCAAGCGAGGGCCGCCACGTCAAGGGTGATCACCTGGAAATTGAAGTCTGGATCAGTGTGGGCGAAGAAACCGGGGTTATGAAGAACGTCGTCAATCAGACCCGCGCCCAGGCTGAAATCATTCTCAAAAGCCTGATAGAAGAATACAGTCTTGAAATTGTCGCCGACGAGGAGGATATGAAATTCAGCGAGGATATCACAGAGGGCTATATCATTTCCACCGACCCCGCAGAGGGAGAGGAGCTGAAAAAAGGCGACACCATCCGTCTGGTCATCAGCAAGGGACGGGAACCAGTGCCTGTCACGGTGCCGAAGTTCGTTGGAGAGCCGTTGGAAAAGACGCGAAAGGATTTGGTGGACACCTGGCACCTTACCTGCACCGACGCCGACATTGAGTACGTGGAAAGCGAGGAACCGTCAGGCACCATTCTTTGGCAAAGTCTGGACCCGACCACCAAGGTAAACGAATGGGATACCATCAAGTTCCGTGTCAGCAAGGGGATTTCCAAAAACACCATCGAACTGGATTTCCTTCTTCCGCAAGACGATCGCTCTACGGTATGGGTCCAGGTCTATGTAGGCGACGAGGTGGACCCGCAGTTTGACGAGCGCGTCAGCACCGCCGACGGTACCGTTCATATCCGTGCGCTGACGGCCTCCGGCACACAGATGGTCAAGGTGTATTTTGACGGCGTGCTGGATCAGGAGCAGAGCCACGAAGTACAATTTACCTGATATGACGGGACGAATTCAAAAAGCCCTCAGCGGCTTCTATTATGTCGATACCGGCAGCTCCGTTCTCACCTGCCGCGCCAGGGGGAAATTCCGCAAGGAGGGAATTTCTCCCCTGGTTGGCGACCAGGTGGAGGTCCAGGACCTGGGGGGCGGCGAGGGCGTGGTAGAGCGCGTTCTCCCCCGCCGAAATGCCTTTCTGCGGCCCGCCGTGGCGAATATTGATCAGCTGGTCATCATTGCCTCTGCCGCTATTCCTAAAACGGATCCTTTCCTGATTGACCGGGTGGTATCTATCGCATCTCTGAAAAACTGCGGCGTGGTGATTCTTCTGAACAAATGCGACTTGGACCCGGCGGACGAATTATATGCGATTTACAGCGCCTCCGGCTTTCCAACCCTGCGCGTAAGTGCGGAAACCGGCGAAGGCTTAAATGAGTTGAAACGCCTGATGTTCGACAAGGTTTCTGCCTTTACAGGCAACTCTGGCGTTGGGAAATCCAGTCTGCTCAATGCAATGGACCCAGCTTTCTCTCTGAAGGTCGGAGAAATCAGCGCCGCTCTGGGCCGTGGACGCCATACCACCCGACACGTGGAGCTATACCGGCTTGCCTGCGGCGGTGAAGTCATGGATTCCCCCGGTTTTTCCTCGTTTGAAACGGAGGAATTGAATCTGGAATTAAAACGCCGCCTGCCGGAAACCTTTCAGGAATTCGCTCCTTATCTGGCGGAGTGCCGCTTTGTGGGCTGCACGCACACAAAGGAAAAAGGCTGCGCCGTTTTAGACGCCCTGCGGCGGGGGGAGATCCAGAAAAGCCGCCACGAAAGTTATCTGCGGCTTTATGAGGAACTGAAACCGCTGAAAGATTGGCAGGAGAAAAAATAGACCCGGCCGCCTCAGAAGAGGCGGTCTTTTTTTGCGAAAAACCGGCACCAGGGACAGACTCTCCGGTATATACTGAACCAGAAGGAAAGGAGGCGTGACAATGTGCGGAGGAAATCGCGGCTATGGCTGTGGCGGTTGTGGCGGCGGTGGAGGCGAAGGGCCTTGGAGGCTTCTTGGAATCTGCGCGGTGGCTTTGGGTGCGGGAATTCTGATCGCAGCTATTTTCCCGGTAGGGCTCCTGATGTTTCTGGTGGCCTTCTTGCTGATTGGCTGCGGTTACGCCTGCTGCCGGCGGTAAATGGCGGAGAGGAGGAATCACAATGAATATCGTGGTCTGGAAATCACCGAAGATGCTGCGGGGGATTCTTCGCAGATTGTTTAAGGTAAAGGCATAATCCATCCTGGCCGTTCATAAAGTAAGACATATTGAATCGTGTAAACGGCCGGGAAAGGAAGGGTTCTTCATGGAACTGGAATTGAAAAAGGAGTGCTTGGATACCTATGAAACGGGTGGGGAACTGACGTTAACCCAGGAGGAAACGGCGGAAACCATCGTGCCGGACTACTGTCCCGACATTGCGAGAATCATCGAGACGGATGGAAAAGTGTACCTTCACAGCCGGGAACTGCGGGACGGCAAGGCGGAGTTATCCGGTACGGTTCGCGTGACGGTGCTCTACACGCCGGACGGAGAAAGCGGCGTCCGAACCTTGGAATTTGCCATGCCGTTTACTATGGAGAGCGACAGCCGGGGCCTTCCGGGATGCCAGTATGTGACGGCGGAAACGGAAACGGAATTCCTGGAAGCCCGGATGCTGAATCCGCGAAAGGTGTTTACGCACTGCAAGCTGGTGACGCACATCACAGGGTATCAGCGGACGCCGCTTTGCTTTTGCACCGATGTGGAGGCAGAGGAGGCTCTTTGCGTTGAAAAACGGCAGGAGCCGCAGCACGCAATCCTTTTAACACACATTGTTGAAAAGGATTTTACCTTTACAGAGGAGATGAATCTTTCGCCAGGCCGGGAGGGCGCTGCTGAACTGCTAACAAACCAGATTTCAAGCTCTGTGACGGAGACTAAAATTGTGGGAAACAAGCTGATTTTCAAGGGAATGTTTTCCATCAGCCTGCTGTACCGAACCGCAGATGGCAAATGCAGTTCGGCGACCGCCGAACTGCCGTTCTCGCAAATCATGGAAGTCGAAGGCGTGGCGGAAGGCTCTGCCGCCGCACTGCAATTGCAGCTCACCGGCACAGACTTTCAAATTGACGGCGACGACCCAGAGGGCCGCCAGATTGCAGTCACTTTATATCTCCATGCAACGGCGCTGCTTCGGGAGGAACAGGATCTGACGCTTTTGAGCGATCTGTATTCCACAGCTTACGATATGACCTATGAAGCTACGCCGCTGACTCTGACCAGCTTCTGCGAAAGCCTCACCCGCCGTCAGACGGTGCGGGAGGTGCTGGAAATCGGAGTGGTAGCGGAATCCATTCTGGCGATTTCGGCGGTCTGTGGGGCCGTTTCTGTGGGCCGGGAAGGCTCTGTTACGGCACTTCGGTCCGCTGTGACTGTCCGGGCTCTGTATGTGGACGAAGGCGGGGTTCCCTTGGTGGCGGAACGGTGTATAGATGTCACTTGTCAGCTGGAATTGCCCGAGGGCAGTCATGTTACCGCAAAGGCCGTCTGTCCGGAAGATGTACAGGGTAGCCTGGGTGATCGGGGCATTGAAGTGCGGTTCCCGGTCGATTTCCGAGTAGAAGCAGCTTCCCAGGCCAAAAAGATTTGTATTACATCTGCCAAACTGGATGCTGAAGCGGTTAAGGATACTTCCAGCGCACCGTCCCTGGTTCTGCGGTGTCTAGGCAAGCAGGAGACGGCCTGGGATCTGGCGAAGAAATATAATACGACCATCGCCGCCATTCTTGCGGCAAACCAGCTGGAGAGCGAAATGGACATTCCGTTGGAAAAACTGCTGTTGATCCCGCGGAAGCGGGCATAATAAAAGCCAATACATTTACAACGCGGCATGGCCTTGAAGCTGTGCCGCGTTTTTGCTGGGTTATTACTTCCGTAGCTAAAGATAGGAAAGCGCCGAGTGGAGGAAAAAGCAGG
>CAJUTB010000022.1 GCA_910589315.1 uncultured Oscillibacter sp. | reverse complement strand
TCCGTTCCATTCTGTTCTTGTTCCCTTATGTGCTTTTTTCAGCAAGCTCTAATTAAAACTGCGGAGCTGGAAAACAGCTCCGCAGTCTTTTTTCCTCTTTTATATTCCTGTGAAATCAAAATCCGGCGTGTATTCTTCCTTCGCAGAGGTGCGCTCTTGCGTGTAGCCGTCCGTCAGGCCGCAATTCTCCATATAGCGGACGGCGGCGCGGTATTCCGCTTTCGTTACGTGCCGCGCAAGCGGACCGGATGCGCCGGGCTGGGGCGTGTATTGGCTCATGAGCGAGAGCAGAACCTCGCCGGGACGGAAGGTCTGAGACAGCCAGTCCAGAACCTGACGGGTGTTTTCCAGTTCTCCCGGCAACAGCATATGACGGATTAAAACGCCGGACTTTAGGCGGCCGTTTTCTAACTGATATGGTCCCGTTTGGCGGTACATCTCCTGGATGGCTTGGGTCGCCCAGAAAAAATAGTCCGAAGCCGCGCTGTGTTTTGCGGCTGGTGCGGACAGGGCGTATTTGAAGTCCGGGAGGTAGATTTGTACCTTCCCTTCCAGGCGGCGGAGTGTTTCCGGTCTTTCATAGCCGCTGCTGTTCCAAACAACCGGAACCGGCCACGGAGTTTCGCCCAAGGCTTCCAAAATCGCAGGGGTGAAGTGCGTGGGCGTCACCAGATCCAGGCACGCCGCGCCTTGGGAAACCAGATTCCGGAAAATTTCGCGGAGGCGGTCCGCTGAGACCTTCCGGCCTTTTCCGCCGTGGGAAATTGAGGCGTTCTGGCAGTAGCTGCACCGCAGATTGCAGCCGGAGAAAAAAACCGCGCCTGCGCCGTGTGTGCCGGTCAGGCAGGGCTCCTCCCACTGGTGCAGCATCCCGCGGGCTACCACCGCCTCCGACGGCATCCGGCACAGCCCGCCGGGTTTGTCTGGAGTGCGCTCCGCGCTGCAATTTCGGGGACACAGATTACAGGTCATATGACCTTGAAATCCGGGCCGAGATCGCCTGCCATCCAATGGCGGCGGCAGAGACCAATATATTGGTCGTTCGCCCCTAAAACAACTTGCTCACCCTCCTTCAGCACCTTGCCGTTTCGGTCAAACCGGGCGTTGAAGGTCGCTTTTTTGCCGCACCAGCAGATGGTTTTTACTTCTTCCAGCTTGTCCGCCATGACCAAAAGCTGATAGCTGCCGGGGAACAGGTCGCCCTTGAAATCCGCTCGGAGACCGTAGCACATGACCGGAATGTCTAGGCTGTCCACAATATGAACCAGATACATCACTTCTTCTTTTGTCAGAAACTGCGCCTCGTCCACGATGATGCACGCGTTTTGCTGAAGCTCCATGACGCTTAGTTTCTGCATCTCGTCGAAGTAAATGCAGGGGTATTGCAGGCCAATGCGGGACGTGACCAGATGCTCGCCGTCACGGGTGTCCAGCCGGGGCTTGACCATCAACGCCTGCTGGCCCCGTTCCTCGTAGTTGAAACGCGCCATCAGTGCGTTTGCCGATTTGCTGGAGCCCATAGCTCCATACTTGAAGTATAATTGTGCCATTTTTCTACAAAGAGCGATGAATTTCGTTCATTCTTCGCCCGTTTCCTCCTGTTCTTCCGTTTCGTTGTTTTGATTGAAGGGGTCTGTGTAGGGGGTATTGCTCTTACAATTGGACGTGTCAAATACTATCTTTTTACAGCTTGGACAGCGCCACGCAACCTTATAAGTGATAAAATCGCCGTCGGCGTCGATGCGGAGGGAACCGGTCTTGTCGCGGGAAAACCAGGCGGTTTTATAGACGCCCGGATACCAGTTGATCGGGTCCCGTCCGGTGAGCAGAAAGCCTTGCTCCATCTCCTGCCCGCACCAGGGGCATTTCTCCGGCGGGAGCCGCTTCGCTTCGGCGGCTTCCTTTGCGGCGGCTTCGCGCTTTTCCATCCAATCGTCCAGCTTATCCAGGGGGTTTTTCCATTTTTCCTCCGGTTGAGCGGGCGTGTCCAGTTCCGTGATGACTGGCTTCTGCTTTTTTGGTTTCTGGTCCCATGGGTCTTCGCTCTTTTTCCAGAATGGCATTGCGGCCTCCTATTCTTCCGGCGTTTCGGATTCCTCGGACTCGTTTGAAGCGGGGGGCGGCGGCGCGTAGGGTTCCGGCATGTTGAACACCATTTTCTTGCAGTTCCGGCAGAGCCAGACCGTTTTATAGGCGACGAAATTTCCTTCGTCCAATATGGCCAGGCCGTCCAGATTTACCGAGGCGGACCAGGCCGCTCTCCGGGCGTTTTTCGGCGTGAGAAGACCGGGATACCACTGGGTAGTCCCACGCTGGCCGATCATATAGCCCTGCTCCATGTCCTGGCCGCACCAGGGACATTTCTCCGGCGGCGGAAGGTTCGCCATGGCTTCTTCCTTTGCGGCGGCGCGGCGTTTTTCCAGAAAATCGTCCAAAAGATCGCCGGGATTCCTGGGCCGTCCCTCCGGTGGGGAAGGTTTCTCCGACTCGGATTCCAAGAGAACCGGTTTTTGCTTCTTTGGTTTCTGGTCCCACGGGTCTTCACTCTTTTTCCAAAACGGCATGGTTTTCCTCCTGTTCCGCCGCCTCCAGCAGTTTGACCGCCTCCGCGTAATACCGCGCAAACGCCGACGGCACCGCATGAGCTTTCAGCGCGGCTGCGTCCATCCAGATGAAATCCGGCGGGCCGCTTCCTGCCGCTTCTACTGTATAGCCGGTCATGTGCCACTCTACATGGCTGAAAATGTGCTTCGCGTTCCGTTTTGCAATCCAGGCCCGCGCCGTCAGGCCCCAGGCTTCCACTGCCAGCGGTGCGGCGGCTTCGTCCAGTGCGCCGTCCACGTTCGGGAATTCCCACAGGCCCGCCAGCAAACCCGTGTCCGGACGCTTCCGCAGAGCCGTTTTGCCGTCTTGCAGAAGGAGAAACACCGTTTTGTCCTCGCGTTTCCGGGCCTTCTTCGGGGCTTTTACCGGCAGCGTTTCCGCCGTGCCCCGAAGATGTCCCAGACAGATGCTGCGGGCCGGACAGAACAGGCATTTTGGCGGGCCGTTCGGCACGCAGACCGTTGCCCCCAGCTCCATCATGGCTTGATTGAAAATCCGCATATCCGCATCCGTTTCCGGCAAAATGGCTTGTACCTGCCGGCGGATGCTTTTTTTTGTTTTTGGGTCTGTGATATCCGCGTGATTGTCCGTCATCCGCGTTACCGTTCGGAGGACGTTGCCGTCAACGGCGGCCTCCCGGCCGCCAAATGCCGCCGACACAATGGCCGACGCGGTGTATTCCCCTATGCCGGGCAATGCCAGAAGGCCCGCGTAGTCCTCCGGAAAGCCGCCGCGGTCTGCGATCTGCTGCGCCGCCTTTTGCAGATTCCGGGCGCGGCTGTAATAGCCCAGTCCCTCCCAGAGCTTCATCAGGGCTTCTTCCGGCGCGTCTGCCAAAGCCTCCACCGACGGGAAGGCTTCTAAAAACCGGGCATAATACCCTAGAACCGCCGCTACCCGCGTCTGTTGAAGCATGATTTCCGACACCCAGATTCGATACGGGTCCTGGGTGTGCCGCCAGGGAAGGTCCCGGGCGTTGGCCCGATACCAGGCCAAAAGCGGCCCTGGCAGTTTTGCCAGGGAATGTTCCATTGTCTGTTTGTTTTCTTCCATAGCGGCATTATAGCACAGACTGACGGAATTAGAAATAGGAAATGTCGAAAGATGGCAAACGCTGAGACGGAAGCCGGTATGCGGGGGCGCGGGCTTTGCGTGAGCGCGGCGGTGGGGTGACGGTTGGTGGAATCTTAATTTTTTGATGGAAATTTTGAATTTTCTATTGACCTTCTTCCTACTGGATGGTTTATAATAAGGCTGAAATCGAGGTGAAAACGTGAAAATCAATGAGGTCGAAACGTTGGTTGGCATCACGCGGAAGAATATCCGCTTCTATGAGGCCGAGGGACTGCTCGCGCCCCGCCGGAACGCCGAAAACGGCTACCGTGATTACGGCGAGGCGGAAGTGGAGGTCCTGAAGCGGATCAAGCTGCTGCGAAAGCTGGGCGTTTCCTTGGAGGAGATCCGGCAGATGCAGACCGGGACGCACACCGTCGGAGACGGTATGCGGCGGCACCTCGTTTCGCTGGAACGGGACCGGGAAAATCTGGAACAGTCTATCCGCCTCTGCACCCGGCTCACCGGCTGCCAGGAGCGGCTGTGCGACCTGGACGCCGGTGCGGTTTTGACGGAGATGGAGGAGCTGGAACAAATCGGCACCACCTTCCAGAACAAACAGCGGCAGGATGTGCGGATTCGCTATATCGCGCCGGTGGTGATTACGCTGATCACCGTTTTGTGTATGGGCAGTCTGACCGGATTGTTTTTGTGGATTTCGTTCCTGGGTGAGCTGGACACCCCGCCGCTTGGCGTTATGCTGGTGCTTGCCCTGGTTCCTGTCTTTATTATTGCAGGCGTGGTGCTGGCGTTGGTACAGAGGATTCGGGAGATCGGGAAAGGAGAGGAAGACGATGCAAAAAACTACTAGAAATGGTAAAAAAATCGCGCCCGTGGTCATTGCCGTCCTGGTTGTGCTTTACATCCTGCCGCTGATCGCGTTTATCCTGACGGCCCTGCGGGAACTGGGCGGAGGCGGCGGAATGGTGGTTGTTCTCTTTCTGCTGCTGTATCTGTTCCTCGGCGGCGCGGTCATCGGGGGCGTGATCAAAGCCCTTTTGGAACGCCTGCGGGAAATTGACGGCGGGGAGGAAGAAGATGCGAGCCAATACTGATTCCAAGGCCCTCCGCCGGAGAGACGCGCTGAAAAATGCGGTTTCCAGTTCCCTGCTGCAACTGGCCGCCGGAACGCTGCTGCTCTGGTTCCGGTCCAGCCTGGAACCGTCCCGGCCTTTGGCGATTCTGCTGCTGGCCGTCGCTTTGCTGGATTTCGGGATGATAATCCCAATCTGGATATCCCTTAAAATTCGTTTGAAAGAAATTCAAGGAGGAGAAGAAGATGCTGCTGCTCAATATTGATTATGTGCCCGGAAGGGAAGTCGAGGCCCTGGGAATTGTGAAGGGGACCGTCGTGCAGTCCAAAAACTTCGGCAAGGATTTTATGGCGGGCATGAAAACCCTCGTCGGCGGTGAGATCGCCGGATACACCGAGATGCTCACCGAGGCCCGGCAGATCGCCACAAAACGCATGGTGGACGAGGCGGCGGCCCTGGGGGCGGACGCCGTGATCAACATTCGTTACGGCTCGTCGTCTGTGATGCAGGGCGCGGCGGAGGTCGTTGCCTACGGCACCGCCGTTAAGCTGCGCTGATGCGCGTCACATTCCTGGAACACAGCGGCTTTCTGGTGGAACTGCCCTCCGTGTCGCTGCTGTTTGACTGGTGGCGCGGAAAACTTCCTGAGCTGGCGGAGGAAAAGCCCTTGTATGTCTTTGCCAGTCACAGCCACCCCGACCACTTCCTTCCCGCCGTTTTCGCCCTGGATGACGGACGGCGGGACGTGCGGTTCCTCTTGGGGAACGATATCCGGCTGAACGCCCGTAATTTGGAAAAATGGGGCGTTTCCGCGGAAACGGCGGAACGCTGTCAGGTTCTGAAGGGCGGTCAGACCTGCGCACTGCCCCGGGCGAACATTGAAACGCTGCACTCAACCGACGAGGGCGTAGCCTTTTTGGTTTCGGCGGACGGACAGGTCATTTTCCATGCCGGAGACCTGAACTGGTGGCACTGGGAGGGCGAGGACAAGGCTTGGAATAACAATATGGCCGCCAACTTCAAGCGTTATGCAGAGCCCCTGCGGGGCCGGAAAATTGATTTGGCGATGTTTCCCCTGGACGCCCGGCTGCGTGAAGCCGGGTTTTGGGGACCGGAGTATTTCCTGAAACTCGCTGCGGTGCGGCGGTTTTTGCCCATGCACCAATGGAACGAGTTCTCCTTTACGGCAGAGTTCCTGGCGGCCCACCCGGAGTTTGCGGAACAGACGGTCCCGGTTGAGAGAAACGGGCAGGTTTTTCAATTTTCGTGACGCAGGAAAAGAGGAAGAATATGCCGTTTGATTTCAAAAAAGAACATAAGGAATTCTACCTGCCGAAACAGGTTCCGCAGATTGTGGACGTACCGCGTATGAATTACGTTGCTGTGCGGGGACAGGGGGACCCGAATGAGACGGATGGAGCTTACCAGCAGGCGTTGGGAGTTCTGTATGCCATCGCTTATACGATTCGGATGAGCGGCAAGGGCGGACACCGGATCGAGGGCTTTTTTGAGTACGTTGTTCCGCCGCTGGAGGGCTTCTGGCGGCAGGAAGGAACCGATGGAGTGGATTACGCGAACAAAGCGGGGTTCCGCTGGATTTCCGCTATCCGCCTGCCGGATTTTGTCGCCGGTTCCGATTTGGAATGGGCTGCCGCAGAGGCGGAGCGGAAGAAAAAAATGGATTGCTCCAAGGCCGAATTTCTGACCGTGGAGGAGGGCCTCTGCGTTCAGATTCTGCATATGGGGTCCTATGACAGCGAACCGGAGTCCATTGCGCGGATGGACCAATATTTGGCGGAAAACGGATTTCGGAACGATTTGTCAGAAACCCGCCTGCACCATGAGATTTATCTCTCCGACCCCCGCAGAAATGCGCCGGAAAAGTGGAAAACCGTTATTCGCCATCCGATTAAAAAGATATGAGCATAAAAACCGCTCCCTCGTGCCATGAGGGAGCGGTTTTTACATTTTTACCATAAGATTTGCAAAAAATTTGTGCATTTCGTGAGGCAACGCGTTTTTCCTCCTGGCGGAATGCGATTTCATTTGCGTAATCGTGTAACTTTTCGGTTTTTGAAACTTTTCTGGAGAATCGGAAGGAAAGCTGTAAAATTGGTCCTACAAATTTAGACTGGACAATTCCGGTTTTCTGGCGTATGATGAATTCAATGAAATTGGTAGGGCCAATTTTGCGGTATGTCCGCAGGGTTCCTTATCAACGTTCGATTGTCAATTTTCAAAAGGAGGCTGTTCCCGCTATGAATTACCAGACCCTTACCCCTGAACTGCTTCAGGAGCTGTCCGGCATCGCGCCAAAGCGCGTCTTTACCGGCAGCGACATCAACGAGGATTATTCCCATGACGAAATGCCCATCTATGGCAAGGCTGTCCCTGAGGCCGTGGTGGAGGTCTCCACTACGGAAGAAGTCGCCGCAGTCCTCAAGTTCTGCAACGAACACCATATCCCCGTTACCCCCCGCGGCGCGGGAACCGGTCTGGTGGGCGGCGCGGTGCCCATTCATGGCGGAATCCTGCTGGTGACGACCCGCATGAACAAAATCCTTGCTTACGACGAGGAGAATTTTACCGTTACCGTTCAGCCCGGCGTGCTTCTGAATACGCTTGCCGAGGACGCCGCCTCCAAGGGCCTTCTCTATCCCCCCGATCCCGGCGAAAAGTTCGCCACCCTGGGCGGCAACGTCTCCACCAACGCCGGCGGTATGCGGGCCGTGAAATACGGCTGCACGCGGGATTATGTCAAGGCCATGACCGTCGTTCTCCCCACCGGCGAAATTGTCAAGCTGGGCAGCTCCGTTTCCAAAACCAGCTCCGGTTACAGCCTCCTGCATCTGATGATCGGCTCCGAGGGTACGCTGGGCGTGATTACCGAGCTGACCTTGAAGCTCATTCCCCAGCCGAAGGAAACCATCAGCCTGATCATTCCCTATCCCGACATGGAATCCTGCATCGGGACGGTTCCCGCGTTCTTTAAAAACCACCTGAATCCCCAGGCGTTGGAATTTATGGGCAAGGAGATTGTGATTTCCTCCGAAGCCTATGTGGGCAAGCAGGTATTTCCCCGGAAGCTGGACGGCGTGGAGGCCGAGGCGTATCTGCTGGTGACGTTCGACGGCAACTCCGCCGACGAGCTGGACACGGTGATTGAAAAAGCCTCCGAGGTGGTGCTGGAAGCGGGCGCGATTGACGTTCTGGTGGCGGATACCCCGGCCTTAAAGCGGGACGCCTGGGCCGCCCGCAGCAGCTTCCTGGAAGCCATCATGGCGGACACCAAGCTGCTGGACGAGTGTGACGTGGTGGTCCCGGTGACCCAGATCGCGCCTTTCCTGGTGTATGTCAAGTCCTTGGAGGAGGATGTGGGGCTGACGGTTAAGAGCTTCGGCCACGCGGGCGACGGGAACCTGCACATTTATTGTTGCAGCAACGACCTGGAGGAGGAGGAATTCCTCAAGCGGGCGGAAAAGTTTATGGAGGCGTTGTATAACAAGGCGACCGAGCTGGGCGGCCAGGTCTCCGGCGAGCATGGCATTGGACATGGAAAGGTTCCGTTCCTGGCGGAGTCTGTGGGCAAGGTCAACATGGCCTTGATGGAGAACATCAAGAAAGTCTTTGACCCGAATTTGATTCTCAACCCTGGCAAGGTCTGCTATAAACTTTAATTTTTTAACATGGAAAGGTGACGAATTATGGCTTTTTTAATCAATCCGGAAGATCAGGACCTTCTGCAAACCGTTCGGGAATTCTGCGAGAAGGAAGTGAAGGAGCAGTGCAAGGAATTCGATGTCAGCGGCGAATGGCCGGCGGACATTTATGAGCAGGCGGCGGAAATGGGCCTCAATGCCCTGGAAGTCCCCGAGGAATACGGCGGCCCCGGCCTGGAGCGCGTCACCGTTGCCGCGCTGATGGAGGAGATGGCCAAGGCGGACGCGGGCTTCGTGACCACCATCACGGCGAGCAATCTGGCCCTGAAAGCCGTTTTGATCGGCGGAAATGAGGAGCAGAAACAGCGCTGCTGCGATCTGCTGATTGAGGGAAAACACGGCGCGTTCTGCCTCACCGAGCCCATGGCCGGTTCCGACGCCAGCAACAGCAAAACCACCGCCGTCCGCGAGGGGGACGAGTACGTTTTGAACGGCCGGAAGTGCTTCATCACCAATGGCGGCGTCGCCTCCTTCTACGTGGTGACGGCCATGACGGACAAGTCCCAGGGCGTAAAGGGCATGTCTGCGTTTGTGGTGGATGCCGGAACGCCGGGCCTGTCCACCGGCAACCACGAGAATAAAATGGGTATCCGTACCTCCAATACCTGCGACGTGGTGTTTGAGGACTGCCGGATTCCCGCTTCCGCGCGGATGGGCGCAGAGGGCGAGGGCTACAAAATTGCCATGCAGACCCTGGATATGTCCCGGACCTGGGTGGGCTGCGGCGCAGTGGGCATCGCCCAGCGGTGCATTGACGAGGCCGTTTCCTACGGCAAGCAGCGGATTACCTTCGGAAAACCCATCCTGAAGAATCAGGCCCTTCAGTTCAAGATTGCAGATATGGAGATTCGGACCGAGACGGCGCGTCAGATGGTGGCCCACGCCCTGAAGCTCATGGACGAGGGAAAGCCTTACAGCAAGGAATCCGCTATCGCTAAGTGCTACGCGGGTGATGTGGCGGTCCAGAACGCCCTGGAGGCCATTCAGATTCTGGGCGGTTACGGATACAGCCGGGAATATCCCGTGGAAAAGCTGCTGCGGGATGCGAAAATCTTCCAGATTTATGAGGGCACCAATGAAATTCAGCGCATGGTCATTGCAAAGAATGTGATTGGAAAATTCTGATACATCGTTTGGGAAAAGCCGCTGGACGGGGGCCGGGAAACCGGAACCCGTCCTGGCGTGCCCATGACGAAGGCCGGGGGCCGATTCCCCCGGAGAAAGGTGGTTTTATATGGAACTTTTGGTTTGTGTGAAACAGGTGCCGGATGATTCCGTCACCGTTGTCCTGGAAAATAACGCGCCGAAGCTGGACGGCATTACGCCGGTTGTCAACGCCTTCGACACCTACGCGCTGGAAATGGCCGCCCGCTTCAAGGAAGAACATGGCGGCGAAGTCACCGTCCTCACCGTGGGCGGCGAAGAAACCGTTCCCTCCCTGCGGAGCTGCCTGGCCGTGGGCGCGAATCATGCCGCCCGTCTGGACGAAACTGCGGCGTGCGATTCCCTCGGCATGGCGCACCTTCTGGCGAAGGCTGCCGGGAAAGCCGGTAAGTTCGACGTGATCTTCTGCGGCGTGGAGTCTACCGACGGCGCGTACGGGATCGTAGGCGCGCAGCTGGCGGAGACGCTGGGACTGCCCCTGGTCACGAACGTCCTGGGGCTGGAGCCGGTCGAGGGCGGCGTGTCCGTCAAGCAGGAGACCGAAGAAGGCTATCGAATCGTCGAGACGCCCTGCCCCTGCGTTGTCACGACCGTGAAGCCGGGCTATGAGCCCCGGTATCCCTCCATCAAGAGCAAAATGGCTGCGCGGAAAATGCCCATTGCCGGTCTCACGGCGGCGGACGTTGGCGCGGAGGCTTCCGCTTACGGCCCGGACGCGGCCAAGGTTCGCCAGACAGCCCTTTCGGCTCCGCCGAAGCGTCAGAGCGGCGTGAAGATTCAGGAGAAAGAAGCCGCTGTGGCGGTGAGCCGGGCCATCAAAATGCTGGCCGGACAAAAACTCGTTTGAGGGGGAATGGACGATGGAAAAACAGGCTATGATTTTGGTATACCTGGAAACCGCGGACGGTCAGATCCTCAAGGTTTCCCTGGAAGCTCTCAACGCCGCGAAAAAGCTGGCCGTACAGACCGGTAAGGGTGTTGCCGCCGTTTTGATCGGGGACGCCTCTGCCGCGGCTTCCGCCGGGGTTTACGGCGCGGATGAAGTCTTGACCGCTGCGGCGGACGGCTATCAGGCCGAGACCTATACGGCCATTCTGACAGAGTTGTTTGCGCGTTATGAAACGCCCTGTCTGCTGCTGGGTTCCAGCCGGGACGGCAAGGAACTTGCGGCGCGGGTTTCTGCCCGTGCGGGGGTGGGCTGCGTCACCGACGCAATGGATTTGACCGCCGAAGGCGGCTGGGTGCGCTCGGTTTACGGCGGCTCCTTGCAGGAGACCGTTTCCATCGAGGGCCGGGGCGTTGTGACCGTCCGGTCCGGGACCTTCGGCAAGCCGGAGGAGACCGCCGGGCGTACCGTTCCCGTGACGGCGGCGGACGTGGAAACCGGCGCGCTGCGGGCCGTTATCAAAGAGGCCGTCAAGGAGCTGGCGGAGAGCGTGAACCTGGAAGATGCGGAAGTGATCGTCGCCGGAGGCCGCGGCATGGGCAGCGCGGAAAACTTCAAGCTGGTGCATGAGCTGGCAGAGCTTCTGGGCGGCGTGGTTGGGGCCAGCCGTCCGGCGATTGAGGACGGCTGGATTCCCCGGAATCATCAGGTGGGGCAGTCCGGCAAGATCGTTGCGCCGAAGCTCTATATCGCCTGCGGCATCTCCGGGGCCATGCAGCACGTGTCCGGCATGACCGGTTCCGGTTATATCGTGGCCATCAATAAAGACGAGGACGCACCGATTTTCGAGGTGGCCGACGTGGGCATAGTGGGGAACGTCAACGACATTCTTCCGCTGATGATCGACGAGATCAAAGCCCGCAAGGCGTAACCGGCAGAAAGGCCGGAGGACAAACTCGGGGGGAGAAGCATGGAACCAGAAAAGCGGGCTTATGTCAAGGTCATCGACTACATCAAACAGGAGATCCGTGTGGGAAACCTGCGTATTGGTGCGCGGCTTCCGCCGGAACGCACCCTGGCGGAACGGCTCAACGTCAGCCGGAATTCCGTGAGAGAGGCGTTGCGAATCCTGGAAATCATGGGCACCACCACCAGCACTCAGGGAGCCGGGCACTTCATCGCCGCGAACTTTGAGAGCACCCTGGTGGAAACCATGTCCATCATGTTCCTCCTGAAAGAACTGAGCTTTCAGCAGGTGAGCCAGCTGCGCTACGCCATTGAACGACACGCCCTGGCCCTGGCGGTGGACAACGCGTCGGAACAGGATCTGGAGAACCTGCAAAGCATTATCTCCCTCCTGGACCAGGGCGGAACGGAAGCGCAGAACGTTGCCCTGGACAAACAGCTTCACTATACCATCGCTCGTGCCTCCGGAAACGTCTTGTTCGTCGAGGTCCTGAACGCTCTCTCCGACGTGATGGACCGTTTTATAGCGGATCTCCGCATGGACATCATGTCTGACGAGTCCCGGCGGCACGCCCTTAACAACGCGCACCGCGCCATGGTGGAATCCATTCTCACGAAGGATGTTCCCCTTGGAGCCGGCGCGATTGACGAACACTTCCGCCTCGTGGACCAGCGGCTGGAAGTCCGCGTCCGGCAGATTGACAGCGAATAATGGACCATGAAAAATCCCCGGAACGCAGCTGCGTTCCGGGGATTTTTGCGCGCCTATTCGTATGAATTAGTACAGGAGGTTGGGCAGGAGCATCGTGATCTGGGGAATATAGGTGATCAAGAGTAGGTCGATGATCATAACGCCCAGAATCGGCATAATGCCTTTCACAATTTCCTCCAATTTTGCGCCGGCAGTGTTGCAGGCAACGAACAGATTCACACCCAGCGGCGGCGTCACGAAGCCAATGGCCAGGTTGACGACCATGATGATGCCGAAGTGAACCGGGTCCACGCCCGCCGCTTCCACGATGGGCAGGAAGATCGGAGCTAGAATGATGATGGCTGCGTTGGTCTCCATGAAGCAGCCGACCACCAGCAGCAGCAGGTTAATCAGAACCAGAAGGACATACTTGCTGTCGGAAATGGAGGTGAACGCGTCGGCGATCATGGTGGGGATGCGCTGGAGGGTCAGGATGCGGCCGAAAGTGGTCGCTGTGCCCAGGATGATCAGGACCGTCGCGGTGGTCAGCGCAGCGTTGCTGAAGATGTTATACAGGTCCTTGAATTTCAGGTCACGGTACACAAACAGACCCACAATCAGACCGTAGGCAACCGCCACGGCGGCGGCTTCCGTCGGGGTGAAAATACCGCCGTAAATGCCGCCCAGAATGATGACCGGCACAAGCAAAGCCCAGATGCCGTCTTTCAGGGCATGGAATACGTTGCCCCAGGAGAAGGGCTTCGCTTCCTTGTTGATGTAATTGCGCTTCTTGCAGTAGAAGGTCGTGTAGATGCACAGAGAAACGCCGATCAGGATACCGGGAATCATGCCGCCCAGGAACATCGCGCCGACAGACGCGCCCGTAGCCACGGAATACATGACCATAGGGATGGAGGGCGGGATGATGACGCCAATGGAACCGGCGGCGGCGGTGATCGCGCTGCAATAGGGGCGGTCATAGCCCTGCTTGAGCATACTGGGAATGGTAAGGCCGCCGATGGCCGCCACCGTGGCCGGGCCGGAACCGGAGATCGCCGCAAAGAACATACAGGCCACAATCGTCACCAACGCCAGGCCGCCGTATTTCCGGCCAAGGAAAGCGTCCGCGATGTTCAGAAGACGGCGGGAAATGCCGCCCGTGGCCATCAGCTCGCCCGCCAGCATGAAGAAGGGCACCGCCATCAGCGGGAAGGAGTCCGTACCGGTCACAAGGCCCTGGGCCAGATATGTGGGCTGTACGACGCCGCTGGTGAAAATCGCCAGCAGGCTGGACATACCCAGCGAAATGCCGATGGGCACCCGGAGAATCAGCAACAGAATAAAACTACCAAACAGAATTGCAACTGCCATTTACCTGCACGCTCCTTTCATTCCCATTCCTCGGCCTTGGCCGCTTCGATGATCTTCTGCACCAGGCGGATCACCGTCAGCACCATGCCGACCACAGGGGCCACATACACATACTGCATCGGAAGGCCCATTGCCGGAGAGACCTGGCCGCTGCTGATCTGCATTCCGACGACGGTGACGCCGTAGTAAACAATTGCGACCGCAAACAGCAGGAACAGCGCGTAGGCAATCATGGCGTAATACTTTTTCACACCCTTGGGCATATAGCTGTAAACGGCGTCAACCGCCACGTGTTTGTCCATTTTCACGCCGTAGCTGATGCCAATATAGATCGTCCAAATAAACAGGTAGCGGGCTAATTCCTCCGACCAGGAGAGGGAGTTATTCAACACATAACGGAAAAATACCTGGGCCACGATAATCGCGCTCATCAGCGCGAGGGTGACGGTGCAGATCATTTTTTCCAAATTGTCGTCCAGAAAGCGAAGTACCTTCATTCCCCGACTGACCACCTTTCTTTATATCACGTTCTTAACAGTTTCTTGACAGGTCCCAGGATGGGAGAAACTGCCGGATAGGCAGTTTCTCCCGCTCCTGTTGAGCAATTAGTAGCTGAAGCCGGCCGCGGCGAAGAAGTCCTGGGCATAGGTGCCGCCAGTCTTCTCAATGACCGTGTCGTAAATGCCGGCCTGGTTGCAGGCGTCGATCATTTCCTGAAGCAGTTCTTCCGAAACGGGATACACCTGGCTCTTGCCGGAATTGTTGATTCCGTCTGTGCATTTGAGGTTGTTCTCAGCGCAGAGAGCGCGGTTATGCTCAACGGCCTCGTCAATGCACTGCTGAATGAGCTCCTGAGTGGCTTCGTTCAGGCCGTTCCACGCATCCAGATTCATATAAATGATGTACGGCGTGTAGACGTGCTGGGTCAGATAGACATGATCCTGCACTTCCCAGAATTTGTTGTTGTAAATCTGTTCCAGGGGGTTCTCCTGGGCGTCGAAAGACTTCTGCTGGAGGGCGGTGTACAGCTCACCGAAGGCCAAGGGGCCGGGGTTCGCGCCCAACGCCTGCCAGATCGCCAGATGGACTTCGTTTTCCATCGTGCGGATCTTCAGGCCCTTCAGGTCGGACAGGTGGTTGACCTCGCCGTTAATGGTGAGATTGCGGAAGCCGTTTTCAAAGTAGCCCAGACCCTTCAGGCCAGCCACTTCCAGGGAGTCCAGCAGAGCCTGACCCGCGTCGCTGTCCAGAGCCTTGTACACCGTTTCATAATCCGAGAACACAAACGGCGCGTCGAACGCGTTCAGCGCGGGGACAAAGGACGCCATGTTCGACGTAGAGGGACCGCCCATGGTAACATTGCCCTGCACGGCAGCTTCGGTGTATTCCCGGTCGCCGCCCAGCTGCTGGTTGGGATAGATGTCCACATTCACCGCGCCGCCGGAACGCTCCTCCACCAGCTGTTCAAAAAGCTGGAAGCTGGCGTGTTCTGCGGTGGTCTCGGTGCATCCATGGGCCAGAATGATGTCAATGGACGTATAGTCCGCCGCGTTGCCGCCGGAGGAGTCGCCGCCGGAGGTATCGCCGCCAGTGGAAACGTTGTCCCCGCCGGTCGTGCCGCCAGTGGAATCGCCGCCGCCGCTGTTGCCGCAGGCGGCCAGAGCCAGAATCAGGCAGAGTGCACAAAACAGAGCCGTTACTTTTTTCATAGACATGAATCAAATCTCCTTAAAATAATGTTTTTTTTTGGAAGCATTATCTCTTGGCGATGCCCGGAAAATGCTGTAATACAATTAGCTGTGGAAGGGACGGAGAAGCCGCCGGTCAGTTGGGGGAGAAGCCAGCCTCGGCCCACAGGTCCTGAGCATAGGTGCCGCCGGCCTTTTCAATAACCAGATCATACACGCTGGAGCAGGCCGCGACCATCTCGGCACGCAGGTCGTCGCTGATCTCATAGGTCTTGCTCTTGCCGGACTCGTTGATGGCGTCGAAGCAGTTCTGCTCGTTCTCGGCGCAGATCTCGCGGCAGTACGCCACGGCTTCGTCCATGCATTCCTGGATCAGGTTCTGGGTGGCTTCGTTCAGGCCGTTCCACACGTCCAGGTTGATGTAGATGATGTACGGGGTGTAGATGTGGTTCGTCAGATAGACGTGATCCTGCACCTCAAAGAACTTGGTGTTATAGATCAGCTCGGCGGGGTTCTCCTGAGCGTCGAAGGATTTCTGCTGGAGGGCGGTGTACAGCTCGCCGAAAGCCAAGGGGCCGGGGTTTGCGCCCAGAGCGGTCCAGATGGCGAGGTGAACTTCGTTCTCCATGACGCGGATCTTCAGGCCGTTGAGGTCGGACAGGGCGTTAATGTCCTTGTTGCAGGTCAGCTGGCGGAAGCCGTTCTCGAAGTAGCCCAGGCCCTTCAGACCGGCGGTTTCCAGGGAGTCCAGCAGGGCCTGGCCGGCCGCGCTGTCCAGAGCCTTGTACACGGTTTCACGGTCGGAGAACAGGAACGGGGTCTCGAACGCGTTCAGCGCGGGCACAAAGGGCGCGATGTTCGCGGTGGAGGGGCCGCCCATGGTCACGTTGCCCTGGACGCAGGCTTCCGTATACTCACGGTCGCCGCCCAGCTGCTGGTTGGGGTACAGGTCCACGGTCACAACGCCGCCGGACTTTTCTTCCACCAGCTCCTTGAACTTCAGGAAGCTGGCGTTTTCGGAGGTGGTTTCCGCCGCGCCGTGGGCGGCGATGATGTTCAGCTGGTTGAATTCGCTGCCGTCCGCCGCGGGGGCGCCGGAGGACGAGCCGTCGCCGGAACTGTCGCCGCCGGAACCGCTGCCGGAATTGGAACCGCCGTTGCTGCCGCAGGCGGTCAGGGCCAGAGCCATGGCCAGGACAAGGAATAGGGACAAAAACTTCTTCTTCATTGTGCTTTACTCCTTCTGTCGGTTTGTGGATGAGGTTCCCCGCTGTGTTTCCACAGCGGGCTTTGCCATGCGGGCATGGCAAAATAAAGATTGGTCCGTCCCAAAGGCGTTTCCGGCGCGGGCCGGAGGGAAAGACGGCTTGCCCCGCTGGCTGCGGGAAAACCGGCGCTTACGGTTCAGACCAACACTTAACATAACATACCTGGACGTTTCTTTCAAGGCATACCCGAAGCCCTGCCGAAACTTCGGCGGTTCTCACAGGCTGAAAAGTTTAATTTTGTACAATCTTACCACGAAAAGCGGCAAAATTCACAAAATCAGCGAGAAGAATCCAACTTCTTCCGGCAGGTGGAATCCGCCAGGCGGAATTTGCTCAGCGGAACCGGCTGGCGTCCCGCTCGATGTCCACGATGGTCTCCATCGCCTTCATGTAGGCAAGCCCTTTTTTCGCGCAGTCGTAGGCCGTGGGCAGCGGTACGCATTCAATGGTAATAAATCCCTTGTAGTCCAATTCTTTCAGACTGTGCATATGCGCGTGAAAATCCACGTTTCCGCCGCCGGGGTACAGCCGCGCCGTGTCGGAGAAGTGGACGTATTCCAGATTCGGGCCGCAGTAGCGGTAGGAACCGGGGATGTCGTTGTCCTCCATGTTCATGCTGTATGTATCCAGGTGAACGCCCACGTTTTCCTGATTCAGGCTTACAACGAAATCCTGAACCTCCCGCATGGTGTTCAGGAAATTGCTGATGTGGGTCAGAATGTTTTCCACCCAGATCCGGACGCCTTTGTCCTTCGCGTAACCGGCCACTTCCAGAATAGCGTCCCGGTGATAACCCAGGTATTTTTCCCGCTGGCTCTGGTCCGGGATGTTTTTGCGCATGGACCCCACGATTACCTGACAGCCCGCTTCCTGCGCGCAGTCGATGTGCTCCTTGATGCGGGCGACGGCTGCCCGGCGAATGCTCTCGTCGTCCGACAGCAGGCACAGGCCGTTTTCACTCAGCTCCCGGCCCGTTGCAAGAGCCGCAATTTCCAGATGGTAGTCCTTGCAGACCTGCCGGATTTTGCCCCAGTCGTACTGCCGCGGGTTGGACAGCTGGATTTCCAGGCCGTCGTAGCCGATTTCGTGCGCCTCCCGGCACAGCTGCTCAATCGGCCCCCGCAGGACGATGGGCGCAGTGGTGGACACATCGTTCAGGGAACAGGCCACGCCGTATTTGAACATTGCGATCAGATCCTTTCTGTATAAAGTGGACGGAACTTGAATATTTATTCCTTGGTTTGGTTCATTTTAACAGCTTGCGCCGGAAAGCGCAAGCGATTTTCACCCAATTCAACCAACATCTCACGATTTGAAATCCAGCAAGTCATTTTTCGTAAACCACCGGCGGAATTCTGACCAAAACGCTTCCGGCAATTTTGGCTATATAGCAGAAATCCAGAGCTTTTCTTGACATTCCTCCGTTTCTGCCGTATCCTCAAGAGAGGTATTTGGGAATGGTTTCCCTGCCGTCGGAAACCGGGAAAATCTCTGAAATAACAGGAAAAGGAGATCAGGTAACTATGAAGTTGGAAAACCGCCGCGCCATTGTGACCGGCGCGGCTCAGGGCCTGGGCTTTGCCATTGCCAGCCGTTTGAATGCGGAAGGCTGCAAGGTCGCCATGCTGGACATCAATGAGGAGAAAGTCTGTGCCGCCGCCGCGGAGCTGAAGGACTGCTTTGGCGTAAAGTGTAACGTTTCCAGTGCGGACGACATTGCCGCCGCCGTGAAAACCTGCGCCGAGAAGCTGGGCGGGATTGATATTGTGGTGAATAACGCTGGAATTTTACACAATTCTTCCATTCCCGAGGCAACAGAAAAAGAGTGGGACATGGTGCTGGCGATCAATTTGAAGGGACCTTTTTTTGTGGTCCAGCAGGCGTTGCCGTATTTGAAGGAGTCGTCCTGTGCCCGTGTGATAAATATTGGATCGCTTGCGGGCCGCATGGGCGGCTTTGAGACGGGACTTGCTTACTCGGCCTCCAAGGGCGGCATCAATGCGCTCACGATGGGTCTGGCCCGTCAGCTGAGTCCGTTTAAGATTAACGTGAATGCGGTTTGCCCCGGCACGACGGAAACGCCGATTACCCAGGCGTTTACGCCCGAGGCGATGGAACGTCTTTTGACGCGGATTCCGCTGGGGCGTCTGGGCCAGCCGGCGGATATGGCCGCCGCCGTGGCGTTTCTCGCCAGCGACGACGCCGCGTTTATTACGGGCCTCCTGATGGACGTAAACGGCGGTATGTACATGGGTTAACCAGGAGCTCTGCCCCTGGACCCCGGCAGGGGGCGCGACGCCCCCTGCACCCCCTCAACAGGGCGACTACTTTAGATTGGCAGGTTATGGTTATGAATTATTTGGAATGGATTAACAACTGCACCGCTACCCGCTGGTGGCACGACTCCGGCAACCCCGCTGAAATTCAGCTCGCGCTGGATCGCGGCGCAACCGGCGTCACGACGAATCCCGTTCTCACCTTCCGGTCGTTTACCTCCGAGCCGGAGTATTGGACGCCGAAGGTACTGGCCCTGGGCGACGATTTCCCCACCACCGAGGCCCACGCCGAGGCGTTGCTGAAGCTGGTTGCCACGTTTGCCGCGGACAAGGTGCGTCATATTTACGACGAGACGGACGGCGCGGACGGTTATGCTTTGGGTCAGCTGAATCCTGGCCGCGCCGGCGACGCGGAGGGAATGCTTGCTCAGGCCCGCCGCGTTCACTCCTGGGCTCCCAACATTGCGGTGAAGCTCCCCGCCACCGCGGCGGGCGTGGAGGTGATTGAGCATCTCGCGGAAGAAGGCATCCCCATTTGTGCGACGATTAACGTTTCCGTAGCCCAGGGCATTGCGGTTGCCGAAGCCTATGAGCGCGGTAAGAAAAAGGCTCTGGCAAATGGCGTCAAGCCCCCGCTGTGCATTGTGGTGCAGCAGGTTGGACGTTTGGACGACTACCTGCGCGACGTTGCACAGGATATGAAACTGGGTTTGCCGGAATCCGTGATCACCCGCGCGGGTCTGGCCGTTGCGAAACGGACCTACGGGATTCTGGAGGAGATGAAGTCGGACTGCGTGATTATGCCCGCCGGACTCCGCGGCGCGTATCACATGACCGAGATGGCAGGCGGCCGGCTGCTGTATACCATCAATACCCGCGTGCAGGATATGATTCTTGCGGAGGACCCGGAGCAGGTGGAGAAGATCAACGAGCCTATGGACCCGAAGATTCTGGAGCAGCTCCGAAAGATTCCCGAGTTTGTCCGCGCCTACGAGCCGGACGGCATGAAGCCTTGGGAGTTCATTACCTTCGGCGTTACCCAGAAGCTGCTGAGCCAGTTTATGGAAACCGGCTGGGCGCCGCTGGAAACCTATCTGTCCAATAAAACCACAGGCCGCTGGATTTAAGCAGATATGATTCAGGATTACAAGGATTTGTTTTCCCTCAAGGGCAAGCGGGCTTTGGTGACAGGCGGCGCGCAGGGCCTGGGGCTTGCCATTGCGGAGGCGTTCTGCGCCGCTGGGGCGGTGGTGACGGTTGCGGATATCAACGCCGGGGCCGCCGCGGAAGCTGCAAAGGCCCTCCGGGCCGAGGGGGCGGAAGCCTATGCCCTGGCCTGCGACGTGTCGCGGGAAAAGCAGGTGGCCCGTATGATTCAGGACGCCGCGAACGCAATGGGCGGTTTGGAGATCGTAGTTGCCAACGCAGGCGTCAGCGAGCGGGCTCCCACCGAGGAAATGACGCTGGACCAGTGGAATAAGGTAATTGATATCGACCTGAAAGGCGTGTTTCTCTGCGACCGCGAAGCTGGGCGGTATATGCTGGCCCACGGCGGCGGTTCGATTGTGAATATGTCGTCGATTATCGGCATGGTCGGCAACACCACCGGCAACGCCAACTATGCCGCGGCAAAGGGCGGCGTATCGTCCATGACGAAGGTTATGGCCGTGGAGTGGGCCAAGAAGGGCGTCCGCGTGAATGCCATTGCTCCCGGCCAGACGGCCACCAAGCTCATTGAGGGCTTGATGGAGGAAAGTCCTGAAACCCGGAAGTATTTTGAAGCACACATTCCGATGGGACGCTTGGGAAAGCCGCGGGAAACCGCCGCTGCCGCGGTGTTTCTGGCGTCGGACGCCTCGTCGTTCGTCACGGGGCAGACCATTCCCGTGGACGGCGGCATCACGATTGCTTTCTAAGCGCGCTGTCCATTCTGAAAATTTGATTACGGAGGAGATTCGATTATGGTAATTCGTTCCGATAAGTGCCCGGTGAAAGACGTTTGCCTGCGGGAAGGCAAGGGGACGGTCAACATCAAGGACCTGGCCAGTGCGGAAGATCTGTATAACCATGGCCGTTTGTTTGCTCAGATCAGCGTGGAACCGGGCCATTCCATCGGCCTCCACGCCCATGAGCATGAGCGGGAATTGTTCTACATCATCAAAGGCGAAGGCGTGTATAACGACAACGGCACGGAAGTGACCGTCGGTGTTGGAGACGTCTGCATCTGCGGCGACGGCGAAACCCACTGCGTCGAAAACAAAGGCACGGAGCTTTTGCAGATGGTGGCGTTGATCATTATGGAATAAGCGGAAAAGAGCGGCATAGCCGCTCTTTTTTTGCGTTTTGGTTCAGTATTTGCGGCACAGCAGCCGGTAGATCAGAATACCCGCGAAATACTGCGCCAACAGCCAGACCGCCAGAGAGAGAATCAGCCAGCGGCTTTCCGGAATTACGCCCAGGGTGTCCAGCAAAGCCAGAATAAACAAAATTACCGCGTTCGCAAGCAGGCTGAAAAGGTACGCATAGCGGCCCGCTTTGTTGCGGAGCATTTCCTTCCGTTCGTCCCGAAGGTCAATCCGCTGTTGCTCCAGACGCTCCTGGTATTCCACAGCGTTCTCCGGTTTGCTCCATTTGATGTATCGGCCAATCTGTATCGCACCGGGTACGCCGACGCCGCCGGTAAAGCCGCAAAGCACACTGCTCATGGGCGTTTCATAGACCAGAGCGACCAACAGGCAGAGGGCCGCGAACAGGACCATAACAACGCCGGTCCACAGGTCACGTTTTTTCATGGGAACCGCTCCTTTCATGGATGAAAATGTCCTCGATGGGGAGGCCGAAGAAATCGGAAATAGTGAAAGCCAATTCCAGGGACGGGCTGTACCGTCCGGTTTCGATGGAACTGACGGTCTGGCGGGAGACCCGGATGAGCCGGGCGAATTCCTCCTGCCGGAGACCGCGTTCCTTCCGCAGCTGTTCGACGCGGTTTTTCATAAATTCCTCCTTTCTGGAAAGGAAACTTTACAAAAATAAACGGCCGCGATCTAAATGTAAAGGTTCCTTTACGAATAAGGTATCACACCTTGCACAATTTGTCAAGTTTCTTTTACGTGGGCTTGCAAATTTTTTTCCGCCGTAGTATGATCTTTGGCGGAAAGGATTCGGTATGCAATATGAAACGAATTTTAGCGGCGCTGGTGTGCCTGGTTTTGCTGTGCGGCTGCGGTCCGGCCATACCGGAGAAGTCGGACGGACGGTTGCAAGTGGTGGCTTCGGTATTTCCGGCCTACGACTTTGCCCGAAAGGCTGGCGGCGAATTTGCCAATGTATCCCTTCTGCTCCCGCCGGGAGCGGAGAGTCATTCCTATGAGCCGACGCCCGCGGACATTCTGCGGGTGCAGCAGTGTGATTTGTTCATTTACCTGGGCGGCGAGTCCGACGCCTGGGTTGAGACGATTTTGTCCGCCATTGACATGGAGGGAACCGCCCTGCGGATGGTGGACTGCGTGGACCTGCTGGAAGAACAGGAACGGGAAGGGATGCAGAGCCTTCCAGGGCATTCGCACGATCACGAACACGAGGACCATGACCACGGCCGGGAGGACCAGGGGCTGGGGGTAGTGACGGGCATGGACGAACACGTCTGGACCGCGCCGGAAAACGCCGCTACGATTACCCGCATCATCGGCGGCACACTGGCCGGGCTGGACCCGGAACACAGCGAGGCGTACCAAACGGCGGCGGAAGCCTACGCCGCTGAAATCGACCGTCTGGATGCTAAGTTTTCCGCGTTTTTCGACGGTCTGGAGGACCGGACGATTATCTTTGGCGACCGTTTCCCGCTGCTGTATTTCGCGGAAGCCTATGACCTGGATTATTATGCGGCCTTCCCCGGCTGCGGGGCGCAGACGGAACCGTCCGCGGCAACGGTGGCCTTTCTGACGGAAAAAGTGCGGGAAAAGGGTCTGTCCACCGTCTGGTATCTGGAGTTTTCCAATCACCTGGTTGCCGACAGCATCGCGGAGGCCGCAGGGGCTGGGACGGCGATGTTTCACACCTGTCACAACGTCAGCAAAGCGGAGCTGGAGGCGGGGGCAACCTATGTCTCGCTGATGGAGGGAAATCTTCAGACGCTGAAGGCGGCATTTGGCGGATAGCAGAGAAAAAATCCTCCGGTTTTCCGGAGGATTTTTCGGCAGCTTACAGGCGCATACCCACGGTTCGCATCACTTCTTCCACCTGCTGGGCGGTTGCGTGCTCGCCGTCGCGGCTGGCCACAATCAGGTCGGCATATTGGGCGTACAGCCCTTCCCGTTCCTCGTAGATGTCCCGCAGGGTCATGTTGGCGGGGGCCGCTATGGCGCGGTCGGACAGGTCGTCCGGCATCCGCTGGGAAATCTGGGAGAGGGGCGTTTCCAGCCAAACGGCAATGCCGTTTTCCTTCAGATGGGACATGGCTCTGTCTGAGAGCACCATGCTCCCGCCAGTGGCGATGACGGTATTTTCGATGTTCAGCGTCTCCGCGACCTTGCTTTCCAGGGAGAGAAAGTCGTTTACGCCCCGCTTGCGGAGAACGTCGGCCAGGGTTTCCTCTCCGGCGGCTTCTATAATCAGGTCGTCGACATCCACAAATTCATAGCGCAGGCGTTCCGCCAGGGCGCGGCCTACGACGCTCTTGCCCGTTCCGGGCATACCAATCAATATAATATTCTTCATGGTTTCACCAATTCTCTGCATATTCTTGTCCGGCGTTTGCCACCAAACTTATACCATAGCGGCGGATATTTGTCAACCGTTCCCGGCGGCGGTGGAAGCGGCGGAGGGCAGGTCTGTATAATTGTAAGAAATCTGTAAGAATTTTGTCGAGTTGTTTGTAAGAATTCTATGTTAAGCTGGTTACAGCTCAAAGGGAGGCTCATTGTGATGAACGAATGTATTTTGGTTGTGGACGACGACCCCGAGATCGTGGGGGCAATTGCCATTGTGCTGGAAAAGGAGGGCTATTCCGTCCGGCGGGCCTACAACGGCCTGGAGGCGGTGGACCAGTGCCTGGACCCGGCGGTCAAGCTCATTTTGATTGATGTCATGATGCCGAAGCTGGACGGTTTGTCGGCCCTGCTCCGCATCCGCGAACGGCGGAATTTGCCCGTTATCGTCCTCTCCGCCAAAAGCGAGGACACCGACAAAATCCTTGGCCTGTCCATGGGAGCCGACGACTACGTGACCAAGCCCTACAACCCCCAGGAATTGGTTGCCCGCGTCCGCAGCCAGCTCCGGCGTTACACGTCCCTGGGGGACGTACACGCCGAGGAACGCTCCGGGCAGATTGTCAACGGCCGTCTTTCCTACGACCCCGCCGGGCGCGTCCTCCGGGCCGATGGAGACGAGGTGAAGCTCACCGCGACGGAACGGAAAATCGTCGATCTGTTTATGAAGAACCTGGGACAGATTTTTCCCGCCGAAGAAATTTACCGGCGGGTCTGGAACGAGGACGCGTTCTCCTGTGAAAACACCGTCATGGTTCACATCCGGCGCATTCGTGAAAAAATTGAGCTGAATCCCAAAGAGCCAGATTATATTAAGGTGGTGTGGGGCATTGGATACAAAATGGAACGGCATGGATAACAACCCCGGCGAGGAACTGGAGTATTTTGTGGCGGACCGAGTGAAAGCGGCGCTGGGAGAGGCAAAGGAAAAACGTCCCGGCGGAGTCAAGGCTGGCATCGGCTTTCTGGCGTTCTTCCTGGGGGTGACGCTGGTACTGCAAAGCCTGATGGCCGTTGGTGCGCAGATTGCCTGGGAACGGGATCTGACGCCGTCCTTTTTTACCGGCGGCTGGCAGGAGACCGAATCCTTTCGCGCAGAGGTTGCCGGCAGCCTGCGGGACTTTCTGACCCTGGGGGCCGGAGGGAAGCTGGACATTTACGACCGGGAATACTGGGAGTTTTACGACGGCCTGGCATATGACAGTGTGATCATGCGCGAGCTGGAAGACACCTGTCTTGCTCAGGAGCAAACCAGAGCAGGTGTGGCGGAAGTGCAGCGGAGTCCGTATTTCCTGTGGAAAAACTTTGACACCGGAAGCGCGGTCAGCGAGAGCGGCGGCGCGTATCTTGTGGAACTCGAGCCGGGCGGCTGGCAGACGGTCCAGCCGGAATCGGAGCGGGAAATTCCCAAAGATGCCAATTACCAGTATGACAAAAACGTGATCTACTATATCAAGGGCGGTACGGGGGAGGACCAGCGGGAGTACACCAACGCCCCCAACGGGGATAAGTCCCTGTTCAAGCTGCGGACCAATTCGGAGTACAATTTCTATCTGATTTTTGAAAACGGCGAGGCCCGCATTTACAAGGACGGCGTGGAGCTGGACGTATACGGCGGCGGCTTTTACAATGAGGAATCCCAGTGGTTTGTCCCAGGCTACGAGAACTTCCCCGCTAACGAACAGCTGGACGGCGTGACCGTTTATATGGCCGTCCGCGCAAACCCTGTGCGTTATTACAGCGTGGACTATGAGACCGGCAGCCAATACTCGAACAACAGAATGTACTGGATTGCCCAGAAAGTCGAGCAGGCCAATCAGTTTTACCGCACCCAGGCGGCGTTGTGCGGTTCGGGCGTCTTGCTGCTGTGCGTGTGGTTCCTTCTGCGGCGGCACAAGCGGTTTGCCGACGCCAAAATAGCCTCCTGGACCGTCCATGTCTGGACGGAGGCCCGCTTTGTTCTCGGCCTTCTCCTGGTGGTATGCCTGATTTGCGGAAGGGGTTTGCCGGAATTCTACTACGGGATGCGCGAACTCTGCTGGGCCATGGACGACGGTTACTATTTCAGCGTTATCGGGCTGGGGATGTCTTTCCTGCGCCTGCTGCTGGGGAATATCCCGGTATTGCTGATGCTGGTGTGGTTCTTCTGGCTGATTCACAACGATCACCGCCACAACCCCAAGGAGGCCCGGAGGTCCTTGCTGCGTCCCTTTCTGCGCGCTTTACGGGCAAAAGACCTGAAACGGCCCGTGGAAAAGCGGATCAGCCGCCGGGCGGCCCTGTTCGTTCTGATGGCGGTCCTGCTGGCCGTGGAGATGTTGTCCATCCTGATCAATATGACCCTGACCGGCTATCCCTCCTGGCTGCTCTGGACAGTGTACCTGCTTCCGGTTCTGTTGATGGCGGGGGCTGCGGCGGCCCTGGCCCGACGGGAGCTGGGCTTGGCCCGGGACCTGGGCCTTCTGGCGGACCAGGTGGAGACCGTCCGGGCCGGAAACCTGTCCACTCCGCTGAAGCTGCCCGAGGACGCCGACCTGCAAAAAACGGCGGAGTCCCTGAACGACATCCAAGCGGGTATGAAGGCCGCTCTGGAAGAACAGACCCGCAGCGAGCGGATGAAAGTGGAACTGGTGAGCAACGTCTCCCACGACCTGAAAACGCCCCTGACCTCCATTCTCTCCTATGCCGAGCTTCTGCGCCAGGAGGATTTACCACCCGCGGCGGCGGATTATGCGAGGATTATCGATGAAAAGGCCCAGCGGCTGAAAGGCATGGTGCAGGATGTGTTTGAGGTCAGCAAGGCGGCGGCGGACCAGCTCCCGGTACAGATGGAACGCCTGGACCTTGCCAAGCTCCTCCGACAGACCCTGGCCGACCTGGACGGCCCGATTCAGCGGAGCGCGCTGACGTTCAAGATCGACCTGCCGGAAGAACCGGTCATGATTACCGCCGATGGAAAACGCCTTTACCGGATTTTCCAGAATCTGATTGACAACGCCCTGCGCTACGCGCTGGAAGGAAGCCGCGTCTATTTGACGCTGAACACATCGGAGGAACAGGCGGATGTGAGCGTCCGCAACACCTCCCGGACCGAACTGCCGGAGGGCGTGGACTTCACGGCCCGTTTTGTCCGGGGCGACGCCAGCCGCACCGACGGCGGCAGCGGCTTGGGCCTGAGCATTGTCAAGAGCTTTGTGGAAGCCTGCGGAGGCTGTTTCCGGGTGGAGACCGTTGCAGACCTCTTTACCGCGGTGGTGACGTTCCCGCTGTCGATGTGATTTGGTCCGGTTTTCCGCAGAATTTCACGCAAGGGGCAGGTCCGGCGGCCTGCCCCTGCAAAATGTCCGGGCTATACCCGAACGGTGTCCGGAACACGCCGTAAACGGGGCGGCGTACAAAAGCGGTCGTTTCCGCTGTCAAAAATCACCGCAAAAATTTTGAGATTTTAACAAGTTCTTAGCGATTGTAATTTGGCGGGAATTCCTCTATACTGAAGTGTGTAAAGATTTCGCAAAGAAACCGGACCTCTATCCCGGTTTCCAAGGGAGGCCGCTTCCATGGAAAACAAGTTTTCCGACATGCTTCAGACCCGGCTGAAAGAAGCCGTCGCCTATGTGCTGGCGTTTGGAAAATGGCTGCTGCTGGCAATTGTGGTGGGACTGCTCTGCGGCGTGCTCGGCTCCTGGTTCCATCACGGCGTAGACTACGCAACCGAACTGCGGGGCGAACATCCTTGGCTGATCTGGCTTTTGCCCCTGGGGGGCCTGCTGATCGTGGCGCTCTATAAGCTGGCCCATACCGAGGGGCAGGGCACCAACAATATTTTCGACTCCATCCGGCAGGGAAAGCCGGTGGCCTTTCTGCTCCTGCCCTCGATCTTTTTCGGCACGATTTTAACCCACCTGTTCGGCGGTTCCGCCGGACGGGAGGGGGCCGCCCTGCAAATGGGCGGAACGCTGGGTTTTCACGCCGGAAAACTCATTCGCCTGGACGACGCGGACCTTCGCACCTCCACCATGGCGGGCATGGCGGCGTTTTTTACCGCGCTGTTTGGGACGCCGGTGGCTGCGGCGATTTTCTCCATCGGCGTCATCAGCGTCGGCAACATCCAGCATGCCGCGCTGATTCCCTGCCTCGCCGCCTCCTTGACCGCCCTGGGCGTGGCGGAACATATGGGCGTTGTGCCGGTACATTTTTCCGTACAGATCCCGGAGCTTTCCGCGCATATGCTGATTTATGTGACCGTATTGGCGGCGATGTGCGCGCTTTTGTCGGTGGTATTCTGCGAGACCATCCATTTTACTGGACGCCAGTTTGCAAAACGGATTTCCAATCCCTGGATTCGCGCCCTGGCGGGCGGCGCGGTTGTGGCCGTTTTGACGGCCCTCCTGGGCACGACGGATTATAACGGCGCAGGAATGGACGTCATTGCCGCCGCTGTGGAGCAGGGGACCGCGCATCCCGCGGCGTTTCTGCTGAAGCTGGTGTTCACCGCCGTCACCCTGGGAGCGGGCTTCAAGGGGGGAGAAGTTGTGCCGTCGTTTTTCGTCGGCGCGACCTTTGGCTGTGTGGCCGGACCGCTGCTGGGAATCCCGTCGGGCTTTGCGGCGGCGGTGGGGCTGATCTCCGTTTTCTGCGGCGCGACAAACTGCCCCCTTGCTTCCGTGTTTCTGGCGGTGGAGCTGTTCGGCGGCGACGGACTGCTTTACTTCGCCCTGGCCTGCGGTTTGAGCTATATGCTCTCGGGTTACAGCAGCTTGTATTCCAGCCAGGATATCCTCTACTCCAAGCTGAAAGCGTCGTTTGATACGAAAGAAACAGAGGAAGCGAAAGAAGCGGCTGTGAAATAACCGCCAAAGGTGCGCGCATGGTTGTAATTTCCGGGACGGCATGGTATACTGGGTAAAATACAAATGGAATGGATGGATGATTATGCAGGCCGCTCTCGGCACCCTTGTGAGCTTGATTGGTTATACTGCCGCTGTGGCGGTGGGCGCGTTTGTGGGGTCCCGGCCCGCTGTGCGGGATCGCCCTCTTCCCTGGCTGGGGAGGCTTCAGCTGGCGGCTTTGATGATTTTAATTGTGTCCCTGGGGGTGAAGCTCGGGGCGGATGAGGAAGTGATAGCTTCCCTGGGCCAGATCGGCCTGTCCGCCTTTTTGATCACCGTCGCAGCGATGGCCGGTTCCGTTCTGGCGGTGACTTTCCTGCGGCGTTTCGTTTTGAAGCTGGACCGGTTTGGCCTGCCCCGCGGCAGCGGCAATGCGGAGGAAACCGCCCATGACGAGACCCAAAAGGCCGATAACTCCCTGACGAAATGGATTGTCGCCGCAGTAGCCCTGGGGATGCTGGCGGGATATTTTGTTGTGCCGGACTCCATTGTCCAATATTGCGGAACGGTGATTGATATTGGATTGTATCTCCTCCTGTTTCTCGTCGGTACGGACATGGGACGGCAAGGGACGATGGTTTCCGACATCAAAACGGCGGGTTTCAAGGTTCTGCTTGTGCCGTTGGCTGTGGGAATCGGCTCTTTGGCAGCGGCGGCCTTGGTGGGGGTCGCGCTCAGCCTCGGGCCAAAAGATTCTATGGCTGTTTCGGCGGGCTTGGGGTGGTACTCCCTGGCCCCGACGCTGCTGGCCCCCTATTCGCTCCCGGTTTCCGCCGTCTGTTTTCTGGCGAACGTGATGCGGGAGATCTTTGCGATTCTGGCAATTCCACTGGTCTCCAAGTACATCGGTTATGTGGAATGCGTCGCCCTGCCGGGGGCCGCCGCGATGGATACGGTGCTTCCGGTGGTGGTAGGGGCAACGCATGAACGCATTACCATTTATTCCTTTACCAGCGGCGTATTGCTCTCCCTGGCGGTGCCGGTGGCGGTATCGGGCATTATTGCCCTGTGACGTAAACAGAGAAACGCGGCTGGCGGAAACCAGCCGCGTTTTTATGTTTTCCGTTCGAGATTTCGGGGAAACCGGTCACAGGTTCTCCTCAAAAGCTGGATGGTCCGCGAGCCATTCCAACACAAATTCCCGGAAGCGGCGGGTCAGCGGCGGAAGCGATTCGCCCCGCCGCACGGCAAATCCGATCTCCCGGAACCGGGGGCGTTCCAGCGGAAGGGCGGCCACCTGGCGGCTGCTGCTCCGCACCACCATCTCGGACAAAATACTCACCCCCAGGCCCTGCTCCACCATTGCCAGAATCGCAAAGTCATCGCTCAGGGCGTACTGGATATTGGGACGGAAGCCTTCCTCCTGAAAAATACGGTCAATCTCCATGTCCCAATGCTCCCGGATTAAAATAAACGGGTCCTGGGTGAAACGGGCCATTGGATAGCGTTCCGCATGGGCTAGGGGATGGCTCTTTGGCAGAACGGCCAGCATCCGGTCCCGCCGGAGAAACGAGGCGTCCAGCGCATCCCCTACCGGCAGGCCCAGAAACCCGCAGTCCACTTGGCCCCGCCGGACCAGCTCCTCAACCTCCGTAAATTCCCATTTGCTCACCAATTCAAATTGAATGCCGGGATAACGGTCCAAAAACCCTTTCATGATGCCCGGAAGCCAGTGGATGGAAACGCTGGTGAACGTCCCCACCCGCAGGAGGCCCCGGGTCAGGCCGTGGAGGTCCGAGACCTGGGTTTCCAAGGTCCGTTCCGCGTTGCACAGGGCCTGGATATAGGGCAGAAGCGATTCCCCCTGTGCGGTTAAAAGCACGCCGTCCTTGCCGCGGGTCAGCAGGCTTACGTCCCATTCCCGCTCCAGGTCCGCGATGGACCGGCTCACCGCCGATTGGGTGTATCCCATGTCCTCCGCCGCACGGGTGAGGCTTCCCAGCTCTGCGGCCTTTAGAAAAATCTGACATTTTGTCGTATTCATGATACATTCCTTTTTCGCATGGATAACATAAAAATAATTCGCTTGTGTAATTATTGGAAACGCAGTATACTGAATTCAGAAATTCAGAAAGGGGTTTTTACCATGAAAAAGATTTATGACTACAAAGTGAGCGACAAGAGCCTGCATCCGTTCTCCGGCGTACCCGCCGCGGAAAAATGCCTATATTGGACCGGCAGCCCGTGGAATGTCTTCCGTCTCCTGGCAAAAACACGGGGATAAAGAGGCTTCCGCCCCGCCCAAAAGAGCGGAGCGGAAGACGTGAAGAAAATTTGTTATGTGGTCTTGGATGCGACCGGCTTGTTTTTCGTTACCTTGTCGATGACCAGCATGGTCACGATGGTAGAGGCAATGGCGATCAGCAGGCAGACGATTTCCGGCACGATGTTAATCAGCAGGCCGGTAATGACATAGTTCACAAAGGAGATCGCCGCGACGCAGACCGCATAGGGCATTTGCGTCAGCACGTGATTCAAGTGGTAGCACTGGGAACCGGAGGAGGCCATGATGGTGGTATCCGAAATCGGAGAGCAGTGGTCGCCGCAGACTGCGCCGCCCAGAGTCGCGCCGATACCAACCATCAGGATGGGCACTTCGGTCAGAGCTTCCGCCGTCAGGTTCTCAAAGCCGCCGGGGGTGAACACGTCCAGCACGATGGGGAGCAGAATGCCGAAGGTGCCCCAGGAAGTGCCGGTAGCGAAGCCCAGGAAGCAGGCGATCAGGAAGATCACGGCGGGGAGCATATTGTACAGAGCGGGGCCGAAGGATGCCACCAGGCCAGCCACGAAATCAGGCGCGCCCAGGCCGTAGCGGGTCACGCCGCCGATGGTCCACGCGAAGCAGAGAATCAGGATGGCGGGAACCATCTGCTTGAAGCCTTCCGGCAGGCAGTCCATCATTTCCGTGAACTTCATGGACTTGCGGACCATGAAATAAACCATGGAAACCAGCAGAGCGATGGTGGAGCCGAGGGGCAGGCCAACGAATGCGTCGGTGTTGGCGAACATACTCAAAAGATCAGTGCCGCCGTTGAGATAACCGGCGTAGATCAGGCCGCCCACACAGCCGACGATCAGGAAAATCACGGGGATAACCAGATCAATGACCTTGCCGTTGGGGTTGAACTTCATCTCCTCCGCGTTGGCGAAGGGACGCTCCGACGTGGTGTAAATGTCGCCCTTGGCGGCATTTTCCTCATGGAGCTTCATGGGGCCAAAGTCAATGTTGCGGATGATCATGACCAGGATGAAAACGATGGTCAGAATCGCATAGAAGTTGTAGGGGATGGCCCGGACAAAGATCTGGAAGCCCAGTTCCTCGTTGTTGATGACGCCGGTGACGGCGGCCGCCCAGGAGGAAATTGGCATCATGATGCAGATCGGCGCGGCGGTGGCGTCGCACATGTAGGCCAGCTTGGCGCGGGAAATCTGGTGCTTGTCGGTCACGGGACGCATGACGTTGCCGGTGGTGAGGTTGTTGAAGTAGTCGTCCACGCCCAGAATGGCCGCCAGGATGAAAGTGGAGAACAGCGCGCTTTTCTTGGTCTTCAGGTGCTCTACGGCCCAGTCGCCGTACGCCTTGGAGCCGCCGGCCCGGATCATCAGGGCCACCATGGAGCCGAGAACCACCAGGAAGATCAGGATACCGGCGTTTCCGCCGATGTTGCCCGCCAGGTCGTTGATCAACGTGGTAAAGGCGTTGATGGGATTGAATTCGGCTTGAATCAAGAAGCCGACCAGAATGCCGATGAACAGCGAGGAATACACCTCTTTGGTAATCAGGGCCAGAACGATGGCCACGATGGGCGGAAGCAGAGACCAGGCCGTCCCAAAGAACCGGCTCTGTCCTTCTTCGGCTGCAAAGGCAACGGTGGTCATCAGGGGAACCAGGGCGTAAACCACCAGAAGCAGCATCCCGAATTTCTTAGTAAATCGTTCGCGAATGGTCATTCCGAAACCTCCTTTTCTCTTGCGGACCCGCGGGCTTGTCCCGAGGTCCTGGCGCGATGGGGGGGAATTGCATATCATCAACCGTTCCGCAGGCGTTCCATGGCCTCCCTTCTCATGGCGTTGAAAAAATTCCACACCGGCCGGGAGAACCAGTCTCCCGGCCTTTTTGCAGCGAAACGGGCTGATTATTTGTCCAGACGGCGGACCAATTCTTTCGCGGTGAAGGTTGCCACGTCGTCGGCGTAGGTGCCTGCGCCGAAACCGGCGTCGTAACCCAATTCTTTTGCCAGAGCGTGGGTGATGCGCGCGCCGCCGCAGCAGAAAATGTACTTCTCCCGGACGCCCTCGGCCTCCGCCAGCTCGATCAGCTCCGTGAGGTTCTGAATGTGAACATCCTTCTGTGTAACGGTCTGGGAGACCAGCACCACGTCCGCATGAACCTCGGCGGCCTTGCGGAGGAATTCGTCGTTGGGAACCTGGCTGCCCAGGTTGTACGCCTCCACCATCTCGTAGCGTTCCAGGCCGTAATGGCCGGCGAAGCCCTTGCGGTTCATGATGGCGTCGATGCCTACGGTATGGGCGTCGGTGCCGGTGGACGCGCCGATGACAACCATCTTCCGGCCCAGACGCTCTTTGAGGAACTCGTCAGTTTCGTGCATATCCATCACCTCGTCCGTGACGGTCTGCACCACGATTTCATTGTAATTGACCGTATGGGTCAGGGAACCGTAGACGACATAGAACGTGAAGTTTTCATCCAGCTTTTGACGGAGGGCTACGTTCGGGTCGGCCAAGCCCATTTTCTGGGCCACCAGCACAGCCGCCGCCGCGCCCCGGTCGTCGTCCTTCACCGGCAGGGTGAAGGAGGTCTGGACCTTGCCGTCATTCATGGTGTCGCCGTAGGGCTTCAGGCGGTTCAGGTCCAGGGTGGTGTCCAGGTTTTTGTCACGGATTTGATACAGTCCGGAACTCATTTGCCGGCCCCTCCTTTCATCATCGGCTCCAGGAACGGGTTAAAGTAGCCGGGGGCTTTGGAAACTACGCCGTCCAGGCCCTTGCCGCCGTCCCGGGGACGCTTGATGTCCGCGAAAATGCCGCGTTCCAGCGTCTCGAAAATGCCAAGCTGCTCGATCTGGCCCAGAAGGTTCGCGGCCTTCTGCAAAACCTCGTTTGCACGGGTCTGCATGATGCCGCCGTCCTTGAACACCAGCTCGCCGCCCAGGTCTTTCATGGTGCGGAAAATGTACTGGGCGTTCTGGATGGCCAGGAACCGGTCTGACAGGAAGGGCGTGTGGATGGCTTCCGTCATCATGCCCAGAAGGTGAATCTTCTGTCCTGTCAGAATCGTTACCATATTAAAGAGGGCGTCCTGCACATGGCCCCGGAACACGTTGCCCGTCATGAACTTCGTGGGGGGCATATACTTCAGCGGCGCGTTGGGGAAAATCTCCCGGGCCATTTCGGCCTGGGCAAGCTCGTAGAGAAAACCGTTTTCCACGTCGGGGTCAATCTCGAAGGCATGACCTAAACCCATCTGTTCGGCGGGCAGTCCGGCCCGGAGGGCGAAGGCTTCGTTCAGGAACTGGGACGCCAGAACCGTATGGGCTTCCTCCACCGCGTCGGCCGTGGTCAGATAGTTATCCTCGCCCGTGTTGATCACCACGCCCGCATAGGCGTTGATGGCGCGGGAGAAGGACTGGTCCACAAGGGTCCGCTGCATATTGATGTCCCGGAACAAAATGCCGTACAGCGCGTCGTTCAGCATCACGTCCAGGCCCTCGAACGCGCCCATAGCGGCGATTTCCGGCATACACAGGCCGGAGCAGTAGTTGCAGACCCGGATATAACGGCCCAGCTCCTCGCCCACTTTGTCCATGGCCTCCCGCATGAGACGGAAGTTTTCCTGGGTGGCGTAGGTGCCGCCAAAGCCCTCGGTGGTTGCGCCGTAGGGCACGTAGTCCAGCAGAGACTGGCCGGTGGTGCGGATGACGGCGATCACGTCCGCGCCCTGACGGGCCGCGGCGGTGGCCTGCACGATGTCTTCGTAAATGTTGCCGGTGGCGACGATCAGGTAGACCCAGGGGCCGTCTTTTTCGCCGCCGTGAGCGGCGATGAAATCTTCCCGGCGTTTACGGCGGGCGCGGATTTTCCCAAGGCTGTCCTCCACAATCGGGGCCAGAGCGTCATGGATCTCGCTCTCGCTGTGGGTGGGCAGGGCCGTCAGATCCAGGGTTCCGGCGGCCACTTCCTCCGCCAGCGTCTGGGGATTCTTGCCGGTTTCCGCCATGGCGTTGCCCAGCCAGAACGCCGCGCCCTGGGGCAGCGCGCCCTTTTCCATCAGGTGGTCCACCACCACGCTGGGCAGGGGAACGCCCAGGCTGTTTTCGCCGGTGATGTCCAACGCCGCGCCGCCGCTTACGCCGTCGATGCCCAGCAGGCGGCAGATGGTCCGCTCCACCGCCACGGTGGTGCAGCCGTCAATAAACCGCTGGGTGTCGTCGGCGACCTGGGACGCATGGGCGCGGGCCTGTTCCACCAGCTTAAAATCAAGATTCAGTTTCGATTCCAATACACACACTCCAATCCTCTGTTTTTGTTGGGAAACGCTTCGCGCCGTCCCCGGCGGCTGTGCCGCCGGGGACGGAGGGGAAAGGCGGGATTATTCGTGGTGGGAGCGTTCGTGCCGCTCCAGGTTGGCGGGTTCCATGGACAGCTCCTGGCCGCGCTCCAATCCGGCGACGCCCATGAGCTTTACCTTCCGCTTGCCTTCGCGCTCGGCCCGGCAGTACTCGCACTGGCAGGTTTCCTCGTAGTGCTCCGGCTCGGTGTAAGTCGTGATCACGCCCTCATAGTTCCGCAGAATGACCTTGTGCGGCGTCTGGGAAATGACGTACTGCGGCATAACGGGGGTTTTGCCGCCGCCGCCCGGGGCGTCCACCACGAAGGTGGGCACGCAGAAGCCGGAGGTATGGCCCCGCAGAGCTTCGATAATCTCGATGCCCTTGCTGACCGGCGTCCGGAAGTGCTCCAGGCCCATGGACAGGTCGCACTGGTAGATGTAGTAGGGGCGGACGCGAATCTTCACCAGCTCGTTGACCAGCTTCTTCATCACGTGCACGCAGTCGTTGACGCCCGCCAGCAACACGCTCTGATTGCCCAGGGGAATACCGGCGTCGGCCAGCATCTGGCACGCCTTGGCGGACTCCGGCGTAATCTCATTGGGGTGGTTGAAGTGGGTGTTGAGCCAAATCGGATGATACTTTTTCAGCATATTGCACAGCTCGGGAGTGACGCGCTGGGGGCAGACCACCGGCGTCCGGGAGCCGATGCGGACAATCTCCACGTGAGGAATCTCGCGGAGCTTGCGGATGATGTATTCCAGACGGTCGTCCGAGCAGAGCAGCGCGTCGCCGCCGGAGAGCAGAACGTCCCGAATCTGGGGAGTCTTGCGGATGTACTCAATGGCCTGATCGACCTGGTCCACGGGAAGGCCCGCGTCCTTCTGACCCGCGAAACGGCGGCGGGTGCAGTGGCGGCAGTACATGGAGCACTGGTCTGTAATCAGAAGCAGGCAGCGGTCCGGATAACGGTGGGTCAGACCGGGAGCCGGGGAATCCTCGTCTTCGTGGAGGGGGTCCAGAAGGTCCGAGGCGGCCTGATGCAGCTCCGCACCCATGGGCACCGCCTGGCGGCGGACGGGATCATGCGGGTCGTTGGGGTCGATCAGGGAGAGGTAATAGGGCGTGATCGCCATACGCAGGGTGCCCAGGCATGCCTTGACGCCTTCTTCCTCCTCGGGGGTCAGGGACACATATTTTTTCAGGTCCTCCAGGGTTTCCACCCGGTTTTTGACCTGCCATCTCCAATCGTTCCACTCGGCGTCGGTGACGTGGGGGAACAGTTCGGCGCGACGGGAAACTTTCATGATGTTTTACCTCCGGTTTTTCAGTTTGCGGGACCGCGCCCGCAGTTCTGGACGGCGCGTGGAAATCAGACGTACTTTTCTTCAAACAGCTTGCGGAGCTTGGCGTTCTCGCGGATGACGTTCAGGGTGATTTCCGCATGGTCCTTGGTGTAGCCGTTGCCCACGATCATGGTCACGTCCTTGCCGATGCCTTCCGCGCCAAGAGCGGCCTTGGTGAAGGAGGTGGCCATGGAGAAGAAGTAAACCAGGCCGTCATCCCGGACGGGGAGAATGGCGGACATTTCGCAGCTCTCAATATTGACGCAGCAGATGGAGATGTCATATTCCTTGCCGCCGTTGGCAGCCAGGGCGGCTTCCATCACGTCGACGGGACGGGTGCAGTCCGCTACGATGATGTCGGTATACACGCCCAGCTCTTTCAGGTCGGGCACCTGCTTGGGATTGCGGACCACGCCGATGACCTTGCCGTTGGGGCCGACCTTCTTCATGGCCTCGTAGCCGCAGAGCACGCCGGACTTGCCGTTTGCGCCCAGAATCAGAACGCTGTCGCCTTCCTTGGGCAGCTTGCGGGCCTGGGCGGGTGCGCCGGCAACGTCCAGCGCGGCCAGGGCCAGAGGCTCGGGCATATCGTCGGGCATTTTCGCATAGATGCCGCTCTCAAACAAAATGGCCTGAGCCTCCACGTCCACGCGGTCGATCTCCTTGTGAATGGCCTTGATCTTGCTGATCTTCAGCGGGGTGAGGGAGAGGGAGACCAGGGAAACGATCTTGTCGCCTTCCTTGAGGTCGATCTTGCCCTTGAGGTCGTCGCCGATCTTGGCCACGTTGCCCATGAACATACCGCCGGAACCGGTGACGGGGTTCTGCTGCTTGCCGCGCTCGGCCACGATGCCCATGATCATTTCGCCGATCTTGGTCTCGTCGCCGCCGCAGGCGTCGGAAATCTGGGTGAAGGACGCGGAGTCGATGTTCAGCGCGGTCACGTTGCAGAGGATTTCGTTGGAATAGATTTCGTCCATGTTGTTGTCAATCTTCTGCGCCGCCTGGGTGAGCACGCCCTTGGGTTCGATAACGCGGTGAGTTCCGTACTTGTTGCCTTTCTTCTGCATGATGAGATTCCTCCTGTTAAAAATATGTAAATTTTTGGATAGGGATTACTTCTTCAGGGAGAGAATTTCCCGGGCCTCGTCGGGGTTTGCAATGTCGCGGCCCAGTTCCCTGGCGATGCGGACGATCTTTTCCACCAGTTCGCCGTTGCTCTTGGCGGGCACGCCCCGGGCGATGTTCAGGTTATCCTCAAAGCCCACGCGGACGTTGCCGCCCATGGCGATCGCGGCGGCGGCCAGGGTGAAGGCGTGGCGGCCGATGCCGGTGGCGGTCCAGGTGGAACCGGCGGGAATCTGGCGGACGAGATAGTCCAGGTTGCCCACGGTGGCGGGGGCGCAGCCGGGCACGCCCAGCACGAAGTTGAACTGCATCGGCTCGCCGGGAACAAGACCCTTCTTCGCCATGGTGAGAATTGTGTCCAGATGGCCGATCTCAAAGCACTCGTACTCCGGCTTGATGTGGTTTTCCAGCATCCGCTTGCCGAAGGCCCGCATCGTGGGCATGTCGTTGACGAAAATGTCGTCGCTGAAATTGCAGGTGCCGCAGTCCAGGGTCGCCATTTCGGGGAACAGCTCCGTAGGCTGGAGACGCTCCTCGGGGGTCATGCCCACCGCGCCGCCGGTGGAGGGAATCAGGATGACGCCGGGGCAGGCCGCCTTGATGGCGTCCAGCACCACGCGGAAACGCTCCCGGTCCTGGGTGGGGGTGCCGTCGTCGGTGCGGACGTGGACGTGAATCACCGCCGCGCCCGCCTCAAACGCGCCTTTGGCCTCCCGGACCATTTCCTCCACGGTGTAAGGCACCGCAGGATTCTGCTCCTTGGTGACTTCCGCGCCGCAGATGGCCGCTGTGACAATGAGCTTGTTCATAACACATTCCTCCTTTGTTGGTATTACCAAAAATTTCCTTGATTTTTGTAAAGCAAACGCTACCGCACCCGGTATGCGGTGCATACCGGGTGGATAGCGCTCCAATCCCACAAAAAAAGTACTATTTACGCCCGCGGCAGAACGCCGGGACCCCGGCTGCTCTGACAGGCATAAATAGCACTCCATGCGCTTCATGACAGACGGTCCGCTCTGGGCGTACCGTCCAAGGGTTGAAACGTGCGGGTTTCAGGACCCTTTCGGCGGCGCGCACATTCCCAAGCCGCTTTGAACCCGCCAGTTCTTAGCATCGGCCTGTTACCTTGCGCCCCGCGCCTCTATCCATGCTATTCAATTACGACTGCTCTGGTAGTTGTTCAACTTCACTAAAAACAGTATAGCCTACTCCCTGGTATTTGTCAAGTATTTCACCAAAATTTTTCCAGACAACTTTTTTGGGGGGATTTCCTGGATTTTCTAGGGCTTTTTTTGCCGCTTTGTCACATTTTTCACAGTCCGGCCTGAAACAGTTCCATCAGCGCGGGGTCCAGGTTCAAAAGGCGGCACACCCGCAGGGCGTCCCGGGGACAGGGCGCGCCGGGGGGCGCGCTCAGCAGCCGGTAATCCATCCGGCGGGCGATGCGGCGGCGGGGGTCGTCGTCCTCGTCGCCTTCCAGCTCCCGGACCAGACCGGCCACCTGATAATGGGCCCCCGCCGCGTCGGACACGCCGTCGTAATGGGTGGTCATCAGGGCCACGCAGTCCAGCTCTCCCAGGTGCCGCGCCAGAGCGCGGGCCAGAGCGGCCCCCTCCTGGGGATTGGTGCCGCGGGCGAATTCGTCCAGAGCCAGGAAGAAGCGGCCCGCGCCCGCCTGCCGCAGCAGGCCGTCCAGGAGGTGGACTTCCCGTCCGAAGGAGGAGAGGCCCCCCGCCCCCGGTCCGCTGTCCGCCAGGATCAACGCTACGTTTTCAAACAGGGGCAGCCGGGCGGATTCGGCAAACACGAAGTAGCCGCACTGGAACAGCAGCTGACTCAGCACCGCCGCCCGCAGGGAGACGGTTTTGCCGCCCATGTTGGCCCCGGTGACGACGGTGCAGCCGCCGCGCAGCTCCAGGTCCAGCGTTGTGAATTCGCCGCCCCGCTTTGCCAGATCCGCTTCCACCTGCGGGTGGCGCAGGCCGCGGAGGACAAGGGTTCCGTCCGCAGAGAGGGCCGGGCGGACGCAGTGATTCCGCTGGGCCAGACGGGCCTTCGCCAGCAGCAAGTCCATGTGGCCGATGGCGTCCATGTTGGCGAGGAATTCCGCCTGATATTCCATGAGCTGTTTGGTTAATTTTGCCCGGACTTCCAGCTCCAGCTGGTCCTCCCGGACGGTCAGAACCCGGCGGCGTTCCAGAAGGGCGGGCTTTTCCGCCGCGCCTGCGGTCCGAATCTCCCGCTCCAGACGGGATTTTTCCTCCCGCAGCGGCGCGAGGCCCTCGTGGTACGAATTCGACACGGAAAACGCCGGAAGCCGCCGTCCCTCCGGGTCCAGCAGATTCAGCGGGGCCTCCATGGGCACAAGGGCGAGCCCCGCGAAGGGCGTCAGGGCGGAATAGGCTTCCGCCAGCTGTTCCAGCGTCACCAGAAAATGTTTCAGCTCAAAAAGTTCCACCAGATCGAAGGGGTTGTCCGGGTCCCGGTCCAGAGAGCCTCGAATGTCGTGGAACAGCGGCAGGCAGCGGGTCAGCTTCCGCAGGGGCGCGGGGTCCTTTGCCGTCCAAAGGGCCAGGGCCAGTTCCACGTTATCCAGTTCCGTTTCCAGCGCGGTCTCCTCGCCCGGACCAAACCAGACGGGCGTCCGGGCGGCGGCCCGTCCGAAGGGTGACATCGGCGTCAAACCGTCCAGCACCCATTGCAGTCCGGCGTTTTCCCGCAGTTCGAGGGTCAGTTCCATTTAGTCCTCCTTTTTCACGTCTACCACCGGCACGCTCAGGGCCTGCCGCAAGGCGTCGGTAAAGCGTTCTTGGTCAAAATGCCAGCCGTAAGCCGACCAGGGGTTCGCCCCTACTGCCGCAATGGACAATTTCCGCCGGACAGCCAGCGTCCCGCCCATTCGGGTAAAGCCGTCCAGCACGGTACGGCCCGCCAGCACGTGGGTGGCGTCCTCCGTCACCAGCGTCAGGGGCGCGCCCCGGCGGGCCAGGGTTTTGAGAAACGGGTCCGTGATTCCGCCCGCCGCCCAGAGAACGCAGCGTTCCCGGGGCAGCTTGTTCCAGCGGGGCGCACCGGTTTCGTCCAGGGGAAGGTCCCGCGGTTCGCCCTCCGGCCCGAACAGGGCGAAGCGGGCCTCGCAGTGATCCAGGGCCTCTTGCAGTCCGGGGGACTCCGGACGTTTGGCGGCGAACAGGCGGCAGATGTGGGCCGTTTCGGCCACGACCTGTTCCATGTCCCGCTCCAGGGAAGCCCCGGTGCAGAGAATGGCCGTGCCCTCCACGCCTGCGCCCGCCAGAGATTTGCGCCCCGCCGCGCCGTCGATGAGCACGCGGCCGGCCCCCAGGGCGGCGAACTGCTCCCGCAGGGGCGCAAGCTGTCCGGCGGCGGAGGGGCCCGCCAGCTGAATGTATCCGTCGGACAAGGCCCGAAAGACGGCCACTTCCCCCAGGGGCGTCATGACGCCGGTCAGCCCGGCGACTTCCAGGGTCACGTCACAGAGGCTCATCATGCCCCGGGCCGTGGCGAACAGGTCGCCCCGCTTGATGTACAGATCCGGTTTTTCCGTTCCTGTGACCAAATCGGTGGCCTCGCCGTCCCGGCCTACGGAAGTGAGGCCCAGACATTCGCCTTCGAGCTCTCCCATCAGGCGGCGAAGGGCGGTGGTTTTTCCCGCGTTTTTGCACAGGCCGATAACCGTGACCAGCGGTGCGTCCCCCACCAGGGGGGCCAGCAGCTTTTTCACAAACAGCTCCTCCATTTCCCGCGTTGTGCGAAAGATTGTCGTGCTTTCATCATAAAGCCCCCGGAAGCGTTTGTCAATGGCTTCCAGGAGAGACTCCAAATGCGCCGGCCCATTCCCCCAGGGCGTCCAGAATCGGGATGAGGGCTTGGCTGCGGGCGGAAGTCTCATATTCCACCCGGACGGGAACTTCCAGGTATTCCCGGCGAATAACCAGCCCGTTTTTCTCCAATTCCCGAAGGGCTGAGGCCAGGACGGCGCTGGATACGCCGTCCAGGCTTCTTCGGAGGTGGTTATAGCGGGTGGGACCATTGTTGTGGAGGGAGCAGAGAATTTGCATTTTCCATTTCCCGCCGATCAGCTTTATAGCCCGATTCAGCGGACAGTGTTCCATGCAGGGACAGTTTTCGTGAGAGGATGGCATGGTCAGTTTCTCCTTACTTGGTATGGTTTTTCTGCGCTCTTGCGCGGCGGGGCAATCTGTGCTATCATCCTAGCACGGTGGGCGGCGTCCCGCAAGGAGAGAAAACGTTGCAGAGAGAAAGGATTGTTGGTTATGCGGCTTTATTTGCAGGGTCTGATCATCGGCCTGGCCTATGTGGCCCCCATCGGAATGCAGAATATTTTTGTGATCAATTCCGCCCTCACCCAAACCCGGAAACGGGCGGCGCTGACGGCGCTGATCATTACGGCTTGTGATGTCGGCCTGGCGTTTTTCTGTTATTTCGGCCTTGGGGCCATTGTCGAACGGTTTGCCTGGCTCCAAATGACGGTGCTGTCCATCGGAGGCCTGATCGTGATGTGGATTGCCCTGGGCCTTCTGCGGGAAAAGCCAACCATGGACCACAGCGAGGATATGAGCATCCCCCTTCCGAAGCTGGCGTGGAAGTCCTTCGCTGTCACTTGGATGAACCCCCAGGCGTTGATTGACGGAACCATGCTGTTCGGCAGCTTCCGGGCCGGAAATCCCGGCGTGAACAGCGTGCGGCTGATCCTCGGCTCCGTAACGGCGTCTTTGCTGTGGTTCCTGGGCGTAACCCTTGTGATCTCGGTGTTTTCCGCCCGGTTCAACGAAAAGATTCTGCGTTTGATCAACTTGATCTGCGGCGCGATTCTGCTGGTTTACGGCGGACGGCTGATTTTCCAGTTTCTCCAAAATCTGCTGTGAATGTTGACAAAGAGGAAAACATGGGATACAATGCAGATAGTCAATCTGACGAAAGGGCGGAACGGATGCCCTGAAAATTTGATCAAATTATAGGAGTGGTTTATTATGGCAGAGAAAAAGTATACCTCCACGATCCGCCTGCGGATGTCCGCGAAGGACGCTCATTACGGCGGAAACCTCGTAGACGGAGCCCACATGGTTCACCTGTTCGGCGACGTGGCCACCGAGCTTCTCATTCTTACCGACGGGGACGAGGGCCTGTTCTGCGCGTACAACAACGTGGAATTCAAAGCCCCTGTGTACGCGGGCGATTACATCGAGGCTTACGGCGAAGTCACCCATATCGGCAACACCTCCCGGAAAATGCGCTTCGAGGCCCGGAAGGTCATCGCTACCCGCCCCGACATCAGTCCTTCTGCCGCCGACTTCCTGGAAGAACCAATCATCGTCGCAGTTGCGGAAGGCGTCTGCGTGGTTCCGAAGGAAGCCAGCCGTAAAAAGCCCTGAATTTCCGCATGAAAACAACCGGCCTGGTGCAAACGCATCGGGCCGGTTCTGCTGCCGGGATTCAAAATCAGAAAAAGATATGCCGGAACCGTTTCCACTATACGGAATAGCTTTCTGGGCAAACGCTGTTATGTTAAGGGGCTATTTTTCTGCAACAACCGGAAGGTTCTGGAAGGATGAAATGAGCCAGTTTCCATCTTTTTGTACCAGGATAAGCAGGTTTTGAGTTTTGCTCTCGCCGGTGGAACCGGACCAGAGCCGGGCGGTATCTCCTTCCACCTCGCCGCTGGTGCAAATGAATTGTCCTGGGCCGAAATCGCTGGTAAATGTGTAAAAAGCGTGATAGTCCTCCAGATAGGGCGCTCCGTTTTTGCTGGAAATATCGTCCAGCGTAATTCCTGCCCATTTGGTCAAAGCTGCGTTGACGTCCTCCTCCCGAATCCGATGGACCGGGACCGGCGCAAGGTCCACGGAAATCCGTTGTCCATTGTTCAACTGCTCTGCCCGGGGCTGGGGAAACTCTGGAAGGCTGGACAGGGCGGCGAATTCATCTCCGTCCTCGTCTTCAACATATTCCGATGTGGGGAAGTACCGCAGGAAGTTTTCAAAATCCAATTCTTCGACCCGGTCGTAATAGCTGGTGAAAAAACAGCTGATTTCGGTGGAATACAGGATTCCGTCTTCCTCCCGCGTGGCGGACAACGCCTCATTTGCCTGGGCGATCTGTTCCTCCGTCAGCGGGACTGCCTCGCCGGACGGCCCCGCTTCCTTGCCGCCGCACCCGCTCAGCAAAGCGATTGTCAGCAGCAGGCAGAAACGCGCTTTCCAATTATTCGTATTCACACACCTCTTTTGTTCGCTGAATTTAAGAAAAACCACGGCCATTTTTTCAAATTTCAGGAGGGATTTGTCTATGGAATTTTACATTGCCGACGCCTTTGCCCGCGTTCCGTTTTCCGGAAATCAGGCGGGGATCGTGCCCTTGGGGACGGATGCCTTTCCATCCGAAACGTTTATGCGCGGCCTCGCCGGAGAACTGAAACATTCGGAGACGGCCTTCGTCCGGCAGACCGGACCGGACAGTTTTCATATCCGCTACTTTACCCCGGCGGAGGAAGTGGACCTCTGCGGACACGCTACCATTGCGTCGTTTACCGTCTTGCGGGAGACGGGGGCGGTTCCGGTGGGGAGATACGCCCTGCATACCCGTTCCGGCGATTTGCAGATTGACGTTTCCAAAACGGCCGTCTGGATGGATATGGCCCCGCCAAAAGACGGTCAGACGTTCACGGAAACCGAACAGGCCGGGTTGTATGCCGCCTATGGCCTCGCGCTGTCCGACCGCCCGGAGGGCCTGGAACCCCAGGCCGTCAGCACGGGGCTTATGGACATTCTGCTTCCGGTGAGAGACCTGACAATTCTGAATCGAGCCGTACAGAACGAGGCGGAGGTCTGCCGCTTGTCCAAAAAATACGGCGTGGTGGGCGTCCATATGTTCTGTCCAAGCCTCGAGGGGTTTTCCCGGGGGACGCACTGCCGGAATTTCGCGCCGCTGTACGCCATCCCGGAGGAGGCCGCCACCGGAACCTCCAACGGGGCGTTGACGTACTATTTATACCGGCGGGGATTCCTGGCTCCCGGAGCCGAAAACCGTTTTATACAGGGCGAGGCAATGGGAAAGCCGTCGGAAATCCTGAGCCGCCTGAACGACGCGGACGGAGAAATCTCCGTCCGCGTTGGGGGAACGGCGGCGCTGTCGCTGCGGGGAGAAGTGCTGTAAGGCTGCTTATTCTCCGTCTTCCGCGTACTCGAAGCCCGTTGCGGGGATGATGCCGTGCTCCGGGAACTCGGCGGTTTCCAGAACGTAGGTGTAACGAATCGTATCGTTGATGTTCAGCAGGACGGCGGTGGGCACGGCGGCGGCGTTGAAGTCCAGATAGCCCAGACTGCCCTCCATGCGGACATAATAATGGGTGTTGCCGTCGATGACCGCGCTGCGAATCTCAATGATTTTGCCGGTCTGCTCATGGGTGTCGCCGGAAACGGCCGTCTGCTGGCCCGCGCCCACCAGGCCGCGGTGCGCCAGAGTCTGGCGGTAATTGGTTTCGCACTCGCCCACGGTGGAGCCGGTGGAAACGATGTCGTACTGCTGGACGTTGACCATGGCGAACATCTTGACAAGCCCGTCCTCGCCCTTCAGGGCCATGAAGTAAGTGGGCTGATTGGCGATGTTCAGCAGCAGGGGGAACGTGGCCTGGTAGCGCATCTGCTGGACCTGGCTCTGGGCGGACTCCTTGGCGGAATTTTCCGTGGCTCCGGCGCAGGGATAGAACTTGGTGGCCTTGGTCCGCTGGTTCGTGAGGATAAAACCGATATTTGACTGATCGGAGGTGACGGACGTAACGCCGGTGTACATGAACACGTCGTCGTCAATGGCGATATAGTTCCAGCCGTCGGTGGTGACGGTCACGTCCCGCTGGCCGAAGATGGAGTTCAGGAACCCGTTGTGGTACATGCCGTAGTAATCATACTGCTGCATGATGATATCGTAGGAATACACCCGGTCCACCCAGTTGGGGACCTGCTCATAATACTCATGCTCTCCGGTGATGGCGTTGACCAGTACCGCGCCTTTGATGTCGGTGCCGCCAAACAGGCCGATGGTCCGGACAATGCGGGGACAAATCCAATAGGGCGTGCCCTCCTCGTCGATTTCAAATACGGGACCGTCAAACATCATAGTGGGGTAGTTGAAGCGCAGGTGGCGGTAGAGGTTCCGGCCCAGATGCTCGGCGGTGGTGTACTTCATGCCTTCTTCCAGACGGACGATTTCCGCTTCCTGGCTCACCATGTCGATAATCAGATAAGCGGGGAGACCGTCCCCGCGGTTGGTAATCCATTTGATCAAATCCCCGTAGCGCAGGGAGGTCACGCGCACCGGACGGCCCTGGTAATTGATCTGGGTGTAGTCCGTCAGAATCTCAAATTGGGATACCATGTCAGCCAATTCGCCCAGCTTGCGGTTGCCAAGGCGGGCGGCGGAATCGTCGTCCAGCATGGGAATCTGGTCATAGGAGATTTCCTCCACCTCGGCGGTGAAGTTGCCGCTTTCCAGGGGGAGAAGTTTGCTGTATGCCCCGGCCCGCAGAACAACCCAAGAGAGCAGAGAGCCGACTGCAATGAGGATGATCAGCGCGATCACAGCCAGGAACGGCAGAGCGCACTGCTTGCGGACAAATTTGAAATAGCTCTTTGCGCCGCCGTCGCCCTGGAAGCCGGAGGTAAAGACCGCGCAGGCGCAGTAGACGGCGCAGAGGAGGAAGGCGAAGACATAGAATTCCTCGGCGTGGAGATTGATTGCGGGGAGTTCAAAGTAGAAGTAGACCAGGCCCGCCAGCAGGGTCACAACGACGTTGATGAGCGTCCGGGTGAAGGGGCTGCCGATGGCCCGGCGGGGCTTTTTCGGACGGCGGGGACGGGGATTGGCCGTCTCCTGAAACCCTGCGGGATTGAAGCCGCCTCCAAAGGCGTTGGGGTCAAACCCGCGAAAAATGAACGGCATAGGGTACTCCTTTCGTAAACGGAAAAGTGGATAGGAAATGAAAAATGCAGAATCTTAACGAAGAATGAACAGAGGAAATTTTTTTTATTATAGTGCAAAACTATGAATAAATCAAGTTTACCTCCTGGATTCCTGGGGCCGGTTTTCCCCTAGCGTTCCCCAAACCGCCGGAAATACTCTCCTGCCGTACCGGGTCAGACTTCCGCGGCCCACCGCTGGACTTGCCATCTGCAATGATCACGAAAAAACTCCAAACTTCCAGGATGCCAGCCGGCGGTCGTAAAAAGAAGTCCTCATATCTTGGTCTGGGTTAAACGGATAGGGGTCGTAGATGGTGCCGTCCCGGAAAATGACAATCCAATTGGTCTCTTTTGCGTCCTCGTCGATGGATGATAAATGAGGGATGTTGCTGGTATATGACAGCGCGATCCATTCCCGAGATCCGGTAATCCTGGAATTTTGTGCAATTTTCTGTGTTAATACACGTTGAGCCTCCTGTATAATGGCGTTGACTGCCTGACGCCTTCCTGCTTCTTTTGCTGCGGCCTCTGCGGCTTCTTTTCCCTGGCGTGTAAGCCGAAACGCCGGTTTCACATAACCCGTACGTTTTTCCAAAAAGAATTCAAACTTGCCAATATGGATGCTTCCATCCGCTAACCGAACTTGCAGATATTGTGTACGCGTGTTATACCAATGCGAATCAAGGTTTAAAAGCAAGAGAAGGGGGTAGAAAAACAGCGCAAAAGA
>CAJUTB010000021.1 GCA_910589315.1 uncultured Oscillibacter sp. | reverse complement strand
GGGCCGTTCACGGTCCAAAAGAAAAGAGCGTTTGTCAGGTGCGGTGCAAGACTTTAGTTGGCACTTCTGTAAATGGGAAGTCCAAATCGACTTGCCTCTGCGCCGAACCCCGCTGCCGCTGCTGCTGGTGGGTGGAGCAGCTGGTTCGTGTTCTTTCGACCACCGGCAGCAGCGACAGCGGAAAGAGAAGCAGATCAAGTCAGTGATGGACTTCTCGTTATCCGTTCCACCAAGCCGAAATTTTCCACCAGTCTTATCAACGTCTTTTTCTCTTTTGGACCGTCCACGGCCCGTTTTCTCTTTTTCTTCGCGAAGAAAAAGAGAAAATGGGGGGTGGAAAATGGACCAGCCGCCGGAAGCGGCTGACCACCGGCATTGCTGTAAAAAACAGGTGCTTGACAACCCCGTGTATAATAAAAGAAACTCCTCAAAGGAGGTTCTTATGAAACGTGCCTTTATTTTTGCCGCAGGCAGTTTTTTTGGACTGCGGGAGCGTCCTGTCTCCAGCGACCTTATCATAGCCGCTGACGCCGGTGAGCAAGCCTGCCGCCAAGCAGGCTTGACGCCTCACTTATTGCTGGGGGATTTTGACTCTATGCCCCCGCCGGAAAACCCAGAGGTTCCTCTTGTCCGGCTTCCTACGGAAAAAGACGACACCGATACCCTGGCGGCCATTCGGACCGCCTTGGAACAGTCCTGCGATGAAATTTACATCTATGGCGGCACAGGCGGCAAACGTCTGGACCATACCCTGGCCAATCTGCAAGCATTGCTTTTTATCCGGCGGCATGGAGCCAGAGGCTTTCTTTACGGCGATCATTTCATATGGACCGTCATCGAAAACGAATCCCTTGTTATTCCCCAAACCGTCGAGTGGGGCCTGTTCTCGGCATTCTGCCTGGGCAATCAGGCGGAGGGCGTTGACGAAACCGGTTTTCAATACCCCTTGCATGATGCGGTGCTGACCCCTGATTTTCCCTTGGGGGTCAGCAATCACATCGTTAAGCCGGAGGCGCGGATTACCGTCCGCAAAGGCGCTTTAGCCGTAGGCTGGGAACTGCCTCCCATCGGTTAAAGTGCCGCTTGCAGCAGGTCCCGGTAAAACCATGCCGGAAAGAGATAGGGTCCCTTTTCCTCTGCTTTCGGAAACGCCCGCGGGTTGGCCCGCCAGGCTTCCGCCACCGCCGCAACCTCATCCGCTCCCGGCGTTGGCAGACTGCCGGTGAGGAACATCACGCCGTCACAATCCCGCAGGCCGGTCAGCCCCAGCACAACCGCCCGTTTAATTCCACTGCCCGGAAGCGCGCTGCACAGCGCGGCAAAGTGGAAATCTCTCGCCCGCCGCATAATTTCCGGGTATGGCGTCACAACAACGACCGCCTCAAACAGCCGCGCCGGAACCGCCGCCAGCGCCTGAAGAATCATGCAGCGGTCCTCGGGCTGATCCTCCCGGCTCCGGCGGGCATTCCCGGACGTGACAACGGCACAGCCCAGTTTCAGCTTGTTCATAATGGTTTTCTCCTGCAAATAAAATTAGGACGAACGTCCTGTCCCGGTTTTAGTATGTCCGGTCTATGCGCATGGTTTTGTAAATGTTCACGAAAAATTCTTGCATTTTCTCACAGGATTTAGTATGATCAAAAACAATACGGAAGGAGGCGGCAGCCTTGGTGATTCATGAGTCCGCAGAGGACTACTTGGAATCCATCTTGATTTTGCAGGAGCAGATCGGCCAGGTACGGTCCATTGATATTGTGAACCATTTGGGATTTTCCAAACCCAGCGTCAGTATCGCCATGAAAAAACTGCGGGAAAGCGGATACGTCTCCATGGCCGCAGACGGCACGATTACACTGAACGAGAGCGGCCTGGAAATTGCCAGCCGAATCTATGGGCGGCATAAAACCATCACGAAATTATTTGAGCTTCTTGGCGTGTCGCCGGAACAGGCGGCGGCGGACGCATGCAAGGTGGAACACGATTTGAGCGACGAGACCTTTGGGCGTATCTGCGATTTCATCCGCCGGGGCGGACGGACATAAGCGGAAAGGCGGGTCCACCGGCCCACCTTTTCTGGCATTCTTCTACAAGACTATCTGGACTCCATTCCCGTCGGACGCTGGACGTCCGCCCCGGACCGTCCGGACTGGAAAACGCTGGGTTTTTCGTGTGTTTTTCTATGGGTTCTGGAGGATAACGACAGGACGAGGCGTTTTTATGAGCGGTTTGGGTTCCTGCCGTCGGAGGATTTCCTGAAAGATCGCATCGGCGGCAAGGATGTGAGGGAAAACCGCTATACCTTGGAGAAAGCCGCTGATTTTCATTTACAAACCTTAGAAAATGTGGTAGGATATTTTTTGTAAAACTGCCGGCTTCCGGCAATTTCTTTGGAAAAGCGGAGGGAATCCACATGAAAAAAATCAGACTGGGCCGCACGGAATTGATGGTTACAAAAACTGCCTTCGGCGCGCTTCCGATTCAGCGGATCTCGAAGGAAGACGCGGTACGTTTGGTCCGCCGCGCATACGACGCGGGCATTAACTATTTTGACACGGCAAATTCGTATACCGACAGCGAGGAAAAACTGGGGCTGGCCTTTGAGGGCATCCGACAGAATGTGGTCATTTCCACCAAAAGCGGAGGGGCCGACCGAAAAACCGTCCAGGCCCACATTGAAAACAGCCTGCGGATGCTGAAAACGGATTACATCGATTTGCTGCAATTCCACAACCCCGCCAAAATGCCGGATATCAACGACCCGGAGGGGCCGTTTGCCGCCGCCTTGGAGATGAAAAAGAAAGGGTATGTCCGTCATATCGGCATTACAAACCACCGGCTGAACGTGGCCAAGGAAGCGATTGCATCCGGCAATTTTGAAACGCTGCAATTCCCGTTCTGCTATCTTGCGACGGAAAAGGATATTGAGCTGGTGGAAGCCTGCAAGGCGGCGGATATGGGATTCATCGCCATGAAGGGCCTCTCGGGCGGTATCTTGAACAATGCGGCGGCTTGTTATGCGTTCATGCAGAAATACGAAAATGTGGCGCCGATCTGGGGTATTCAGCGCGAGGAAGAATTGGACCAGTGGCTGGAACTGACCGAGAAAAACGCCGCTATGACCCCGGAGCTGCAAGCCGTCATCGACGCGGACCGGAAAGAACTGTCGGGCGCCTTCTGCCGGGGCTGCGGATACTGCCTGCCCTGCGCGGCGGAGATCGATATTCCAATGGCGGCGCGTATGATTCCGCTGATGAACCGTTCGCCCTACCAGCCGTACTTATCCGATGAATGGCACGCGAAAATGCACCGTATTGAAAATTGCATCCACTGCAACGCGTGCAAGAGCCGCTGTCCCTACGGCCTGGACACGCCCGCTCTTCTGGCGGAAATGCTCAAGGGCTACGACGCATTTTACGCCGCTCATCATTCCTGATTTCTCTGTAACAATACAAATCGCGCCTGACGGCAATGCCGTCAGGCGCGAACTTATGCAAGAACTTCAATTCCAAGAATTGCGGCCACTACCGCGGCCTGAGAACTGTGAATTTTCGCGCCCCGCAGCTCGCGGCAGGTCTCGGAGAGGATGATTTTATCCAGGATACAGCCGGACAAATCCACGCCTTTCAGTTCGGCTTTGAAAAAGTCCACGCCGGTAAAGTCGACCTTTTTGAGCTGCATTTTTGCAAAACGGCTCTCTTGAAACGCCGATTCTGTGAAATCCGTTTCCTCAATCTCATCTCGCTCCCAGACGCTGTTTGTGAAGTTTATGTAGCGCAGCCGGGTATCGCGGATAGTGCATTCCTTGAAACGGCTTCTCCGGAAATCGCCGCCGTCGCCTTTGCTTCCGGTCAGCTCGGATTTTTTCCAAAAGCTCCCCTGGAACCGGCAGTCCTGAAACGCACAGCCGGTAAATACGCAGTCATAAAATGCAGCGGCACAGAAATTGCACCCGGTAAAAACGCATTTGCAAAATGTTGATTTTTGAAAAGTCAGCTCTGTTAAATCCAGATTTTCAACGCGCCCGTGGTCCAGCCGCTGCCCAGTGAGAAATCCTTCCTCCTTCGCCGCTGTCAGAACCTCCCTCATGCCCGGAACGCATCCACCATCGCCCGGTATGCGTCAATCAGCGTCAGCGCGTCCAGACCCACGGTCATGCTGTCAAAGCCCTGCTCCGCCCGTTTTTTGGCGTCTTCCGCACTGCCGCAGAAAATAAACGCCAGCTTCCGATTTTTCTTGCAGGCGTCCCGCACCCGCGTCAAAGCGTCTTTCATCACGCCGCTCTCAAACTCCATCGGACAGCCCAGGGCAATCGACAGGTCAAACGGTCCGACAAAAATGCCGTCCACGCCTTCCATCGCCGCGATTTCCTCAATATGCTCCAAACACTCCGCCGTCTCACACTGCGGAATCAGCAGCGTTTCCCGGTTGCACCGCGCAAAATAGGCCTCCGTGCCTTGCAGCGACTCCGCGTCATAACCCCAGCCGCCGTCCCGGGTGGGGCAGAAGCCCCGGCTTCCCACCGGCTGAAATTTCGCAAATTGCACCAGCTTTTCCACTTCCTCCACCGACTTTACCGCCGGGATGATCAAGCCCTTCGCGCCATAGTCCAGCGGCTGTAAAACCGCGCTTCTGGTGATCTCGTTGATCCGCACCAGCGGCGTCAGCCCCGCCGCGTCCGCAGCGGTGATCGCCGCTGCCACAACGCCCGGATACGCCATGCAGTGTTCCGTATCGATCAGCACGTAATCCAGGCCGGTCCTTCCCAGACATTCCACCGCCTGCGCGCTGTTCAGCTGCGCAAATGTGCCTATGGCCGGCTCGCCCTTTTCAAACTTTTCCAAAATACGATTCATGGTTTCCAGCTCCTTACTTTTCTTTAACTTTCCATAAAAGCTCCTCAAAGCTTTCAATATACACGTCGCAAAAACTGCGCATTTCTTTTTCGTCTTGGGCGAAAAAGCGGTCATAGACGCCGATTACCCGCATTTTCGCCGCCCGCGCGCCCCGGCAGGCCGACAGGCTGTCGTCAAACACCGTGCAGCTCTCCGGACGCTCCTTCGCGGCGGCAGCGGCCGCCTGCCAGATCTCCGGCTGTTTTTTCTCCATGCCCAGATCCTGGGCGAAGGTCACGCGGTCAAAATATTTTTCCAGACCCAGACGCTCCAAGGCCAGGTGACAGTGCTCCGGCACGCTGGAAGTCACTACCGCCATTGTCCGCCCCTCCGCTTTGCACTGCTTCAGGTAAGACCGTACGCCGGGCTTTACCGGCACGTGCGCGTAGGCGTCCTTCGCAAGCTCCATCCACTCCGCCATGATTTCCTCGCAGGACTCCTCCAAATGGCAGAATTCCTTTGTAAACTTCGCCGCAAGCGGAAAAATCGTGTGGGCAACCCCTTCGTAATAGGCATGGGTATAGGCCAGCCCCCGGCGGGACAGGAATTCCCGGTCCACGTTTTTCCATACGCCGTTGGAGTCAATCAGCGTGCCGTCCATATCAAATAAATACAAGGCTCAATCCTCCTTTTCCAGCCAGAACCGCCAGGGAAAATCCTTTGCTTCTTCGGCGTAATCCACGCCAATCCTCGGACCGGATTTCATCCGTTCCTTTGGAAGCGCGGGCATGGTTCCTCCAATATCTTCCAGCGAATCGCAGACAAAGAGCGTCTCTCCGGTCAAATCCAAGCCGTTTTCCCCTTTGGTCAGCGACAGAGCGCGGCAGACTTTTCCGGGGCCGTTCAGAAAATTTTTCTCCCGGTAAGGCGTCAGGGGCTTGTCCCCGTACCGCAGGCGGCGCATGGTTTCCAGCCCCGCCAGGGGCGACAGCCCGCGGATTAAAACGGCGGCAGGCTCGTTCTCCGGCTCCGTGACGAAATTCAGGCAGTGATACATTCCGTAGATCAGATAAATATAGGCATGACCAGGCGGTTTGTAGAGCGTCGCCGTCCGCGCCGTTTTGCGGTAATTATACGCATGGCACGCTTTGTCACACCGCCCAATATACGCCTCGGTTTCCGTAATGCGGCCCGCCAGAAACTCCCTGTCCAGGCGGCGCACCAGCACTTTGCCCAACAACTGCCGGGCCGCCTCCACCGTATCCTGGTTATAGAATTCCTGGGAAAGTCTTGCCATTTTCTCACCTCGGTGTTAAAATAACGACTTATGCGGCGGCTTGTTCTGCCGCTGTAAAACTGCCGTTTTGCGGCTATTGTACCATGAATAACAGCGGGACGCAAGAGCAACCCCGCCCAGCTAGGAGAGGATTTGAAATGAAAGTAAACCGTATTCGTCAAAACGTACTGCCGCTGATCACGGCGTTGATTTGGGGCACGGCCTTTGTTGCCCAGAGCGTGGGCGCAGAGTATATGGAGCCTTTTACTTTTAATACGCTTCGTGCGGTCATTGCTTTTTTCTTTCTTCTGGCTCTTTGCGCCCTGCGCCGGTCCGTGCGCCGGAAGATACAGGAGGATACCGTCCGTACTTCCTGGCGAAATCTGGCCATCGGCGGTTCTTGCTGCGGCGCGGCGTTAGCTATTGCCAGTTTCTTTCAGCAAAAAGGCATTGAGACCACAACTGCCGGCAAAGCGGGATTTATCACGGCTCTTTACATCGTTTTGGTTCCGATTATCGGTCTTTTTCTTCACAAGCGTGTCCCGAAAGCCGTATGGGGCAGCGTTGTGTTAGCTGTGGCTGGTCTTTACTGCCTTTGCATTACGGAGGATTTCACCATTAACGGCGGCGACTTTTACCTGCTTATCTGCGCCCTTTGTTTCGCCGTACAAATTCTGGTGGTCGACTATTTCACCCAGAAGGTTGACGGCGTAGAGCTTTCCTGCGCGCAGTTTTTTGTCATGTCCATTATTTCCGCCCTTGGCATGATGACGGAACAGCTTCCGTCGCCGGAGCTGCTGATGAACTGTTTGTGGCCGGTACTGTATGTAGGCGTCTTTTCCAGCGGCGTAGCGTACACGCTGCAAATTCTGGCGCAGAAGGACTCAAACCCGGCGGTCGTATCATTGTTGATGAGCATGGAATCTGTATTTGCCACCATCTCCGGCGCAATTATTTTAGGCGACCGTATGACGGGCAAGGAATATTTTGGCTGTGCACTGATGTTGGCTGCTGTAATTTTGGCCCAGCTCCCAGAACCAAAACGGAATGTTGTGCAAAGTTAAGACAAGTTGGAGGAAACGGGCGGGCACAGAGACCCGCCCCTACAAGCACCGCAGCAGCAGCGGAATTAGACACAGAAGCCCGTCCTCCACAAGCACCGCACAGCGGCAGCGGAATTAGACGCAGAGGCAAGTCGATTTGGACTTCTCGTTTCTAGGAGTACCATCCAAAGTCTTGCACCGCACCTCACAAACGCTCTTTTCTTTTGGACCGTGAACGGCCCGTTTTCTTTTCTCTCGCCAGAGAAAAGAAAATGGGGGGTTCAAAAAAAGGGCCAGCCATTGCAAATGGCTCTCTTGCCCCCGCGCCGCGAGGCGCGCCCCCATTGCCGGGCGGCAATACGCCTGGGCACCGAAATGAACCATGGACAAAAATGGATTTTTGTGTTATGATAGGCGGGAATCTTGTAAATCATAGAGGTGGTTTCGTGCGAGTAGACGTTCTTGGAGTAGGCTTCGATAACTTGACAATGGCCGAGGCGCTGGAACAAGGCATGGCCTTCCTGGACAGCCCAGGGACACACTATGTCGCTACCCCAAACCCCGAAATCGTAGAACTCTGCCGGGAAAACCCGGCGGCACGGCGGGCCGTCAACGGCGCAGACCTTGTCCTTGCCGACGGCGTCGGCATCATCAAAGGCGCAGCCATGCTCGGCACGCCACTGCGGGACCGGCTCCCCGGCATCGAATTCGCCGCCGGACTCATGGCCCGTATGGCAAAGCAAGGCCGCTCTCTCTACCTTCTGGGCGCGAAGCCCGGCGTTGCGGACGCTGCCGCTAAAATCCTGAAAGAACGCTATTTCGGCCTTAAAATCGCCGGAACTCACGACGGCTACTTCCAGGACAACGCCCCCATTGTCGAGGCCATCCGCGCAAGCGGCGCAGATGTGGTATTTGTCTGCCTGGGCGCGCCAAAACAGGAATTCTGGATGGAGCAATATGGCCCGGAAACCGGCGCGCACCTGCTCTGCGGCCTGGGCGGAAGCCTGGACGTTTTCGCCGGCGCCGTGAAACGCGCCCCCAAATTCTGGCGGGATCACGGCCTGGAATGGTTTTACCGCTTGTGTAAAGAGCCTTCCCGTTTGGGCCGCATGATGAAACTGCCGCTATTTCTTATTCACGTCCAGCAGGAGAAAAAGAAAAAATGAAGGGTAAACTGATTGTATTTGAGGGCACAGACGGTTCCGGAAAGGCAACCCAGGCCAAGCTGCTCTTTCAGCGCATGACCAGGCTCGGCCTCGCCTGCCGGGAAATCGACTTCCCCCGCTACGGCAACCCCTTTGCCGTCCCCGTCGACCGCTACCTTCACGGCGCACTGGGAAACCGTCCCGGAGACGTGAACGCCTACGCCTCCTCCACCTTCTTTGCCGTCGACCGCTTCGCCTCCTACAAAGAAGACTGGGGCGGCTTCTACGAAGCAGGCGGCATTCTCGTCGCAAACCGCTACACCACCTCCAACGCCGTCCACCAGGCCCCCAAGCTGCCCGAGGCGGAACGGCGCGAATATCTGGACTGGCTCTTTGACCTTGAATACCACCGTCTGGGTCTTCCCGTGCCGGATCTGGTGCTTTATCTGGACATGCCCAGCGCAGTTTCCGAAAAAATGCTCCGCCACCGGGAAGCATCCACCGGTTCCGCCGCCGATATCCACGAGCAGGACGGCGGATACCTCCGCCGCTGCCGGGAAACCGCGCGGGAAATCGTCCGTCAATACGGCTGGACGGTTGTGGACTGTGCCGCCGGAGACGCGCCCCGCTCCCCGGAGGACATTCACCGGCAGGTCGCCGCAATCGCCGGAAACCTTCTTGGCCTGTCCCTGTAACGGCGAAAGAAGCGGGACGCTTTCGCGTCCCACTTCCCCTCCTGCGCCTCAGCAGCAGCTGTCGTTGTTGCAGCCGCAGTTGCAGTTGCAATTGCAGTTACAACCGCAGCCGCAGCCGCAGTTGTTTCCGCCGCCGCAGCAGCAACAGCAATTGTTGCCGCTTCCGTTCCCGTTTCCGCAGCCGCCGCCACAGCAGCAGCACAGCAGAATAATGATCAGGATAATCCACAGGCAGGAGTTTTCGTTGTTACCATTGTTGAACCACATAAATATGTCACCTCTTGCTTTGATGTAACCCATTCTATGCGCCTGGTTCCGCTTTGGAGCTTGGCCGCTTCCAAACAGCCCCGTCCTTTTTTCAGGACCCCGCAAGACACAAGGAGGTTTTCTCATGGCTGACCATCGAAACGGCGATACCGCCAGCTGGGATAAAGAACAGGTCCGCCGCGCCCAGCCCCCCCAGAGGCGGCCCCGGCGCAAACGCCACCGCGCCGCGTTCTTTTTCCTGAAGCTCATTCTCCATATTCTGTTCGTCCTGCTGGCTTCCGCGCTTCTGGCGGAAATCGGCTGGCTGTTGTTTTCCGATTTCTGCTCCCTGAACAACGGCCAGCAAAAAGCAAGCGAAGGAATCACCATTCAGGTCACGGCAGAGGACACCATCCACTCCATTTCCGACAAGCTGGGCGAGGCCGGTTTGATTGACTACCCCTGGTTCTTCCGCCTCTACGCCAATTTCGCCCACGCCGACGAGGAAATTGGCATTGGCTCCTATACGCTCAACAACGATATGGATTACCATGCTCTCATTGCCGGAATGCACAGCAGCTCCGGCAGTATGAACGAAGACACCGTCCGCGTGACCATTCCCGAGGGCTATACCGTTGCACAGACCATCTCTTTGCTGGCAAAAAACGGCGTCAACACACAAACCGCTCTGCTGGAAGCCGCCAAAACCGCCGATTTTGATTACAGCTTCATCGACAACGAGTCCGAAGACCCCAGCCGTTTGGAGGGCTATCTATTCCCGGACACCTATGATTTCTATGTCAACGAAAAGCCCGCCAACGCCCTCAACCGCCTGATCTCCAACTTCAACAGCAAGCTGGACGACGAGCTTCTCGCCGCAGCGGAGGCAAGGGGCTATGACCTTCACAAAGTCATCACCATCGCCTCTCTGATTGAAAAGGAGACGGATGGTTCCGACCAGGGCCGGATTGCCTCTGTGATTTACAACCGTCTGGACGGTCCCGGCGACAAGGCGGGCACTTACGGACTGCTGCAAGTGGACGCGGCTCTGCTTTACGGACTGCCAGAAGATCATGAGGGGCCGATTACCCAGAATGACAAGCAGTCGGATTCGCCCTATAACCTTTATAAAAAGGCCGGGCTTCCGCCCACGCCGATTGCCAATCCCGGCCTTGCGGCCATTGAGGCCGCCCTAGACCCAGAGCCGACGGATTATTATTACTACGCTCTGGGCAAGGATGGACAGCATCATTTCTTCACCAATTACACCGACCATCTCAACTTCGTCAACAGCAGTGATTATTATGGGAACTAAACCGGAACTGCTCGCCCCGGCGGGCGATATGGAACGCCTCCGCATGGCCGTGCTTTACGGCGCGGATGCCGTATATCTGGCTGGGTCCAGCTTTGGAATGCGGGCCTTTGCCGGGAATTTTACGCCGGAGGAGCTGCGGGAAGCGGTGGCTTTTGCCCATGGACGGGGCGTGCGGGTTCACTGTACGGTGAACACCATGCCCCGGAACAACGAAGCGGATCAGCTCCCCGGCTACCTGGAATTGCTGGAAGACGCCGGCGTAGACGCGGTGATCATAGCGGACCTGGGAGCCTTTGTGCTGGCGGGCAGACATGCGCCTCATGTGGAGCGTCATATTTCCACCCAGGCCGGGATTACGAACTATCAGGCCGCACGGGCTTGGTACGACGCAGGGGCTGCGCGTATAATACTTGCCCGGGAATTGAGTCTGGAGGAAATTCAAACCATTCGGGCAAAAACCCCCTCCGGCTTGCAGATGGAAGCCTTTGTCCATGGGGCGATGTGCGTGAGTTACTCTGGGCGGTGTCTTTTGAGCAACTATATGACCGGTCGGGACTCCAGCCGCGGCGCATGTGCCCAGCCCTGCCGTTACCGGTATGCTTTGATGGAGGAAAAGCGGCCCGGCGAGTATTTTCCAATTGAGGAAGACGATTTTGGCAGTTATATTATGAACTCCCGGGATATGTGCATGATCGACCACCTGCCGGATCTTCTGGGGCTGGACAGTCTGAAAATTGAGGGCCGGGCCAAATCCGCTTATTATGCGGCGGTTGTTACAGGGGCTTACCGCCACTGTTTGGACGCCGCGGCGGAGGGGCGTCCTCTGGACCCTGTTTGGCGGGACGAGGTGGAGCACGTCAGTCACCGTCCTTATGCCACGGGCTTTTTCTATGGAGAGCCTGGGCAGTATTATGACAATTCCCGTTATATTCGGGAATGGCAGGTAGCCGCCGTGGTGACGGAGTGCGACGCTTCTGGAAATGCGGTACTGTCTCTGCGGAACAAGTTTCGCGTAGGGGATGCTGTGGAGCTGGTAGGGCCAGACCTGCGGCCTCTCGCGCTGACTGCACCGGAGATGTATGATCTGGACGGCTCGCCGCTGGCGGAACCGCGGACGCCGCAAATGCTGTTCAAAATGCGCCTTCCCCAGCCGGTACCCGCATGGACGCTGCTACGCAGGGCTGTTGAATTATCTGCCAGATAATTTTATTTTCCACTGGTAGTCGCGCCTTGCGGCGCGGGGGCAAATCAGCCATTTGCAATGGCTGGTCCAAATTGAACCCCCCATTTTCTTTTCTCTGGCGAGAGAAAAGAAAACGGGCCGTTCACGGTCCAAAAGAAAAGAGCGTTTGTCAGGTGCGGTGCAAGACTTTAGCTGGCACTTCTGTAAACGGGAAGTCCAAATCGACTTGCCTCTGCGTCTAATTCCGCTGCCGCTGCATGAACGCTTGTGGGGCGGGCCTCTGTGCCCGCACGTTTCATTCAACCGTCATTTTCTTGCAATTACATTTTGTATATTTTCTATTAGTTAATACAAAAAGTGGAGAACCTTGGAACCCAAGGCTCTCCACTTTTCCATAGCTTTTAAGAAACAGATGTAATATTCACCATTTTATCAACGGACTCTCCCCCGGAACATTCCAGCACGATCTCCAAATGTCCCATCAAACCCTCTGGAATATCCAGCGCAAACAAAGCAAACTCCCTGCCGTCCGGTACGCCCTGTACCGCCAGCTGTTCCCGCTGATCAAAGGTCTCCGTTCCAGTGGGCGTTAGGTAAATGGCTACCGCATTTACCGTTATTTCTTCGCCGTTTTCAAATGTTGTCACAAGCAACACCCGCGAGCCAACCTCAAAACTACACCATCCATCCCCTAAATCCGGACGCAAAGTCGTTCCATCTTCCGTAAACCAATAAACGCCGGTCAAAGCGGGAGTATTCGAGGAACTCTCCCCATTGATTGCCCAATACATACCAATAGACAAAAACGCCGCCAGCAGTAAAATCCCCAAAATAATCCAAGCATCTTTCCAGCGAAATGGTTTTTCCCCTTTCTTACATTCCTTTTTCTTACATTCCTCCTCTTTCTTACATTCCTCCTCTTTCTTACATTCCTCCTCTGGGAAAACCACACGCAGCACATTTGCCAGAAGTTCCAGATTTTCCGGACTGGGAACCGACGCCCCCAGCTCCCACTTCGACACCGCCTGGCGGCTGACCTCCAATTTCTCCGCCAAATCCTCCTGTGTCATCCCCAGTGCCTCCCGGGCCGCCTTGATTGTTTCTGCAACGCTCATACTATCATTCCTCCTTTGTTTTGGACCCAGTATAACAGGTTGCGCCGGTTGCTTCCACCAACCAACCCCGCAACCGTCCGGTTGCGGGCACTTTTTTACAAACTGCGGATTTTTCCGCTACTTTCCTCTTTGCAAAAACCAAACGCAAAAAAACAGGCGCGTAAAACTTACACGCCTGTTTTCATTTCACAATTCAATCAGCCAACATGGATGCCGCCTACAAAGAACTGGGTATAATAGGCAGTCGCCAAATCGCTGTAAATGACGCCCTTGCTGCGGGTGGAAGACGAATGAATAAGCTGGCCGTTGCCCGCATAAATACCAACATGAGAGCACGCCTTGCCTGCATTACGGGCGGGATCGTTGAAGAACACCAGATCGCCGGGCTGAAGCTCGCTCATGCTGTACACCCGCGTGCCCAGACCGCTCTGCCACTGGCTCGTCGCGCTGTGGGGCAGAGAATAACCGGCCTTTTTGTACACATACATAGTGAAACCGGAGCAGTCAAAACCGCTGGGGGATGCGCCGCCATAAACATAACGCACGCCCAGATATTGGTTAGCAATATCCACAATACCGCTGTTGCCGCCGCTGGACTTGGAATTGGTCAGATCCAGGAAATCGCTGCGGACGTAGCCGCTGCCATATGTATCGGAAGTCACGCTGTACCAGCCGTCCACCAGGCCGGTGACATCCATCACATCGCCCTCGTTCAGAGAAGCGGCCACCGCGCCCTCAGTAGACGCGCTGTCCCGAAGGTTCACGCCCTGGCCATTCACGCGGCCATAGCTCTTGCACTCCGTACCCTCGTTCACTTCCAGATATTCTGCGGAAACAAAACCAGTCTTGCCGTTATAGGAAACCGCGTACCAGCCTTCAGTGGAGCCTTCCAGGACAGCTACGGTCACGCCCTTTTCCAGCCGCGTCACTACGGAAGCCTCGGTCGTGGGTTCCGACCGCACCCGCAGGCCCGCGCCGGTCGTCGTGCCGGTGGAAACGGCGATCTCGCCTTCCGCCGCAAAGGCAGAAACGGTCAAAAGCAGCATGGTAATGGTGAAAACCACCACAAATTTCGCGGTCTTTCCTGTAAAACGTATCATTGGTATGTACATCCTTTCCAAATCATTTGTATGTAGGGGCGGGCCTTACGCTTTTCCAGCCAACGCCCGATTCAGCCACACTTCCGCAAAATCCATCGCGGCATACAGGCTGTCCTTTTCGCCCTTTTTCACAATGCGTTCCCGGGAACGAAGTTCCGGGTCCGTCAGCTGCAATTGAATGGAAACCTTCGTTGCAAGTTCCAGATCCTGCACCTTTTTGGTTTCCAGAACCTGCATCATAATGATATATTTCTCTGCCATCGTTCCGTAATAAATGATATTGCCTGCCCGGCGGAGCGGATGGCCTCGATAGACAAGACCTTCAGATTTACCGTTTTTGCTTCCAGCCATGAAAACCCTCCCTTGAAGTTTGTAACCAAATTGTAACATCTTTTTAACCTTTTGTCAACAAAATCCATTGGTCATTTTCATGGAAAAATTCCTGTTTTTTTCACCGCTCTATACAAAAACGCACAAAAAACCGGCGAAAACCCATCTTCGCGCCCTCTGGCGCGGGACGGATTCCCGCCGGTTTGTCTTTGAAAAGGAATACAACTCTGTAACTATTTTGTTACTGACCCAGATATTTCCGCACCAGCACTTGTAACAATTCGTCTCGGTCGATCTTGCGAATCAGCGTCCGCGCACTGTTGTGGTTCGTGATATAGGTGGGGTCTTCGGACAGGATATAGCCCACGATCTGATTGATCGGGTTATAGCCCTTTTCCTCCAAGGCCCGATAGACGGTGGAGAGAATCTGGTGAATCTCCGCATCCTTTTCCATTGCGAGGCTAAACTTCCTGGTGAAATCGTCCATCCGAACACCACCTGCCTTTCTCAGCATTCTACGGTCTAGTATACTCGATTTTTGCCGCAGTGTAAAGGGCTAAACGCGGAATTTTACGAAAGATTTTTACTCCCGCGTCACCGCAGCGCCGCGCCAAGCTCAGTTTTCAGCAATTCCAGGATACCCTTTACATCCTCGTCGGCCTCCTGAGCGGTGAGGCTGCGGTCATCGGCCCGCAGTTCCAGGCTGAATGCTACGCTCTTTTTATCCTCCGGAATTCCCTTGCCGGTGTACACATCAAACAGCTCCACGTTTTTCAACAGGCCCTTGGCTCCCCGGCGAATGCACTCCGACAGACGGCCCACGGAGAGGGCTTTGTCACACACCAGAGCAATGTCACGGGTGACGGCGGGGAACCGGGGCAGGGGCTGATAGACCGGCTCGCCGCCCATATACTTCAGCAGCTCGTCGAAGTACAGCTCCGCGGCGTACAGCTCGCAATCCACGCCATAGTTCTCCGCCACTTTGGGATGGATTTGGCCCATTACGCCCAGAAGGTCCTCGCCGCTGTAAATCCGGGCGAAGCGTCCGGGGTGGTAAGAATCGTTGGGAACTTCTGGCCCAAAGCCGGCATCCTTCACCCGCAGGCCCTCCAGCACGGCTTCCACAACGCCTTTCAGCTCGTAGAAGTCCATATCGCCGTACCCGCCCAGGGTCAAAACCTTGCTCTCATTGGCCATGCCGGAACCGTCGTTCAAGGCGTGGTAAGTCCGGCCCAGCTCATAGAGCCGGACGGCTTTGTTTCGGTAGCGGAAGTTCCGGGCCAGGATTTCCAGCATGGAGGGCAGGGTGGTCGTACGCATGATGGAGGTATCCTCTCCAAGAGGATTCAAAATCCGCATGGAATCCCGGTAAGGAGAATCCGCCGGGAGATTGATTTTATCATAATACGTGGGACTGATAAAGGAATAGGTGATGATCTCGCTGTATCCCGCGGCGCGGCAGAGCGCGCCCAGGGTATTCTCCACCTTCTGCTCCCGCGTCCAGCCGCCCCGCACGGTATCGCCCCGCATGAGGGTGTTTGGAATGTTGTTGTAGCCGTAAAACCGGGCCACTTCCTCCGCCAGATCCGCCATGCCTTCCACGTCGGTCCGCCAGGAGGGCACCTTGACCATGCCCCGCTCTTTGGTGGTCTCAAAGCCCAGCTTTTGAAGGATGGTATACATGACGTTTTCCGCCACATCGGTTCCCAGCAGGGCGTTGATTTTATCCGGTTCCAGCTTCAGCGTCCGGTCGTTGGGCACAAAGTTCAGAACGTCAATCACGCCGTCCACCACTTCGCCCGCTCCCAGCAGCTCCACCAGCTCGCAGGCCCGGTTAACGGCGGGCAGGGTGTTCAGAATGTCCAGGCCCTTTTCAAATTTCGCAGACGCCTCCGTCCGCATTCCCAGGGCCAGGGCCGTCTTGCGGATGCACGCGCCGTCGAAGTTGGCCGACTCGAATACCACGTCAACGGTATCGTCCACAATTTCGCTGTTCTGTCCGCCCATGATGCCCGCCAGGCCCACGGCCCGGGTGTCGTCGGCAATGACCAGCATATTTTCCGTCAGCTTCCGGACGTTTCCGTCCAGGGTGGTCAGTTCCTCGCCGGTCCGGGCGCGGCGCACGACGATCTTTCCGCCCTTCACATAGCGGTAATCAAAGGCGTGCATCGGCTGGCCGTATTCCAGCATGACGTAGTTTGTAATATCCACGATGTTGTTGATGGGCCGGACTCCCATATTCCGAAGCCGCTCCCGCAGCCACGCCGGAGAGGGCGCAATCTTTACATTCCGCACAAAGCGGGCGGTATAGCGGGGACAGAGTTCCGGGTCCGGGGTCTCCACATCCAGAAGCTCCGGCAGCTTTCGGGCAAGAGTGTTGTCCGCGTCCTTGGGGCAGCCCCTTACCACCGGGGTATGGAGCTTGAGCGGCTTGTCAAAGGTCGCCGCCGCCTCCCGGGCCAGACCGATCACCGACAGGCAGTCCGGCCGGTTGGGCGTGATCTCGAACTCCACCACGTGGTCGTCCGCACCGATAACCGTCCGGATATCGTCGCCGGGCTTGCAGTCCTCCTGCAAAACAAAAATGCCGTCGTCAATGCAGTGGGGAAATTCCTTCTGGTCCGCATGGAGGTCCGCCAGCGTACAAATGGAATTGGTCTTGGTATTGTAGGCCACCAGATCGCCCTGATGGATGTTGGAAAGGAGGATGTTGTGGACATTCGCGCTCCCCTCGCCCCAGTTTACGCTGACGGTCCAATGTCCGCCGCCGTTCCGCTGAATCAGGGTTGCTTCGGCGGCCACCACCGGCCCGAAAATCTTGTGTCCCGGTTTTACATCTGCCGGAATGGACGGCTTTTCCGGGTCCAGGGGCTTGTAATCGTTCAGCAGCGCGGCGGCGGTGATGACCCCATAGGGATAATCGTGCTCGGCGGTGAGGTTCAGTTCCTTCAAAGAACACATCATGCCGTCCGACAGCACGCCACGCAGCTTGCCGCTGTGGATTTCCTTGCCGCCGGGCAAAACCGCGCCGTCCAACGCCACGGGAACCAGGTCCCCTGTGTGAATATTCCAGGCCCCGGTGACAATCTGCACCAATTTCTCCGCGCCCACATCCAGCTGGCAAACCCACATATGATCGGAGTCCGGGTGCCGCTCCAAGGATTGAATCCGGCCCACTGCCACCTTTTGGATCTCCTTGCTCAAATCCTCCGTAACCTCCACCTTGGAGCCGGAAAGGGTCATTGCCTCGGCAAACTCCCGGTCGCTCACCGGGCCTATATCTACAAATTCTTGCAGCCATTTACGGGATAGCTTCATCTTGCAAACTCCTCTTTTCTACGAAAGTCAAAAATCAGTCCCACTCGATTGCGCCGCCCTCCTCGCGGACGATGCGGCAGAGTTCTTCCTCATGTTCCACCAAAGAACGGATGATTTCCTCAAAGCGTCCGGCCCGCGCTTCGTTTTCCGGGCTCAGCGGCCAGTAGGCCACATACATCCCCGCCTCGGGGTCCGTTTTCATGCCGGTCAGAATATCCGGGGCCGCTTTTTGGAGATAGTACCCGAAAAACGCCTCCCAGTTGTAGCCGTTCATATAGGCGTCCGGGCAGGCGGCCTGTACGGTTTCCATCAGCGTCAGAAGTTTTTTGTCATCGGCGTAGAGGCACACTTCCACATAATTTTCCAGCTTGAGAATCTTCACATAATCGGACATCGCTCAATCCTCCTATCGGTTAAAATTGTTCCAGGAAGCGAATGTCGTTCTCGAAAATCAGGCGCATATCGCTGATTTTATACTGTCCCAGGGCCAGGCGTTCCAGTCCGAAGCCAAAGGCGAAGCCGGAATATTCCTCCGGGTCTACGCCGCAGTTCCGCAAAACCTTCGGATGCACCATGCCCGCGCCCAGCAGCTCAATCCAGCCCTCGCCCTTGCAGGTGGGACAGCCCACGCCGCCGCATTTGTGGCACTGGATATCCATTTCGCAGCTGGGTTCTGTGAAGGGGAAGTGATGGGGACGAAACCGGGTCTTGGTTTCAGGGCCGTAGATTTCCCGAATGATCGTATTCAGCGTGCCTTTCAGGTCCGCCATGGTGATGCCCTTGTCCACCACAAGTCCCTCGATCTGATGGAACATCGGGGAGTGGGTGGCGTCCACCTCGTCCTTGCGGTACACCCGGCCGGGGGAGATCATGCGGATGGGAACCCCGTGGGTCTCCATGGCGCGAATCTGCACCGGGGAAGTCTGGGAGCGCAGCAGGACAGAAGAATCCTCCGTGAGATAGAAGGTGTCTGTCCAGTCCCGGGAGGGATGGTCCTCGGGGGCGTTGAGCTTGGTGAAGTTGTATTCGGCCCGCTCGATTTCCGGGCCGTCGAAGATTTCAAAGCCCATGCCGATGAAAATTTCCTTGATGTCGTCCAGCACAGCGTACATCGGGTGCTTGTGGCCCTGGGGGACTTTTTTGCCGGGGATGGTCACGTCCAGCGTTTCCGCCTCCAGGCGGGCCGCCAGGGCGCGCTCCGACACAATGGCCGACTGGGCCTCAATGGCCTTTTCCACGCTGGCCCGGACCTCGTTGGCCAGCTGTCCGATCACCGGCCGCAGCTCGGCGGACAGGCCGCCCATTTGCTTCAAAACGGCGGTCAGCTCGCCTTTTTTGCCCAGGTACTTAACCCGCAGGCTTTCCAGGTCCGCCGCGGCCTCTGCGCCGCCGATGGCCTCTATGGCCTTCTTGCGAATGGCTTCCAATTGTTCTTTCATCTGGTAAAACTCCTTTTCTTGGATATGGAATGGTATGTTTTATCGTTGCCGCCTCTCAGTCGAACCAGGTTTCCCAATGTTCCGCCTGTTCCGCCGCAAAACACATGGCGATTTGTTCCCGTGTATTTTTCTCCTCCGCCAGCTCCGGAAGCTCCTCCAGGGCAAAATACCGGCTCTCGGTGGTTTCGGTATTCGGCTGGAAGGTTCCGCCCTGGACGGAACACCGCACAAAAATCTTGCAGACCTTCCAGGGATAAACCGGGCGGTTGTGCTTTTCCCGGTCCTGGACCGCTATGACAAAATCCGCCGTTGCGTCCAGCCCCGCTTCCTCCTTGACTTCCTTCACGGCGTTTTCCTTCACCGACAGATTCACCTCCACCCAGCCGCCGGGCAGGGACCACCTTCCGCTCTTCTCCCGCACAAGGAGGATTTTTCCGTCCTGAAAAATCGCGGCGCGGGTGTCCAGCTTGGGGGTTTGGTAGCCGGTTTCGCTGCAAAAGAGTTCCTTCACCGTCTCTGTGGGCAGCTCCGACTGATTTGCCAGCATCTCCGCGGCGATTTCCCGAATCCGTTCGTAGCGTTCCCGGTCAAAGGGGTCCTCGCCGTAGTACAAGCCTGCCTGGGCCATGCTTTGCAGCTCCACCGCCCATTGCAGCCATTTTGCGTTTTGCTCCAACCGTGCCATATTCCGCCTCCCTTTTCGTTAAAAAGAAAAACCCTCCGCCCCAAACGCTGGGACGAAAGGCAAACCTTCCGCGGTACCACCCAAATTCGCATTCCGGCAAAGAAACGCGCACTTGCCGCCCCTGTAACGGAGGGCCTCCGGCCATGTCTCCATGGCGGCTCCCGGGCGAACCAAACGACACGCCGCGGACAGGCTTTCAGCCGGTGGCCTGTCCTCTCTTGGCGGCGCAAACTCGTTATTTTCCCGTTCATCGCTGCTTTCAAACTCTATTTATAACACACAAGCCCTCCGATTGCAAGAGGGAATTCCGTTTGTTCTTTCCAAGAAACGTGCCGCTGTCTAAAAATACCGGCAATTTTACAAAGCAATCCCGGCAAATAACAATTCAATTATTCCAAAGCAAACATCAGCTCTTGCACTTCGCAAAAAATCTCGACAGATGAAATCCGTCTGCAACTGCATGATAAATATTCATTGTAAAAAGCATCATCCATCTATCCTGGACCTGCTCATATTTTCCTCACGTTACCAAAGGAGCAAGGAATTTTCCCTCGTCAAAAACGCAGATATCAAAATGTTTGTATCTTACCCATGGAAGACAAGACGCATCAAAGAAATTCAAGGGTTGATTCTCCAAAACAGTGCGGACGTTTTTATATCGTTCTCTGTCGGCGGTTACCCGATTACAGAACGTAACAAGGTTGTCTGAATATTCCGCAACCATTTTGGTAAGGTCTTTATCATCCTTGTGAAAAGCCGTATAAGATGGAGAAACGTAGTCCCATTGAATCAAGTTTCCATTCCTATCCCAGTTGTATTTGAATTCGTCGCGAGCGTTAATGACTTTTGCTATCACCCATAACGTCAAAGGATAAAAGGGCATCCTAGTTTTCTTTGAATATGCTCTTAAGTTTGTCACGTCAATATCAACCGTCAGACTCATAACGATTCTCTATATTTTAATTATATCACGGACAATCCCCAGTTTCAATCTGCGGTTTTCGAAACCGCCGCAGTTCACATTTACCAACGCAAAAAGTAAATGAGGCATTTTTATAAAGGCATTATTGAATTGAACCAAATCCTATGCTAAAATCAGAACTACATCCCAGGCCGCCGGAATCTATCGGCCCATCCTGCAAAAAGCCGTCCAAAACCGGCTGAACAGGAAATAACTGCTTCCGTTCCTGGAAAATTGCTTATTGAGGGAGGACTGTTTATGGAGGTATTACAGGACATAGACCGGGAACTGGCCTGGTTCTTATTGGAGCGCGTTGAGAACAAGCAGTATACCTGGACCTATTCGGAAGTAGCCGACGCGCTGTCTGAACGTCTGGGACGGACGATAAACGCTCATTTCCATCTGAGCAGACCCCTGGGAACCGTTCTGCTCCTCTGTTTCGATCTGGATCTTCCGCTCATATCCGCCGTTGTCCGGCACGGCGGCACAAACCGGCAAACCATCGGGCACGGGTTTTACGAACTCGCCTGCGAGGTAAAGCCACAGTATAAAACGATGGATTCTTTCCAGGCGTGGCAGCAGGAGCTTGCCCTGGTCCGGGCCTGCAAGGACTGGTCCCCCCTGCGGAATTATCTGACGAGGGCTTCCAGCAACTGACAAACAGCAAAAAACTTCCGGCGTTTTCAAAAACGCCGGAAGTTTTTACAGCTCAGGTTGTGCCCAGATTCATCAAAGACGGCACGAAGGTACTCAGGTCCTCAAAGACCACCAGAATTACCAAAGCCAGCAGCAAAACGCCAAACCAGGGAATCAACGCCTTGATCAAACGGGTCATCGGCAGCTTGCCGACCTTCGACACTGCAAACAGCACCACGCCGAAGGGCGGCGAAATCACGCCGATCATCAGGTTAAACACCAGGATGATCCCCAAGTGGATCCCATTCACGCCAAACGCCGTGGCCATCGGGAAAATAATCGGCGTCAAAATCGTGATCGCGCTCACAGTCTCCATGAACATGCCCACCGCCAGGAAGGCCAGATTCAGCAGCAGCAGAAACGTCCATTTACTGTGAATTACCGTCATCAGGCCCGCAATCAGCGTCTGGGGAATGTTCGCCTTGATCAGCACCGAGCCAAGCAGCGTCGAAACCGCCAGCAGAATGCAGATCGGACCGGCTTCCACAACCGTTTGCTTCAAAACCGCCCAATAGCGTTTCGGCGTCAGCTCCCGGTAGACCACAACGCCCAGGAAGGAGGCGTAAACCACGCAGATCGCCGCGGCTTCCGTGGGGGTGAAAATGCCGGTGTAAATGCCCAGGATGATGATAACCGGGGTAAACGTTGGCAGAATGCCGCCCACCAGATCATGAAACGTCTTTCCCCAGGAAACAAATTTGTCCCGCGGATATTTGCGCTTAATGGCATAAACCGTCACCAGCGCGGCCATGCACAGGGCAATGACAATTCCCGGCAGCACGCCCGCCACCAGCAGCGCGCCCACCGATACGCCGGACACCATGCCGTACACCACCAGGGGCATACTGGGCGGGACAATCGGCCCCAGCGTCGAAGACGAAGCCGTAATCGCAGCGGAGAAATCCCGGTCGTACCCGGCGTCCTCCATGGCCTTGATCTCAATCTGGCCCAGGCCCGCGGCGTCGGCCACAGCCGTACCGGACATACCGGCGAAAATAAAGGACGCCAGAATGTTCACGTGTCCCAAGCCGCCCGGCACCCAGCCGATGATTGCCCGGGCCGACCGGAACAGCCGGTCCGTAATGCCGCATTCGTTCATCAGCTTGCCCGCCAGCAGAAACAGAGGGATACAAAGAATGGTGAAGCTGTTGACGCCGCCGATCATGTTGGATGTGATCGACATCCATTTCATGCCGGTACTGAATTTCATAATGAACATTGCGCCGCCCGCAATGGCATAGGGGACCGGGAAACCCGCCAAAAACAGGACGACCAGCAGCAGCAAACCCCAAATTGGACTCATTGACCGGCACCTCCGTTCTTTTTCAGTTCCGCCGCCAGCTTGGCGGATTCCGCGGCCATTTCGGCCTCATTTTCCTCCTGCTGGGTCATGACATGCTCCTGTCCCATAAAGAGCAGAGCCGCCCGCAGCAGATTTGCAAGCAGGGTCAGCACCAGGCCCACGGCTACGATAATATAGATCACCGAAAGCGGAAGCCAGGTGTTTGAAGAAAGGGTTGTCCCATTTTTCATCGTGTTTTGAATATTCAGGAAAATACTGTACACACAAACCGCGCTGAAGCCCGCCATGAAGATCTGAAACACACCCATGATGATTTCCCGCACCCGGTTGGGCAGCAGGTCAAACACCACTGTGATCCGCAGGTCCTGGCCCCGCTTCGCGGCAATCGGCCACAGCAAAAACACAAACAACACATAGCAATACCGGGCCAGCTCCTCCGTTCCGGAGGTGGCGATATTCAGCCGCCGGGCAATGACCTGATACATAATCACGAGGATAATCGCAGCCAGGCAGACGGCGCAAAGACTAATGACAAAGTTTTCCACCTTGTCAAAAACGCGCTTGATTCCTTCCATAAACACCCTCCAAAAAACATACGTGTAGCGATTGAAAAAGCGGGGCGGCGTTTCCGCCGCTCCGCTCCCGGCCTTCCGGCGGTGTATTTACTTAGAGCACTCTTCCACCAGGGCCATAGCATCCTCATAGCTGATGCCGGTCCACTCGGTTTCAAACTGCTTCTTCCAGAAATCCTCGCTGGCCGCCTTGATGGAATCCAGATCCAGGCTGCTCACCAGCTCGGCGCCGGCGTCCTGATACTTCTGGAGCCACTCGGCTTCTTCCGCTTCCACCAACGCCGCGCACTCGCTCATGGCGTCCTCGCCGGCCTTCCGCACGGCTTCCTGGTAATTGGCGGGCAGGGACTCAAAGAGGCTGTTGCTCATGAAAATGCCCGCGCACTCCACCACATGGTTTGTGGGAACGACATACTTGGCAATTTCCGGAATGTTCAGGTTGCCGGACTCGGACATGGGGTTCTCGCAGGCAGTGGCTACGCCGGTCTGCATGGAGGTGTAAAGCTCACCCAGGGGGATGGGCACGGTGGTGCAGCCCAACGCCTGCCAAGCGGCGTTCCACAGCGCGTTGGAGTTCATCCGCAGCTTCAGTCCCTGAAGGTCGGATACGGACTCCACCTTCTCGGTGGACACCAGAGTCCGCATACCGCGGTAGAAGGGTCCGCAGAGGTCCAGAACATTGTGTTCCGTCGCCCAGCCTTGGCGGATGTTCTGCCAGTATTCGCTGTCGTAGACGTTATAATACGTCTGGACATCTGTGATGAAGAAGGGGGCAATCAGCCACTGGCTCTCGTTGTTGTATGTATAGACGGGCGCGGTACCAGTGCCGCAGAACTCCAGCTCGCCGGAGGAAACCTGAGCCAAGGCGTCGTCCTCGCTGGCTACCGTGCCGTCAGGGTACACGTTGATGGTCACTTTGCCCTCCGTGTACTGGTTCGCCAATTCCGCAAACTTCTGATACATCTGCACCACCACGGAACCGGTGGCATAGGTCGTGGAAAAGCTCCAATTGTAGTCGGTGTCGAAACCGGCAGTCTCACCGGAACCGCCGTTGCTTGCGTCGCCGCCGGACGAACCGGAATCGCCGGACGAACCAGAGTCGCCGCAGGCGGCCAGGCTCAGGGTCATTACCAATGCAAGCGCAAGTGACAAGATCTTCTTTTTCATGCTCGTTTCTCCTCCATGTTACTTGAGAATTTATCTTCCTGCCGCCGTCAGCGGCTGAAAGCCAAACAAAAAAGGCGAATCTCATGACAAAAGTTACAGAAAGAGAATATCATATTGTTTTTGGAATATCAATAGGATTATGAATATTTTTTGAAGTTTTTACTTTTTCTAAACACAATCGGGCCAAATCATCCTTTTCAGCGGCGGTTTCGGCAGAAATTTCAACGCCTGTGGAAACTGCGTCATTTTGTTTTCAAGGTAAACCAGGTATCGTAGGAAAACGCGCCGTTCCCGCTGCGGAAGGACCAGTCTGTATAATCCGCCGTGTTATAGGGATAAAACATACGCTCCACGCCAAGGGATACGGCAGCCATCTGCTCTGCCAGATACCGCTGGCTTTCCGCCGCCGCCGCGGCATATTCCTCCGGGTTTCTGGAATCAATTATTTTCGAGAAAATCTCCACATATTCCGGCGTGTTGTTGGTGCCGTTCCAGGTCAGGGTCCCGTCGGCCCCGGCTTTTTCCACCAGGCTTTGATTCACGGTGTCGATGATGGCTACGCCCTGGGAACAGGCCGTAATGGCAATCTGAAAATTCTTATCTTGGCTGAAACGCGCCCTCCAGGCATCCGAATTAGATACCTTTTCGTCAAAATACGCATTTATGCCAACGTTTTGCAGGTCCCGGATGACGACTTCGGCCAAACGCTGATACAATGTGCCCTTTGAGGGGCTGTATGCGGGACTGACCAGAATTTTCATTTCCGAACCGTCCCGGTTTTCCCGGAAACCGTCCCCGTTTTTGTCTGTGTAGCCCGCCGCGTCCAGGAGGCGGTTTGCTTCCGCTGTGTCCTGACGGTTTACAGGCAGATCCTGCACGTATCCGATATTTCCAGGCGAGATCACGCCCTTTCCGGCTGGAACGCAGTATTCGCCGCCGTTGGCCGCGGCAAGCAGATCGTAATCCAAGGCATAATATACCGCCTTCCGGAATTCCAGATCGCCTGTCAGCGCGTCTTGAAAGTTGAATACCAGAATCGGGCTTCCCAGATTGATTTCCTCGCCGGTGTCCAGGTAATCCAATTCCTGCAAAGCGGGTACATAGGTGCCCGCCAGACCGGCGGCATATTGGAACATACAGTCAATCTCCCGGTTTTTGTAGGCCATCACAACGCTTTCCGGACTTTCATACAGGTGAAAGGCAATCCGCTTGATGGTGGGCGCGCCTTCGTGATAGTCCTCAAAGCGGTTGAAATAGGCAATCTTTGCCTCACTGTCATAGGCGTCGTACTGATACGGGCCGCAGCCAATCATCGCTGCCTTGCCGGTGAAGGACTTCAGGTCCTCCACGTTCTCCCAGATATGTTTCGGATAGATGACGCATCCCGAGCTGGACATAATCATATGGCGTAAGAACACATAGGCGCAGGAGCTCTGCATATTGACCCGGATGCTGGTTTCGTCCAGTACTTCCACGCTTTTCATGTACCGCAGGGCAACCGAGGGCTTCAGCACATCCAGCCACAGATTCAGGCTGAACGCAATGTCCTCCATGGTCAGCGGCTGGCCGTCGTGCCACCGGATGCCCTCCTTGAAATAAAAGGTGACGGCGGTTCCGTCCTCTGCAATTTCAAACCGTTCGCACAGACAGGGTACCACTTCGTTGTCTGCATCGTACCGAACCAGATTGGCATATAGAAAGCTGTCGTAGCTCAGATATTTTATCAGATCGCAGTAAGGACTTTCTACATCGAATTCATAGATACAGCCTACGTGCAACAGCTCCACGTCCGAACCCGAAACAGGTGCGGCCGCCTGCCCGGAAGACTCTGTGCCGTCCAAGGAGGCCCCGCAGGCCGCTAGGGAAACAGTCATTGCCGCGCACAGTAAAAATCCGAAAAATTGTTTCAAAAATTTCATTGGTGTCATCCTTTCTGTTCACTCCCGCCCCGCAAGGACAGGAAGCTGAAAACCGTCAAACTGATGCAGGCAAGCGGCGGCAGATACCACCACCAATATCCGTTGAACAGGCCGCCGGACCGAAACGCGTCGTTCAGAATCGTCCCCCAGCTTTTGCTGGTCAGAGGACCTAAGCCCAGGTAGCTTACGCTGGTTTCCGTCAACATGGCGGAGGCCGCCGACAGCAGGCCCTTTGTGAAAATCAGCTCTTTCAGGTTCGGCAGCAGATGCCGCAAAATGGTATACAGCGGCCCGCAGCCCATGGCGCGGCAGCTTCGGATGAACCCCGTCTCCCGCAGCTGCATCGCCCGCGCGCGGACTACGCGGGCCGTGCCGGCCCAGCTGGTGAGGCAGATGCAAAGAATCAGGTTCCAGACGCTTCGGTCCAGAAACGCGGACAGCACGATCACCAGCGGCAGGGACGGCACTGCAAGCGCAACGTTGATCAGCGCCATCATAAGACGGTCTGTCCAGCCGCCGAACCAGGCCGCGCACGCGCCATAAAAACTGCCAAACGCCGTAACGGCCAGCGACGCCGTAACCCCTACCAGCAAAGATGTCCGTGCGCCGTAAATCAATTCGCTTAAAATATCCTGGCCGATGTCGTTTGTTCCCAGGGGGTGCGCCCAGCAGGGGCGCAGAAACGGCGCGGTCATCTCCCATGGGTCCCAGGGGGCGAGCGGTCCGGCAAACACCGCCGCCAGAAGCAGTACCGCCAAAGGCCACCCGCGTTTCCACCAGTTATATTTCATTCCAGGCACCATCCCGAATCCGCGGGTCAAGCAGAGCGCACAGAACGTCGGAAAGCAGGTTGCTCAACACCACGCATACCGTCAGAACCAACAGGCTTCCCTGCAAAATCGGGTAGTCGTTTCCGCCAATCGCCTTATAGACCAGCAGTCCCATGCCGTCCCAGTTGAAAAGCCGTTCCAGCATCATGGAACCGGAAACGATGAAACCCAGCTGCATGGTAAACACCGCAATCATGGGAACGGCTGCGTTGGGAAGCACATGGCGGAACAGAATCTGTGCGCTCCCGACCCCCTTGGCCCGGGCGGACAAAGTATAATCCGCTCTTTTTGCCTCCACAACGCCGCTGCGCATCATCGGTATGTTATAGGACAATTTGCTCAATGCCAGCACGCCAACCGGGAGCGTCATGTGCCAGAGAGCGTCCCGGACATAGGCCGCGCCGGTCAGGCCGCCGCTGCTGATTCCACCGGCAGGAACCCAGCCCAGCCAGAAGCAGAAAACCATCAGCCCCAGCATTCCCAGGCAGTAGCCTGGAATGGAATACACCACCAGGGACAGCCGGGAAATCCAGCGGTCCAGACGGCTTCCAGGCCGCCAGCCCGCCGCCGCGCCCAGGAGAATCCCCAGCGCTCCCGCCAGCACAACGGCGGGCAGTATCAAACGGAAGGTCCGCGCCAGCCGCTGGAGAATCAGCGTCAAAACCGGGACGTTGTTCTTATACGACCGCCCCAGGTCGCCACGGAGAAGCCGGAGCAGGTAGGTTTTATATTGCAGAAACAGGCTCCCATCCAGGCCGTAAGCCCTTTCCAGTTCCTCTAAAACCTCCGGATGCGCCGTAGAGAGATACAAATAATCTTCCTCTCCCACCAGATGCTCCAAGGGGTCTCCCGGCATGAAGCGAATCAGGAAAAAGTTGAAGCTGGCTACAAACCATACCGTCAGCAGGTACATCAGCACACGCCCGCCATACCGTCCAACACGGTTCCAGCTCATGCTTGAACCTCCTCCTCTTTCACGATGATTCCATTTTCCAGAAAATAACACCGGCTGCACATATAACGCATCACGTCTTTGTTATGGGTAATGAACAGATAAGCGGTCTGATACTGCCGCTGGTAATCCCGCAGAATCTGCAAGACCTGAGCCTGGGAGATGGAATCCAGCATACTCACCGGCTCGTCAAGAATCATCAGTTCCGGGCGCATGACCATCACTCTGGCCAGCGCCGCCCGCTGAAGCTCGCCGCCGCTCAAGGCGTCCGGCCTGCGGGACAAATGCTCCTCATACAGTCCCACCTGCGCCAGCTGCGCGGCGAATTCCTCCTCCCGGAATGGGATTTTATGCACATGGTACGGCTCCAGCAGGCTTTGCCGCAGCGTCCACAACGGGTCAAACGCCTCCTCCGGGTGCTGGTAGACCATCTGAACCGTCCGCCGCAGCGTTCCGCGGAAGGGGTATCGAATCATGCCTCCCTTCCAAAACAGCGCGCCGGAAGTCGCCGGAAAAATACCGGCAATCAGATTGGCGAGCGTTGTTTTTCCACTGCCGCTTTTTCCAAAAATCCCCGCCGTCTCCCCGGCTTCCAGGCAAATATCCGCCTCATGCAGCGTAAAGCCCCCGGCCTTGCAGAACCGTCCGGCAGAATACCGCTTCGTCAGCTTACGAGCCTCCATCAGCATACCAGCACAGCACCTGCCTTTCTCCCATCCGCAAACGAGGCGGCGGTTTCCGGCATTTCTCCCCCGCCTTGGGGCACCGCTCCGCAAACCGGCATCCCATGCCTCCGTATTCCTGGTGAGACGGCGCAAACCCTTTCACGCTTTGAAACCCATGCTCCGGCAGGGAGCGGATCATCATTTGAGAATAGGGATGAAGCGGGGCCTGAAAAAACGCCTCCTTGGGACCGCTCTCCAAAATCTGCCCCGCATACAGAACCGAGATCCGCTCCCCGACGGTCCGGGCAAATTCCAAATCGTGGGTAACGCACAAAAGCGCGGTCCCGGAGAGTCTTCGGAACAGACGCGCCACCTCCTCCCGCCGCTCTGCGTCCAGGCCCTTGGTTGGCTCGTCCGCCAACACCAGCCCCCCGCCGGCGATGGTTCCCATCGCCACCAGAACGCGCTGGCGCATACCGCCGCTGAGACGGTGGGGGTATTGCCGCGCCCAATACTCCGGCCTTTGGAAATCCAGCTGCCGCAAGGCTTCCACCGCCGCCGCAAACGCCTCTTTCCGGCTCGCGCCCCGGTGAACTTCCAGCGGCTCTCCGATCTGCCGCCCGATTTTCATCAGCGGATTCAGGCTTCCCCCGCCGCTTTGGGGGATATACGCGATTTCTCTCCCGCGAATTTTGGAATATTCTTTTTCCGAAAGCCCGGTCAGTTCCCGGCCATTCCACACAATGCGTCCCGTCACCCGGCCTTCGCCCAGGCCGAGTATGCTCGTCAGCAGCACGCTTTTCCCGCTTCCGGTTTCTCCCACGATCATGTGCCGTTCCGTCTCACCGACTTCCAGGGAAACTCCGTCCACCGGCTGTATTCCGCCGCCGGCGGCTGGAAATGCAACGGATACCGATTCCAGCTTCAGCATAACGGCTGTCCTCCCATGAATCACTTTTGGAAACAACCGCAGAAAAGCCCCCGCTTTCCGACGAAAAGCGGGGGCTGGGCGACACAACAACGTCAAAGGAAAACGCAGGTTTCCCTATGACCGTGCCGGACAGGGTGCTTTCTGCGGAAGTGACCTATCCACACTGCGGGCAGCAGGTTTCCTGGCTTGCGGGTCTTCACGTCCCCCGCCTTCTCGCTTTCGCAATGGCTGTTTTGGGGGCCGCTCGCCGCTTACAGTGACCGGATCGCTCGGGATTTGCACCCGATTCCCTATTATCCCCTCGCGCAGACGCTGGGGCACTGTCCGCAGATATTTCCTTTTTCGCCATTATACCCGTGGGAATTCCGTTTGTCAACCCCTCCATTCCGTTTCCGAGTAAACAAACCGTGAAGGGGCCTCCAAAAAACTTGCCAAAACCAAGCGCAGATGGTATAATCAACGGGAAATCTTTCCCAAAAAGGAGTGGTAAACTTGGCGGTAAATTGGAATTTGCAGGCGGTGGAAATTCTGGAAAAGCTGGGCTGCGCCGGAAGCGGCGGCCAGGAATTTTTAGAGAAATTCCAGCGGGAAAACGGCGGGAAGCTCCCGCGGCAGCTGTTCGGGTTTTTGCGCGCCGCCTGGAACTGTCCGCTGTTCTGCACGGCGGACATCTGGACAAGGGACGGTAAAGCCGCTCCCTCCCTGCACTTTTTCTATGAAGAAATCGACGAAATGATTGAATGCGACCGGGAATACTGGGAGGAAAGCCCGGAGGAGTGCGCGGACAACGACTATTATCAAATGTCCCAAATCCCGCGGGAGGACTGGGGAACCCGGGTCCCCGATTATCTGCTGATTGGCAGCGACTACGGCGCGGGCGTGGTGACGTTCGGCATCCGTGCGGACAGCCTGGACAGCGATGACCCGCCGGTCTACATGCAGCACGAGGCCGACCCCATCACCCTCTGGACCCTGTATAGCGGCAGCGTTTCGGATTTCGTCATGCAGGTCCTGTGCGACGTGCTGTCCTGCTCGGAGTACCACACGGCTCAAGAGGTCCTGACGGAAGCGGGCTGGACGTTCCAGGAATTCCGAACGTCCCGGCGCGGCCTGCGGGAATGCGGTACGCCGGAAGAGGGGCGAACGCTTTTGCAGGAACGGGGAATCGACCTCTCCGGCGCGAAAAAATACCGTTCGACCTACGGTTCAGACGCCTATATCCGCTGCGGCTGGGAGGAAGAAACCCGGACGTTATACATCGCCAAGGAGGACCTGGGCAACCCGGAGCGGGGAACCTTGACAGTCTTTTCAAAACCATGACGAAAAGAGCGTCCGTCCGGACGCTCTTTTTCCAGCTTATGCAAGTTCAATATGGACCGATTCGTGATACTCCGGCTCCACGACGCCGGGGATGGACACCGCGTCGGTAAAGCGGACATCCGGAACAAAGGATTTGATCAGGGAGACAATGTAAGGATGGGGCCGGTCGTCGGGGCGGTCCGCCGCCTCGGAGATGACCGCAATCTTCGGCCGGAGCAGGTCCAGGAGCTTCCGCGTGGTGGACGCCAGGGACGCATGGTGCGGAACCTTCAGAATGTCGCAGGGGGCCAGGGTGTCGTTATCCCAGACGGCGGCATACATATCCCCGCCCAGAACAATTTCCTTTCCGTGGTAGTAAAGCCGCTGGCGGAGGCTGGAAATGTTCATGCATTTGCCCCAGCGCATCAAATCGTAACGGTTTCGCTCGCCCCGGAAAGCGGCGTCGTAAACGGCTTTCTGCCGGGCGTACAGGGCCGGTTCGCCGGGAATGATGTCCATACGCAGCTCCGGCGTGAGCGAGAGCGTTTCGACCTGCAAGCAGGGCAGCTCCACCATCTGCGCGATACGTCCAGGGTGTTCCCGCAGCTGCCGGGCATACAAGTCCACACAGCGCAGAAGATTGCGGGCGGCCTTGGGAAGGCCGTTATCGCCGTCCGGTTCCAGAGGGCCGTTTCCCTCGGGAGGGATGTAGCTGCTCAAAAGCCGGTCCACCCGGGCGGCTTCCAGAACGCGGCCCAGACTGCCGATATGGTCGCGGTGAAAATGCGTGACCAGCAGGATATCCAGATGCGTAATTCCGTGTTTTTTGAGGAAATCCCCTGCGTAGAGGCGTTTGGACCGGGGATCAGGAGGCCGGGGATGGTCGTCGCGAATGAGGTTGTCGTGTCCGCAGTCCACCAGCATGGCGAATTTCTGCGCGCCGTCTTCGAGTTCCCGGATCAGGATGGAGTCGCCGTTTCCAACGTTGATGAAGTCCAAAGCAAGCATATCCGCACCCCCTGTTTATTTGCGCCGTTTTATATACGATATCACAGAACGCGTATCCTTGCAATGAAAAGCGCGGCCGCCGCACCGCCAAATTTTTTTACTGAAATTTGGCAGTTTGCTGAATCTCCAAACGCCGCCGTCCATCCGCGCCGGAGGACGCATTTTGCAGCTTCCCCCTTCTTTTTCGGTTCCCGAATCGTTCTCAAAAACCGGAACTTTTGCAAACCTCCGCAATGCGGTAGATTTTTCGGACGGGATATGCTATGATAGCTGGAATACACCTCATCCCCTCGGAAAGGAGGCTCCTATGGAATTCTTTGCTGTGCTGACGGCCTTTCTTGCGGAACATCCTGCGTTTTGTTCCTGGTATACGGCGTTTGTCCGGTTTTTGTTTCCGGCGTTGGCCGTTTTGATTTTACTGCGGGCCGTCTTGTCCCTTCTGCGTATTCCCCACACCCCCGAAACCTGGGGACAGATCAGTCTCCCCAACGGCGCGCCCATCCCCCTCACTCACTGGGAAAACATCATCGGACGGGGCCGCACGGCGGATATCCGCCTCAATTATCCCAGCATCTCCCGCCAGCACGCCGCCCTCTGCCGCGGCGAGGACGACGACTGGACCCTTTACGACCTGGATTCCAAAGGCGGCGTTCAGGTGAACGGGACCTGGGTGGAGGGCGCGGTAAGCGTCCGCCTGGGAGACGCCATCCAGTTAGGCGGCGTACCGCTGCTATTTCTGCCCCAGACCGTCGCAGAGCGGGAGGAACTGAAAGAAAAACGCCGGGCGGAACGTCCCGCCGCTGTCTGGCCGTCGTTTCTATGGCTGTCTCTTTTTCAGATCCTGACCTGTTTGCAGCTTATCATCGCAGCGGGCGAAGCCGCCTCGCCGGTGATCCCCCTGGCCTTTCTGGGCCTGGCGGCGGTCATGTGGCTCTACTACATCGTGCTTCGCCTCAGCCGCTGCGTGGGATTCGAGATGGAGACCATCGCCTTTTTCCTCTCCACGCTCTCCCTGGCTGTCACCGCCTCCAGCGCGCCGGGGAGCTTATTCAAGCAGCTTTTGGCGGTCCTGCTGGGACTTGCGTTGTTCCTGGTGCTGGGCCTGTTTCTCCGGGACCTGAGCCGGGTGCAGAAAAACCGCTGGCTCATGGCCGCTCTGGCCATCGGCCTGCTGGGCGTCACGCTCCTGATCGGAAACTCGAAATACGGCGCGGTCAACTGGATTTCCATTGGCGGCTTCTCCTTTCAGCCGTCGGAAATTGCAAAAATCTGCTACATTTTTGCCGGTTCCGCAACCCTGGAGCGGCTTTTTCACAAACGTAACCTCACCTTGTTCATCGTTCTGACGGGCGTATGCATCGGCTGTCTGGGCCTCATGAGCGACTTCGGCACAGCGGCGATCTTTTTCGTCACCTTCCTCGTCATCGCCTACCTTCGCTCCGGCGATTTCGCCACCTTGTCCCTGATCTGCGGCGGGGCGGTGTTCGGGGCGGGCATTATCGTAAAATTCAAGCCCTATATTCTCAGCCGCTTCGCCTCCTGGGGACACGCCTGGGAAGCCGCTTCCACCACCGGCTATCAGCAAACCCGCACCATGTCCGCAGCGGCCTCCGGCGGCCTTCTGGGCATGGGGGCTGGCGAGGGCTGGCTTCACAACATCGCCGCCGCAGATACCGACCTCGTTTTCGGGATGCTCTGCGAGGAATGGGGCCTCATCATCGCCGTGCTGGCGGTGGGATCCATCGTCACCCTGGCCTTTTTCACCGTCCGGGCCTGCCGGGTGGGGCGTTCCAGCTTCTACACCATCGCCGCCTGCGCCGCCGGGTCCCTGCTGGTGTTTCAGACTTGTCTGAACGTCTTCGGATCAGTGGATCTCCTCCCCCTCACCGGCGTCACCTTTCCGTTTGTCTCCAACGGCGGCTCCGCCATGATGTCCGCCTGGGGACTCCTGGCGTTCCTCAAGGCCACCGACACCCGGGAAAACGCCAGCTTTGCCATCCGGCGCGGCCCGGCGCAGCGTCTGACAAAAGAGGCCCGCCGCCGGGCGGATGCCGGGGAAGAATTCCAGGGATGGGAGGGATGTTCCGATGAAGAAGATTGAAAACCGCGCGTTTGTCTGCTTTCTTCTGGCGTTGCTGCTGGCCGCCGGACTGGGCCTGTTCCTCGTCCGCTATTTCACCCAAGGCGGACGTTGGGCTTCCTCGGCCTTCAACCGCCACCTGTACAATTCCAGCGGCCAGCTCGCCAGCGGTACGGTCCTGGACCGTGACGGCGACATTCTCTCCCAGATTCAGGACGGCAAGCGAACGTATTACCAGGATGAAACCGTCCGCAAGGCCACCCTTCACGCCGTAGGCGATTTGCAGGGCAACATCGGCGCCGGCGCGCTGAACGCCTTCGCCCACAAGCTGACGGGGTACAGCCTGCTCAACGGAGCCTTTGGCGCGGGCCGGGGCCGGGAACTCTATCTCACCCTGGACGCCCGCTACAATTACGAGGCATACCGCGCCCTGGACGGGCGGGCGGGGACCGTTGCCGTTTACAACTACAAAACCGGCGAAATTCTCTGTATGGTCTCCACTCCCAGCTTTGACCCCCTTCATGTCCCGGAGGACCTCGAAACCAACGACCGTTATCAAGGCGCGTATCTCAACCGGTTTCTAACCGCGTCCTTCACGCCCGGTTCCGTTTACAAAACCGTGACACTGGCCGCCGCGCTGGAAACCATTCCCGGCCTGGAAAGCCGGACCTGGAACTGCACCGGCCGCATAGAGCTGGGCGGGGACCCCATCGTCTGTTCCGGCGTCCACGGGGAACAGCGCATCGGAGACGCCTTTGCCAATTCCTGCAACGTGGTGTTTGCGGAGCTTGCGGTGGAGCTGGGGGCGGATACGCTAAAGCGTTACACCGAGCAGGCCGGGTTGACCAGCCGCTATTCCGTCGACGGGCTCCCAACCGCCAGAGGCTCGTTTTCCTGGGAGGGCATGGACGAAGGCCGTTTAGGCTGGGCGGGCGTCGGGCAGGACCAAAACCTTGTAAATCCCTGCGCTTTGATGGTTTATATGGGGGCGGTGGCCAACGGCGGCAAAGCGGCGGAACCATACCTGATTCTCAAAACCAAAAACGCCTTAGGCGTTTCCTCTCTCCCCCACGTCACCCGTCATACGGACACGCTGGTTTCCGCCCAAACGGCGGAGGCCCTTGCGGAGCTGCTGGCGGACAACGTTGCCAAAGCCTACGGCCAGAAGCGGTTTCCCAATATGGACCTCTGCGCCAAATCCGGCACGGCCGAGGTGGGGGAAGGAAAAGAACCTCATGCATGGTTTGCGGGCTTTCTGCGGAACGAGGACACGCCCTATGCCTTTGTGGTACTGGTGGAAAACGGCGGAAGCGGGAGCACAGTGGCGGGGACCGTCGCCGGGCGGGTGCTGGACACCATCGTCAACGGATATTGAGCGGGGCGGAAAGGAGTTACTTTATGAACCGAAAAAAGAAAACAGGGTTTCTTCTGCAAACAACGAAAGCCATGAATCTCGGCACGATTTTCAGCGGCGCCGGCTTTCTGCTGTACCTGGGCGCGGCGGCGTTGGAACGGCGGGGGCTTGCGGACGGCATCGCCGCCGTGTTCGGCGTGATTGCTATTTATGTGACCGCTTCCATTACAGCCGGGCGGGAACGGGACAAAGAAGCGGTCAGTTACAGCCTGCTCTGGGGCCAGACGGCCTTGACCGTGCTTCTGGCTGCCTGCGCCGTTCTGGGACTCAAGCAGCGGCTGGGACTGTGAGGGGGAAACCCTATTGCGTCTCTAAGATTTCCAGCAGCTCTCCAATGATCGGATTCGACACCAGAAATCCTTGCGGCGTCAAGCACCAGCGTCCGGCGGTTTCCAGGGCATAGCCCGCCTGCGCGCACCGCCGCAGAAACGGCAGGTACGGCGCAAAGGGTTTTTGAAACCGTTTTTCGTAGTCTGCCGGGTCCAGTCCGTAAACCGTCCGCAGGCCCAGCATCAGCCATTCGGCCGCTCTGGCTTCCGGGGGGATTTCCTGTCGTTCGGAAAGGGCCGGACGGCCCGTAAGCCATTCCGTCAAATCCCGCGGCCAGGCGCAGCGAACGCCGCGGAAATCCGAGTGCGCCCCCGGTCCAAATCCGGCGTATTCCCCCAGGGTCCAATATTTCAGATTGTGCCGGGACTCCCGGCCCGGTTTTGCAAAATTGGATATCTCATACTGCAAAAACCCGTTTACCTCCAAAAATTTCACCGTTTCCAGGTACATTTCCGCCTGGATTTCCTCACAGGGCAGAAGGTCCCTTCGGGCATAGAGAGGCGTGCCCTTTTCCGCCTTCAGGCCATAACAGGAAAGGTGTTCCGGCAGCAAAGACACCGCGGCCTCCAGGTTCTTCCGCCACGTCTCCACGGTCTGCCCCGGCAGGCCGTAAATCAAATCCAGGGACAGGTTGTCAAAGCCTGCCCACCGCGCCGCGTCCACCGCCCTCCGCACCTGTTCCATGGTATGCACCCGGCCCAGCGAGGCCAGTTCGGCGTCCGACGCCGACTGCATCCCCAGGGAAATCCGGTTGAACCCCGCGGACCGCAGGTCTCGCAGGGCGTTTCGGTCCCCGGCGGAATCGGGATTCGCTTCCAGCGTAATCTCCGCTTCCGGGACCACCTCGCAGGCCCTGCAAACGGTTGCCAGCACCGCATTCAGCCGCGCGGGGCCCAAAAGGCTGGGCGTCCCGCCGCCAAAGTACACCGTATCCGCGGCGTAGCCGGAGAAATCCGTTTCCAGCAAACGCGTCTCAAGGGCGGCGCAGTAGGCGTCCATTTCTTCTTCCCGGTTTGGGAGGGAATAAAAATCGCAGTAGATACACTTCTGTCTGCAAAATGGAATATGCACGTAAATTCCCAGCGGCGTATGCATTGCGTCGCCTCCTTTTTATCCGGCATCGTACGCAAAACCGACGCTCCCCATGCGAGGAGCGCCGGTCGTTGTTCGTAGGATGCAAAAATCTGTATTCCAGAACTTTTGCGGGGTTATCAATACATACCGCCCATGTCCGGCGCAGCGGGAGCCGGCGCGGGAGGCTCGGGCTTATCCGCCACCAGGGATTCGGTGGTCAGCACCATAGCAGAGACAGAAGCAGCATTTTCCAGAGCGGAACGAGCCACCTTCGCCGGATCAATGATGCCGGAGGCTACCATATCGCAGTATTCCTCCTTATACGCGTCAAAGCCATAGCCGTTCTTGCCGGAGGCGCGGACCTTCTCCAAAATCACGGAGCCGTCCAGGCCCGCGTTCGAGGCGATCTGACGGATGGGGGCTTCCAGAGCCTTGGCAATGATGCGGACGCCGGTCTTTTCGTCGCCGTCCACGCCGTCCACCAGCTTCTCCACAGCGGGAATCACGTTCACAAAGATCGTACCGCCGCCGGCAACCACGCCTTCTTCCACCGCAGCGCGGGTGGCGTTCAGGGCGTCTTCGATGCGAAGCTTCTTCTCCTTCATCTCGGTCTCGGTGGCCGCGCCGACCTTGATGACCGCTACGCCGCCCGCCAGCTTGGCCAGACGCTCCTGGAGCTTCTCCTTGTCATAGTCGCTGGTGGTGACGGCAATCTGAGAGCGAATCTGGGCAACCCGGTCCTTGATGGCCTGGGAATCGCCCGCGCCGTCCACAATGGTGGTATTCTCCTTGGTGACCTTCACCTGACGGGCGCGGCCCAGCATGGAGATCTCGGCGGTCTTCAGCTCAAGGCCCACCTCCTCGCTGATGACGGTGCCGCCGGTCAGCGTGGCGATGTCCTGCAGCATTTCCTTGCGGCGGTCGCCAAAGCCGGGAGCCTTGACGCACACCACGTTCAGCGTACCGCGCAGGCGGTTGACAATCAGGGTGCTGAGGGCTTCGCCTTCCACGTCCTCGGCAATGATCAGCAGCTTCTTGCCGGACTGCACCAGCTGCTCCAGCAGAGGCAGGATGTCGGCAATTACAGAGATCTTCTTATCCGTAATCAGAATATAGGCGTCGTCCACAACGGCTTCCATCTTCTCCATGTCGGTCGCCATATAGGGCGTGATATAGCCGCGGTCGAACTGCATACCTTCCACGACTTCGCTGTAAGTCTCAGCGGTCTTGGATTCCTCAATGGTAATCACGCCGTCGGCGGACACTTTATCCATCGCGTCGGCAATCAGCTTGCCAATCTCGTCGTCGCCGGAAGACACCGCGCCGACACGGGCGATGTCCTTGGAGCCGTCCACAGTCTTGGCCTGGGTCTTGATCTCCTTCACAGCGGCCTCCACCGCCTTCGCCATGCCCTTCTTCACAACAATCGGATTCGCACCGGCCGCCAGGTTCTTCAGGCCCTCGTGAATCATGGCCTGGGCCAGCAGGGTTGCGGTGGTGGTGCCGTCGCCGGCCACGTCGTTGGTCTTGGTGGAAACTTCCTTCACCAGCTGCGCGCCCATGTTCTCAAAGGGATCGTCCAGCTCGATTTCCTTGGCGATGGTCACGCCGTCGTTGGTGATCAGGGGCGCGCCGTACTTCTTATCCAGCACAACGTTGCGGCCCTTGGGGCCAAGGGTGATTTTAACGGTATCAGCGAGAGAATTCACACCGGTTTCCAGAGCTTTGCGGGCTTCTTCGCCGCGCTTAATGAGTTTCGACATAATAGCATTACCTCCAACAATCGAAATTAGCTTTCTTCCATGACTGCATTGATGCAATTTGAGGAACCGTATAAAATATTTCGCCTTTGAAGCGGACTTCTGTTCAGTCAGGCGGGCGAAACAGGATGATATCGCCCTCTTTCACCACCGCCGGAATCTTTTGGACGATATGGAAGCCATCGTCACTCGTATACCGAGCGGTTTCAATTTCATACGTCCTCCGAGCGTTCAGCGATTACTCAACAATCGCCAGAATATCATTCTGCCGGACCACGACGTATTCCACATCTTCCAGCGTGACCTTCGTTCCGGCATACTGACTGGTGATCACCTTGTCTCCGGGCTTCACGGTCATCACAATGTCCTTGCCCTCCACGTTGCCGCCGGGGCCGACGGAGATGACTTCCGCCACGGTGGGCTTTTCCTTTGCGGAGCCGGTCAGGATGATGCCGCCCTTGGTGGTTTCTTCCGTCTCCACCATCTTCAGGATTACGCGGTCTGCAAGCGGGGTGAGTTTCATGGGATATTCCTCCTTAAAATATAAAAATTTGAAAAAACAAATTCACTGTTAGCACTCAATATCTCGGAGTGCTAACAGTGCTTATCATAGTACAGTCCATCGCATTTGTAAAGAGGGATTTTCGGAAAAGTTATGAAGAATTTGTAAATGTTGCCGGACGCCGCCAGGCAGAGGGCGGTTTGATCAGCGGTTTTCCTCCGAAAACGCCGGGGAATTCCGGCACGCCTCCGATGCGAAAGCAAGGAAGGTTTCCCGGTCGTAAAGCAGGGACGCCGCTTCCAGCAAACCGTTTGCGTTCAAGTGTTCCGGCAGGTCCAGCCGCTTGAGCAGAGCGCGGCGTTTCGCCGCGCTGTCCGGGCCGCCGGTGAGTCCCAGGGCAAAGAGGTCGGCCTTTGTCAGCGGTTCCCGGGGCGGGGCGGCGGATTCGTCCGCAAAGGTTGCCCCAGCCCGCCGGAGCGTTTCCAGCAGCACCGCCGGGGTCATTCCCTCAACGCCCAGCTTCCCCTCCTTCCCCGGCGCACGCTTCCGCCGTTCCTTGCCGTGAATGTCGGGGATGTACGCCTGCTTTACCCGGTCCTTGGGCAGCGCGCCTTTGAGGTAGTTTCGCAGGACGAACCCCGCGCCGTCGCTGTCCGTCAGGACAATCAGTCCCTGTTTTTCCGCCAGACGGCGGAGAAACGCCAGCTTTTCTTTATCGTTGAACACCGCAAAGCCGTTCAGCGTGATGATGGTTGCATCCACCACTTGAGACAGGGCGTTCTTGTCATAACGCCCCTCCACGACGATTACTTCTTGTATTTTTTTCATAGTATTTTTCCGATTCACCGCTTTCCTGCGCCCAATTCCGCCAGCAGCAGCTTCAATTCGCCTGCCGGGTCGGCTCCCCGCTGGCTCTTGAACCGCCGGTCCAGAACTTGGCAGCGTTTGACCGCGTTGGCGCACCATTCCGCGCTGGTCCGCTGTGCGGCGGAAAAGATCATATTCGACACATAGCCCGGCTTCATGCCCCACAAATCCAACGCCCAGGACTTGCCCCGCCCGCTGTCCAGGGCCAGACGGGCCGTCCAGATGCGCCGCAGCTGGGAACCCAACGCCGCGACAATCATAATGGGTTCCGTCTGCATTTTCAGAAGGTCCGCCAGAATCGCCGCCGCCCGGTCATATTTGCCCTGGACCACCGCGTCCGAGAGCCGGAACACCTCCGCTGACAAAACCGGGTCCGCGATTGCGTCGATGTCCTTTTTTGTCACCACGTTTCCCTTTGTATACGAGGCAATTTTGTCGATCTCCGGCGCGAGGCCCGTCATCAGCCCGCCGCAGACAAACACCAGATATTCCGCCGTCGGGCCGTCAATGCTTTTGCCCAAGGCTGCAAAATGCGCCGCAATCCATTCCGTCAGGCGGTTTCCCTGGGCCGGGAGAAATTCCACCGCCTCCACATGGGCCTCCACCGCTTTTGCAAGGGCTTTCTGCGCCTTGGTGGTTTTTACCGGCTTGTAGGCGATGGTATCGTAGACAAACACCACGCAGCAATAGGACGGCACGTCCTCCAGAAACGCCGTTATCTTCTCCTGTATGTCCTGATTCAGCTTGAACAGATCATAGTCCGTAACCACAATCATCGTTCGCTCCGCCATCATTGGCATTGCCTCCGCCGTTTCGGCCAGAGCGTCCGCCGTCAGGCCCTGGCCCTCCAGCTTGTGGAAGTTGAACGTCTCCGCGCCGGGCGGAATCAGCGTCTTTTGCAGGTCCTCCAGGGCGCGCTGCCGGAGATAGCTCTCCTCCCCATAGAAAATGTAGGCGGAACCGGGCGTACCGGCCTTGATGTCGTTCCGCAGTTTTTGGTATGCCGCGCTGCTTTTCGGCGTTTTTTTTGCGTATGCCATAGGTTCCTCCCATTTCAGCTGTTCCACCAAAGATGAATATTGCCTTGCAGGTCCGTCCGGCAGATGCTTCCGCCTTCCCGCGCAATCCGTTTCAGCGTTTCCTCCGCCGGATGGCCATAGCGGTTGCTGCCGGAGCTGACGCAGACGGTCTCCGGCTTCAACGCCTGCAAAAGCTCTTTCGATGTGGAATACTTCGAGCCATGGTGGCCCGCTACAAGGACTTCGATATCCGGCAGGTCATAGGATTCCAGGAGTTTCCGCTCTACGGAAGCGCTCATGTCTCCGGTAATCAGCAGGTCGTTTTCTTCCAGCGACGCCAGAACCGCCAGTCCCTTGTCATTATCCTCCTCCGTGCCCAGGGGCGGAAACACCGTGATTTCCGCCTGGCCCAAGGACAACGTTTCCAGCTCGGTGACAAACGAAACCGGAACGCCGTTTTTCTCCGCCGCGTCGAGAACTCCCGTGCGCTGGCCCGCATCGTCCTCGTAGTCCGGGAGCAGCAAAACTCCGGCGTCCAGGCGGGCCAAAAGGCCCGTCAGGCCGTTTACATGGTCGCTGTCGTAATGGGTCAGCAGTATGTAATCCAGACGTCGGCAACCCATGCTTTTCAACTGCCATGCGGCCGTCTCGCCTGCGCGGAGCCAGCTGTTTCCGCTGCCGCAGTCCACCAGCGCAAAACGTCCGCCGGAGGACAAAAGAACGCTTTGACCCTGCCCTACGTTGAGAATAAGGGCGTCCAAATCGTTGCTGTAACGAGCCGCGCCCAGTTTTACCGTTACCGCCAGCGCAGCAGCCGCCAAAACCGCCGCCAGAACGTATTTGCGGCTTTTGGCCTTTCTCGCAAGATACGCGCACAGAAACAGCAGATAGGCAAACGCCACCCAGAATTTCAAATAGGGGTTGCTGAAATAAACGGCATGGTAAGGGATTTTCGCCATCAGCTTTGCGGCAAGCAGGATATAATTTGCCAGCAGGCTTGCCGGAACCGCCGCAACGGCCCCGATTGGCGGGCAGATCATTCCTGCGCAGACTGCTGGAAGGCCCAAAAGAAACACGCCGCTGGCCGCCCACAGGCAGAGCAGATTCGTCAGCGGACTGATCAGCGCCAGCGAACCGAAATACCACCCGGAAAGTGGGATGGTAAAAACCATCGCGCCCATGGTAGCGGAAAAGCCGGAGACAATCACCCGGTAAAATTTACCACGCGCTCTGCCGCCCAGAAGGAGGGCTTCCAGCTTCGGCGTCAGCCACAAAAGGCCCGCCATAGCCGCGAAGGAAAGCTGTAAGCTCACCGACGCGGCGGCAAAGGGATTTTGCAGCAGAATCAGAAACAAAGCCGCCGCCAGGGACGTGGGACCGTCGCTCTCCCGGCGGAACAGCGGCCCCGCCGTGAAGATAGACAGCATGATGCACGCCCGCACCACGGAAGGACTTCCGCCGGTCAGGAGCGCGTAAAACACCAGCAGCGGAACCGCCGCCAACGCCCGCAGGCGGCTGCGTTTTCCTGTCAGCAGCGACGCAAGGCCCAGCAGAAACATACAGTGCATGCCGGATACGGCCATGATGTGGTAAATCCCCGCTTCGGAAAGGGCGGTCTGGGCTTCTTCTGACAAACCGGCCCGTTCGCCGGTCAAAACAGCCGTGAGAAAACCGGCGGCGTCTCCGTAGAAAATCCCGGAGATCGTTGTCTGCATGGCGCGGCACATCCGCACCGGAACCCAGCGCAGGGAACCGGATGTTCCAGGACCCGCAGCCGGTTCGCCCCGGGCGTAGGCCAGCAGAAACACGCCTTTTGAGGTAAAGGTCGTGATATCCTCGTCCACAATACGGGCGGCGTTCCGCAGAAGAACCGTTCCGGTGACGGTTTGGCCCGGAACCAAGTCCAAAAGCCCCTCGTCCCCGTAGTAGACGGCCTTGCCGGGCACGCCCTCCAGGCGGACCGTCACCCGTGCGCCGAAGCCGCTGGGTTCCGCGTAATTGCAGAGGGTCGCCGTCATAACCCGTTCGGTCTCCGCCCACGCGGCGGCAGGCGTCTGCACCTGCCGGATGTACAGCCAGTTATAGCCCAGGGCCAGCGCGAGCGCGGAACACGCTATAACCGCCCTCCGCCGCTGGTTCCAGGGCAGTTTCAGGGAAAGTATGCCCAGCCCCAGACCCGCAAAAGCACAGGGCAGCAGCCAGGAGACCGGCAGCAGGTACTGAGCCAGGAAAATTCCTGCCGCAAAGGCCCCGGCAAACACCGCAAGCCGTCTCACCGGCGTTTTGCGGGAGGCGGCGGCGTGGGGTCGTCGGTAAGGCCCAGGAGATAATCTGTGCTGACCTTGTAGAACTCCGCTAATTTCAAAACTGCCCAGACAGGAATTTCACGCACACCTTTTTCATAACGCCAATAAACGCTACGGCTCATATTTAGATATGCCGCAATTGCAATCTGGGTCTTGTCATGATCAACCCGTAAATCCTCAATTCGTTGAAAGTGCATCCTAAATCACCCAAAATTGAGGCTACCAAATGGCGGCAATTAGAATAGCACTTTGAATCCGCACGGGTTCACTATTCCCATCTTAGCACAGACCTCGAAAAAGTTCCAGCTCTATTTTTCCTTCTGCGGCCAGAGCAGGCTGACGCCCGACAGGAGCAGATAAACCCCAAAGGGTTTACGCAGAAGCTCCACGTCTACGGCGTTGGAGATCCACGCGCCCGCCAGAGCCGCGGCAACCGCCGCTGGTACCGCCGCTTTCAGCGTGGGCTTGTCCAGATAGCCCCCTTTGGCATGGCAAAACAGCGCGCTGGCCGCCGTGGGGAGAAAAAAGAGCAGGTTCACGCCCTGGGCGGTCCGCTGGTCCACGCCGAGAAAAAGCGTCATCACCAGCAGCAGCAGCGTTCCCCCGCCCACGCCCCAGGCGGAGATAACGCTTGCCCCCAGACCGCAGAGAAACGGAAGAATCCAGTCCGTCACAGCAGATATTTCACCCCCGCGTAAAAGAGAAAGGCGGCAAACAGCCACTTTAAGCATTTGGTGGAAATTTTTCCGTAGAGCTTTCCCCCCAGCCAGCCGCCCAGAAAGCCGCCCGCCAGATAGGGCAGGGCCGTCGAAAGCGACACCCCGCCTTTCCACAGATAAACCGCCGCCGACACCAGGCACACCGGGAAAATCACGCCCACGCAGGTCGCGTACAGCTTCCGCTGGGACAGCCCTCCCCAGCGGGACATGACCGGCAGAAACACCATGCCGCCTCCACCCCCAAAGAGTCCGTTCGCCAAACCCGCCGCGCCGCCTGCGATGCGGGCGGTCCATTTTTCCTTCATCCCGCCGCCTCCTTTATGTACCCTCTCCGGCGGGCCGGACAGCCGGTCGGAGAGGGGCGGAAACATCTTCCGCTTATTTCATCTGGAAGCTCTGGCAGTCGGTGCATTCCACCATAGTGGGATTCGTCTCGTGGGTGCCGACCTGAATGGCGTTGAGGCCGCAGTAATCGGTATCCTGGCAGTGGTGGGCGCAGTTGTTCACGGTGCATTTGATGCTCTGATTCGGCGTGCAGGCGCAGCCGCTGTTGGTGCAATCCTTCGTCATGGATAAACCCTCCTGCTGAATAATGGATTTGGCGTATTGCCGTTGAGTATTGTGTTCTCTTTTCAAAAAAATATGCAATGCAATTTCAAAGCCGCCCGGCGAATCCCGGCGGGGATTTTTTCCGCTTCCCCCGCATATGCTCTGGCAAAGGAGGAATTTCAGTTATGCGAAAATTGATCGCGCCCCTGTGCGCTCTGCTGCTTCTGGGGACGCCCGCCGCCCGCGCCGTGGACGTGGCCGCGCCGTCGGCCCTGCTGATGGAAAAAGAGACGGGCGCCGTCCTGTTTGCCAAGGACGAACATACCCAGCGGGAACCCGCCAGCGTCACCAAGGTCATGACGCTCCTGCTGACCATGGAGGCCGTGGACAGCGGCCAGCTTACCTATGACACCATGGTCACGGCTTCCGCCCATGCCTGTTCTATGGGCGGCTCTCAGATCTGGCTGAAGGAAAACGAGCAGATGTCCGTCAGCGATATGCTCAAGGCCGTGTGTGTCGTCTCCGCCAACGACTGCGCCGTAGCCCTGGCGGAGCAGGTCGCCGGAAGCGAGGAAGCCTTTGTCGAGCGCATGAACCAGCGGGCTAAGGAACTGGGCATGAACGACACCCATTTCTGCAACGCAACCGGCCTGCCCGCCGCCGGGCACGTCACCTCGGCCTATGACATCGCCCTCATGAGCCGGGAACTGATTTTGAATCATCCTGACATCCGGCAGTACACCACCATATGGATGGACACCCTCCGGGACGGCACGTCCCAGCTGGTGAACACAAACCGCCTCATTCGTTTCTTCGACGGCGCGACGGGCCTGAAAACCGGCTCCACCGATAACGCCCTCTACTGCCTCTCCGGCACCGCCGAACGGGACGGCATGGAGCTGATCGCTGTCATCATGAAGGACGCCACCTCCAACCAACGTTTTGAAGACGCCAAAACCCTGCTGAACCACGGCTTTTCCACCTACGCTCTGCGGAAAATCGTGCTGGACGCGCCCCTTCCGCCGGTGTCGGTGGAGCTGGGTGCCCAGGCGACGGTCCAGCCGGCGCTGAGCGAGGGCGGGGTCCTGCTGCTGGAAAAATCCAAGGCCGGAAACCTGACGCAGACCGTGGAGCTGGCGGAAACCGTCACCGCTCCGGTGTCCCCCGGCGACCGGCTGGGGACGCTGACCGTCGCTTCCGGCGAGGAGATCGTTGCGGAACTCCCGATTTTGGCCGGAGAATCCGTGCCCCGGGTGACTTACGGACAGATGCTCCTGCGGCTTTTGAAAACCGCTTTTTTGTCGGAATGAACCAAAGCGGCCCCGCGGTTTTGGCGGCCATGGGGGCGGTTGACTCTTGCTATCGGCGGTAAATACTGGTATACTATGTATTGCAATGTGTCCGAACAAAAGAAAGGATGATTATAGAATGTTGAATGTCAAGCTGTTTCAAATGCAGAAGTTCCTGACCGAACCCTATGAGGAGGCTCTCGCGCCCGCGCTGAAGGAAGCACAGGTAAAACTTCAGACCGCCTCCGGTCTGGGCGGCGATTTTACCGGCTGGGTTCACCTGCCCCGGGACTATGACAAGGAAGAATTTGCCCGCATCAAGGCCGCCGCGGCGAAAATCCAGGGCAATTCCAAGGCTCTGGTCGTCATCGGCATCGGCGGTTCCTATCTGGGCGCACGGGGCGTTATTGACTGCCTCTGCTCCCCCAACTACAACCTGAAAAAGAAAAACACCCCGAACGTCTACTTCATGGGCAACGGCCTTTCCGCCGACGCCATGAAAGAGGTCATGGACCTGCTGGACGGTCAGGACTTCTCCATCAACGTCATCTCCAAGTCCGGCACCACCACGGAGCCGGCGGTGGCCTTCCGCTTCTTCCGGGCCGAGCTGGAAAAGCGTTACGGCAAAACGGGCGCAAAGGAGCGCATCTTTGCCACCACCGACAAGGCCCGGGGCGCGCTCAAGTCCCTGGCGGACGCCGAAGGCTGGGAGACCTTTGTGGTACCCGACAACGTGGGCGGCCGCTACTCCGTGCTGACGGCGGTGGGCCTGCTGCCGGTTGCCGTCGCAGGCGTCGACGTTGACGCCCTGATGGGCGGCGCGGCGAAGATGATGGAGGTCTGTGAGAAACAGGCGGATTTCTCCTGCCCGTCCTGGCAGTACGCCGCGACGCGCTTCGCGCTGTACAAGGCCGGTTATCCGATTGAAGTTCTGGCCTGCTACGACCCGGCCTTCCGCTTCATGCTGGAATGGTGGAAACAGCTCTACGGCGAGAGCGAAGGCAAGGACGGAAAGGGCCTGTTTCCCGCCAGCGTGGAGTTTACCGCCGATCTGCACTCCATGGGCCAGTATATGCAGTCCGGCACCCGGAACATTTTCGAGACGGTCGTGCGCCTGGGCGCGTCGGAGAACCAGCTGTATGTTCCCAAGGACGAGGAAGACGGCGACGGCCTGAACTTCCTGGCCGGCGAGAGCATGGACTATATCCGGGACCGCGCCATGGAGGGCACCCTTCTGGCCCACTACGAAGGCGGCGTGCCGAATCTGATCATCGAGGCGGACGGCAAAACGGCGGACGCCCTGGGCCAGCTGATTTACTTCTTCGAGTACGCCTGCGGCCTGTCCGGCTATCTGCTGGAAGTGAACCCCTTCGACCAGCCTGGCGTAGAGGCTTACAAGAAGAACATGTTTGCCCTGCTGGGCAAGCCCGGCTATGAGGACCGCAAGGCGGAGCTGGAAGCCAAGCTGAAATAATTGACGGAATCGACCGTAAGGAGAGGATGGATTACCATCCTCTCCTTTTATGCTTCGCCGTCTTTGACATATCGCATGATATCGCCCACCTCGCAGTCCAGAATCCTGCAAAACATCTCGATGGTATGGGTGCTGACGCTTTCGTTTCGCTTCAGCCGGGTGATCTGCCCGGGACTGACGTGATATTTTTTTATAAGCGCGTATTGCGTGATTCCTTTCTCCTTCAGCACATTCCACAAATTATCATAAGAAATCATTTCATTCAAGCCTCGCTTTCCTACTTGAATGTTATCCGAAACCGGTATATAATAGGATTAACCAATATCGGTTAACATCGTACAAAAGGAAGGGTTTGAAATGAAAAAGAAAATCGCGCTTTTACTGGCGGCTGTTCTAACGCTGTCCTTGACCGCTTGCGGCGGGAACAAAAAAGCATTTGAAAAATCAAAAACCGCCTATGCGCATATTGAAACGGCTTACGAAATTGCAGGCGAATTCAGCGAGGATCTTTATGAAGCATGGCGGTTGGGTATTTATAACAAGGATGAAATTCTGGAGGGCGGCACCGCCTATCTTGCAAAAGCATTAAATTTGAGCCGGGAGGAAATTCTGGAGGGCGTTGTTTATGTCGTTGCTACGATGAACGGAAATCATTGGGAGGATGTCACGGAAGACGAAAAGGCCCAGCTTCGTGAGAATGCAGATTCGTTTTTCACGCTTTTTGAGGACCAGCTGTTCTCATTTTGTGTCATGGCGGTAAGCGGAGCCTACTCCGCAAACGGAAAAGCAGAAACCGCCCAGGCTGCCTTGGAGGAGGCAAAGGCAGAAATGAAAGAAATGAGCGAAAAATATTCGGATTATGAGCATTATCCAAACCTGAAAGGTTATTATACGACAACCAATGCCTTCTTTGCGTTCTGCCAGAATCCAACCGGGAGCTTTGAACAGGTCAAAACCACCATCAACGATTACAGAAATGATGCCAGAAGCTATAAAAGCGACTTGGATTACATGTTTGAAGACTGATTCTCTCTAAAATCCATCGCGGCTGGTTCTAAAGAGAAGCGGCCCTTTTCCGGCCCCGCTTCTTTTTTGAAAAATTTCCTTTTTTCAGATTGTTTTTTCCGCCGGGATGTGGTATTCTGTTAGCAACCACCCAGGAAAATTGAAATGACAGGAGTGATTACTATGGTTCGATTGATCATGGGTATGAAGGGGTCTGGAAAGACCAAACGCCTTATCGAACTGATCAACAACGCGGCAAAGGACGAGCCCGGCCATGTGGTCTGCATTGAAGCCAACCGCAACATGACTTATGATATCCATTATCATATCCGTCTCATTGACGCACACGAATATAAGCTCAACAGCTACGACCTGTACCGCGGTTTCATCAGCGGACTCTACGCGGGTAATTACGACATCTCCCATGTCTTTATTGACAACCTCTGCAAAACCGTCGGCCGCGAGGTGGACAAGGATACCGAAGCCTTCATCACCTGGCTGGATACCTTCGGCGAACAAAACGACATCAAGTTCACCGTCTCCATCAGCGCGGACCCCTCCGCCCTCAGCGAAGACATGCAGCGTTTCATGTAAGCGCGAAGCCCAGAGCCTCCATCCTGTGGTGGAGGCTCTTTTTCTCTTTTCATTTATCCCAATTCTCCCTTGTGTTGATTTGAAATAGTGCTGAGTAAATATTAAACCAGTATGAAACTTACTTAACTGTTGGCCCAAAAAGG
>CAJUTB010000020.1 GCA_910589315.1 uncultured Oscillibacter sp. | reverse complement strand
AAAAACTACAAAATTTCTTCGGCGTTTTCTTACAATTTCATATCGGCGTTGACATGGAGAAGATCAAGGCCATCGTCGCCACCCTGGGGCCCCGCAGCTACGTCGGGACGGCGTTGGACGGGTGCCTGGAGGACGCGGAGGTCAACATCGAGAACGACTTCGGCGACAGCATGAAAGCCCGCTGGCAGGACGCAGAGAAGCGGGTCGCCCAGGCGGTCGGGGAGATCGCGGAGCTGAAGGACAAGCTCCACCGGGAAATCCAGGAGAAGCAGCAGGCCAGGGGCGAAGCCCAGGCGGCCATCCGGGAGGCCGAACAGCGGGCCGACCGGGCGATTAAGACGGCGGAGGACGACGCCAATTTCTACCGGGACAGGGTCCTGGACAGCGACGACCTCACCGACATCGCCCAGCTGGTGGAGGACAAGCTGGCGGCCATCCAGGAGGACATCAAGGCCGCGGCGGAGCGCATCATCGAGGGGGCGGAGGAGCCGGAGAGCGACGCCTTCAAGAACGCGGTCAAGTATCACCGGGCCGCCAAGAGCAACCTGGAGTATTACCAGGCCCTCGCCCAGCGCGTCAAGCACGCGCGGGGCCAGTAACCAAAAACGGCGGGAAAGGAGGAAACCATGGCAGCGGCAAAGACAGCGACGCCGACGGTGCAGAACAAAATGATTACCGTGGAGGAGGTCATGGACATTCTGCAGGTCAGCAAATCCGCGGCTTACCACGTCATGCAGCGGATCAACAAGGAGCTCCAGGCCAAGGGGTACATCACCCATTCCGGGCGTGTGCCCAGGGCGTACCTCATGGAGCGGTGCGGGCTCCAGTAGAACATCAACAGGAGGGTAAAAACGTGAAAACTTACGAGATCGTGGTCCGGGACAAGCTGGCGGAGGCCAGAGAGGCCCGGAGAATGGCCCGGGAGCGGGCGGCCAGCATCCGGCGCAACGTCCTGATCGCATCCGTCGCGGCGGTTTTCGTCGCAGCCATGGCGGCCATCGTGGTCATCACCGGGATCGCCGCCCGGGCGAACGCCGCCCAGGGCATCCAGCCGGCCCAGACGCCGGAGCCGACGCAGCCGGTCGAGACCATCCCGCCGGTCATTGCCCTGGTGGATCAGGGGGACGCCTGGGACTTCGCGGCCATGTTCCGGGCGGCGGAGGACCCGGAGGAGGCCCAGCGCATCGGGGAGGCATTGGAGGCCCAGGGCTATTTTTCGGCGGCCGTCCCCATGCCGTGGGAGTATCAGGATTACATGCGGACCTACTGCCACATGTACGGGTGCCCGTACCCCCTGGCCCTGGCCGTGGCGGACTGGGAGACCCGCGGGACGTTTGACATGGAGGCCAGCGGCCCGGCCGGGGAGGTCGGCATCATGCAGTTGAACCCGGGCCCGGGCGGATCGTACCACGCGGAGATCGAGGCAGCCACCGGCCTGGACCCCACCACCCCGGAGGGCAACATCGCCGGAGGGTGCTACCGGCTCGGGGAATACCTGGCGCGGTATGAGGACACGACCATGGCGCTCATGGCGTACAACATGGGGGCCCAGGGCGCCCGGGAGGCGTGGGAGGACGGGATCATGTCCACCGAGTACACGGACGCCGTCCTGGAGGCGTTGGAGAGCTGGGAGGCAGCCGTAAACGCCTGGGCCGGGGAATGAGAGGGCCGGGGCGGTGGACAAGCATGAGGAGGCCGTCCGGGAGGAGGTCAGCGACCGGCTCGGCCGGGAATTGACCGACGCCGTCTGGCGGGACATGTACGACCGGGCGCAGAAAAAGCTCCGCCACATCGTCGCCCTGTTCGGGGACGCGGACGGAGCGCGGAACACCGTGGACTACATCGCACAGCTCACCATCGAGGCCATCCGGGAGGACGCCCTGCAGCGGTGGACGGCGGCAATGTACCAGGCAGAAAGGAACGGGGAGCCGACACAAAGGCCGACCCCCCGAGGACACACGAACATCATACCGCAGGACGGTCAAAAAAGTCAAGCGGTTTTTGTATGAGGAGGACACACACATGAAGATTTTGGACATCAAACTGAGCAATTTCCAGGGGATCGCATCCATGGAAATCAGCCTGGGCGGAAAGAGCGCCTCCATTTTCGGCGACAACGGCACCGGCAAGACCACGATTTTCAACGCCATCACGTGGCTGTTGTTCGACAAGCCCAGCACCGGCGCCAAGAATTGGACCCCCAAAACCCGCGGGGCCGACGGGGAGAAGCACAACCTGGAGCACTCCGTCACCGCCACCTTCGTCCTGCAGGACGGCAGCCGGGTCACGTTGGGAAAGACGCTCCGGGAGGTTTACAAAAAAAAGCGCGGCAGCACGACGGCGGAGTACACCGGCAACACTGTCGACTATTTCCTGGACGGCGTCCCGGTCAAGGAAAAGGAGTACACGGCGGCCGTCGCGGAGTATTGCGGCGGAGAACAGACCATGAAGCTGTTGACCATGCCGGACTATTTCCCGGAGGCCATGGAGTGGAAAAAGCGCCGGGAGCTCCTCTTGGAAATTTGCGGGGACATCACCGACGACGACGTCATCGAGGGCAGCCCGGAGCTGCACGACCTCCCCTCGTACCTGATCAAGCCGGGCACCCTGTCGCAGTTTTACACGGTCGAGGAGTACAGCAAGATCGCCAAGGCCCGCAAGGCCGACATCAACCGGCAGCTGGACGCCATCCCCGGCCGCATCGACGAAGCCAAGCGGGCCATCCCCGCGGAGCTTCCGGCCAAGGACGTCCTGGAGGCCCGCCTCCACGCGGCGGCCCAGGCCACCGAGGAGGCCCGCCAGATGATCGCGGACATCCGGGCGGGCACGGGAGACACCCACAGGGCCGCCCTGGCGGCCGTCAGGGCGGAGCTGGCGGAGGCAAGGGCAGATTACACCCGGAAGAACAAGGACGCCATGGCGGGCACGTATGAGGCCCTGGCGGCCATTGACAAGGAAATCCGGGAGGCAGGGCGCCGGGCAGATGACGCCCGGGCGGAGGCCGCGACGAAGCGGCGGCAGGCGGAGCGGTTGACGAACCTGCGGGAGAGCATCCTGGCGGAGTACCGGGAGGCCGCGGCCCTGAAGTTTGACGCCGGGCAGGAGACCTGCCCCACGTGCGGCCGCCGTCTGCCGGAGGACAAGATCGAGGCCATGCGGGGCGACTTCAACCAGAGGCGGGCGGAGCGTTTGGCCACCATCAATGAGAGGGGCCGCAGGGAGGCCAACAAGGACATGATCGCGGGGGTGGAGGCCCAGGCCGAGGAGCTCGACAGGCGGGCCGCGGAGGCCGACGCGGAGGCCCAGGCGGCCCGGGAAAAGCGGGAGAGCGTCTCCCGGGGGCTGGCCAGCGTCCCGCCGTTCGAGGAGACCGCGGAGTATAAGGCCCTGGCGGACAGGATCGCCGGGCTGGAGAGCGCGGCGGCGGAGGCAGACAAGGGCGTCTCCGCCCAGGCCGAACAGGCGGACGCCCGCCTGCAGGAGTGCCTGGCCAGGGAGCACGACATCCGCGGGCAGATCATCCAGACGGAGAACGCCGTCCGGCAGCGGGCCCGGGTGGAGGAGCTGGAGGCCCAGGAGAAGCAGCTGGCGGAGGAGTACGAAAAGGTCGAGCGCGGCGTTTACCTGTGCGAGGTTTTCACGAAAAAGAAAGTCAGCGCCCTCACAGACCGCATCAACAGCAAATTCCGCAGCGTGTCCTTCCAGCTGTTCACCGAACAGGTCAACGGCGGCCTGAGTGAGTGCTGCGAGGTTTTGGTCCCCAGTGAGGACGGCGCCATGGTGCCGTATTCCACCGCGAACCACGCGGCCCGGGTCAATGCCGGGTTGGAGATCGTCGCCACCATCGCGGAGCACTTCGGCCGTGAAATGCCGGTCATCGTCGACAACGCGGAGAGCGTCACCCGACTGATCGACACCGAGGGCCAGGTCATCCGGCTCGTGGTCAGCGAGGCGGACAAGGTCCTGCGCGTCGAGGTCGCCGCATAATGGACCGCGCCCGGGACAGCGACCTCGGCGACGTGTTCATGGTCAGGGCCCGCAGGTGTAAGCGGTGCGGCGGCCTGTTGACCTCGGCCCAGGCCGTCGCCGACGGGTACGGCCACGTGTGCAAGATGAAGGAGCTCCAGAAACAGCAGGCCCGGGAGGAGCTCAAAAACCAGTACAGCCTTTTCGGCGGAGAGGAGACAGAGGAGTGAAAAAGCTGTTTGTCGTTTTGTGCGACGTCATGGCCGTCGCGGCCATCATCGCCGCCGTTTTCCTGGTATGGTGGGCCGTTTCGGCGGCGCTCGGGTGGGAGGCGGCCGGGACCATGCGGTCCATTTGCACCGGATCGGCCGTTGTGTCCGTCATCGCCGCCGTCGCCTCGTTCATCGTTTGGAGGAACGGCGGCGCCCCGGGAGGGGACGATCCGCAGGGGAAGGAGGGGGACAAGTGAACCCGTTCAAGAAAAAGGGAAAGCCCATCAAGCCGACGGCGCCTTACATGCCGGCCGTCCGGGTAGCCATTGATGAAAAGGATTTTGTCAGGGCGCTCCAGATCATCCAGGAGGCCGCCGTCGAGTATTACGGCCGGATCGCCAAGGCGGAGGCCAACATCCCGGTCAACGACGTCGCCTTAGTCATCAAGCTCCACCGGCACATTGCCAATGAGCTGGAGCGCGCCGACCCCGTTGCGGCGGAGTACGTGAAAGCGATGGAGCCCATCGATCTCCCGCCCATCGAATACCAGACCATTCAGCCCGCCAAAAAAACGAAATAGGAGGACACACCAATGAGTGAAAAAAAGAACACCAACACTATGACCCCGGCCCCCGCCCCCGCGGCCCAGGCCCCCGCGGTCCAGCAGGAGAACATGAGCGAACGCTTCACCAAAAAGGTCCTGCAGGAGTTTGGCTCCACCGTTTCCGGGGCCATGGAGGTCACGGACTTCCAGAGGCGCCTCATCCAGGGGTATTTCATTATGATCGACCGGGCCCTCAAGACCGCGGAGGAGGAGCGCATCCGCAAGAACAAGAACAACAGCAACCACGACTACGACAACAACCTGCCGGCCACGTGGCAGAACGTCAACCTGGGCGACCTCGCCCTGGACCTGGTCCATTACGCCCGCATGGGGCTGGACATGCAGCAGGACGCCATGCTGTACCCCGTCCCGTATAAGAACAACAAGGCGAATTTGTACGACATCACCCTCATGCCCGGGTACAACGGCATCAAGTACACGGCCATCCGCTACGCATTGGAGGCCCCCATCGGGGAGACAATCGAGCTGGTCTACAGCACCGACACCTTCGTCCCCCACAAAAAGGACAGCGCCCACCCCGTGGCGACGTATGAGTTCCAGATCAACAACCCCTTCGACCGCGGGGAGATCGTCGGCGGCTTCGGCTATTTGGAGTTTGCGGAGCCGGCCAAGAATGAGCTCATCATCATGCCCCTCAAGGACATCCTCAAGCGCAAGCCGGAGTATGCCTCCGCGAATTTCTGGGGCGGAAAAGCGACCGAATGGCAGACCGTGGACGGAAAGCGGAAAAAGGTGGAGGTCGAGAAAGAGGGCTGGTTTGAGGAAATGTGCCGCAAGACCCTGATCCGGGAGGTCTACAGCGCCAAGCACCTGCCCCGCGACCCGCAGAAAATCGACGACGCCTACCAGTTTATGAAAGCCCGGGAGGCCCGCTTCGCCGAAATCCAGGCCCAGGCGGAGATCGACGCCCAGGCCAACATCATCCCCATCGACACCACGCCGACGGCGCTCCCGCCCACCGCCGCCCAGGCCCTCGGGGCGCCGCCGCAGCCCGCGACGATCCCGCAGACCAACCCGGGGACAGGGGAGATCGTCGAGCCGACAAGGCAGCCCACGGCCCAGGCCGCCACGGTCGAAGAACCGGGCTTTTAATAATGGCACGCCGGAAAATATCGGTCAAGCCCGGCGACAAATACGGCGCCCTCACAGTCATCAAGGAAACCGAGCCCGTCACATTGAACGGGCACAAAAAGCGGATGATCCTGTGCTTATGTGAGTGCGGGGCCCAGGTCAGCACACGGCTCGAATATTTGCGAAGCGGCCATACATCGAGCTGTGGCTGTCGGCCCCGCGTGGCGCTGGCCAGCAGCCGGAGGACACACGGGAAAACGGGGACGCGCCTACATGGAATTTGGGCCGGGATGCTGGCAAGGTGCCGGAATGAGAGCCGGAAATCCTACAAGGACTACGGCGGTCGAGGGATCAGCGTCTGCAAGGAATGGGCGGAGGATTTCGGGGCGTTTTTCGATTGGGCCATGTCCCACGGGTACAAAGACGACCTTACCATTGACCGCATTGACAACGACGGAGACTACACCCCGGAAAATTGCCGCTGGGCAACGCGGAAAGAGCAGAGGGCAAACCGCAGGGACACAGGGGGCACACCATGATCGAGTTTATGCCATTGGCATCAGGCAGCAGCGGAAACGCATATTTCGCCGACGACGGCAAGACAAAGCTGCTCCTGGATGCAGGAATCCCATATAGGCAAATCCAAATCGGGAGCGGCTTCAAAATGCGGGACATCGCCGGGGCGTTCGTCACTCATTGCCACGGGGACCACAGCAAGGCCATGAAAGACCTGGCAAAATATGGAACAGACGTATACGCAAGCGGCGGGACGCTGCGGGCGTGCGGGTTGTTTGGTCATCGTTTCCACAGCGTCAGGGCGTTGGAGCAAATCACCGTCGGAACATGGGACATCCTGCCGTTTGACGTGCAGCATGACGCGCCGGAGCCGCTTGGATTTTTATTCACCACCCGAACAACAGGCGAAAAATTGTTGTATTTCACCGACACATATTTCATCAAGTACAGATTTTCGGGGCTGTCGGTGATTGCGTGTGAGTGTAACTACAGCACAGAGGCCCTGCAACGCAGCGTTGCGGCCGGGTATATTTCCGCCGGTATGGCGCCCCGGCTTTTCAAGTCGCACATGTCCCTGGAACACCTCAAAGACATGTTAAATGCGAACGATTTGAGCAACCTACAGCAAATTTTCCTTTTGCATTTGTCAAACAACAACAGCGACGAACGGCAAATGAAAACCGAGATCGAGAGGCTGACAGGCGCCGAGGTATACGTTTGTTGAGATAGGGAGGGCGAAAACCGTGGCATGGATAGAGTTGCACCAGACACTCCCTACCCATCGGAAAATAATGAAGCTCCGGCGGATTTTGAAGATCAAAACGCCGCAGGCGGTGGGCCACGTCGCCATGTTGTGGCTGTGGTCGATTGACAACGCCCCGGACGGCGACCTGTCCAAGGTAGACGTCGAGGACATCGCGGAGGCGTGCGAATGGTCCAGGAACGCCGCGACCTTCGTGGACGCCATGAAAGAGGCGGGCCTGATAGACGCCGACATGAAGCTCCACGACTGGGACGAATACACCGGGGGGCTTATGGAGAAACGGGAGGACCGGCGCAAGAAAGACCGGGAGCGGCAGGCCCGCTACCGGGCCAAAAAGGCGGCTCAGAAAGCCGCCAAGGCGGGCGGAGAGGAACACCGGGACCCTGCCCCTCCCCCTCCCACGCAGACGCCACAGGAGCCGCCACAGGCCCCGGAGGAGGCCCAGGACGCGCCGCCGTCGAAAGCCATGCAGGCTGCGGCGGCCGTCGGGCGCCCGGAGCTGGCCGCAACAGTCGACCCGAACCTGGGGAAAGTTATGACGTTTTATTTGAACCGGGTGAACGGGGCCCCGTCCCACACATCCATCGAGGAGCTCGGCAGCTTCGTGGGAGACATAGACGCCGACGTCATCATCAAAGCCATGGAATACGCCCTCGACGAACACAAAGGGACCTGGTCATATATCAAGGCGACGCTTATGGCGTACAAAAAGCGGGGCATCCGCACGTTGACCGACCTGCAGAGGGCCAACGACGAACACCAGAGAGCGAAGCAACGACAGGAGGACACACGAAATGGAAAGAATCGGAGAGCTGCTCCGGGAGGAGGGGCCCGGCCGCCGGATACCGACCCGCTCAAGGGCTTCCACACAGAGGACTGAGGGCCCGGAGATCAACGCAAAAACGACCATCAGGGCCAGCGAGGCCACGGCTGCCGGGTATGAGTGTGACAAACCCGCCCCCGCCCCGACGACCTGCCAGTTTTGCGGCCGGACGTTGGAGTACATGGGGATGATTTTTCCGTTCAAGCCGAACCGCGTTTTTTTGTGGTCGCCGTCGCCGGAGCGATGCACATGCCCGGAGGCCGTCGCCTATTGGGCGCAAAAGGACCGGGAGGCGGAGGAGGAGAAAAAGGCGGAGGAGCGCAGGAAGCAGCAGGAGGCCATCCGGGCCAGGGTGAAAAAGCTCATCAAGGACAGCGGCATGGGCGGCCGTTTTCAAAATCGGACGTTCGACCGCTGGGAAATGACCGAGGAGAACCGCAAGGCTTTCGGAACGTGCAAGCGGTACGCCGACGCCTTTGACATGATGATCCCGTCCAAAGGCAGGGACGGGAAGGTGGAGCCCCCGCAGAAAGAGCGAAACGGGCTTTTCCTCATCGGAGGGTATGGGACCGGCAAAACCCACCTGGCCGCATCCATAGCAAACCAGCTCATTCAAAACGGGACGCCGGTTATTTGCATGACCATGATCGACCTGCTGGCCAGGATCAGGGAGACCTTCGACAGCCGCGGGGAGGGCACAGAGGCCCAGGTCATGCGGTTATATGCGGACATCCCCCTGCTCATCATCGACGACCTGGGCAGCGAACAGCCCACGGAATGGGGCTGTACCACCATTTTCGCCATCATCAACGCCCGCTATGAGGCGTACATGCCGACCATTGTGACGTCAAACTGCGGCGCCGACGAATTGGTGCAACGCATGACCCCGCGGGACGCATCCGACCGAAACGCGCAAAAGACAGTCGACCGGCTCCGCGAAATGTGCGTCGCCGTTCAAATGGACTGGCCCAGCTGGAGGGCCAAATGAGCGCGGCCAAGAACGCCGTCACGGCGTTCGAGATCAAGAGGGCCCTGTCCGAAAAGCACTGGAAGGATTTTTTTATAACCGAGTGCAAGAGCGGGCCCACGCAGATCGCCGCGGCCGGCACGTTGAAAATCCTTGACGGACTGGCCATCAAAAAGAGCTGGACAGCCCCATGTTTTACCGGGTACGAGGTCAAGGTCAGCCGCAGCGACTTCCTCCGGGACGCAAAATTTTACACGTATGAGGAGCTTTGCAACTGCCTTTATATCGTTTGCCCGAAAGGGATGATAGACCGCACAGAGCTCCCGGAGAGCATCGGCCTCATGTATTACGACCCGGAGAAAAAGACCCTCACAACCCGGAAAAGGGCCATTTACCGAAAAATCGAGTACAGCCCGGAGCTCCTTCTTTACATCATTTTCAGCAGGCTGGACAGCGACCGCATACCGTTCTTTTCCGACCGGCGGCAATATTTCGAGGCATACGTCGCCGGGAAAACGGAAAACCGGGACCTGGCCCGGGAGGTCAAGGCCAGGATCGTCGCCGACAACGCCCGCATGGAAAGAGAGCTGGAGGAGGTCGCGCACTTCAAACAGCAGTACGAGGTATACAAGGCAATCCAGGACGTGATCCACAAGCACGGAATCTGGGTATTTCGGCCCAGCGACGCTGCGGCGGAGCTGGACAAAGCCCTGTCGAAGTCGGTGCCGGACGGTATCACGGACATCCGGCAGGACATGGAGCGGATTATAAACCGGCTGAAGCGCATGGAGGAACAGGCGGGCAGCGGAGGGGAGGAAACGACATGATGAAATTACTCATAGGCGGGTCCCCCTGCACCCATTGGAGCATCGCCCAGACGAAGAACCGGGAGACAGAGCCCAGCGGCATCGGCTGGGAGCTGTTCAAAAATTACCTGATTGCATTGGAGAAGTACAAGCCGGATTTTTTCCTTTACGAAAATAACAAATCCATGTCGGCGGCCATCCGGGCGCAGATCACAAAAGAGTTTGGCTTTGAACCTGTCTTGATAAACTCCGCCCTTGTTTCCGCCCAAAGCCGTCAGCGGCTCTACTGGGTCGGAAAAAGAGAGCCAGACGGTACATACAGCCGTGTGCCTGTGGAGCAGCCGGAGGACAAGGGCATCCTGCTCCGGGACATATTGGAAAGCGGCGTGGTATGGAGGGAAAAGGCGTACACGCCGCGGGCATCGGCCGGGACAAAGCAAGGGCAAAGCAACATCATCCGCAGCATTGTCACAAATGGGAAATTCAGTTATATGGGCGTTGCGGAGCCTGTCCGCATTGGAACCATTGAGAGAGACGCCAAAAACGCCGACTTCGACAGCCAGCAATACCGGGTATACTCGCCGGACGGTAAAAGCGTGACCCTGTGCGGCCAGGGCGGCGGCGTGGGAGCCAAGACCGGCCTCTATGCCACGCCGGTCAGGGTCGGAGACATGCCGAACGCAGACGGGGAGGTCAAGGGCAGCCAAAGCGGGCGTATTTACAGCGTAGACGGGAAAGCGGCCACGCTGACAGCAAGGCCGAACGGCGGAGGAGTGGACGGCCCGCTGTATGCGGTTCCATTCGGTTGCGATGTAATTATAACGGAAAATTCTATCCGCTGTCAGAGGAGAGACAAGAAGCACAGCACCGTGCAGGGCAGCCACGTCAATTTTGAGGATGGAAAAAGCCAGACGCTTTCTGTGGCACACACGCCAAAAATAATTGAACCGATTGAATACAACCCGCTCCAGTCCTGTGACGTGGTGGTGACAGATCAAAATATCCGGTGTACCTACAAAGACGGATCGGGAACGGCCCAGGGTTACACGGTTTATTTTGACGATGTGAAAGGGCCGTCTGTGATCGCGGGTCATGCCCATAAAATGAAAATCATTGAACCGGCGACCGGGAAAGAATGGCCCGTCTATGAGGTCAGGGACGGGAAAATCACCATCAAGGGCAAGCAATACCCCATAAAGCTGGCGGACGGATTCTACATCATCCGAAAATTGACCGTGACCGAGTGCAAGCGCCTCCAGACCGTGCCTGACGATTATGTTTTCCCGGTCAGCGACACGCAGGCGTACAAAATGCTGGGGAACGGGTGGACGGTCGACGTGATAGCGCACATCCTCAGTCACGCCCCCGGCATCAGCACCGAGCCGTTAGAAGTCCTCTCCATGTATGACGGAATGAGCTGCGGGCACATCGCCTTGGACAAGCTGGGCGGCCACATTGTCAAGTATTACGCCACCGAGATCGACAAGTATGCCATCCAGACCACACAGCACAATTTCCCCGACACGATCCAGCTGGGCGACGCCTTCCAGGTCAGGGACGACGGCTGGAAGATCGAGAGTGCGGAGCCAGAGGAGGCCGTCGCCGCTCCGGCGGTCATCAGGCCCAGGGAGGCCCAGCAGCCGCAGGCTGTCAGCATGTCCAACGCGGTCATCAAATACCCCGGCGCAAAGTGGGGCGTCGCTCCCTGGGTGATTTCCCATTTCCCGGAGCACCGCAGTTATTTAGAGCCGTTCTTCGGCTCCGGGGCCGTGTTGTTTACCAAATCCCGCAGCGCCATCGAGACCGTCGGCGACATCGACGGGGAGATCGTCAACCTGTTCGAGTGGATCAAGACCGACCCGGAGAGGCTGGCTCACGAAATTTATTTCACACCATACGCCCGGGCCGAATATGACCGGGCATGGGCGGAGCAATACACAGAGAAGGACAGCTTCAAGCGGGCAGTCAATTTTTACATCCGCATGATGCAGGGACACGGCTTCCGAACGACCGGCGAAAAGGTCGGCTGGAAGAACGACGTGCAGGGCCGGGAGGCCGCCTACGCCGCCAAAAGCTGGTGCAAGACCCCGGAGATCATCATGGAGGCTGCGGAGCGCCTCCGGGGCGTCCAGATCGAGAACCGCCCGGCCGTGGAGCTCATACGGCGGTTTAATTATCCGAATGTCCTGATTTACGCCGACCCGCCCTATTTGTTGTCCACCAGGCAGAGGCGGAAACAATACCGCCACGAAATGACAGACGACGACCACGTGGAGCTCCTGGAGGCGTTAAAGGCCCACAAGGGCCCCGCCATCATATCAGGGTATGACAGCGACCTATACAACCGGGAGCTCAAAGGATGGTACAAGGACGGGCGGACATCGTTCACGCAGACCGCCTCCAGGCGCAAGGAAATAATCTGGATGAATTTCGAGCCGGCCGCGCAAATGGACATGTTTCGGGAGGGGTGACAGGTGAAAAGGTACGTTGCCTCCTGTTCGTTTGGCAAGGATAGCATGGCGACCGTGATCCTCGCATTGGAGCACAGCGAACCCCTGGACGAAGTGACATATTGCGAAGTCATGTTTGACGAACATATAAGCGGAGAAGTGCCGGAGCATCGGGAATTTATCCATACGGTAGCAATCCCGTTTTTGAAAAAGGCCGGCATCAAGGTCAATGTGGTCAAGGGGGCAAAAACCTTCGTCGGGCAATTTCAGCATGAAATCGGATCAGGGGATCATGCGGGACTAATATGGTCATGGCCGCTGTGCGGAAAATGTTACGTGCAGCGAGACCTGAAGGTCAGGCCGATGGACGCATGGAAAAAGAAAAACTGGGAAGCCGACGAAATCGTCCAGTATGTGGGAATAGCAGACGACGAAATGGACCGGATTGCAAGAATGGACGGCTATAAGTACAAGACCATTTCCCTCCTCGAAAAATACGGGATTTCGGGGGCGCAAGCAATCCAAATTTGCAGAGAACACGGCCTTTTGTCCCCCATATATGAATTTGCAAACAGAAATGGGTGCTTCTTTTGCCCAAATGCGAAGAATAGAGAATTGCGCCACCTATACGATTATCACCCGGAGCTCTGGGGCCGGTTGATTGAATTGCAGAGGCTTCCGAACAAAGTGACCGAACGATTTAATCGAGACCTCCGCTTCGATGAAATTGACGCCATTTTTCGCATGGATGACGCACAATTTACCCTCTTTTCAGAGAGGGAGCCAACACCATTTGACACAGGTGGAGGAATGGAAGCATGAAAGCATTGACAATCTGGCAGCCGTGGGCCTCGTTGATCGCCCGCGGCGTGAAGCAGTACGAAACGCGGAGCTGGCCGACCAAATACCGGGGGCCCATTGCCATCCACGCGGCAATGAAAAACCCGTTAAGCGTGTCTCTCTCGGGTGATTGCATGGGCGTCCTCATCGACGAAATGCTGGAAACCCGTCGGCTCCCGTTGTGGGAGCAAATGCCGCGCGGTGCGGTCATCGCCACGGCGGAGCTGGTGAACGTGTGGCACATCGTCTACCATCCCGGCCCGAACGTGGACAAGGCCAGACACATCGACATCGGGGCCGAAAGCATGACCGAGGACAAGCACGACCCACATTTTGGCGATTATTTTGTCCCGACGGACAAAGAAATCATCCTCGGAGATTGGACGCCCGGCCGGTATGCGTGGGAGCTGGCAAACGTAAAACCCCTGCCGCGTCCCATTCCCGTCAAAGGGAAGCAGGGGCTCTGGACGTTTGAAATGAAAGAGGAGGACGCGCAAAAAGGGGGCGGTCAGGTTTGACAGAAAAACAATGGAAGTTTTGGGAGGATCGAAACCTGGGAGCACTTACTCGCATTTATGGGCCAAAAAGCGCAGGTAAACGGCTCAAAAAAATGAAAAAAGAGGTCAGAAAAAATGAGGCGAAGATCAACGGCTGCGCCCTCCATGAATTTGACTGGCGCGGAGCAATTAAAGCGGAGAGGGACCGCAGGCTGACCCGGCAACAGGAAACCGGCGTCATCGTCAACGTCCGAATGCCTTGCGTTTGCAGGTGTAAAAATTGCGGCGGGAAAATGCCTGTTGAATATGCGGCCGCATACATGGACGGCGTGAATGCGGCGCTGGGGAAAAAAGAAAAACGGCAACCAAAGGGGGGCGCCAAAAATGGCGATTAAAAATTACACGTCGAAGGTCAGCGTGTACGAGAGCCTGGGGGAAATCCAGGCGGCCCTCGCGGCGAACGGGGCCCGGCGCGTCATGGTCGAGTATGACGCAAAGGGGCAGCCCACGGGCGTCACCTTCGGCATCGAGACCCCCGCGGGCCCCCGGGCGTTTTGCCTGCCGGCCAACGTGGAGGGCGTCCGGGCGGTCATGGCCCGGCAGAAGGTCAAGGACGACAACGGCCAGGCGGAGCGGACCGCCTGGCGGAACGTCCGGGACTGGGTCCTCGCCCAGGCCGCCATCATCGAGGCCGGCATGGTCCAGATCGAGGAGGTTTTTCTCCCGTACATGACGGACAGCAGCGGCCGCACGTTATACCAGCTTTACCAAGGCGGCATCCTGGCGCTGGGAGAGGGCGGGCAGACATGACGGACATGCCCATGGGCGACCACACGCGGGAGATTGTGGAGCTGCACATCGGGGCGGCGTTTTCCAGCGGGGCGAAGCTGGAGGAGGTCGTGGAGGCGGTACGGGCCGCGCTCATTCGGATATTTGGGGAAGCGGCCGACCAATTCCAGGCGCTCAACGACGCCATGAACGCCCTGGCGCGGGGAGAGGAACTGGAGCCATTGACGCCGGACGTGGCGGAAAAGGCACCACGCCCCCACCCGTGCCCGGCATCCGGGAAGCTCCGGCCGCCGAAAAGCACCAGGACGGCCTACGCCGCCCACGTGCAACGGATCAGGCCACAAGCACGATCCACCATCAGACAGCGCCGGAACCGGCGCAGGGAGTGAAAAATATGAGCTACACCGAAATTTTTGCCTTTAACAAAGAGGGCAACGCATACATGGCCGGCATGGCCCGGAACGCCTGGCGCGGGGCAATGACGATTTGGAACATCATGGAGGAGCGGCACCTGCCCCCGTACATCCCGGAATATGTCAAGCTGTGTAATTGGTATCATCCGGGGATGACGGCGGAGGAGATCGAGGCAAAAAACGGATTCAAGCCGCGGAGGACGGCGCCGACGCTTGGGAAGGGGGACAACCCGGCCCGCGAAATTTGGGCCCTCGCCGACAACCCGGAAATTCCCCGGCATGAGCGCATCGTCCTGTTTACCACCTTCGACGACTGCCTGGTGAAAAAGGAGGACATCCCGCGCGTTGTAGAGGCGCTCCGGGCGTTCGAGGGGGACGACCACAAGGGAGAGACCAACCTGGGAGAGCAGGCGGACATCCTCCAAGCCATATATGACGACCACCCGGAAATCATCGCCGTCGGGTGGAATCAGACAAGCGTGACCTGCGAAAATTGGGGGACCTTCGGCGGGTGCGACGAAGAAAGCGGCGAACCCATCCCGTACAACTGCCTGACCGGCGACAAGCATTACTGGCTTTTCGACGAATTGAAGGAGGCGCAGACATGACACGGGAAGAAATGAACGAAAAAATGGTGGAGCTCCTGGAGACAACCGAGAGCACCGGCGACACCGCTGTTTTCAATGACAAGGCCGTCGAGCTGGTCAAAGAGATCGCAGAATGGGCCAGGGGGACCAATTTCTACAAGGACAACCACGAAACGGCGGAAAAGTTTTTTGACAGCTCTGCGACGCCGTCGGATATTTGGATGTTCATGCTCCAAAAAATCGTTGGAGCGCCGACAGCCATGCACCGCGACTGCATTGTGGCGGGCCACATGCCCGCGTTGGAGGTGGCCATCACAAGGGAGGCATCGGGACAATGAGCAAATGCGAGGGTTGCCAGAAATACGCAGACTGCTCCACCGGGAGCGGCCTCACGTGGCCGTGTGGCGCGTATGTGCCCAGGGCACAGGCCCCGGAGGCCATCCACACCTACCCGGAAATGAATGAGACAGTCAAGGACCTCCTCCGGCGGAGCCAGGAACCCATGAATTTGTATATTTTGGCCCGCATCGAGGAGCTGGAGAGGGAAAACGCCGATATGTTGGCGGCATGGAAGGGCGTCTGCGAGGCGTGCGGCTTCAACGACGGTTGTGAGTACAGCGACTGCGGCGGCCACAGGTGGAGGGCGCTGTGGAAGGGCAAGGAGGCGGAGAAATGAGCGGGCGCAGCTTCGGCCGGGGGCCCGCCGGCCATACATACAACCGGGCCCAGGCGAACAAGGGCAAGCCATTCGAGGACTTCCTTCTTTTCGTCCACGACGCCTACCAGAAACAGGGGGACGCCGTCATCCATAAGGTGCCCACGGAATTTATCCCCATCCGGGACAGCTCCGGCAAGATCATCAACGTCAAGGTGGAGCGGAAAAGTTGCGTTGATTATTTGGGCAGGTACGGGTCGATCCCCGTGGCCGTGGAGGCCAAGCACACCGAGGACGACCGCATCCGCTGGGATCGCGTGGAGCCCCACCAGGCGGATTATTTGGACGATTTCTGCAAGGACCCGCAGGCCGTGGGCATCGTCCTGGTGAGCTTCAGCCTCCGGCAGTTTTTCGCCGTCCCGTGGCAGGCGTGGAAAGCGGGCCTGGAAGAATGGAAAGCGACACCGCCCAGGGCCCGCCCGGCCTCCGTCCCCGTGCGGTATTGCAACGATTTCTGGGACACCCCACAGTGGGCCAGCGTTTCGGCCGCAGACCTCCCCGAGAAATGGGAGATAAAACCCGGAGGCATGACGGGCCTCCCCTATTTGGAGATTATCGGACGATGGAGGGACATCAATGGATAAGTCGACTGACCGCATCGTGACCCGGTTTAATTACGCCCGGCTGGTGAAACAGACAACAATGCCCATTATTACGATTTTCAAGAGCCCCGCGGACTACCCCGGCAAATATGTCGCCCGTGTGTTCGACGTGGACAAGCCGACCACCTTGGCGGCCGTCGCCGACACGTATGAGGAGCTCCAGCAGGCCATCCCGGCCGGAATGGTCAGGCTGGAGAGGAACGAAAAGGACGATCCCGTCATTTTGGAGACGTGGATCTGAGGAGGGACACCAATGGCACGATTTGATGATTTCAAGCAGCTGGAGCAGCGCGTCATCCGGGAGGCGTTGACCGGGGCCCAGTCGGAATTTTACGATCCCGGACACACAAAGGAGGACAGAGACACCCTTGAGGCCCTGATCCGGGAAGTCGAGGACAAGGACCTCCCCTTCACCTTCGGGGAGCCGGTCAAGCCCGTCCTGGACATCGGCATCCCAACCCCCGCGCAGCCGGAGCGCATCAGCATCACGGTCAAGGCAGAAAAGGCCCAGGAGCCGCCCAGAAACGACCGGCAGACGACGCCAGCGCGCCGGGAGACATACACGCCCACCCGGACCCCGCGGCCGTCCAGCGGGCCCGCAGGGCCCGCCACGGCGGGGAAGGGAGAAACCGGCTTTTTACTTATCGGGTGCGCCCATTGCGGCGACGTCCATGCGTTCTGTGCCAGGCAGCCTATCACGGTCTACCGTTGCGAGAAGTGCGGAGGCCACACCCCGCTGACGGACATGTTCCCCCTGCGTGTCACGTGCGAGTGCGGGGGCCGGTACAATTACCGCACGAACCTCACCGTAAAGCAGATGGACGTCAACTGTTACAAATGCGGGTGCCCCGTGGCCGTGGAATGGTCGGAGCGCCGCGGCAGGTATGAGCCCATCGGCTGGGACGGCGGCAGGAAAGGAGGCCGCCGGAAATGACCTACGAAGTGCGGAAGGGCGGCCGGGTGTATATGTCCACGCAGCACCCGGCCTGTCGATACCCGCCGGCGGTGGAGGCGTCGATCCAGGCGGCCGGGTACGACATCTTCGTCGACGGGAAGCGACAAAAGAAAGCCCGTCCCGGAAAAGCCGGGGGCCGATAGCATGGAGGGGCCAGGAGGCAGGACAAGGGGCTGCGGGGCCACGCATTGCTACGGGTGCGCGTGCGATACGTGCGCCAACAGCGTCGAGCTCCTCTCTTGGTACGTGACCATCGGGGAGGCGGTGGAGCCGTGCTTCAGCTGCGACGACTGCCGCCATTACGACGGGGACCTCAGAAAGCGCAGCCAATGGCACGACGCCACCTGCCCGCGTTACATTGAGGCGAAAAAGGCCAGGGAGGCCAGGGCCCGGCAAGAGGAAAAGCGGGCCCAGGCCCTCCGCGCCACGTTCAAAGTCATCAAAGGAGGCCGCGACCATGTATAAAAATACAGAGGGCTACGCAGACCCCACCGCCGGGGAGGCCATGGCGAACATCAGCCGGGAGGAGCGGCAGCGCGAGGCGGAACGCCTCGCGGCCATCGGCGACCTCATGCCCATCATCCGGCAGACGGCGGCCCTGGTCGGCTTCGAGATCGTCAACCGCATCACCTTCCGGGACAAGGCGACCGGCAGGGAATACCGATAAACCATAGGAGGACACACAGACATGATGAACAAATCAGAAATCGACTGGTGCGACTTTTCCTGGAATCCAGTCACGGGATGCCGCCGGGGGTGCGAATATTGCTACGCCCGGAACCAGGCCCGCCGGTTTTCCGGGGACGTGCGCGTCAATGTCACAGACTCGCAGCTCCGCGCGGAGGATGGACAGGCCGGCAAGATTTACACCCTCCCGCGGCCGTTCAAGAACAACCGCGGCACGACGATCCCGCATCCAGCCGGATTTGAGCCTACCTTCCACGAATACCGCCTCGGGGACCTGGCCAGGAAGAAAAAGCCCGCTTCCATTTTCGTGTGCAGCATGGCCGACCTGTTCGGCCCGTGGGTGCCGGACGAATGGATCGCCCGCGTTTTCGAGGCGTGCAAGGCGGCCCCATGGCACAATTACATGTTTTTGACCAAATACCCGGAGCGTTACGCCGACCTGGCGAACGCCGGGAAGCTCCCCCGGGCCAGGGAGTGCCCAAATTTCTGGTATGGCACGACGGTCACAAAGGCCGGAGACAGGGCCTTCACGCCGGGCGTGACCTTCAACACGTTTTTAAGCATTGAACCCATCAGCGGCCCCCTGGACGCGGGCCTGGGTAGCTTCGGCGGCGCCCGTTGGATCATCGTGGGGGCGGAGACCGGCAACCGAAAGGGGAAGATCGCCCCGGAGCGTGCCTGGATTGAGAACATCATCGAGGCCGCAGCCATCACCCGCGCCCCGGTCCTTTTGAAAGACAGCAAGGAACTCCGGGCCGTGTGGGGCGACGACTTGATCCAGGACTTCCCCCCAGAGCTCCGGCCCATGTCGGAGGACAACAGCATCCCCCATTGTAAAGAGTGCGAGGAGGCCGTCCGGGAGGGCCAGGGGAAGCGCGGGGAGAAAATCACCTGCAAGGCGACCGGGCGGCACGCCCGCGGCCGGTACACCCGCAGCAGCCCGCCGTGGTGCCCAAAACGCAAAGGCGAGAGCTCTGCAGAATAAACCACCAGAAAGGAGGGGGAGAAATGGCGGGCTTTATTGCAAGGCAGCCGAACGGCCTCCTGTGCAGGCATTCGACCATTGTAGACTGTGTGACAGATTATAACATGACCGAGGAGGAATATATAAACCTCTGCGCGGAAAGAGCAGCGGAGGAGGCCAAGCGCGAAGCAAAAGAGGTTTTAGAGGGGTACATCAGGCCGTTTCAGTGGATAAAGGACTATTTTGCCCCAAACAACATGACGCAAGAAGAATTTGAGCGGATTCTTGAAGATATGAGCCGCCCGAAAGAGCTTTGCAGCCACACAACGACGTAGGAGGACTTAAACCATGGACAGCAAAGAGAGCGCCGGCATTGTGGCCGGTCAGGTCGCCATTATTGGGGCGCGTATCATGGACATCGCCATCGAGAAGGGCGTCGCCGCAGGCGTCAAGGCAGCCGCCGACCGCATGGAGGAGGAGCGGAAAAAGGACCGCAAGGGCCGCTACGACAGACGCCTCCACAACACCCGCCTGTTGCTGAAAAATTACCGGGTATTGAAGCACCACGCCCTCGACGCTGTCCACACTGGGGCGCGGGCCAATGAGGTCATCAGCGAAAACGCCGTGGATATTTTGGACGACCTGGAAAGTATGGGCTTCCGCAAGGTCGACGACCGCCTCTACATTGAGAGCATCAAGCGGAGCCAGCAGCGCACGCGCATCATCATTGAGCACATCGACGAAATGCTGCGGTATTGGCGGATTGATTGCGAACAGAGCGGCCGGGAGGAGGCCCTCCGGCGTTACCGCATCGTGGTCGACACGTACATCAGCGACGACCAAATGACGGCGGAGGAGTTGGCCCAGCGCGAACACATCGAAAAGCGGACAGTCTATAAGGACATCAAGGCGGCCATGCGGCCGCTGTCCGCTCTTATTTTCGGCATTGACGGCATAAAACAGGAATAAATGCGGGTATGGCCCAGGGGGGAGCCGCAGGGCACTTTTTGGGCATTTACAGGGCAATAAGAACGTGTTAGAATTGGGAGGATGAAAAATGTCCAAGAGAGACACGCACATCGACTACGAAACCAGGGCGACCCCGCGGCACGTGACCGCGGACGGCGTCCCGGTTTTTTGCGCTTATGACGCCATCGTCCCCCTGTCGCAGTTGCGGCCGAACCCCGGCAACCCGAACCACCACGGCACCGACCAGATCGAGCGCCTGGGCGGGATCATCCGGGCCACCGGCTGGCGGAACGCCATCACGGTCAGCAACCTTTCCGGCCTGATCGTCAAGGGGCACGGGCGCATGGAGGCCGCGGCCTGGGCCAACCTGTCGGAGGCCCCGGTCGAATACCAGGATTATGACAGCGAGGCGGAGGAATGGGCCGACCTGATCGCCGACAACCGCCTGGCGGAGTTAAGTACCCTCAACACCGGGGAGCTGTTGGAAATGGTCAACGAAATCGACACCGGCGTCGTCCCGTTGGAAATGACGGGCTACACCCAGGAGGACATCGAGGCCATCATTGCGGCCATGGGCGGAGAGGGAGACGCGGAGGACGACGGGGCCGACGACGTCGACGCCGTGGGCACCGGCTACATCCCCATGACGAAGCCGGGGGACATCTGGCACGTCGGTCAGCACCGCGTTATGTGCGGCAGCGCCACCGACGACGCGGCCGTCGACCGGATCATGGGCGGGGAGTTGGCTCAGCTGGTCCACACCGACCCGCCCTATGGCGTATCGTATGAGACCCAAAGCGGCAAGTTTGGCATGATTAAGAACGACGACCTGGACGCAGACGCCCTCATGCAGCTGTTGACCCCGGCGTTCAAGAATTACGTCCGATATACCGACGCAGACGCGGCCTTTTACATTTGGCACGCATTCACAGCCTTCCGGGACTTCGACGACGCCATGACGGCCGCCGGGATCATGAAAAAGCAGTACATCATCTGGTGGAAGCCGGCGCCGGTCCTTGGTCATGCAGATTACCAATGGGCGCACGAGCCCTGTTTTTACGCCCAAAAGGCCGGGGAGCAATGCCGCTTTTTCGGCGACCGGGCCCAGCGCACGACCTGGAAAGTGGTCCTGCGCGGGCGGGACGGCACCGCCACCACCCTGTCCGGGGGCGTGGTATTGACCGACGGCCAGGGCGGCAAGGTGTACCTGGCCAGCACGCCGCCAAAGGGCAAGAAAATCAGGTACATCCGGCTCAGTGAGGGCCGCAGCGTCACGCTGTACCCGGAGAACAAGCAAACCACCGTCTGGGAGGTAGCGCGGGAGACCAAAACCGAGCACCCCACGCAGAAACCCGTCGAGATACCGCTCACGGCCATCACCAACAGCAGCGAGACCGGCGACCTGGTCATTGATTTCTTCGGCGGCAGCGGCAGCACCTTGATCGCCGCGGAAATGGCCGGCCGCAGGTGCTACACCATGGAACTCGACCCCAAATATTGCGACGTCATCGTCAACCGATACGTCAAGATGACCGGCAACCTGGGCGTCACGTTGGAGCGCGACGGGGAAATGTTGCCGTATGGGCCCATTAAGGACAAAAACGACCTCGACAACGGGGTCGAATAGTACAGCATGGAGAGGGCGGCCGCCGGGGCCGCCCTTTTTCATATACACGCCACCAGGAAGGAGGGGGAGCAATGGCAAAGGATCAGCAGGACCGGGAGCTGTGGGAACAGCAGCCGGGGGAATCGGGCACCCTGTTCGCCCATTTCGTTTTTTATCGGGATATGCGCTACCCGAAAGTTACCAGGCAGGTCAAAGACGAGGACGGGAAGATTAAAAAAACCACCACAGAAACGGTCATGGACGGCACCGTACCCTATGAGAAGCGGAGCCTGCGAAAAACGGCGGAGGCCCTGGGTATGAACAAGCGGACCATCGCCAACCAGAGCGCCAAATGGGACTGGGTCAGGCGTTGCGAGGCATACGACGCCCACGTCGACCGCATGAACCGGGAGGCCAACGAGGCGGCCATCCGCAAGATGAAGCAGGACCACGCCCTTCTGGCCCAGCAAATGATCCGCAAGGCCACACGCCGCCTCCTCACAATGCCGGACGACGAAATCAGCGCGGCGGAGCTGGCCCGCATCGTGGACGTCGGGGTCAAGGTGGAGCGGTTGAGTCGCGGAGAGAGCACCGAGAACCAGGCCGTCACACACACCGGGGAGGTCGAGGTCAAGAGGGACGCCCCCCTGGATTTGTCGGGCCTGTCGAATGAGGAGCTCGACCAATTTGAGCGGTTACTCGAAAAAATCAGCGGCGCTTCGGGAGGTTGACCCGGCCCATGCGCTGGCCGAAATCCGGCGCGAAAAGGCGGAGCGCAACCTCTCCGATTTCATCCGGCAGGCGTGGCCCATCATAGAGCCCGGCACCGAGTACGTCCACAACTGGCACATTGACCTCATCAGTGAGTACATGGAGGCCGTGAACCTGGGGCAGATAAACCGCCTGGTGATAAACATGCCCCCGCGGCACATGAAAAGCATCCACGTCACCGTCTGCTATCCCGTGTGGACGTGGATAAAGCACCCCGAAAAGCGGTTTATCAAGGTCAGCTATTCCGACAATTTGAGCCGCAAGCACAACGTCCTTTCCCGCGACATCGTTTTGTCGCCATGGTATCAGCGGACCTGGGGCGACTGCTTCGCCCTCAAGGACGATGTCAACCGTCAAAACGAATTCAAGAACAACCGGCAAGGGATGATGTTTTCCACGTCCATCGGCGGCGCATTGACAGGTGAGGGCGGCGACGTCATCATCCTGGACGACCCGCAGAACCCCCTCCAGGCCAACAGCGAAACAGAGCGGGAGGGGACGATCAGCTTTTTCAAGAACACGCTGCAAAGCCGTCTGAACAACCCGAAAACCGGCGCGTTCATCATCGTCATGCAGCGCCTCCACGAAAAGGACCTGACCGGCCACATCATGGCGGAGGATTTGGGCTACACCCATTTGTGCCTCCCTGCGGAGGCCCCGGAGCGCACAGTCGTCACCTTCCCCATCAGCGGCCGGGAGATCATCCGGGAGGAGGGCGACGTCCTCAACCCGCAGCGTTTCGACCGGGAGGTTTTGGCCGGGTTAAAAAAGAGCATGGGCTCCCTGCAGTACGCCGGGCAGTATCAGCAAGTGCCGGCACCGGCGGAGGGCGTCATTTTCAAACGGGAATGGCTAAAGAACTTTTTCCGCCCAGAGGCGGCCCCCCATCAAAACATGTTGATCCAGTCGTGGGACATGGCCTTCACCAAATCGGAGGGGTCGGCCAAGGTCGCCGGCTTCGTCATGGGGCGCAGCGGCGCCGACATTTACGTGTTTGACCTGGTCAATGAGAAAATGACCTTCACCGAGAGCGTGGCGGCCGTGCGGACGTTGTCCGGGAAATGGCCCAAAGCCCGCGCCAAGGTCGTCGAGAACAAGGCCAACGGCCCGGCCATCGTCGACCTGTTGAAAAAGAAGATTGCCGGCATGGTCGAGTTTAACCCAAAGGGCAGCAAAGAGGAGCGGGCCCTGTCCACGACCCCGTATTTTGAGGCGGGAAACATTTTCCTGCCCGACCCATCGACGGCCCCATGGGTCCACGATTTGATCCAGGACCTTCTCATGTTCCCCAAAGGGGTATACAAGGACGACATTGACGCGCTTGTCCAGGGCATTTTGTACCTCATGGACAAGCCCAGCATGACCGGCCCGCCCAGCGACGACAGCGCCCTTATCAAAGAGAGCTATTGGACGCGGCGGCGGTGATTTTCGGAAAAGGAGGAGAAGCAAGTGGCAAATAGTTATGGTATGCGAGAGCTCGGACGCCTCGGTCAGCGGCGCTGGGGCGGCGCATTTTATGAAGAATTTCTGCCGGAGCTGCGGGGCAGACGCGGCATGGAGGCATACCGGGAAATGTTGGATAATGACGACATCATCGGGGCCATCATGTACGCCATTGAGTTATTGATCCGGCAGGTCGACTGGGACGTGGCGCCCGGCGGGCCCACAGAGGCCGACAGAGCCGCGGCCGATTTCGTCCGGGAGTGCATGGACGACATGAGCGACACGTGGACGGACACCGTCAGCGAAATCCTCTCGTTTTTGCCGTATGGGTGGAGCGCCCACGAAGTCGTGTATAAACGGCGCTGTGGCATCAGCCGGAACCCGCAGACCAACAGCAAATACACCGACGGCCTGGTTGCGTGGCAAAAGCTCCCCATCCGGGCCCAGGAAACCCTTTATCAATGGGAGTATGACGGGAACGACAACCTGACGGCGTTGATCCAAATGCCCCCGCCCGATTATGAGTTTATCACGATCCCGGCGGAGAAACTGCTGTTTTTCCGCACGAAAAGCCGCAAGGGCAACCCGGAGGGGCGCAGCATCCTCCGCAACGCATACCGCGATTGGTATTTCAAGCGGCGCATCCAGGAGATCGAGGGCATCGGCGTCGAGCGTGACCTGGCGGGCTTCCCCACGTTGACGGCCCCGGAGGGCATGAACATCTGGGACACCGACGACCCGGACATGAACATCATCCGGGCCAGGGCGGAGGCCATCGTCACCAACATCCGGCGCGACAGCCTGGAGGGGATCGTCATGCCGTTCGGGTGGAAGCTGGAGCTGTTGAGCACCGGCGGCCGCCGACAATTTGACACCAACGCCATCATCGAGCGATATGACACCCGGATCGCCATGACCGTCCTGGCTGATTTCGTCCTTTTGGGCCATCAGGACGTCGGGAGCTTCGCTCTGTCCAGCAACAAGACCCACATGTTCGCCATGGCGATATGTTCCTATTTGGACATCATCTGCGAGGTTTTCAATAGCAAGGCCATCCCGCAGCTTTTAGCCATGAACGGCGACCATTTCGTAGGCGTGACGGACTTCCCGACCCTGACCCACGGCGACGTCGAGGACACGGACATCGGGCCCCTGGGAGACTTCCTTTCCAAGATGACGGCGGCCGGGCTCATCGTCCCGGACGAAGAAATCGAGGATTACCTGCGGGAGGTCAGCGGGCTCCCGGAGCGTTTGAGCGATTACAGCATGATCCCCGGCGCGGACCGCAACCCGGACAGGACTCCGGACAAAAAGTCCCGGCAGCAGGGCGACAAGAAAATGGGCACGCTGGACGACGAAAACAACGAAGTCACCCCGGACGACCCGGAGGCGGTCGAAAAGGCAAAGGCGGCCCTTTGGAGGGATTAAACCGTGCTCAGAGTAAAAAAGGCGGCCCAGGCCAGGAGCCCGCGGGAATACCTCCGCAAGGCGAAAAAATCCAAGGCCGGCAAGGACGCCCTGACCAAATTGAACGATTACCTCAACGCCAACACGGCCGAACCCATGTACTGGCTTCATAATATGTGGGCGAATCAGCAGAACGCCGTCACGTATAAGGAACTGCGGGAGGCCATCCAAAACGGCTACATGGACGAAGCCACCCTCCAGGCGTGGCAGCAGGACTACGCGAATTTTGTGAGCGTCCACCTGGCCCCGATTTGGCAGCAGGCCGCCCAGGCCGGGGCCGCCACCATAGCGGCCCAGGCGACCGGGGGGTGGGTATTTGACGCCATGGGCGACGGGATGACGTCCTGGATCAACACCCACGGGGCGGAGTGGATCACCGCCATCAGCAGCGACAGCCGGCAGGCCATCCAGGCATTGATCGGCGCCGGCGTGACGGGCCAGTACACGGTCGACGAATTGAGCCGCGCCATACGGCCGCTCATTGGGCTGAACAAGCCGCAGGCGGCCGCGAATTTGCGGTATTACACGCAGGTCAGGGACAACCTCCTGGCCAACAACCCCAACATGAAAAAGGCCACCGCCGAAAAGGCGGCCAAGGACGCAGCCATGAAGTACGCAGCCCGGCAGCACCGCTACCGGGCTTTTACCATCGCCACGACCGAGACGGCCTTCGCCTATAATTTCGGGTATTCCGAATATATCCGGCAGGCCCAGGCGGGCGGGTACATGGGGGACGGCCACCTGGTCGTCGACACCGCGGGGGATTCTGACGTCTGCCCTATGTGCGAGGCGTTCGCGGGCCAGGAGTACGCCATCGACCAACCCTTCCAGGGCAAGGCGCTTTACCAGGGCCAGACCATGATCCCCCCATTTCACCCACGCTGCAGGTGCGCCACCCATTTCGAGGAGACGGCGCCCCCGGTTTTCCAGCCCGCCACGGCCCCACAGACGGCCCAGAACGCCCTCGCGCCGTGGCCTGGGGGAAGTGCCCAGGCACAGCTGCAGACCGCGCCAGGGACGTCCCAGGCGGCCATCCCGGCTGGGATTGGAGTGCCGAACGGGATGACCTACAACAAGCAGCTCAACATCGGAAACACCGGCAAGATGGAGAGCTGGACCGACGCCGCCGGGAATGAATGGTATTTCAAACCAGCCCAGCAGAAATACAGCGGGACCCCGGAGCCGTTCCGGGCATACGTCCAGGAGGCGGGCTACAAGGTCCAGGGCATCGTCGACCCGGACAGCGCGGTCCAGGTCGGCGTCGGAGACCTCAACGGGAAATTTGGGGCGTTTCAGAAAAAGGTCAACACCACCGGCGGGATCGACCTGGAGGCGTGGCAGACCGGCGCGGCGACCGACCTGGGCGCGGACATCACCGGCCAGATACAGCGGGAGCATGTCACCGACTGGCTGCTTGGCAATTTCGACGCCCACGGGGAGAATTTTGTCACCGACGCCTCCGGCCGGATCATCGGCCTGGACAAAGAGCAATCCTTCCGTTACATCAAGGACGCCGCAAGCGGGAAAATGTCCTACACATACCACCCGAACAGCGCCTACGGGGAGACAGAGCCGCTTTATAACACCATGTATAGGCGTTTCGCCAAGGGAGAGATCGACCTCAATTTGCAGGACACCCTCACGTACATCAAGCGGGTGGAGAGCATCCCCGACGCGGAATATAGGGAGATTTTCCGGGAGTATGCGGAGAGCCTGCACGGCAAGGGCAAGGCCGCAGAGGACCTTCTGGACGCCATTGTGGACCGCAAAAGCGGCCTCCGGGAGACATACCGCGCATTTTACAGTGATCTCCTCACCGAGAGGACGGGCAAAACCGTCAATTTCGTTTGGGCCGACGAAGCCGCGGCTGTGGTGAAGCAGCCCCTGGCGGCCGTCCAGCAGACGGCGGCATCCGTGAAGGGCATGAGCATCGCCGACCTCAAGGCCATCGCCAAAAACAAGGGCATCGCATATTACAACAACATGAACAAGACGCAGCTGGTCACGGCCATCACGGACCCGACACAGGCCGCGGCCATGTCCAACCAGGTCAAGACCCGCCTGGCGGCCAACGCGGCGGCCAGGAAAGCGGGCCAGACCGTCCCACAGGCGTCCATGCCGAAGGGCGTGGAGGCGGCCAGCGACATCTTCAAGGACCTGTCAAAGGTGCCCACAGCCAAGGCCGGCGTCCCCGTGGCGTCCGACAAGGGCAGCGTCGAGGGCCTGGGGCTCACGGCGCGCCGCATGAACATCGGCGGCACCGAATACTATGAGGTCAGCGGCAAGCTCACACAGGGCACCTGGTCCTCCACGTGGAACGCCATCAAGGGGCGCAGCACAAGCGGCTACCTCGATTTTGAGGAATCCGACCCGGCCCTCGCCCTGTTTTCAAAGGGCAACACCATCAACCTGCAGGGCCGCGTCGGCGTAAAGTCCCGGATCGTGGTGGACGGGCAGAACACCTTCGAGATTTACACGAACGAAGGGGCGAAAGATTTTTACAGTTGGCAGGGCTTCTTCCGCGTCCGCGTCCCGGTCAGCGCGGACGGAGCCGTGGACGCCGCCGAAATGTCCCGCATGTTGAAGGGCGTGGGCCTGGATGACCTCCTGACCACCCCGACGGCGGAGGCGGAGCGCACAGTCATCAAGAGCCGCCTTATTTGGCAGAACGCCCCCTCCCGCGTTTCGGAATTTCAAGGATTGACAGGCCAGGCGTTGGAGGATAAACTGGACGACATCATCAAGGACATCGGGATCAGCGACAGCAGGATCGCCGGCGTCCAGCTTCGGAAAGTGTGCGAGGGGTACGCCACGTATTACGACCCGGAGACCGTGAAGGCCATGAAGCAGGCTGGGGCGGAATATGTCTGGTCAGGCGTCCGCAGCAGCGACAGCGTCGTCGGGATCGTCAAGACCGGCGGCATGTCCTCCACGAACCGGCGCTGCATCACCGGCAACAGGATCACGGGCAGCAGCCCGGAGAGCGACATGGGCACCGGCGGCGCCGACAGCGTTTTCACGCGCCTGGGTGTAAAGACGGGCGGCGTCCGATTCAACAACAGCTACTGCGGCGGGCCATACCGCATTATTTTCGACGTCGGGGAGCTCGGCCGGACGGATTGGTATGCGCACACATCCGACAGCTTCGGGACCACGTCCCCGACAAGAATGGCCCAGCGCCTGACACCCGTGGATTTCGTGAAACAGATGAAGCAGAGCTACAAATCGGACAACGAAATCATGTTTAGACAGGGCATCCCCGTCTCCTCGTTCACCGGGATCGTGTGCGAGGACACCGCACACCGGGCGGAGCTGATCCAGAAATTCCAGGCCCAGGGCATCCAGGAGATCAACGGCATCCCCCTGGCGAAATTTGTAAAGGTGGGCAACACGATATGAACAGACGGACAACCTACACATTCAAGTGGCCCGGCAGGAAGAAACCGAACGGCCTGGCTATGAATTGCCACATGAAGGACGGGCAGCTTCGCTTTTTTGACACCAACCGGGGCCACATGATCGACGGCAAGGTCACGAAAGACGGCGACGGCGCCTTCACGTTCCAGTCGGCCGGATTTGAGCCCGGAGAATGGGAGTTTAAGGCCCTGACCATCGAGGACGTCCGCCGGGGCGTCGTGTGGATCGAGAACGGCGACATCATCGCCAAGACCATCCAGACCACGGACGACCTGCAGGAATGGTACAGAAAGACCTTCGGGCAGGACGCCGGGCTCAATTACCCGGACGTCCTCGACAATTAAACACGCCACCGAGGCGGAGCCAAAAGGCCCCGCCTTTTTCTTTTGCCATGAAGGAGGAACGACCGGCATGTTCAAGTTTTCAGACATCCACCCGGACGCCGTGGAGAAGCGGCAGCCGGAGGGCGGCACCATCAACGGCCGCTTCAAAATCCAGAAAGCGGACGACGACAAGCGCCTGGCCTTCGGCTGGGCCAGCGCGTCGGCCACCATCAACGGCGAAACCGTGGAGGACTGCGTCGGCGACATCATCGACGTCGAGGAGTTGGAGCAGGCCGCTTACAATTTCGTCGAGTTGTACCGGGAGGGCGGGGAAATGCACGAACGGGGCGGCTGTGCCGTCCTGGTGGAAAGCGTCATTTTCACCCCGGAGAAGATCGCCGCCATGGGCATCCCGGAGGGCACCGTCCCGACGGGCTGGTGGATCGGCTTCAAGGTCACGGACGACGACGTCTGGGCCAAGGTCAAGGACGGCACCTACCCCATGTTTTCCATCGAGGGGGAGGCCGTCCGCGTCCCGGAGGCGGCGGGCAATGCGGCAAATTAGCGGCAAGTTAGAAATCCGCCAAAAAAATCACGGTAAACCGGGGGCCGCGGCCATTTCGCGGCCCTCTGTTTATAAAAATCTTTGAGGAAAGGAGGTAGTCGAGCAAATGGCAAACAAGTTAAAAGACCTGCTGGTCACAAAGATCGACTTTGTGGATGCGGGCGCCAATCCAGAGGCAAACATTGTGCTGTTTAAGCGCAAGCCGGAGGGAGCCGCGGCCGAAAAGAAACCGCAGACGGCCGGGGGCTTTTTCCGCAGCGTGGTCGCGGCCATCGCCAAGTCGGTCGGAGCCACCGAGGAACAGATCGACGCCGCCATGGAGGAGATCGCCAAGGGCGACGCCGTGACCTTCGGCGACAAAATGGCCCAGCGGCAGCTCCGCAGGACGGCCGACGAAATCTGGGATTATTGCTACGCGTTGGAGGAAAGCCTGTGCAGCATTTTGAGGGATCAGGAAATCCCCGCGGAGAATAAGCCGACGCTTATGACCCAGAGCTGCGCGGAGTTTACCGCAGCCGTTACGGCAGCAATCCCGAAATGGTCGGCCGGCGTTCCGACGAAGGTGGAAAAGGCCGCCGGGCAGCCCATGACCGAGGAACGCCTCCAGATCGCAAAAGAGGCCAGGGACCGCCTGGACGACATGATCGCCAAGGCAGAGCCCAAGAGCCCGGCCGGAGAGCCGGAGACGCCCCCCGACGAAGGGGAGCAGGACACCATCGACAAGGAAGGAGACTGTAAAGACATGAAGATCGACAAGAGCAAACTGTCTGCGGAGGAGCTGGCCGCCCTCGAAGCCATCGAGAAAAAGGCCGGCATCGCGGAGGAGACCCCCGCCCCCGCCGTGCCCGCGGCCAATACGGACCCCGGCGCCATCGTCAAGAGTGCGGAGCCCACCCCCGCCCCTGCCGCGGCCCCCGCCGGGGACACCGACGACATCTACAAGGGTATGCACCCCGCCGTGGCGGAGGAGCTGAAGAACCTGCGGAAATTCCGCGAGGAGGCCGAGGACCGGGAGATCATGTCCGTCGCCAAGAAGTACGAGCTTCTGGGCAAGAAGCCGGAGGAGCTGGCCCCCGTCCTCAAGAGCCTCAAGGCCGCCGGCGGCACCGCATACGCCGACATGATCGGCGTGCTGGACGCCAACCTGGCCGTCGTCCAGGCGTCCCCCGCGTTCACCGAGATCGGGAAGCGCGGCGGCACCGGCTCCCCCGTGTGTGGCGCGGACGCCGCCTGGGCCCAGATCGAGAAAAAGGCGGAGGAAATCCGCAAGAGCGTCCCGACCCTGTCCTACGCGCAGGCCATCGACAAAGCCTGCGAACAGAACCCCGACCTCGTGCAGCAGTACGAGAACAACCGATAAGGAGGGAAAAGTCATGTATATCGGCACTTCCATCAATGAAAGCCCGGTCATCGCCGCCCAGGCGGGCCAGGCCATCACCAACGGGGCCCTGCTGGCCGTCGCCATGGACGCCGACGGCGTCAAGGTCGTTTCCACGGCCGGCGGCGTGGCCGTGGGCCTGTTGATCCCGGAGACCGACAATGTCGCGGCCGGCGACACCGTCACCGTCCAGGTGAAGGACATGGGCCTGTGGAAGGTCGGCGCCGCCGTCACGGCCGGCGACCTCCTCACCCCCGACGCCACCGGCAAGGCCACCAAGGCCGCGGCCGGCAATTTCATCCTGGCCCAGGCCCTGGAGGCCGCCACGGCGGCCGACCAGGTGATCCACGTCCAGATCATCAAGGCCGGCTTCGCGTCCGCCGGCAGCAACACCTAATAGAGAGGAGACGAAGAAATGAATAGCAGAAACACCAACGCCGGCATCCAGGCGGCCATCGCCAAGGGTTGGAGGCCCAACGCGTACCTGACCAACATGTCCATGGCCTTCTTCCAGGACCCCGGCGATTTCGTGGCGACATCCATTTTCCCCATCTGCCCCGTGCAGTTGTCCGCCAGCTATTTCTACACGTTCAGCAAGGCCGACCTCGCCCGCGACAACGTGCAGCGCAAGCCCGCCTACGGCAAGGTGCAACCCGCCATCATGGGCCAGGAGGACAACAACTACAAGTGCGAGGTCGACCAGGTCCTGGTCGGCATCGACCAGATTGCGCAGCTCAACTACCAGCGCAGCCACGCCCCCGGCGTCGCCGACCCCCGGCGGGCCAAGGTGCGCTTCGCCTCCGAACAGATGCTACTCCATCAGGACATCGTCTTTGCGTCCAAGTTTTTCAAGGCGGGCGTGTGGGCGAATCAGCTGGAGGGCACGACCACCGGCTCCGGCAGCGGTGAGTTTATGAAATTCACCGAGAGCGCCTTTGACCCCGTGGCCTTTTTCGACGAAAGGGGCACCGACATGAAGCGCAACGGCCGCCGTCGGCCCAACCGCCTGGCCCTGGGCGCGGAGGCGTACAACGCCCTCAAGAATCACCCCGCCATTATGGAGCGCATCAAGTACACCGGCACCACCGCCAACCCCGCCAAAGTCACCCCGCAGGTGCTGGCGCAGCTGTTCGGCGTCGAGCAGGTGAAGGTCGTGGAGAGCACCTACAACGCCGCAGGGATCGGCCAGGACGCCGACATGCAGTTTATCTGCGACAGCAAGAGCGCCCTCCTGTGCTACGCCACCCCCAGCCCCCAGATCGACGAACCCTCCGCCGGGTACATTTTCACGTGGGACATGCTGGGCAACGGCAGCGCCGTCGCGTTCGATCAGTTTGAGGGCGAAAAGGGCACTCATTCCGAGTTTGTCGAGGGGCTCATGTCGTCCGACATGAAGAAAACCTGCGACGACCTGGCGCTGTTCATGCACGATTGCGTGTAAAGGAGGGGCGAAAATGGGCGTTTTCACCTGCACAAAGCCCGCCACCTTCGCGGGCGTCAAGTACATGCCGGGCGACACCGTCCCGGCGGAGGCCATCCCGGCCGACCGGGTGGGCGCCGTCATCCGCCTCGGCCTGATCGCAGAGGCGCAGCCGGCCGCAGAGGCCCAGCGGGAGCCGGAGCCCCCCGCCACCACCACGTTCACCGTCCCGGTCACGTTGGAGGACGGGACGGTCTACGACGCCACCGTCACCCCGGAGGCCGTCGTGGAGCTTGTCGCCGTCCTGCAGACGACCGTGGAGGGAGCCACGGCCCGCGTCAAGGCCATCACGGACGGCACGGCCCTCATCCTGATCGACGCGTGTGACAGCCGGAAAACCATCAAGAAAGCCGCGGCCGCAAGGGCCGCGGAGCTGGAGGGCAAGCCCGGCACCGAGGAGACCGGCGGAGGGGAGCCCCCGGCCGGAGGGGAGGGCGAATAATGGCGCAGCCCGCCTACAGCTACGACCCCGAGAAAATCAAAGAGCCCGGCAAGGACAAAATGCGGTTTGAGCTGGGGGACACAATGGTCGAGGGCGGCGTCGACACCTGTGCGTTGACCGACGCGGAATACACCGCCATCATCGAGGCGACGCCCAGGTGGAAGCGGGCAAAGCTGCGCTGTTTGGAGAGCATCCTTTTCCGTTTCATGTATGAGGTCGACACGGACGTCGGCGAATTGTCCCTCGCCCTTCATCAGCGCCGGGAGGCATGGAAAGCCATGCGGGACGAACTCAAAAAGGAGATCGAGAGCGCCGCGCCGGTCGCCCACCCGCAGGCAATCTGCGGCCCCCATTATTTCCACGCGGGAATGATGGAGAACCGCCGGGCAGGCGGGACGGAAGGAGGGCCCGGCCATGTACTTCCGCCCCGGTAACTTAATCAAGGATTTCGTGGTCGAGCCGGTCAGCCGTGTCAAGAACAGCAAAGGACGGGCGCAGACGACCTACGACACCGAGACGCGCGCCATTTTGCGGGGCGTCATCGCCAGCGCGGACCCCAAAGCGGTCGCCAGGTACAGCCAGACCGGCCACCCCTGCACCCACCAGATCGTGCAGCGCGGAGGAGAGGCGGCGAAGCCCGGCGACCGCCTTGTCCGCGGGCGCGCCCATTATTACATCCTCGGAGTGGATAACGTGGCCGCCATGGGCATCGCCACCATTTACTACGCGGAGGAAAGGCTGGACCTGGACGATGGAAGTGAGCTTTAAGCAGATACACCAGCAGGTGCTTCAGACCATAGAGCGGCAGGCGAAAAGCCGGACCATCAGGGCCGCCAACGTCATCAAAAAGGCTTCCAACGCCGTCCTGTCCAACGCAGGCGGCCGTTCCGGCAAGATTTACCGAAAACCGCACACGTCGAGCACTTACCGGGCATCAGCGCCCGGAGAGCCACCGGCCCTCCGAACCGGCCACCTCCGCGCAAGCTGGCGGCCGTTGCCCATTTCGGAAATGGCCGTGGGCGGCAAGGTATACACTCCCGGCATCCACACGGACGTCCCCTACGCGCCCATGTTGGAGGACGGGACCCCGGAAATGGCCGCCCGGCCGTATGCGGACAAGATCAAACAGGAAGCCTGGCCGGAGGTCAAGCAGATTTACGAACAGCCGTATTTTTAACAGGAAGGGAGGGAGAAGCCAATGGAGCTGTTAAGCACAACAGGCGCGCCGGGCATCAATGCGGAGGCCATCGCCAAGGGAGACCTGATCCGGGCCAAATATTCCGCATGGGCGGAGGAGCGCAACGGGCAGGTCGCGGCCGTGACGCGGGACGAAATCCGGGTCATTTGGCAGCCGAACATCCGCAACGTGACCAACTTTTTCAGCATTTTCGCCGCGGAGATCGCCGACGGCCTCTGGTCCGTGAAATGGTCGCCGGATTTGGAGACCGTCCACGTGTACCCCGTGCCGGAGGAGCCGGGAGAGCCCAGCGGGCCCGGAGACGGCGACGGCGGCGTCGATAGATGAAGCTGGAGGAATTGCTTTATAGCCGAATTTCCGGCGCAGAATACGGCAGCCCAGGGCTGGCCTCCTTCGATGGAGCGCCGGCCATTTTTTTCGGCCCGTGCCCGGAGGACACCGACCGGGGCTGGAAGGACGGGCGGCAATATCCGCGCATCAGTTACAGCCTCGACCTCCGGGGGGACCCGGAGCGGCAGACCGCCGGCACGCTTTACGTTGATGTTTGGTGTACCGAGGACGGCCCGGCCCCGGAGGACATCGAGCCTGTCCTGCGCGCCGTTTTGTGCGGCGTCATCATGGCCCCGGAGGGGGACAACCCCTGCAGCTTCGCCTGGCAGGCGTCGCAGACGTTTCAGAGCGCACGGGAGACCAAAACGGACAAGGTCATCGGCGTCACCGTGACCTTCGACATGATCGCCTTCCCGGAGCAGATCACCAGCGACCCCGACCCCGTCCTTGCAATGATGAAATTCATCCGGGACGAATACCCGGAGATCACCGTCATCGGGCAGAACACCCTCCTGGACTTCACAGAGCCGTCGGAGGAGCACCCGGCCGTGTATTTCCGCCTGGACGGGTATGAGCTGGGCCGGGAGACCCACACGGTCGCATGGCTGGAGGGCGTCGTCGCCTGCCACGTGTTCGCGCCGGGGGCCAGCGCCCGGCAACGGTGGATCAGGGCCCTTGTGGATAACCTCTCGCGCCGGGGGGAGGTCATCATGCTGGACACGTCGCCCATGTTCCTGCGGAGAATCGCCGCAGACAACACCTTGGACCCGTTGGCCGCCGGGCAAATCCGCCTGGGGGCCACGTGGGGGATTTTGAAATACCCCGCATACGCCCACGGGATCAACCACGTGGGCACAGCAGCTACAAAAGGACAGAAGCAATAAAGGAGGTCAAGAAATGGCAACGAAAGAAGCCAGGCAGGCGGCCGACAAGCCGACCGCGCCGCAGTACACAGCCGCAGAGCTGGCGAACGCCGCGCAAAAGGTTTTCGGCGTCCCCCAGGACGTCGTAACCGCGGCCCTCCGCATGGCCGGCATCAAGAGCGCCACCATTGAGGAGGCCAAGAAGGTCGTCACGGCCTTCGCCGGGAAGGAGGTCAAATAATGGCTGGCACCTTTATCATCGGCGAGAAGAAAATCCGCCCCGGCGTATATCAGCGCCGCTATAAGACGGGCTCCGTCGTCGCCGGCGCCCGCAACGGCATCGGCCTGGGGTTGATCCGCGCGAATTGGGGGCCCCTCAATACCGTCGTGGACTTCACCCCCGACACCAACGTCAGCAGGATTTTCGGCAGCGGCAACACCGAGGGCCTGATCACCGAAATGTTTACCGGCGGCCTCACGTCCGGCCATTTCGTGCGCATCGGGACCGGCGGGACCGCCCCCACCATCACGCTGAAGGACAGCGCAGACACCGATGTCGTCAAGATCACCGGCGCCTATGTGGGCGACCGGGCTTTTACCGTCAGCATCCGGGACAGCCTGACCGGCGCGGGCCGGGAGTGCATTTTCTACGAGGGCACCACCGAGTTTTGCAAGGTCGCCTTTGAGGCCGGGGGGAAAGAGGCGGACGCCCTGGTCGCGGCCATGAAGGAGGCCACCACCGACTTCATCGCCACGAAGCTCGCCGACGGCAGCGGGACCATGAAGGAATGCACGCAGACGGCCATGACGCCCGGCACGCAGCCCACGGCCTCCCCCGTGGAGTACAGCGCCGGCCTGGACGCGCTTTATTGTGTGTTCGGGAATTGCCTTTGTGTGGACACGGACGACGTCGCCATCCACCTGTTGGTGCAGGCGTTTATTGACCGCATCTACGCCAACGGTTACTACGCCGTCGCGTGCCTGGCGGAGCCCAAAAGCGTCGCCTTCGACACGCGCATGACCCACGCCGCAGCGTTCAACGACGAAAAGGTCGTTTATGTCCTCAACTCGGCGGAAAATTCCGCCGGCGTCGTATATGAGGGGTGGAGGATCGCGGCGCGCATCGGCGGCATGATCGCGGCCGTGGCGTCCAACATGTCCCTCACCCATACGGTCATTTCCGGCTTCGCGGCGTTGCATGAGACCCTGACGCCCAGCCAGATCGAGAAAGCCCTGCAGCGGGGCTGCCTCGTTTTGACCACGAACGCGGCCGGTCAGGTATGGATCGAGCAGGGCATCAACACCCTCATCACCCCGGACGGGGACATGGACGAAGGCTGGAAGAAAATCCGCCGCGTCAAGACCCGCTTCGAGCTCATGCAGCGCGTCGCCGACGGCCTGGACGTGTTGATCGGCAAGGTCAACAACGACCCGGACGGACGCGCCACCATTATCTCCAACATCAAGGGCGTCATTTCCCGCATGGTGGGAGAGAAGAAGCTCCTCCAGGGTGACGCCTTTGAGGATGAAACCAACCCGCCGCAGGGCGACAGCGCCTGGTTTGTGATCGAGGTTGACGACATCGACAGCGTCGAGTTTATCTACCTGGCCTACCGCTTCCGCTACGCCGCGGAGTAAGGAGGATTAGAGCATGTATAACAACAGAGGCCCGCAGGACACCCGCTTCGCCGTTACCGGCAAGGACGGGGTCATTTACGACGGCAACGGCAAAATGCTGGCCACCGTCGAGAGCTACCAGGTACAGGTCAACGTGACCAATGCCACGTATCAGCCCCTGGGCGACGCCCAGGAGCACAGCGTCCTCCAGTCGTACAAGGTCACGCTGACCATGTCGCAGGTCATCGTCGAGGATGACGACCTCATCGCCGACGTTTTCGACATGATGCACACCGGCCAGCAGCCCGACTGGACCTTCCAGGGCGTCGTGTACGGCCGCAACGGCAGCACGCAGCGCATGAATTACCGCGGGGTCGTGCCCGACGGCAACATCGACCTGCAGAATGTCAGCATCGGCGACATCATCAAGCGCGCCTGGAACATGGCCGTCAACGATCCGCCGGAGCTCCAGAGCCTGCTGGCGTTGAACGCCGCATAATTCCCCGGAGGATCGGGAGGCCAGCCCCCGCCAAGAGGGGACCGAAAAAAGCGGAGAGCCCCTGCCGGAAGTGGGGTATATACAGACGCGGCCGCGCAAAAGTACGCGGCCGCGTTGAATTTTATGGAGGTTTGAGTTTATGAGCACAAGAGCGACCGCCGGATTGCCCAGGGACATGGAGACCACCACCGCCACCGAGGAGGAGCTGCAGGCGGAGGCCCGCGCGAACGAGGACGACCTTCTCGCCGGCCTGTTGGCCGCGGCGAATTACAAGGCCGACGAAGATGAAACCGTCGAAATCGTCATCAACCGGAACAAAAAGGACCTGTTTTCCTTCCGCATCCACCCGCTCAGTGAGGACGATTTCAACAGGTGCCGGAAACGCTGCACCAAGTACGTCAAGAGCAAGACGCAGGGCGGCATCCGCGTCCCGGAGGAGGTTGACACCGTCAAGTATCGGTGCATGTTGATCTATGAGGCCACCGTCCCGGAGGACCGGGCCAAGATTTGGGACAACAAGAAGCTCTGGAAAGCGAAGGACCTGGCCACCGGCGTCGAGGCCGTGGACATCCTCCTCAAGGCGGGCGAAAAGAACGCCATTTGTGAGAAGCTCGACGCCATCAGCGGGTATGAGCTGACCGAGGAGGAGGTCGCAAAAAACTGATAAAGGCCGGGGGCCGCGCGACGTTATTGCACCAGATTTTTCAGCGGACCGGCATCATGCCGGACGTCATCTGGAACGCGCCGCGCGGCGTCCGCGCCTTTTGCCTCGCCTCCATGATGGTCACGTTGGAGAACGAAGAAAACGCAAAGGAGGGAGGGACAAATGGCAGCTGAGACCTTCCGCATCACAGAGGAGCTGGTCGTCGAGGACCGAACGGGGCCCGGCTTTGAATCAGCCCGGCGCAAGGTCAGCCAATTTGACCGCACGCTCCAGCAAACCCAAAGTCGGCTGAACAAGATGACCGGCTCACGGTGGAATGTGGCCTTCAACGCGGTCGACAAGGCCACATCCGTCATCACCAAAGCCGAAAGCAAGATCAAAAGCGTGGCCGGCAAGGCGTGGAATTTCACGGTCGGAGTGGTCGACAAGGCCACCGCCCCGCTGCAAGGGATTTTTAACATGCTCCGCAACCCGATATTGCAGGCGGGCGCAGTTTTGGGCATATCACTCAGCGCATCGGACGCCATAAACACATTTGGAGCGTTTGAGGCGACCATGTCGAAGGTCAAGGCCATCAGCGGCGCGTCAGGGAAAGACTTTGAAGCCCTGACAGCCTTGGCCCAGGAAATGGGCAAAACCACAAAATTCACCGCAGAGGAGGCCGCCCAGGGCCTGACATACATGGCAATGGCCGGCTGGAAAACCGAGGACATGCTGGCGTCATTGTCCGGCATTATGGACCTGGCGGCGGCATCCGGGGAGGATTTGGCAACCGTTTCGGACATCGTGACGGACGCCATGACGGCCTTCGGCATGGCGGCCAGCGGGTACACAGAGGACGGGGTCGCCAACGCCACCCATTTCGCCGACGTGCTGGCGGTCGCATCGTCAAACGCCAACACCAACGTCGCCATGATGGGCGAAACCTTCAAGTATGTGGGCGCGGCGTCCGGCGCGCTGGGGTATTCCATCGAGGACGTCGCCCTGGGCATCGGCCTCATGGCAAACAGCGGCATCAAGGCGTCACAGGCCGGCACCGAATTGAACTCCATCTTCACGCGGCTCGGCACCAACACCAACGGGGCCCGGGACGCCATCGAGGAAATGGGGATCAGCTTTTACACGTCCACCGGCGAAGCCCGGGACTTCGGCGACGTTTTGGGTGAGCTGAGAACGGCCACCCGGAACATGACGCAGGAGCAAAAAATCAATTTTGCCAACACCGTCGCCGGGCAGCGTGCCCAGGCCGGCTTCCTGGCCATGTTGAACGCGACCGAGGAGGACTACGCCAAATTGACCGACGCCATCGTGGAGTGCGACGGCGCCGCGGCATCCATGGCCGACACGATGATGGACAACCTGCAGGGCTCCATGACCTATTTGTCATCGGCGGCCGACGGCGTGAAGATGACCCTCGGGTCACGGCTTTCGCCGTATTTGCGGGAGTTTGTCGACTGGCTCACGACCAAAATGCCCGACGTGGAGGCGGCAATCAACCGCGTCATGGACGTCGTGGACGAAAAGGTCGCGCAGCTCAAAAGCACCATCGCGGAATTTACCAGCAGCGACGAATGGGCCAACGCAGACGTCTGGGGAAAAATCGCCATCGCCTGGGACAAGATCGTCGCGGAGCCGTTCTCCCAGTGGTGGGAAAGCAGCGGCAAGCCATGGCTGACCGAAAAGGTCGCAGCCTTCGGCGAAACCCTGGGCAGCGGGATCACCGCCGGCCTTTTGGCAATTTTGGGTTTTGACGAATCCGGCGCCATTGCGGACGGCATGACCATCGGCAAGAGCTTTTTGGACGGCTTCAAATCCGGCCTCGACATGGACAAGATCAGCGAGGCTTTCACCGAATGGGCCGGAGACCACAAGGGCGTCATCGCAGCGGCCGGCCTGGTAGCCGGCGGGAAGCTGTTAGGCGGCGCGGCCAAGGCATTCCAGGCGGCCAAGGGCCTGTTTGGGGGCACCTCGGGAGGCGGTGGAGGAGGCGGCCTTGGGTCGTTTGTGTCCACCATGACCGTCTCCGCCGGCACCGTCATCGTCAACGGCGGCATGGCATCCAACGCCGCCAACGCGGTCAGGACCGCAGCGGGCGGGGGCGGTTTACCGCCCCTCGCCGGAGGAACACCCGCCCTTCCCGGCGCAGCCGGAGGCGGGAGGCTTGCCCTCCCCGGGCCTGCGGGAGGAACCGCAGCGGCCGGCGGCCTGACATCGGCGGGCAGCTGGTTAAGCAAGCTCCTCACAGTCGGGTCGAAATCCAGCGTTGTCGGAGCCGACGGCACCCTCTTGGCGGTCCAGGGGGGCATCGGGGGCACCCTCGGCAGCGTGGGCGGGGCCCTTGGCTCCCAGGCCACCACGGCCGCCGGAGCGGCCGCAGCAGGCGGCGGAGCCATCGCCGGCGGCGTCATGGGCGGCGTCGGGATCATCAGCGGCCTGATTGACATTTTCAAGGGCACCCAAACAAGCGGGAAAGAAGCGCAGGACCGCTACGCCACCGGCGGCACAAAGATCGGCATGGTGGGCGCCGGGGCAGCCGCGGGCGCGGCCATTGGCTCCGTTTTCGGCGGCGTCGGGGCCGTACCTGGTGCATTGATCGGCGCAGGCGTGGGCGGCGTCGGGGCCATGCTGGGCGGCAGCAAGATCGGGAAAATGTTGTCGGACAGCCTGGACGAAGGGGGCCTGCTCAACAACGCCGGCAAGGCAATCGGCGGATTTTTTACAGAGACGCTCCCGAACTTCGTGACCAAATCCGTCCCGGCGGCAATATCCAGCGCCGGGGAGGCCATCGGGGGCTTCTCCTCCAGCGTGGGCGACGTCGTCGGGGGATTTTTCACCGAGACGATCCCGACATTCCTGACGGAACAGGTGCCCTACGCGGCCGGGTATGTTTTCGGAGCGGCGCAGGTATTCTTTACCGAAACCGTCCCCGGAGCCGTCGGAGACATGCTGCAGACCGTCGGCACGTTCTTCACCGAAACCGTCCCGGCATGGGCGGAGGGCGTGGCACAACGCGCCACCACATTCTTCACCGAGACCGTGCCCGCAGCCGTCGGGGGCCTCCTTCAGAACGTCGGGAACTTTTTCACAGAGACCCTGCCCGCGTGGGCGGAGGGCGTCGGCCAGCGGGCCGCCGTGTTCTTTGGGGAGACCGTCCCCGCATTTGTCGGGGAGCTGTTCACCAACGTCGGTACATTTTTCACCGAGACGATCCCGGAATGGGCAACCGGCGCATTTGAGGCGGCCGCCACGTTTTTCACTGAGGACGTCCCCCGATTTATCGGCGACCTGTGGGACAACGTCACCGGCTTCGTGACCGAGACGATCCCGGCATGGGGCAAGTCAATCGGCGATAAAGTCTCCGGCTGGTGGGATAGCATATCCGGCTGGTTTAGCGACCTGTGGGACGGAATTTCCGGGGCATTTTCCTCCGGCAAGTCGGCAGGCGCAGAGGCCGCCGGCGGGAAGCACGCAGAGGGCGGCATCATGCACGCCCCGCACATGGCGCAGGTCGCAGAGGACGGCCCGGAGGCAATCATCCCCCTGGGCGCTTCGTCCCGGTCGCGCGGCATGGCCGTCTGGGAGCAGGCCGGGGACATCCTGGGCGCAAACGCCCCGGCGCCGGTAGGCAGCAACGACAACGGCCTCGGCGACATCATCCCGGAGGGCAACGGGGGCGCGTGGAGCGCCCCACAGGACGGGGAAAGCGGCAACGACGCCCCGGTATATACCACGGCCACACCGGGCGCCACAGGGCCCGCAGGAGGCCAGGGAGAGCCCGCCGTCACCGTACCCGTCAACATCACCATCAACCCGGAAATCGTCATCCAGGCAGCAGCCCAGGGAATGAGCCCGGAGGACATCGTCGCCCTGCTGAAGGAGCACATCCGGGCCATGGTCGACGACATCAGCGACGAAATGGCCGAAAAGCTGGCCAGGATATTCGCCAACATGCCAGTGAGAGGGGGCGCGTAAAGCATGGCGGCAATGGTATATATCACGGAACTGGACACCGGCACGCGGATCGCGCTGCCCCTCCCCCCGGAATCCGTGAAGTGTAAGGCAGAAACCAAATTTATTAGTTACAACATCATCAACGTCGGGGAGGTCAAACTCCCGAACGGGGAGAAGCTGACGAAATTTTCATGGAGCGGCCGGCTGCCCGGCGAAAGTATGAAGCACATGCGGATCGTCAGCGCGGCAGACTGGCGGAGCCCCAAAGAAATCCAGTCCATTTTTTCCATTTGGAGGAACCGCGGGAAAAAGCTCCGCCTGTTGGTCACGGGCACCACGATCAACCACGACGTCTACCTGGAGAATTACACCGTCGACAATTCCAGATTGGACACAGTGGAGTACAGCATCAGCTTCACCCACGCCAAGGACATCAAGGTCTACACAACCGCGGAGCTCAACATCCAGGAGACCCCGCAGGCGCCGCAGGTGCCGCAGACGACCAACGACCGGGCGGCCTCTTCGGAGGCCGCCTCGGAGACCCCGCAGAAAACGACGTACACCGTCAAGCCGGGAGACAATCTCTGGGCCATATCCAAAAAGCTCTTGGGGAGCGGGTCGCGGTACACCGAGCTCTACGAGGCCAACAAATCCATCATCGGGAGCAACCCAAATTTGATTTACCCCGGCCAGACATTCACCATCCCGGCATAAGGAGGGCGAAAGCATGATCGACATTGCAAAACTGGTATACCGGGAATATGCCCTTTTATCAGACGGGAGGCGGCTCAACATCACCGGCGCCGTCACGGCGGCCGGGTGGAGCGAGGGGGAGGGGGAGATCAGCAAGCGGCTTTCCCTGACGGTCGCCAACACGGCCTTCGAGGGGAAGCCCCTTTCCTCCACCATCGTCCCGAACACCATTGTCATCATCACGGCAGACGCCGGCGGCGGTGAGAAGGAGGCCGCCCGCGGTTATGTCACGGAATGGGGCCCGACCCGCAGCAGCGGGGGCAAGAGCCTCACGCTGGCGGCATACGACGAACTTTTCAACCTTCAGCAATCCCAGGACGACCGCTACCTGCCTGCGGGAACGGGCACAAAATCGGCCATTACCGCCGTTTTCAATGACTGGGGCATCCCCGTCGGAGAGTACAAGGGCCCCGACGCCGTCCACGCAAAAACCCTTTTCAAAGCGCAGTATTTAAGCGACATTATCCTGTCGCTGTTGGATGACGCGGAGAAACACGGGTCGGAGCATTACATCATCGGAGCGGAGGCCGGCAAGGCGTTTGTCCGGCCCATCGGGTCGAATACGGACATTTACCACCTTTCGGAGGACACCAACACGACCACCACCTCCGACAAGATCAGCACGTCGTCTTTGGTCACGCGGGTCAAGGTCATGGGGCTGGAGAACAAAGACGGCAAAGCGGCCCCGGAGGCCATCGTGGACGGCCTGACCGAGTACGGCATCCGACAGCGCATTTACAACCGCAGCGCCGACGACACCCTGGACACCGCCAAGGCGGCCGCGCAGGCCATCATCGACGACCAGGGCAAGCCGGAGCGCACCTCGACCGTCGTGGCCCCGGACGTCCCATTTTTGCACAAGGGCGACAAGGTACACCTGGCCTCAGAGACACTCAACGGGTATTTTATCGTCCGCAGCGTCAACCACGACGTTACAAACAGGTCCATGACCATGTCGGTCAAGCCAGCAGCCTAACAGAGAGGAGGAGAACATGGACGAAAATCTGGGGCTCAATAAGCTGGCCCAGGTCATGCAAGAGCGCATGAACAGGAATCAGGACGCCAACAACGGCGCCCTGATTTTGGATTTTGGGACGATCCAGCCGGACATGAGCCTAAAAACCAACACCTTCGCCATCCCCATCCCACAGACGGATTACCACGTCTGCCGACAGCTCACCCTCGGCCCCACCCACAACATCCTGGCCAAGACGCAGGACATCGGAATGCCCCACAGCGGCTCCCACATCCACAACACCCACAGCCTGACATGCTCCAGCCACGGCGGGAGCGTCACAGGCACCACGGGAGAGGCCACCGGCGCGGCGCCGGACCCACCTATCCCGTCCAAGCGGACGGCGGGCGGCGACAGCCATGACGGGGAACATCAGCACCACGTCCTGATCCCCGAAAAAATGCGGCAGATCAAGCCGGGGGACCGGGTCCTCGTGGCGTGGGTGCAGAGTGAGGCGGTCATCGTGGACATCGTGCTCCCGGGCACAGCGGTCAAGGGGTGAGAGCATGGCAGGAAAGCAGCTTTTCCCCGTTTTCGACGTGCCGGAGATCGTCGACACGTCGAAGCCGGAGCGGGAGCATTACCGCCCATCGGTTTTTTTCGACTTCGAAGCCGGGGATTTCAAGCGCGACGGCGCGAACCGCATGGTCGAGGCGACCGGCAAAGAGGCATACATGCAATGGTGCATGAAGGTCACGGCCACCGAGCGCGACGCCTTCCTGTCCTACAGCACAAGGATCGGGACAGAAATGGAGTACGCAGCGGCCCAGCCGGATCACCCGAGCGTGGAGGCATCGGTCGAGCGAACCGTAACCGAGGCGCTCATGGTCAACCCCAAAACCGAGTACGTCCGGGGCTTCGACTTTTCCTGGGAGGGCACCACCCTCCACGTCACGTATCGGGTCAAGGGCCGCGACATGGACGAAATCGCCCTGTCGCTAACAGTAAACACAGCATGAAGGGGGTGAAAAAATGGCAGTAGAGCGCCCTGTTTTCACATTACCGGCCTGGCACCGGCAGGAAAGCGCGGAGCAAATCCAGGCGCGCATGATGGAGCGGCTGCCGCCGGACATCGACAACATCGAGGGCGGCTTCCCGTATGACTTCACCATGCCGACGGCGTTGGAGGAGGACGAACTCATGAATTTCGTCCTCATTGAGACGTTAAAGATCATGTTTCCGGCGTGGGCATACGGGATTTACCTGGATTACCACGCCGCAGCGGTCGGGCTGACCCGCCGGCCGGCAAATCACGCCGGGGGGTATGTGACGATCACGGGCGTCCCCGGCACAGAAATCCCGGTCGGCACCATTTTCTGCGTCCCGGCGGTCAATGACGTCCCCGCCATTGAGTACGCGACCATCACGGACGCGGTCATCGGTGAGCCGGCAGAGGGTGACGAATATGGCACGGTCGACATCGGCGTGACGGCCGTTGTTGGCGGCAGGTCTGGGAATGTCTCCGCGGACAGCATCGTCATCATGGCGTCGCCGTTCAAGGGCGTCGTCAGCGTCACCAACCAGGCAGCCATCACCGGCGGCACCGTGGAGGAGAGCGACGACGAACTCTATGAGCGGATCGTCTTTGCAGAACAGTCCCCGGAGAGCTTCGTCGGAAACGACGCGGATTACATCCGCTGGGCCAAAGAGGTCAACGGCGTCGGGACGGTTTTGATCGACACGCAGTATGAAGTCGAGCACCCGAACTGGGTGAAGTTGATTATTCTGGACGCCAACGGGCAGCCGGCCAACGACCAAATCCTGGCGGCCGTGTATGAGCACATCATCGCCCCGGACAACCGGGCGGAGGATCGCCTGGCCCCCATCGGCGCCATCCTTGTCGTGGAGGCCCCGACCGGGTGCAGCCTGACCATTGCGGTCACAGGGCTGGAGCTCACGGACGGGTACACCAAGGCGGAAGTGGTCAAGCGTTTCAAGGACCGGCTGGAGGAGTATTACATCGAGGCAAAGAAAGACGCAGAGGTCCGCTGGAACCAAATACACGCCGTATTTACCAAGACCGAGGGCGTGGAGGATTTCGCAAGCCTGACCGTCAACGGCAAGACCGAAAACATTGAGATCGCAGCGGACGACTACCCCGTGACCGAGGGGGTGACGGTTGAATGAGCAAGGACAGCTTCGACATTGAGCACTTCCCGACAAATCCGACCGCCCTGCGCATGATGTCGCGGATTTCGCCCATTTATGACCGTTCCTACGTCGGCAAATGGATCTTCGAGGTCATGGGGGCGGACATGGGCGACGTCCGGCTTCGGTTTGAGGAGCTGCGGGCCCAGGCATTCCCGGAGACGGCCACGTGGGGCCTTATGTATTGGGAGCAACGCTACGGCCTCCCGGTCGGCTCGGGATTGGCAGACATCGAAGCCCGCCGGCGCAGGGTGCTGGGCCGTCGCCGGTCACGGACGCCCATGAACCCGAAACGGGTGGAGCACATCCTCTCGGAGCTGACCGGGCGGGAGGTCGTCATCACGGAAAACGTGGCGGATTACACCTTCGGCGTGGAGATCAAGCCCGGGGACAACGCCATCGACATCGGGGAGGCCATGCGGAGGCTCAAGCAGATCAAGCCGTCACATCAGGCGTACCGCCTGCAGGTCAATTTCCAGACGACGCGGGTGAAAGTGGCGGCGCTCACCGAGACGCGGCTGACCGTCGAGGTATGGCCGGACGTCGTCACGGCGGTCGAGCTTCCGCCGGCGCGCCTCGCCGTGGCCGCATCCGCCTGGCCAAAGATCACGGCCGGCGTCCTCCCGGGGACAGTGGAGCGGATCAGCACCACCGCAGAGGTCGCCACCGGCGCCGCGCCGAACGTGAGGACAACCTCGCAGCCGTGGCCCGAAACGATCCGGCGGGCGGAAACCACCGTGGAGGTCGCAGTCGGAGCCGGGGCGGATGTGAGGACGGCCGCCCAGCCATGGCCCGAAACGGTCAAGCGGGCAGAGACCACCGCAGAGGCCCACGTCACGGCAGGGACGCAGCAGCAGACCGTCACAAGGGTCTGGCCCGGAGCCGTGGAGCACGTGGAGACAAAGACCGGCGCCTCGGGCTCTTTCGTGGAGATACACCAAACAATCGAAATCTGGCCGTAAGGAGTGGAAAAACGAATGGCAAATGAAATCATCATCAGCAGCGACAGCAGGCCGTATAAAAGCCTGATCACCGACATCGGCACCGCCAAAATGGCAAACGCCGCCCTGGAGGGGCGCAAGGTCAACATTGTGGAAATGCACCTGGGCGACGGCGGCGGGACCTATTACATGCCCACGACCGACGCCACCGCGCTGGTCAATGAGGTTTGGACGGGTGAGATCGCAAGCAAGACCATCAATGAGGCGTCCCCCAACATTATCGCCGTGAAAACCGTTGTCCCGTCCAATGTGGGGGGCTTCACCGTCCGGGAGGCCGGGCTGTTCGACGACGAGGGCGACCTGATCGCCGTGTGCAACATGCCCGACATCGGCAAGGCGACCTTGCCGGAGGGCATTTCCTCCAGCATCGACATTGTCATGAACATCCTCCTGACCAACGTGGACGCCGTGAATTTTGTCATCAACCCCACGTTGGACCCGGCAAGCCGGGAGGACGTGGCGGAGGCCGTGGCCGCCCACAATGAAAGCCCCACCGCACACCCGAACCTGGCCGGCGCAGCCGTGGCCGCGCACAATGAAAGCGCAACCGCACACCCGACCATGTCCGCCCACATCCGCAGCATGGAGGTCACGCTGAACGGCAGCGAAACCCTGACCGGGGAGGCCAACCCCACCGTGGAGACCGTGGGCAAGGTGGGCCAGCACTACATCAACACCAAAACCGGGAATGAGTGGGAATGTACCGAGATCGCCGAGGGGAAATACACCTGGACACCCGTGGACCCGTCCAGCGCGAGCTTCAAGTCCATGCAGGACATGCTGAAGGAGGCGGCCGACACCGCAGCCCAGGCCAAAGAAGTCGCGGACGGCGCCGCGGAGGCAATCGCGGCGGTGCAGAACACCATTTCGGTCATCCCCTCCCAGAGCGGGAGCCCGGCCTACACCGGGGCCGCCCTGATCCCCACGTGGAACAATTTCTCCGCGGAAATGATGACGCTCACCTATGGAGACCCCGACAACGCGGCCACCCGGACACCGGCCGCCGATTTCACCGGCGAGATCGCGGCCGGGACATACAAGGCGTATTTCACCCCCAAGGGTGACTACACCTGGAGCGACAAGACCAAAACGGAGAAGGAGGTCACCTGGACCATCCAAAAGGCCACGATCCCCGCCGTGCCCTCCCAGAGCGGGAGCCTGACCTACACCGGGGCCGCCCAGACCCCCACGTGGTCGAATTTCAACGCGACCCAAATGACCAAAGTGGAGGAGGCAAAAACGGACGCCGGGGAATACCAGACGACCTTCACCCCCACGGCTAACTTCAAGTGGACGGACGGCAGCAGCGACGCCAAGACGGCCCCCTGGAGCATCGGCCGGGCCACCATTGAGGCCGTGCCCTCCCAGAGCGGGAGCCCGGCCTATACCGGCAGCGCCCAGACGCCCACATGGACCGGCTACGACAGCGCCAAGCTGACCATCAGTGGTGACACCTCCGGCACCAACGCCGGGACCTACAACGTCACATTTACCCCGAAAAGCAATTATCAGTGGGCCGACGGCACCACGACCGCCAAGCCGGCCACCTGGACCATCGCCAAGGCGGCGGGCAGCCTCACCCTGGACAAGTCCACCATGGCGCTGAACAACACCACGACTTTCAGCACGATCACGGTGACGCGGCCCGGGGACGGGTCAATCTCCGCCCAGTCCAGCAACCCCAGCGTGGCGACGGTGAGCGTGTCGGAGAACACCGTCCTGGTGACGTCGGTGAAGGACGGCAACGCGACCGTCACGGTCAGCGTTGCGGAGGGGACGAACCACACGGCCCCGGAGGACAAGACCTGCGCCGTGACGGTGAGCATTCCCCACGTGTACGGGGCCCAGTGGGACGGGACAAGCACCACGAAATGGTCGCGCACCGACGCCTCCGCCCTGTTCACCGACCCCGTGCCCGCCGTGAATAACGGCAACGGCAGCTCCCCCTTCGACAACCTGCAGCCGTGGGCCGGGATGACCCGCGTGTCGGACAACGCCGCCGGGGAGCTGGTGAGAATCCCGAAATTCTGGTACAAGTGGACGAAGTCCGGGAACACCCTCAAGCTGCAGATCGCCGACAAGGCCACGGACGGCTTCCGCGTCTCCCCCGCCCACATGGACCGGGGCGACGGCAAAGGTGAGCGGGACGTGGTCTACGTGGGCCGTTACCATTGCGCCAGCAATTACAAGAGCGTGACGGGCCAGGCCCAGCAGCACAGCATCACCCGGAGCGCCGCCCGCAGCGGCATCAAGGCCCTGGGCACCGGCATCTGGCAATGGGACATGGCAATGAGGGTCACGATCCAGATGTTATATTTGGTGGAGTACGCAGACTGGGACAGCCAGAAAACCATCGGCTTCGGCTGTTCCGCCAACAGCAATAAGGAGAACAACGGCAAGACCGACGGCATGACGTACCACACCGGCACCACCGCGGCGAACCGGCAGACCTACGGCTACACGCAGTACAGAAATATCGAGGGGCTCTGGGATAACGTGTATGATTGGCTGGACGGCTGTTATTACAACAGCAACGGCCTCAACATCATCAAGAACCCCGCGAATTTCAGCGACACCAGCAACGGCACGGCGGTCGGCGTCCCGTCCAGCGGATACCCGACCGCCATGACGGTCGCCACCCAGGCGGGCCTGGAATGGGTCATTTACCCGACCGCAGCCAACGGGAGCGACACCACCTACGTCCCGGAGTACTGGGGCTTCAACGCGTCGTACCCGTGCCTGCTCGTCGGCGGGTATTACGGCCAGTGCCGGGATGACGGGCTGTTCTGCGTGGCCTACGGCACGGCGTCGGGCGCGAACACGAGCATCGGCTGCCGCCTCCAGAAACTCCCCTAAAGGAGGGGGGCGTGGGGGGAGGGGCGC
>CAJUTB010000019.1 GCA_910589315.1 uncultured Oscillibacter sp. | reverse complement strand
AATAGAGCGCCAAAATGAAAGGGAGAAAGAGAGCGAAATAAAAGGGAGAAGAACAACAAATGTCCCCCTCCCTCGCAAAACGGACAATGTATTCCAAATAAAATGACCAGATGCGGCTTTCATCATACTGCTTTCAGCCGTACATGGCTTGCAGCTGAAAGCTGTGTGCAGCCACAAAGGTCCGAGGCAACGACTTGTTGCTTCGGGCCTTTTCTTTTTATGTTTTTGGCCGGGAAAGCCGCAGTAACCGCTGAAACGGCCTGATTTCCGTCTTTTTTCTTCTTTTTCACCGCATGACTTTTAGCCACGCCCAAAGGCCTGTTTGCTGTACTTGCCGGGAGAAAACACTCCGGTTTACATGGCTGAAAACCGTGATTTCTGATTTTTCTCTTATCTATACGGCTGAAAGTCGTGCGCTGAAGGCCCCTTGCGGCTGAAAGCCGCATCTCTGTTCCGAGTCGGGGTTAGCGGCTACTATGCGACTTTCAGCCGCGTCCAAGATAAGAGGGAGAAAGAGAGCGAAATAAAAGGGAGAAGAACAACAAAAACTGATCAAAAGGACTCATGCAATTGCTTGCATGAGTCCTTTTTTGCTCGCCGGAACGGCGAACAAAAAGAGCGTTTTCAAGCCGAAACCTGAAAACGCTCTTTTTTCAGGGGAACAGGGATTGTGCAGATCGGGTCAGCCGTTGCAGACCGGCACAATCCAGCCCTTGTTGTCAGCCAGACGGCCCCACTGCATACCGGTCATGGTGTCATACAGCTTTTGGGTCACGGGGCCAATTTTGCTGTCGTTGATGAACACCTTGTCCCCCTTCCAGTCCAATTCCTTGACGGGCGACACAACCGCAGCGGTACCGGTTCCAAATACTTCTTCCAGCCGGCCCTCATGCCCTGCCTTCATCACGTCGGCAATGGCCAGCTTGCCTTCGATCACCTCATAGCCCCAGTCCCGCAGCAGCTCGATGCAGCTCCGGCGGGTGACGCCCGGCAGCACCGTGCCCACGCAGGCGGAGGTATAGATTTTGCCGTCAATTTTAAACAGGATGTTCATGGCTCCCACTTCTTCGACGTACTTCTTTTCCACGCCGTCCAGCCACAGCACCTGGGCAAAGCCCTTCTTTTCCGCCAGCTCGCCCGCTTTCACGGAGGCAGCGTAGTTGCCGCCGCATTTGGCTGCGCCGGTCAGACCGGGAGCGGCCCGGATATATTCGTCCTCCACGTAGATGCGAACGGGGTCAATGCCCTCGGGATAGTACGCGCCGGAGGGAGAGCAGATGATGCAGAAGGTATAATTTTTGCTGGCATGGACGCCCATGCCCACGTCTGTTGCGATGATAAACGGGCGGATGTAAAGGGAGGAACCCTCGATGTGCGGCACCCAGTCTTTTTCGACTTCCACCAGCGTTTTCACGGCCTGCACGAAATCCTCCACAGGAATCGGGGGGATGCACATACGGTCGCAGGAATCAAACATCCGCTGGCCGTTGCAGTCCGGCCGAAAGAGCTGGATGGTGTTTCCGGCGGTGCGGTAGGCTTTCAGGCCCTCAAACAGCTCCTGGGCATAGTGGAACACGACGCAGGCCGGGTCCAGCTGGAAGGGGGCGTAGGGAACGACGCGGGGTTCGTGCCAGCCCTGAGCGGGGGTATAGTCCATCAGGAACATATGATCTGTAAAAATCATGCCGAAACCCAGTTTGGACTCATCGGGTTTTTGTTTCAAGGCGGCCGCTTTGGTAATTTTGATATCCAGCATAGTGAAAACTCCCTTTGTTCAAATTTACAGGACCAGTCTATGGTAAGGTAAATTATAAGCCCCCCAATCTCCAAAGTCAACGTTACTTTTTTCTTGAGAGAAAAAAGTAACAAAGACGAGCTTTCCCACGTAAGCGGGCGGGTCCTGCTTTTTGCACCGGAGGCTCGGTAACGTTCCCTTTGACATTATCCCCAGAGGGCGGAGAGCATCGGAATGACCTGCTTCTTCCGGGACATGATTTTCGGCAGAAACGCGGTGTTTTCCTCTCCCTTGATGTTGAACGCCTGCCGGATGGTATCCTCGTCCCCGACGAACATCAGCTGTGTGCCTTCCAGCAGCACGTCCGTGATCATCAGCACAACGGTGCTCAGGCCCCGCTTCTGCCGGAGGTTCCGCATCACGTCCAGGAATTCCTCCTGCCGTTCCAGAAGGCGGGCGGAGTCCATGGTGGTAATCTGACTGACGGCCAGATTATGCCCGGCGATGTGGAATTCCTTGTAGTCTGTGTTCAGCATGGCGGCGGCGGTTTTGTCGTCGCCGCAGGTGGCGGAGAAAATGAGCTTGCCCATGGCTTCCAGGGTGACGTTGGCAATCCTGGCCAGACGGTTTGCCATGTCAATATCCCGCTGGGTGCAGGTGGGGGACTTGAACATGACCGTATCCGACACAATGGCGGCGGCCATCAGTCCGGCCATGTTGGCGGTGGGCATCAGTCCCTTTTCCTGGTACATTTCCGCCACAATGGTAGTGGTGCTGCCAACGGCCTCGTTTCGGACATAAATCGGGTTTTTTGTCTCGATATCCGCCAGCCGGTGATGGTCGACGATTTCCAGAATTTCCGCTTGGTCCAGGCCGACAACCGACTGAGATTTTTCGTTGTGGTCCACCAGAACAACGCGTTTCCGGCGGGGCCGCAGGAGGTGGAACCGGGAGAGCATTCCCACAACCCGTTCTTCCTCGTCAAGAATCGGGTAGGCCCGGAAGCGGCTTTCCAGGACGGTATTCTGCACGTCGTCAATGTAATCGTCCAGATGGAAGCAGACGAGATCCTGGCTCTTGCAGATGCGGGAAATCGGCAGCGCGTGGCAGATCAGGCGCACGGCCTGGTAAGCGTCGAAGGGAGTGGAGACAATGCAGGTTTCGCTTTCGCTGTTCAGGAGCTCAGGGGAGACCTCCGCCTGACAGACAATCACGCAGTCAACCTTAAGGTCCAGCGCGCGGCGAATCATGTCCGGCTGGTCGCCGCAGACAACGATACTGTGCTGCTTGGAGAACAAAAGGTTTTCCCGGCTGGCCGGCAGTGCGACGGTGATTTCGCCGGAGACAAATTGCCGGACATTGCTGCCCTCGTTGAGAATTTTTGCTTCCAGAACCGCCAGAAGGTTGTAAACGGGGATCTCGTTCACGACGGGGTTGCGGATGGAAGTCATGTCATAGTTGGCTACGTCGCCTGCGGAGAGCATTCCGAACAAGGTGCCGTCCTCGTTGGAAACGGGGAGGGAGGAGATTTTATTTTTCTGCATGGTCTGCCAGCCGCGGCTGATGGCCAGAGCGGCGGAGAGGGTTGGGGGGGTGTCGTAATCCAGGTCCCGGACCTGGGTGCGGACGTTGGAAATGATGCGGGGCGGCTGAAAGCCGAAACGGTCCAGGACCATGCGGGTTTCATCGCTGATCTGCCCAAGGCGGGCGGCAATGTATTGACGGTCGCCCAGAGCATTTTTCAGGGCGGCATAGGCCATGGCAGAGACGATGGAATCCGTATCCGGATTCCGGTGCCCGGTGATATAAATGGTGTCCATAGGTTTTCCCCTTTCCGTGGATATCCTTCATTATGCTGCCCTTCCGCTGAAATGTCAACTGATTTTTTGTTGTTTTTGCCGGAGCTGACCTCCGTTCTCTTTTTAAGCGGAAGGTTCCTCGTCCCTTTCGCTAATGTAATTTTGCAACCGTTGCAAAAGCAGATTCTTCATCATGTCCGAGTTGCACCCTTCAATAAGATTCCGAAAATTCTCCACGGCATCCGGCTTGAAAACGCTTTCGATACAATGCAGCAGGGTCCATTCCACCCCTGCCATGTGGTCGGTGGGACAACACCGGATCAGGATTTCGGCTTCTTCCCATGTGACCGGTCTTTTTATGGAATCCACCGCTTCCGTCCACTCGTCCCATATTTGAATGATATCCTCGCCGGGAAACGTATCGTCCTCAAAACCCTCCGGCGGCGCTCCGAATGTTTGCAATTTCCTTACAGCTTCCTGCATCGGACAGCCCTCCTTAACGTTCAAAGTTCAGCTCTTATTTTATCACAGCGGTTTTCGAATCGCAATGTATGTTTGATAAAATTGGTTCTCTCCGGAAAACGTCTGATTTTTGCTTAGCCGCCCCGAAACAACACCAAAAAGTCTGCCCACGGAGGCCAGGCTTTTCTCTTGCCGCCCCTGGAAAAGCGTGGTATAATGGGACTTGGAACATTGAACCGGGAGGCATTTTCATGGATTTTCGCTTTCAAGTCAACCTCGGGGGAATTTTGGACGTGCTGTCCAATCACCTCTATAAAAGCCCCGATGTGTTTTTAAGAGAGCTGCTGCAAAACGGCGTGGACGCCATTACGCTGCGGCAGAAGCAGTCCCCCCGCTGGACGGGCGGGAAGATCACCATTTCCCTGGAACCGGGACGCCGGATGCGCTTTCAGGACAACGGCGCGGGACTGGACGAGGAGGGAATTCACCGTTTTCTGGCGGTGATCGGTCAGTCCTCTAAAACCGAGCTGGTGAACGGCAGAATTCCCGAGGATTTCATTGGCCGTTTCGGCATTGGCCTGCTGGCCTGCTTCATGGTGTCGGACACCATCGAGGTCCATACCCGCCCCGCCGGAGGCGCGGGACACGTCTGGACCGGCCGGGCCGACGGCACCTACACCCTGGAACCCCTGGAAGACTGCCCCGAGGGCACCGGCGTTCTGCTGACCGCCAAGCCCGGCGCAGAAGATTACTTCCAGGCCGGCGCCGTGCGGGAACTGGTGCAGTATTACGGCCTTGCGCTGCCCGTCCCCGTGTATCTGTCCGGAGACCCGGAACGGCTGAACGCCATCCCGGAGAACTTTTCGGAAGTCAGCCGGAGCCAGCTTCTGGCCTTTGGCGAGTGGCTGTTCGGAGACGAATTCCTGGACGCCATTCCCATTCAGACGCCCCATGTCAGCGGCGTCGCCTATGTCCTTCCCTACCGGACCGGGGCCAGCGTCAAAAACGGGCACCGGATTTACCTCAAGCAGATGCTGCTGACGGAACAGGGAGACACCCTCCTTCCCCCCTGGGCCTTTTTCCTGCGGTGCTTCCTGAACACCCAGGGACTGCGCCCCACCGCTTCCCGGGAAGATTTTTATGAAGATCAGGAGCTGGATCTTGCCCGGGAGGAATTCGCCCAGGCCATCGGCATTTATCTGGCGGAATTGTCCCGGAACGATCCGGAACGTCTCCAGCAGATTGTGAACGTCCACGCGGAAGCCATTAAGGCCATGGCCATCTGGGATGAGGATCTGTTCCGGCTGTTCATCGACTATCTGCCCTTTGAGACCTCCGAGGGCGCCATGACCGGCGGCGCGCTGAAAAAGGTGAAATTCGGGGCCTGGGTACATTCCGTGCCAAAATTCAAGCAGCTGCGGCCGGTATTTATGGCACAGGGAAAACTGCTCATCTGCACCGGATATGCCTCCGACGAAGAACTGATCGCCAAGCTGGCCCACATCTATTCTCTTCCGCTGGAACCGCTGCGGGAGGACCAGATGGACCTCGTGCTGGATATGCCGTCTGCATCGGGCGAGGAAACGGCCTTCCGCCTCCTGCAAGCGGCGGACCACGGCCTTCGGGAGTTCGACTGCCGCGCCGAGCTGCGGCGGTTTCTTCCCGCAGACCTGCCCGCGCTGTACGTCATCAGCGACGATGTGCAGTTTCTCCGGCAGATTCAGACCATTCAGGACAGCAACCGGGGCGGGATATTCTCCGGCGCGCTGACCTCTTTGCTGGACAGCGTGGACGCGCGGCCCCTGTCCACGCTTTACCTCAACCAAAACAGTCCCCTGATCCGGCAGCTGGCGGAAAACCCGAACCAAACGCTTTTGCAGAGCATCGTCCGGGTGTTATATGTCCAAGCCTTGATGGCGGGCGGACATCCCCTGCGGGGCGGAGAGATGAAAGTGCTGAACCAGGAGCTTTTACGTCTGGTGGAATTCGCCGGCGGGGCGGGAAAGGGGGATGGACTTTGAAAAACCGATTCAACGGGCGGGCAATCCAAAACGTCATAGAACGCCTGCCGGACGGCGCGTCGAAAATGGCCGCCCTGCTGGACGCCATCCAGCAGGCCGACGAGGCGGGAGAGCTATACTGGCGTCTGCATTTCCGGTATACTTACATCTATCAGGCAACGTTCCACGACGACGCGCCCAAGGCTATGCCTATGGCGGCGGAATTCAGCTCCATTTACGACGGCCACTTCGAGGAGGCCCAACGGACGGTTTTTGGTCCGCAGGCGTATCTGTATGTGATGGAAATGGGTATCGAACCGGCGGTACGGCTTCCGCAGATTCCCTTGGAGCAATACGAGGCCATGCTGGCCAAATTCCGGGACCTGACCCGGCGTTTCGGACTCGGGGAACAGGTCTACTGGTGGGAGATGTTTTTCCGGTGGCAGTACGCCGACATTCAGCAGGCGAAAAAGTGCCTGGAAACCGCCTGGCGCGCCCCCAAGGACAAAGTCTCCGACTGCGTGGCCTGCGAGCACACCCGTGCGGCGGAGCTTTATCTGGCCCTGGGCGACCGGGAGACGGCGGACCGTTATGCAAAGCCGCTTCTGGAGCGGCGGATTTCGCCTTGCGGCAGTACCTTCCAGCAGCTGAACCAGATATATCTGGACGACGCTCTGGACCGCGGCAGGCTGGACGAGGCCATCCCCTACGCCCAAAAGCTCCAGAAAATCGGGGAGCGCGACCGGGGCGATCTGAGCTATATTTCCTCCGTGTTGCGCTGCTGGGGACTGGCGGACACCAAGCAGGCTCTCGCGCTGTTTTCCCGGCGGCTGGAATGGACCTTCGGTATGTGGGACCAGAAATGGCTGTACGACTTTTACAAGGCCGCCTGGGTCTGCTTCCGGGAGGCGGACCGGAAGCAGCTGAAACTCCGCCTGCCGGAGAAATTCCCGCTGTACCGGGCGGACGGCGTTTACGACGCGCCGGAGCTGGCGGTTTGGTTCTACCAGCAGGCAAAGAACATCGGAGAGCGGTTCGACCAGCGGAACCGGGCCCGTTATTTTGCAGACAACCTCGCGAAAGCGATGGGGTGAAAGGATGGTTTTTCATGGCAAAACGGTTCAATGGCGACGCGCTGTATGCGGCCGCCCAAAAGCAGTCCGAAGGCGGCCCGCGGATGGCCGTGCTTCAGGATGCAATCCGGCAGGCCGACGAGGCGGGAGAGCACTATTGGCGAATGCTTCTGCGGTACGATTACGCCTGTCAGGCAACCTTCCATGACGACCCGCCCAAGGCCATGCCGGTGGCGGCGGAATTCGCCTCCATTTTCCAGGAACATTCGGACGTTCTCTATGAACGTTCCGCCGACGGCGCGCCGGAAATGTATCTTATGATCACCCAAATGGGCCTGGACCCGATTGTAAACCTGCCCCAGGTTCCGAAAGAACAATGGGAGGAATTGATGAAACAGTTTCGCGCGCTGGTGCAGGAATATCACATCGGCCTTCGTACCTATTGGTGGCAGATGTGTAATTTCTGGCAGTATGTCGACAAAGAGCAGGCGTTTATTTACTTCCGGAAATTCTGGCGCACCGGACGGGACGGGCTTTCCGACTGCCGGGCCTGCGAACGGAGCAACGCTGTGCGGATGTGCCTTTTGATTGGCGACCGGGCCGCGGCGGACGACTATGCAAAACCTATGGAAGCTGGGCGGATCTGGTTTTGCAACGACACGCCCCACCGGTACTGGCTGGCGTATTTGGAAGACGCTCTGGACCGCAGGGAGATGGACCGGGCCAAGGCGTATGCCAACAAGCTCTACCGCAAGGCGGACCGGGACCGGAACGATTTGAGTTATCTGGGCGCGATCATCCGCTGCTGGGCGCAGACGGACGATCTGGACCGGGCGGTCAAGCTGCTGGAAAAGCGTCTGATATGGGCAGAGAGTATGTGGGACCAGAAAAAGCTGTATGACTTTTTCAAGGGCGCGTGGGCCTGCTTCCGGGAACTGGCAAAAACCTCCGAATCCGTGGAACTTGCGCTGCCGGGATGGTTCCCGCTGTTCCGGGCGGACGGCGTCTACGCGCCGAAGGAACTGGCGGATTGGTTCTATGAGAACGCGTCCCGGATCGGGGCCGCCTTCGACAAGCGGAACGAAAGCGATTACTTTGCAAAGGACTTGACGCTTACCTGACGCCACGCCCGAAAATATCGGACATATCCGCCTTCTTTGGGCGGATAAAAAGGGCCGGACAACCCATTTTCGGTTGTCCGGCCTTTCCGTTTGCGTCGGGACGCCGCGCCGCGGCAGACGGGGCGCGGACCCGCATAACCGGGAAGTCAAGAAAATTTCCCACGATTTTGTAGAAAATGACGGTTGACTTTATCCCTTTAAAGCTGTATGGTGTTAAAAGAAAAAAACACCGCCAGGGAAGCGGTATGCAACCGGCAGAAAGGGGCTTACCTCTATGCGCAGCCAATTCACCTCCTATTTCCGCTTTAGCAAGGTCCGCTATGCGGGCCGTTTTGAGCATGGAAATAGGACAGGGCTGTCCGGTTGACGCGGCAGTTATGGAAAGCGGCTCTGTCTTTGACGGCAGAGCCGCTTTTTGTATAATTTTTTCGAGTTAGGAGATTGTATCATGAAAAAGAAACTGCTTGCACTCATTTTGGCAGGCGTCCTGGTCCTGAGCCTGGCCGCCTGCGGCGGAAACGACGGCGGTTCCGACCAGACCTCCGGCGATTCCCAGGCGCCCCAGGACACCCAGGAACCCGCCGGCGGAAACGACGCCTCCGGCGGCGCGTCCGGCGAAACCTATGAAATCGGCGTTTGCCAGCTTGCCCCGCATCCCGCGCTGGACGCCGCTACCGAGGGCTTCCAGGACGCCGTAAAGGAATTGCTGGGCGAGGAAAACGTCAACATTACCGTCAACAACGCCGCGGGCGATTCCGCCACCTGCGCCACCATCGCCAACAACTTCGTTTCCTCCGGTGTGGACCTGATTCTCGCCAACGCCACGTCCTCTCTTCAGGCCGCCGCCGCCGCTACGGCGGATATCCCCATCCTCGGCACCTCCATTACCGAATACGGCGTGGCCCTGGGAATTGAGAACTTCTCCGGCACCGTGGGCAACAATATCTCCGGCACCTCCGACCTCGCTCCCCTGGATCAGCAGGCCGCGATGGTGAAGGAGTGGTTCCCCGACGCCAAAAACGTCGGCCTCCTCTACTGCTCCGGCGAACCCAACAGCCAGTATCAGGTGGACAACGTTCAGGCCGAGCTGGAAAAACTGGGCTACACCTGCACCCAATATCCCTTCTCTGATACAAACGACATGGCTTCCGTCACCCAGAACGCCGCCAGCAACAGCGACGTACTGTATGTCCCCACCGACAACACCTGCGCCGACAACACCGGCGTGATCGACAACATCTGCCGTCCTGCGGGTATCCCCATCATCGCGGGCGAGGAAGGCATCTGCGGCGGCTGCGGCGTGGCTACCCTTTCCATCAGCTACTATGACATCGGCTACAAGGCCGGTCAAATGGCCGCCGACATCCTCACCGGCAAGGCCGACATCACCACCATGGCCATCGAATACGCCCCCCAGTTCACCAAAAAATATAATGAGTCCATCTGCACCAGCCTGGGCTTGACCGCGCCCGACGGCTACGAGGTCATCTCCGCCGAATAATGGAACGGCAATGCGGCGGAAGGAGAACATTCCCCTTCCGCCGCCTATGGAAATCCATCCAGTAAGCGAACGAGGCACATTTATACAAGACCGTCCGCGTTCAAGGAGAGGGGAAGAATGCAATTATGTTGAATTTCATCACCGCGCTGCCCGGCGCGGTGTCCCAGGGACTGATCTGGGGCATCATGGCCATCGGCGTCTACATTACCTACAAGCTGCTGGACATCGCTGATCTGACGGTAGACGGCTCCTTCTGCACCGGCGCGGCAGTCTTTGTCATGCTGTTCACCAACGGCATAAACCTTTGGTTTGCCATGCTGGCCGCCCTGGCCGCAGGAATGCTGGCCGGATTGGTCACGGGTATTCTGCACACCTTCTGCGGCATCCCGGCAATTCTGTCCGGAATTCTCACCCAATTGGGCCTCTGGTCCATCAACCTGGCGATTATGGATATGAAATCCACCGTTGCCATCAACGTCACCAACAACGATTTTCTGGATAAGCTCCTGGTATCCCTGCGGTTTGTTCAGGACGTGGCGAAAGGGAACCGGCCCTTTTACCGCCACCCGATTCTAGTGGTCGGCATCTTCACCGCCGCGCTCATTGCCGTGCTGTACTGGTTCTTCGGCACAGAACTCGGCTGCGCCCTCCGGGCAACCGGCTCGAATCAGAACATGGCCCGTGCCCAGGGCATCAACACGGATTTCACCAAGGTCCTGGGACTGATGCTCTCCAATGGCCTGGTCGCCCTCTCCGGCGCGCTGCTGGCCCAGTTCCAGAGCGCGAGCGAGATCAACATGGGCCGGGGAGCCATTGTCATTGGCCTTGCCTCCGTGATCATCGGCCAAGTGCTGTTCAGCCGGATTTTCCACAACTTTGCGCTGAAACTCCTGGCCGTGTCCATCGGCGCGATTTTGTATTATATCGTCATCCAGGCGGTGCTGGCCATGGGCCTCAACGCCAATTATCTGAAACTGCTCTCCGCCCTGGTGGTGGCGGTCTTCCTCTCCATTCCCTATTGGAAAGGCAAATATCTCCGCCCGGCGGTCAAGACAGGAGGCGCGCGCCATGCTTGAGATCAAGGAAATCTGGAAAACCTTCAACGCAGGAACGGTGAACGAAAAACAGGCCCTGCGGGGCGTGAGTCTGACGCTGAACGACGGCGATTTCTGCACGGTGATCGGCGGCAACGGAGCAGGCAAATCCACCATGCTCAACGCCGTAGCGGGCACGTGGCAGGTAGACGCGGGCACAATCTCCATCGGCGGCACGGACGTGACGCACCTGCCGGAGTACAAGCGCGCGCCGTATATCGGGCGGGTCTTTCAGGACCCCATGCTGGGCACGGCCCCTACCATGCAGATTCTGGAAAATCTGGCTCTGGCGGCCCGGCGCGGACAGCGGCGGGGTCTTGGCTGGGGTGTGACGAAAGACGAAAAAAACCGGTATCAGGACATGCTGCAAAAGCTGGACCTAGGCCTGGAAGACCGGCTTACCAGCAAGGTGGGCCTTCTCTCCGGCGGACAGCGGCAGGCCCTGACGCTCCTGATGGCCTCCCTGCAAAAGCCGAAGCTGCTGCTTCTGGACGAACACACCGCCGCCCTGGACCCGAAAACCGCGGCAAAAGTTCTGGACCTGTCGGACCGGATTGTTTCGGAAAGCCATCTGACCACAATGATGGTCACGCATAACATGAAAGACGCCATTGCCCACGGCAACCGTCTGATTATGATGTATGACGGCAAAATTTTGATTGACGTTTCCGGCGAGGAGAAAAAGAAATTGACCGTTCCGCAGCTTTTGGAGCTGTTCAGCAAGGTGAGCGGTTCCGACGAGGCGGACGATAAGCTGTTGTTATCTTGAAAAACAAGCGGCCCCCGCAAGGTTTGCCGGGGCCGCCGTTTCTCGGCCAACGCCTGCCCCAGACCCTTTTTGTGCATTTCGACGGTTGACATTTGTTCACAGAATCCGTATAATGCAAAATGATCAAGGAAAACCTGTGAACAAGAGGAGTAACCGGAAGGGTGTTCCCCCTTCAGAGAGCGGCGGAGTGGTGGAACCGCTGCGGGAGACGTTCCGGCGAATGGACTTGCGAGGGCAGAGCGAACGGCCTTTGAAAAAGCGCCCAGTAGCGGCTGACGGGGACCGCACCCGTTACCAGCGCGGCACATATGGAAGTATGTGAGACGAGCGGGCGCGTTTGCGTCAACTTGGGTGGCACCGCAGGATGGAAGTCTTGTCCCAAATCGGGACGGGGCTTTTTTGTTTTTCTGGAAGGAGATGGGTTCCTATGAAACTGTACACGAAACGATGGCGGAACGTGGTTTTGGAGAATTTTTCCGGGAATTCCCGTGCGAATTGAAATTTGGATGCCGTAGAATTTGAAACAAGATTGGAGAATGCATGATGAAAACGCTGAAGAAATTTTACTCTGGCCTTCTGGCATTGACCCTCGCCCTCTCCCTGGCCGCCTGCGGCGAAGCCGCTTCCGGCGGCTCCGATGCCCCCGACGCCCCGGACGGCGGCGAAGAAAAGCCGCTGGTGATCGGCATTTCTCAGTATGGCGAACACGCCTCCCTGGACAACTGCCGCACCGGTTTCCTCCAGGGACTGGAAGAAGCGGGACTGGTGGAAGGCGTCGATTATACGATTGAATACCAAAACGCGGGCTTCGACGACAACATAGCCACGCAGATCGGCGCCACCTTTTCCGCGATGGGCGTCGACCTGATGGCCGCCATTGCCACCCCCTCCGCCACCGCCTGCTTTGCCGCCGCGGAGGACAAAGACATTCCCGTTATTTTCACCGCCATTACCGATCCCGTAGGCGCGAACCTGGATTCCGGCAACATCACCGGCACATCCGACGTACTGCCCGTAGAGGGACAATTGGATTTGATCCGCCAGCTTCAGCCCAACGCCGGAACCATTGGCATTGTCTACACCACCAGCGAAGCCAATTCCGTGTATTCCGTCGGCGTTTACGAGGAAAAAGCGGCGGACTATGGGTTCACCATTGAGACGGTGGGCGTTTTGGAGCAGTCCGAAGTCACCCAGGCGGTGGATACGCTGCTTTCCAAAGGCGTGGACTGCATTTCCAACCTGACGGACAACACGGTGGTGGGCGTACTTCCGGCGATCCTGGAAAAGACCAACGAAGCGGGCGTCCCGGTCTACGGCTCGGAGATTGAGCAAATGAAACTGGGCTGTGTGGCCGGCGCGGGCCTGGATTATATCAAGCTGGGCGTTCAGACCGGTCAAATGGCCGCAAAGATTCTCCGCGGCGAAGCCGCCTGCCAGGATCTTCCCTACGAAGCGATTGAAAACTATGATTTGTATATCAATTCGGAGGCTCTGGACGCTATGGGCCTTGCCATACCCGGCGCCGTTTCTGCCAACGCCATTGAAGTCAACGAATAAACCGGGGACCGCCCCCCTGAAAACAAGAACATTTTTTAACATGAAGGAGAATGAAACATGAAACTGGTCACTTGTCTCTATGAAGGAACCCAACGCGTAGGCGTGCTTACGGACAACGGCGTAATGTTCCTGCCGTATCCGGACATGAATGCGCTGATTGAAGCCGGACTCCCGGCAGTGAAAGGGGCGGTCTCCGAAAAAACGGTCCCCCTTGCAGACGTAACTCTCCTGGCTCCGGTGCCCCGCCCCCGTCAGGATGTGATCTGCCTGGGCATGAACTATGTAGACCACGCGGAGGAATCCGCCCGCTACAATGGCCGGGCCTTTTCCAAGGAAAAACCGGTTTCCGTATATTTCTCCAAGCGGGTTTCGGAAGCCGCCGCGCCGGATACCGAAATCCCCAGCCACCAGGGCCTGGTGGAGCGGCTGGACTACGAAGCGGAGCTGGCGGTGATCATTGGCAAAACCGCGAAGAACGTCAAGCCGGAGGAGGCCGGCGACTATATCTTCGGCTATACGGTTTTGAACGATATGTCCTCCCGCGATTTGCAGACGGGCCATATGCAGTGGTATTTCGGAAAGAGCCTGGACGGCTTTACCCCGATGGGTCCCTGCATTCTGACGGCGGATGAGACGGCGTTTCCCCCCGCGCTGAAGATTTCCTCCCGCATCAACGGCGAACCCCGGCAGGATTCCAACACCTCCCTTCTGATTCACACCATTCCCGCCATCCTTGCGGAACTCACCCAGGGCATGACCCTGCTCCCCGGCACGATCATTGCCACCGGCACCCCGGCGGGCGTCGGCATGGGCTTTGAGCCGCCCAAGTTCCTGCATCCCGGCGATGTGGTCGAATGTGAAATCGAAAAAATCGGCGTCCTTCGCAACACCATCCGCTGACCCCCGCGCAGGGTCCATTCCCGGTTATCCATTGTCAATTATCACGTGAGGAGGCGTTTGCCATGCTTCTGGAGCTGTTGATCAGCACGCTCACCCAAGGGTTGATTTACGCGCTGATTTCCTTCGGCGTTTATATCACATATTCCATTCTGGACTTCCCCGACCTTGGCGTTGACGGCGCCTTTCCCCTGGGTGCGGCGGTGACGGCGGTGCTTCTGACAAACGGCGTCCAGGCGTGGCTCACCCTTCCGCTGGCCATGCTGGCCGGGGCCGCCGCGGGCTTGTTTACCGGCGTTATCCACGTCAAGCTGGGCGTCCGCAACCTGTTGGCGGGCATCATCACCATGACGGCCCTGTTTTCCATCAACCTGCAAATAGCAGGCTCTAATCTGACGGTTCCACGGGACATCGACACCATCTTCACCTCCGCACCGGTCATGTCCATTTTCGGCGGACTCAACACCATGGGCCGGAAACTGGTGGTTTCCCTGGTGGTGGTTGTGGTGGTAAAGCTGGCTCTGGACGCTTACTTCCGCACAAAATCCGGCCTGCTTCTCCGGGCGGTGGGCGACAATCCCGGTCTGGTCACGACCCTCGCCAAGGACCGCGGTTCCGTAAAGCTCCTGGGACTGGTGGTGTCCAACGCGCTGGTTTCCCTGGGCGGGTGCATCGTATGTCACGAACAGCGCAGTTTCTCCGCCACCATGGGCACCGGACAGCTGGTCTACGGTTTAGCGGCCGTCATCATCGGTATCTCCATTCGGAACGTTTACGCCGCCTCCCCCGCCGCCCGTACCCTGCAAAAGCGCAAAGCACTGCGCTGGCTCGCGGTTCCCGCGGGAACCACGGCGGTAATATCCGGCAGTATTTTGTATAAGCTCTGCGTCCAGGCGGCCCTGAGCGCGGGTCTGCCCGCAAATATGATGAAGCTCGTCACGGCGGCGTTGTTCCTGCTGGTGCTGGTCCTGTCCGGACGGAAGGGAGAGGAAATTATCCATGCTTGAGGTTCAGAACATCACCAAGATTTACAATCCCGGAACCGTTATGGAACACCGCCTGTTTCAGGATTTCTCCCTCACAGTGGACGAGGGGCAGTTTGTCGCCATCGTAGGCGGCAACGGCAGCGGAAAAACCTCCCTGTTAAACATCATCTGCGGCACGATTCCCCTGGAAAGCGGCGACGTCCGCATAGACGGGCAGAGCATTGCCAAGCGGAAGGATTACCAGCGGTATGCCAACATGGGCCGCGTGTATCAGAACCCGTCGGCGGGCGTCTGCCCGAATCTGACAATGCTGGAAAACCTGTCCCTGGCGGACAACAAGGGCAAACCGTTCAATCTCACCCGCGCCGTGAACCGCAGCCGCGTTGATTTTTACCGGGACCAGCTCCGGGCCCTGGATTTGGGCCTGGAGGACAAGCTGGATGTCCGAATGGGGTCCCTCTCCGGCGGACAGCGGCAGGCCGTTTCGCTGCTGATGGCGTCCATGACGCCGCTGCGCTTTCTGATTCTCGACGAACACACCGCCGCCCTGGACCCGAAAACCGCCGAGATCATCATGGGCCTGACGGACCGGATCATCCGGGAAAAGAGCCTCACGGCCATGATGGTAACGCATAACCTCCGCCATGCCGTGGAGTACGGCGACCGGATTTTGATGATGTATCAGGGCAGCATCGTTCTGGACCGGGCCGGAGAGGCGAAGAAAAACACCTCTATGGACGAAATTCTGTCCATGTTCAACCGCATTTCAACCCAATAAGTTCCTGAGCGGGAGAGAAAAACACGGTCCGGTCGGTAGTCCGGACGTACCCGAACGGGTATCAGTAACCATACCTCCTTGGTTGTCCATTCTCCCGATGGTTTACGCAAAAAGGAGGATTTTTATGGAAACCGGTTATACGAAACTCACCGTTTGTTTTGACCCGCCCTTCTGGATATGCCTTTATGAGCGGGGAGACGCGCGCTCCTGGGAGGTCTGCCGGATTGTGTTCGGCGCGGAACCCACGGACGGGCAGATATATGCCTGGCTTCTGGAAAACTGGCGAAAGCTGCGCTTCAGCCCGCCGCTGGGGGGAGTCCGCTCGCCGGAGACCGGAACGAACCCCAAACGGCGGCAGAGGGAAATTCGCAGGACGCTGGAGGCCCGCGGCCCCGGAACGAAAGCACAGCAGGCGTTAAAGCTCCAGCAGGCAGAAGGAAAGGCCGCCCGCCGCCAGCGTACAAAAGCGGAACGGCAGGCGGAACAAGACCGGAAATACGCGCTCCGCCAAGCAAAGCGCGTCCGGAAACACAACGGGCATTGATGCAAACAGCAGGACGGCCGCCGGAAAGGGCGGCCGTCCTTTCCGGTTGTCCGGGACACTGGCTGCACGGGTAAAATCGCGCCGGAAACTGGAAAATCATTCCGCCCCGTTTTCTGGAAGTTTTTTCCCAGAACCTCTTGTAAATGCAGGTATCTTTTGATATACTTCCTAATACCCTGTCGAGAGATAACGGTATCTTCGATGGGGGACATGGGTAAGAAAATCACGAGGGCCGCCCTGGCAACACAGGGCAGAAGGGAAATTATTCTATGAAACACCATAAACGATTGCTGGCGGCCTTATTGGCCGTTTGTGTAACCGCTGTGCTGTTCTCACCGTTCGGCTTCGCTGCCGGAACGGTGCATACACTTCCATCCGGCGGGGACTTGGAAGCGTTGATCAAAAACTCTAGTGTCCAGAACGGCGACACGATTCAGATTCAAGGCACCCCAAACGTCATCCAATACTCTACGGATACTCCGCTGGTAATTGAGAAGGAGCTTACTATCCAAGGCGGAAACGTTGAGATTGGCGCGGGCGGCATTATTTTGGGATCCAATGTAACATTTCGTGACATAACATTGTCATTCAGCGGCACGGTCCGTAATCTTATCATGGCAAACGGACATACATTGACACTGGAAAACGTAAAGTGCGGAAATCACTCATTTGATCTTTTTTGCGGCGGTTTCATAAACAGCAACAATGAAAATTTGGAAGCACAAATGCCTTCCTGCGGTACAAAGGGAACCCTTATCATCAAGGGAACAACTACGCTTCAGGGAGACAATTCATTCGGTTCCGGGAATATCTATGCCGGCAATCTCTGCATGGGCGGCATGACGGTAGACACCAGCGACCAAAACGGACCTCCAAACGAGTATGTGGGCGACGCTGAAATTATCATAGAGGGCAGCGCAAGTTCCACAGCTTTGGGTGAGATTTATGCCTGCGGCGCACAGCGGAAAAACCCGGAAGGCCCTCTCGCTACCAAACGGACGATTCCAGATCCGGAAAATTACACCGTTAGTGGGCGTACCTTGATCAGCGGCAAGGTTCCGCATGTAAACGGGGGCGGTACGCCGACGGTTGACGTGCAGTACAGCGGCGGCGGAAACCAGGCGAACGTCAACTTTAACAATATTTCCAATCTGACGGTAACTGCGGGAAACGTTGCCCTGTCGCAAGGCAGTTCCTTGCGGGACGGCGCAACGCTTTCGGTCGCCAGCGGCGCGAAACTGAACGTTGCCGAGCTTGGAAATATTACCGTTGACTGCTTCATAGGCGGCGGCTCTTTGATACTGGGTAAATCGCAAACCCTGACCGTTTCCGGCGACGTAGAGGGCGAGACCGAGGTGACTTTTAACGGCCAGGCGGACACTACGATGTTAGGCCGCACCTACCTCACGGCGGTAAAGTCTTCGGAGAATGCTTTCCGTCTTGGAAAACTCAACATCCCAGCAGAATGGGAACTGAAACGGGATGGCAATGGTAATTGGAGCTTACAGAAATCCACAACTTCCCCCGAAGAAACGAAGGTTGTAAGATTTGAATTCGAAAATAAGGAAATCACTGGTGGTTCCGTTGATACGGAAATAAGAGAATATTTAACCGTAGAATATACAACCGAAAATCCCTTACCCGGTTTGGCCGATATGCCTTATACAATTTATGTGAATGGAAGCGAGGCCGAATTAGGCGACGGCAATTATCTGGAAACAGATGGATTAAAATGGATAGATATTGACTACGGTACAAATAGTCAGGAAAGATTTTCCGCCACTCCAAAAGCGGACGGCGTCTATCAGATTGAGATCACCATTCCCGCAGAATACAGCGCGACCGGCCAGCCCCTGACAGCTGCTGCAAAGCTGACCGTGGGCACGCCTCCCGCCGAAAAACCGGACGGTCCGGCGGCCCCTGCCAACCTCGCCGGCACAGCCCCCACCTCCGCGAACGGAACAGACGGCAAAATCACCGGCACCACGGCGGCGATGGAGTATTCCCAGAATGGGAACTTCACCCCGGCCTATGACTGCGGCGAAAACGAAACCCGCAATCTTTCCGCCGGAACGTATTATGTGCGCTACAAGGAAACCGACGATCACAAGGCGGGCGCGTCCGCGCTTGTCACGGTTCCGGCCTACGTTGACCCGACGGTGACGGTGCAAGCCATCTCCCTAAAAAGCACAAACCATAAAACGGTTTACGCCCTCAACGAGCCGCTGGACGTATCGAATCTGACCATCACCATTCATTTCTCCAACAACACCACCCAAGACATGGCGGTAACTGCCGGTATGGTCAGCGGCTTTGATTCCAGCCAAGCGGCGGAACAGCAGACGCTTACCGTCACGTATCAGGAAAAAACCACAACATATACCATTCAAATTACGGACTCCGAACCGCCGGTCCAGCCCACGGTTTATCAAGTAACCGTCCAGAACAGCCACGCCGCGGAAACCGGCGCGGGTTCCTATCCGGCGGGGGCCGAGGTCCGGGTGCAGGCAGGCGCTTACAGCGGCTATACCTTCGCCGCCTGGGACGCCTCCAACACCCTCGCGCTCTCAGAGGCGGACCGCACCCGCTCCGACCTGCGGTTCCAGATGCCGGACCATGACGTGACCCTGCTGGCCATCTGGACCAAGGACACCGGCTCCACCACGCCGCCCACGCCGCCCGCCCAGCATATCCACGCCTGGGGAACCGCCTGGACCAGCAACGCCTCCCACCACTGGCACAACTGCACTTCCAGCGGCTGTTCCATCACCGACCCCAGCCAGAAAAACGGCTATGCCGCCCATACGCCCGGCGAATGGATCATCGACCAGGCGGCGACTTCCTCCCAAAGCGGCCGCCGCCATAAGGAATGCACGGCCTGCGGCTACGTGACGGCTCAGGAAACCATCCCGGCTGCCGGCGGCTCCTCGGGCGGCGGCTCCTCCGGCGGAGGTTCTTCCGACAGGCCGTCCAGTTCCGGCGGCGGGTCCTCCAACAGCACCACGACGAAAAACCCCGACGGTTCTTCAACCACTACCACCACCAATCCCAACACCGGCGCCGTCACGCAGACGACCCGAAACCCCGACGGCTCCCAGATTACCGTTGAGACGAAAAAGGACGGGACCGTTACCTCCACCGAAAAAGCGAAGGACGGTTCCACCGTAAAAACGGTGAAAAAGCCGGACGGCTCCAGCGAAACCACCGTCAAGCGCGCCGACGGCGTGACGGCAGAGGTGCAGACCGCGCCAAACGGCAACGCCGGAGCGGAAGTCCGCTTCCCCGCGAAGCTGGCGGACGAGGCCCGCAAAAACGGCGAAAAAGTGTCCGTACCGGTTCCCGCCCTTCCGGCGGAAGCGGGAATTTCCTCCACCGTTACCATCCGCACGGACAGTTTTCAGCCGCTGACGGTGGAAATCCCCTTGCAGCGGCCTGCCGCGGGCATTGTGGCCGCCGTGGTGAATCCCGACGGCACGGAGACGATTCTCAAAACCTCTCTCCCCACGGCAAACGGTATTGTGCTGCCGGTCTCCGACGGCGTTTCCGTAAAGCTGCTGGACAACCGCAAGCCCTTTGCGGACACCGTAAACCACTGGGCGGGCGACGCCATCGACTTTGTTTCCGCCCGGGAACTGTTCTCCGGCAAAACGGCGGAGACCTTCGCCCCCGACGCGCCGATGACCCGCGCCATGTGGGCGACGGTCCTGGCCCGTTTCGACGGCGCGGACACAACGGGCAGCGCGTATGAAAAAGGCATTGCCTGGGCGAAGGCTCACGGCGTAAGCGACGGCGCGAACCCCAGCGGCCCCGTCACCCGCGAGCAACTGATTACGATGCTGTACCGCTACACCGGCAGTCCCGCCCCTGCGGACCGTTCGCTGAACTATACGGATGCGGCGGCGGTCAGCGGCTATGCGCGGGACGCCATGAGCTGGGCGGTCGAAGCGGGTATTCTGAGCGGCTACGCAGACGGAACCCTTGCGCCCGGCGCGCGGACCACCCGCGGACAGGTCGCGGCCATGCTCATGCGCTATGTAACCTTTTTGAATGCATAACCGCCGGTTTTGCGCGGAAAAACGCCCTGTGCCAATGGCACAGGGCGTTTTGATTCACGGTGCGGAGGGAGCGTCCCCGCCGTCGTTTTCTTCCGCAAGGCTTTCCAGCGCGGCCCGCACGGCGGCCACAACGAATGCAGAAAACGTGCAGTCCTTTCCGCGAATAGCCTCCTCTACCTGATCAATTACGTCGTTTGGAAATCGGATGCCCTTATTTGTCGTTGGCGGAATCCTTGGAATTTTGAAAGACATTTGCACTCACCTCGTATCACAGATGCGCTACATTTACAATACAAATTTTATGTGAAAATTTTTTGCAAATACACCTAGCATTTGCTTGGCATTTGTGTTACAATATGGATGAGGTGATAAACATGGAAAGTTTGCCCAAGTGCTATACCGTGCTGTTCAACGCTGTGACTGATGCCATCAAGGCCCTGGGGGAGCAAGACTATGAAAAAACGATGGTCCTGCTTGTGCGGGGGCAGATGGATGCGGAAGACGCCTATATAGACGATGAATAAGCCCCCGGCGGAGTCTTTGACTCCGCCGGGGGTTTTCATGGCTGCCTGTTTTGGTCAGTTTGACAAGCCTTTCAAACGTATCAGCAGCCAGTTTTCAAACGCGTCTATGCCCTTGCGGAAGGGGGCGTCACCCCCTCCTTTGTATCCAGGATTCGCATCCTTTCCCAAATCATACAACACTTTCTCACGGAAAATGCAGACGTGACAGCGGTCGTCATAGTCGCCGTGGGGAATCGAGTAGGGCAAACAGACATATTCCCCGGAACCGTACAGAAAGCGGTGAAACCCGTCCATTTTCCGCTGGGCTTCCTGAAGGATGCTTTCCCGGGCGGAGAACCGCACCCGCTCCGCCTCGGCGTTTTGTGCTTTCGAGAAAAAACGGTGTCGGTGTTTGACCAGATCGGAGTATTTTCCCAGATTCCGTCTGCTATACATTTCACATCGCTTGATATGAAGGCTTCCGTCGGACAGCTTTACCTGGCCAAAAAGCGTTTCACCGCGGTATTCTGCGGTCAGATTGCCCTCATCATCCCAAGCCCAGTCGCAGAATGCAAGGGCCCGGTCCGCCCTTTCCGGGCATTTTTTCCACGCCTTGGGCGGACAGAGCTCAACGAATTCGTCAACCAATGCCTGATATTCCGGCGGCAGCTTTTCAGGGAGCGTCTGTTCATAGGATCGCTGGTAAAATGCGTAGCCATGGTCCGCGCCGTCACACATTCCCACTTCTTCAAACAGCTTGCGATAGAAATCTTCGGTCTTTGCAAATGCGTCCAACTGCATCCGTTCCCGTTCCAACGCTTCCTTCAAACTCATAAAATCCTCCTTTTGAAAAAGGGCGTACCATGTGGTACGCCCTTTCTCCGGCTTGATTCGGTTATTCCTTCCTATCCTTAATGGCCGCCTGCGCCGCGGAGAGCCGCGCAATGGGCACCCGGAAGGGAGAGCAGGACACATAGTCCAGGCCGATCCGGTGGCAGAACTCCACGGAGGACGGGTCGCCGCCGTGCTCGCCGCAGATGCCCAGGTGTACGTGGGGATTCGTGCCCCGGCCCCAGCGGGCGGCGTTGGAGATCAGACGGCCTACGCCGTGCTGGTCCAGCTTGGCGAAGGGGTCGCTCTCGTAAATCTTCTTGTCATAGTACGCGCCCAGGAACTTGCTGGCGTCGTCCCGGCTGAAGCCGAAGGTCATCTGGGTGAGGTCGTTGCTGCCGAAGGAGAAGAAGTCCGCCAGCGGCGCGATCTCGTCGGCCGTGAGGGCCGCGCGGGGAATCTCAATCATGGTGCCAACCTTGTACTTCAGGGAGGAACCGGCCTCGCGGATAAGCTCGTCCGCAGTGTTCGTCACCAGGCTCTTGACAAAGGCAAATTCCTTCACCTCGCCCACCAGGGGAATCATGATTTCAGGCACCAGGTTCCACTCGGGATGCCGGGCCTGGACGTTCAGCGCGGCCTTGATGACGGCGCGGGTCTGCATGACGGCAATCTCCGGATACGTGACGGCCAGACGGCAGCCGCGGTGGCCCATCATGGGGTTGAACTCATGGAGTCCGGCGATAATGGCCTTGATGTCCTCGACCGTCTTGCCCATATCCTTGGCCAGCAGTTCAATATCGGCTTCCTCGGTGGGGACGAACTCATGCAGGGGCGGGTCCAGGAAGCGGATGGTAACGGGACAGCCTTCCATGGCCTCATAGATGCCCTCGAAGTCGCCCTGCTGCATGGGTTCCAGAACGGCCAGAGCCTTTTCCCGCTGCTCCTTGGTGTCCGAGCAGATCATGCGGCGGATGGCGTGAATACGGTCGTCATTGAAGAACATATGCTCCGTCCGGCAAAGGCCGATACCCTGCGCGCCGAACTTCCGGGCCTGCGCGGCGTCATAGGGGGTGTCGGCGTTGGTGCGGACTTCCAAGCGGCGATACTTGTCGGCCCAGGCCATCACGCGGGCGAACTCGCCGCCGATGTCGGCCTCCACGGTGGGAAGCGCGCCGTTGTAAATGTTGCCGGTGGAGCCGTTGAGGCTGATCCAGTCGCCTTCCTGGAAGGTCTTGCCGGCCAGCTCAAACCGCTTGTTCTCCTCGTCCATCTTGATGTCGCCGCAGCCGGAGACGCAGCACTTGCCCATACCGCGGGCCACAACCGCCGCGTGAGAGGTCATGCCGCCGCGGACGGTGAGAATGCCCTGGGCGGCCTTCATGCCCTCAATGTCCTCGGGAGAGGTCTCCAGGCGGACCAGAATCACTTTTTCGCCCCGCTCGGCCCACTCCTTGGCCTCCTCGGCGGTGAATACGATCTTGCCGCTGGCCGCGCCCGGGGACGCGCCAAGAGCCTTGCCCAGAACCTCGCTCTTTTTCACGGCCTCGGCGTCAAACTGCGGGTGCAGCAGGGTGTCCAGGGAACGGGGGTCGATCATTTCCACGGCCTTTTTCTCGTCGATCATGCCCTCGTCCACCAGGTCGCAGGCGATTTTCAGCGCGGCGGCGGGGGTGCGCTTGCCGTTGCGGGTCTGGAGCATGTAGAGCTTGCCCGCCTCCACGGTGAACTCCATGTCCTGCATGTCACGGTAGTGGTCCTCCAGGGTCTTGCACACCCCTTCGAACTGGGCGAAGGCCTCGGGGAACTTGTCGGCCATCTCGCTGATGGGCATGGGGGTGCGCACGCCGGCCACCACGTCCTCGCCCTGGGCGTTGGTCAAAAACTCGCCGAACAGCTTCTTCTCACCGGTGGCGGGGTTGCGGGTGAAGGCCACGCCGGTGCCGCAGTCGTCGCCCATGTTGCCGAAGGCCATGGACTGCACGTTGACGGCGGTGCCCCAGGAATAGGGGATATCGTTGTCCCGGCGATAAACGTTGGCGCGGGGATTGTCCCAGGAGCGGAAAACGGCCTTGACTGCGCCCATCAGCTGGTCCTTGGGGTCGGAGGGGAAGTCCGCGCCGACCTTGGCCTTATACTCGGCCTTGAACTGGCCCGCCAGTTCCTTGAGGTCGTCCGCCGTCAGGTCCACGTCCTGGGAGACGCCCTTCTGGGCTTTCATTTTGTCGATGAGCTGCTCAAAATACTTTTTGCCGACTTCCATAACCACATCCGAATACATCTGGATGAAACGGCGATAGCAGTCCCAGGCCCAGCGGGGGTTGTTGGACTTGCGGATCAGCACTTCCACCACAGTCTCGTTGAGGCCCAGGTTGAGGATGGTATCCATCATGCCGGGCATGGAAGCCCGCGCGCCGGAGCGGACGGAGACCAGAAGGGGATTTTCAGGGTCGCCGAACTTCTTGCCGGTGATCTCCTCCATCTTGGCCACGTACTCCATAATTTCCGCAAAGATCTCGTCGTTGACCTTCTGACCGTCCTCATAATACTGGGTGCAGGCTTCCGTCGTGATGGTGAAGCCCTGGGGAACGGGAAGTCCGATGTTGGTCATCTCCGCCAGGTTCGCGCCTTTTCCGCCCAGCAGCTCCCTCATATTGGCGTTGCCTTCGGTGAAAAGGTAGCAGTATTTTTTGCTCATATTCATTCCTCCGTATAAAATTTGAATTGGAGCTGGATAAACGCCAATGCATCCCACGTTATTCCAGATTCCAAAAACAAGGTATAAAAACAGCGTTATTTATTATAGTCGGTCGCAATTGGAAAAACAATGCATAAATAGCATAAGAAATCAAGAATATTATCACCTATTCTGACGAATTCCAGACAAATATCCGTTGCAGGGCCAAAAAGTCCCCCCTCCGGCGGCGGAAGATTTGCAAAAAGGCCGCGGTTTGTTTACAAAATGTTTATATCCATCCATTGACAAGCAAGGGGCTGGGTGGTAAACTCCTTTTAGCACTCAAGGAAACAGAGTGCTAAAACAAGAAAATGAGAAACGCGCTGGATGTGCGGGGTGCGTATGGTGGAGCTGTCCGAACGAAAACGACAAATATTAAAGGTTGTGGTGGAATCCTACATCCGGACCGCGGAACCTGTGGGTTCCAAGGCCATCGCCTCCGCCATGGCCGGAAGCGTCAGCTCCGCCACGATCCGCAACGAGCTGTCCGAACTGGCCGAACAGGGCTATTTGGAACAGCCCCACACGTCGGCAGGCCGAATGCCCTCTCCCAAGGGCTACCGGCTGTACGTCAACGAGCTGATGGAACGGCAGCGGCTGTCGGAGGCGGAGACGGAGAAAATCAACCAGGCCCTGCACGTGAAAATGGAGGAGCTGGACCGGCTTTTGTCCCAGGCGGGGCGGGCGGTATCCGCTCTGACGCGCTATCCCTCCTATGTCACCGCCGCCCGCAGCGGCGCGGAAACGGTCCGGCGGTTTGAGCTTCTGTTCGTGGACGAATGGAGCTGTATTGTGGTGATGATGACCGGAGAGAGCCGGGTGAAAAGCCAGCTGCTTCGGATGCAGCTGCAAATCGGCCAGGAACAGCTGCCCAATCTGGCGGCGTTTCTCAACAGCCATTTCACCGGCGTCTCCGCCCCGGAGATGAACGAACGGCTTATGGCAGCGGCGGACCAGCTCAGTCCCCAGTTGTTTTTGCTGCTGTCCCAGGTGGTGGCGTATGCGTCGGATACGCTGGAAGCGGCCGGGCAGCGGGAGATCTACACCGCCGGAGCCAGCCAGCTTCTGAAGCTCCCAGAGTTCCGGGACGCCGACAAAGCCCATGAGCTGATGAGCTTTCTGACCGACAGCAAAGAGGACCTTCCCATCCCGGAGGCAGACCACCGGATGGAAATTCTGATTGGACCCGAAAATGTCAGCGAGGCGTTGAAGGGCACCAGCGTTGTGGTCGCCGGATACGACATCGGCGGCGGGATGCGGGGCCTGATCGGCGTGGTGGGTCCCACGCGCATGGATTACGCAGCCGTAGCGGCCCGGCTCTCCGGATTTGCGGAAGGGCTGACGCGGCTGTTTGGAAAACAGGAATTACCCCCAAAGGAGGAACCATAAATGAGCGAAGAAACCAAGCGTCCCGAGGAGGAGGCGCAGGCGGTCCCGGAAACGGAGGAAGCCGCCCAGACGCCCGAGACGGGAGAAGAAGCCGTCCCCCAGGCCGGGGAGCCGAAGGAAAAGGAAAAAGAAAAGGGCCGGAAGAAAAAGGAAAAAGGCATTACCTTTACCAGGGAACAGGCGGAACAGATGGAAGCGGCGGTCAAGCAGCTGGAAGTCATGAAGGACCAGTTCATCCGCTTGACGGCAGAATATGAAAACTACCGTAAGCGCACCGCCAAGGAAAAGGATTCGCTGTATCAGGATGCGAAGGCGGACACCATCAAGGAATTTCTGGTGGTCTACGACAACCTGGAACGGGCCGCCAACGCCGAGGGCGGCGAGGACTCCCCCCACAAGAAGGGGCTGGAAATGATTTTCCAGCAGTACAAGGACATTCTCAAGAAGCTGGGCGTGACGGAAATCGAGGCCCAGGGCGTGGAGTTCGACCCGGAGCGGCATAACGCCGTTATGCACATTGAGGACGAGAATTTCGGAGAAAATGTAGTCTCCCAGGTATTTCAGGCCGGGTTCCTGATGGGCGGCAAGGTCGTCCGCCATGCCATTGTCCAGGTGGCGAATTAAACGGCCCGGCGATACGGGAGCATCCGGCAGGTATGGTCCCGTATCCATGACCCATTCAAAATTTCTGAATATTATAATTTATTATATTTGAGATATTATTTAGGAGGCAGTTATTATGTCGAAAGTAATCGGTATTGATTTAGGTACGACCAACTCCTGCGTCGCCGTGATGGAAGGCGGCGAAGCCGTCGTCATCGCCAACGCGGAAGGCAACCGCACAACCCCTTCGGTTGTGGCCTTTTCCAAAACCGGCGAGCGTATGGTCGGACAGGTCGCCAAGCGGCAGGCCATCACCAACCCGGACCGGACCATTTCCTCCATCAAGCGCGAGATGGGTTCCGACCACAAGGAAACCATTGACGGAAAAGCCTATACGCCCCAGGAAATCAGCGCGATGATTCTCCAAAAGCTCAAGGCCGACGCCGAGAGCTATCTGGGCGGAACCGTGACGGAAGCCGTTATCACCGTCCCCGCATATTTCACCGACTCCCAGCGTCAGGCCACCAAGGACGCCGGACGCATCGCCGGTCTGGACGTGAAGCGTATCATCAACGAACCCACCGCCGCCGCGCTGGCTTACGGCGTGGATAAGGAACAGGCCCAGAAAATCATGGTCTACGACCTGGGCGGCGGTACGTTTGACGTGTCGATCCTGGACATTGACGACGGCGTGATTGAAGTTCTGGCCACGGCGGGCAACAACCGCCTGGGCGGCGACGATTTTGACGAGTGCGTGATGAAGTGGCTCGTCGCCGAGTTCAAGCGCACCGATGGCGTTGATCTCTCCAGCGATAAAGTCGCTATGCAGCGATTGAAAGAGGCCGCCGAAAAGGCGAAAATTGAGCTGTCCGGCGTGACGACCTCGAATATCAACCTGCCCTATATCACCGCCGACGCCACCGGCCCCAAGCATCTGGACATTACCCTCAGCCGCGCTAAGTTCAATGAGCTGACCGCCCATTTGGTAGATGCTACCATGGGTCCTGTGCGGCAGGCGATGAGCGACGCGGGCCTCAAGCCTTCGGATCTTTCCAAGGTCCTGCTGGTGGGCGGCTCCAGCCGGATTCCCGCCGTTCAGGACGCCGTCAAGTCCTTTACCGGCAGCGATCCTTTCAAGGGCATCAACCCGGACGAGTGCGTGGCCATGGGCGCGGCGCTTCAGGCGGGCGTGCTGACCGGCGACGTGAAGGGCCTGCTTCTGCTGGATGTAACGCCGCTGTCGCTGGGCATTGAGACCCAGGGCGGCGTCATGACCCGCCTGATCGACCGCAACACCACGATTCCAGTGAAAAAGAGCCAGGTCTTCTCCACCGCCGCCGACAACCAGACCAGCGTGGAAGTCAACGTCCTTCAGGGCGAACGGGAGATGGCCGCCGCAAACAAGTCCCTGGGCCGCTTCCACCTGGATGGTATCGCGCCCGCCCGCCGCGGCGTGCCTCAGATCGAAGTGACCTTCAACATCGACGCCAACGGCATTGTCGAGGTCTCCGCCAAGGACCTGGGCACCGGTCAGGAACAGCACATCACCATTACGTCCTCCTCCAACATGAGCAAGGAGGACATTGAGAAGGCCGTGAAGGAAGCGGAACAGTACGCCGCTCAGGACAAAAAGCTCAAGGAAGATGTGGAAACCCGCAACCAGGCGGACCAGATGGTCTATCAGTGCGAAAAGACCCTGGCGGACATGGGCGACAAGATTCCCGCCGACGACAAGGGCAAGGTTCAGGGCGCGCTCGACAAGCTCAAGGAGACTCTCAAGGGCAGCGACACCGCCGCAATCAAAGCGGACACCGAGGCGTTGACCCAGGCGTTTTACGCCGTAAGCGAAAAGCTCTACCAGCAGGCGAATCCCCAGGGCGCACAGCCCGGCCCGGACGCCGGCCCTTCGCAGGACGGCCAATATTATGACGCCGACTACAAGGTAGTGGACGACGACGAACAGAAGTAAACACGCGCCGCATAAATGGGGACGGGGGTTTTACATCCCCGCCCCTTTGATGGCGCATAAGGGACTTTTGTGGAATTGACAAGAAACCATGGGTTTTCTGCGGAAAAATCCGCCGCATTCCGGAACGCTCCTTGAAAGTCCCCATGGTTCATCATCAACGATCCATTTGGATGGAGGAAATTATGGCAGAGCAGAAACGCGATTATTATGAAGTCCTGGGCGTCGGTAAGGGCGCGTCGGACGAGGAGATCAAAAAGGCATACCGTAAGCTGGCAAAGGCAAACCATCCGGACCTCAACCCCGGCGACGCCGCCGCCGAGGCCCGGTTCAAGGAAATCAACGAGGCATACGAGGTGCTGTCTGACGCCGGAAAAAAAGCCCGCTACGACCAGTTCGGCCACGCGGGCATTGACCCGAACTTCGGCGCAGGCGGCGGCTTTGACGGCGGCTTCGACTTCGGAGACCTGGGCGACCTTTTCGGCAGCTTTTTCGGCGGGTTCGGCGGCGGACGCCGGGCCAATCCCAACGCCCCCCAGCGCGGCGAGAGCATCCGTATATCTCTTACCATCAGTTTTGAGGAGGCGGCCTTCGGCTGCGAAAAATCCGTCACCATAGAACGGGCCGAAGCCTGTCCCACCTGCCAGGGCACCGGCTGCGCCCCCGGCACCGCGCCGGAGGTCTGTTCCGAGTGCCACGGCACCGGCACCGTTCAGGTGCGGCGTCAGACGCCGATGGGCATTTTTGCCACGACTTCCGCCTGTCCCCGCTGCGGCGGACGGGGAAAGATGATTCAACAGCCCTGCAAGGACTGCCGGGGCGCAGGCACCATCCGGGGCCGCAAGACCATTCAAGCCAGCATCCCCGCCGGCATCGACAACGGTCAAACCATTTCCATCCGGGGCCAGGGCAGCGCGGGGAAAAACGGCGGCCCGGCGGGCGACCTGCTGATTACCATTGCGGTACGGCCTCACGAGCTGTTCCGCCGGGAGGGCACCTCCGTGCTGCTGAAAGTGCCCGTGACCTTTACCCAGGCCGTGCTGGGGGCGGAACTGGAAATCCCGACGATTGACGGAAACGTGAAATATGACCTTCCGGAGGGCACCCAGAGCGGCGCAACCTTCCGCCTCAAGGGCAAGGGAATTCCGTCCATCAACGGCCGGGGCCGGGGCGACCAGTATGTAACCGTTTACATCGAAACGCCCAAGGGCCTGAACCGGGAGCAGAAGGACGCGCTGAAAAAGTTCGCGGAGGCCATGGGCGAGAGCGGAAACTTCGAGGAGCGAAAGAAATTTTTCAAGAAAAAGAAGTGACGAACGATGTACCTGGCAGATTATCATATACACTCCCGCATCTCCCCCGATGCAACCCGTTCCATGACCGATGTGGCGCGGGCCGCCGCCGCGGCGGGGTTCGACGAGCTGTGCTTCACCGACCATGTACAACCGGTAACGGTAGGCTCCGACATTCGAATTCCCCGCTATGACTGGGACGCTCTGCTGGCGGAATTCCACAGCGCGAAGCAAACGATGGGCAATCAAATTACGCTGCGGCTGGGGATCGAGCTGGGGGATGCGGAAATGGATTTTCCCCACACGGAAAAAATTCTGGCGGATATGCCGCCGCTGGACTTTATCATTGGTTCCGTGCATATGCTTCCAGAAGACTGGGGCTGTACCAACCTGTATCTATTCCACCCGGAAAACGACGCAAAAGCCTGTGAAGGCATCGCGGCCTATCTGGAGGAGGTCAAGTCGCTGGCGCAGTGGGGAAAATTCTCGGTGCTGGGTCATTTGACGCTTCCTCTGCGCTACCTGAACGAAAACTACGGATTTCATCTCAGCTTCGACCCCTTTGAGGACGCGGTTCGGGAAATCCTGCAAATCCTGATTGATCAGGGGCTGGGCATTGAGCTGAACGCCAACCGGGGCAACGCGCCTTTACCGGATGCAAAATGGCTGAAGCTCTACCGGTCCCTGGGGGGCGAAATCATTACCCTGGGGTCCGACTCCCACCGGGCGGAAATGGCCAGATGCCGGATTCCGGAAAATCAGGAGCTTTTGAAGGCGTGCGGTTTTACGCGTTTTTGCACCTTCCGGCAAATGCAGCCGGTTTGGCACGATTTATAACGAATTTTCATTGATTTTTTGCCGGATTTGACGTACAATAGATAGCAGAAATTCCACGAGAGACGGACAGACATTCTATTACGCCGAACGAGGCAAAGGGGGAGACGCGCATGGCCGGACCCAGAGGGTACAGCAGCTACCGGGGCCGTATGTCCAAATTGAAAATCGCGCTGGCAGTTTTGCTGGTGCTGGTCATATTGACCGCAGGCACGGTGATCTATCTGCAAAAATACGTCATGTACGATGAAGACGGCCGGCCCATGATGATGCTCCCCTGGCAGGGCGAGGACGCTCCTCCGCCGTCCAGCGGCACGGCGGACCCGCTTCCGGAGGACCCGGTGGTCATCGTTCAGGACCCGGTGGAACCGCCGCCGGAGGAAACGCCAAAAACCGTGGAGACCGCCGCGTTTTCCATGCCGCCGGAAGCGTTGACGCTGGCAGACTGGGAGGCCGCGTTCGCGGCAAAGCCGGAGACGTGCAACGCGGTTGCCCTGACGCTGAAGGACAGCGCAGGACGAATCTACTTCGACGCGGCGGGCGCGGTGTCCGGGGCGGTCAAAACCGAAGCCGACACCGCGGCGGCTCTGGCGGCAGTCACAGGCCGCGAGGACCTTTATGTGATCGCGCGTCTGGGCTGCCTTCACGACTCCCGGGCGGCCAACGCAGACGTGGAAGGCCGCGGCCTGAAAAACACCGGCGGCTATATTTTCTACGACAAAAAAAACACCCAATGGCTGGATGCCAGCAAGCCGGGGGCGCGGGACTATCTCGCCGGACTGGCCCAGGAGCTGGCGGCCCTGGGGTTTGACGAAATCCTGCTGACCGACGTAAGCTACCCAATTGAAGGCAAGCTGGACAAGGTTGCTTACGGCGAAACCCCAAAAGGGGACAACCTGGCAGGCTTTGTGGAAGCCATGCGCAATGCGCTGGAAACCTATGACATCACCCTGTCCATCGAAGTGCCGGAAATCGTGATTACAACCGGAAAGGACGAACTCTCCGGACTGGAACTTGCGAAGATCGTCCCCTTTGTGGACCGGGTGTATGCGGCGGCAGCCCCCGAGAACGCGGAAACCCTGGCGGCGGCTGTGAAAGCGGCGTCGGAGAGCGTGGAATTTGTGCCGGAAATGGCCGCAGGAAGCGCGGCCCCCACAGGCAGCGTACTGTTTTTCGAAAGCTGACACGCCGCTGCGCGGCGTATTTGAGGGGTCCAGGGGGCTCGGCCCCCTGGCGGGGTCCAGGGGCGGAGCCCCTGGGCTTTTTCCGTCTGGGGACTTGACAAATAGAGGCGAACATGGGACACTGAAAGAAGAATTTGTCATGAGGGGGATATTTTGTGAGTAAAGATCGAAAATTTACCAGCAGCTGGGGCTTTGTGCTGTCCGCCGTCGGCTCCGCCGTGGGTATGGCCAACGTGTGGGGCTTCCCGGCAAAAATGGGTTCCAACGGCGGAAGCGCATTCCTGTTCGCTTACCTGGTCTTCATCGTCCTATTCAGCATCGTGGGCCTTTCCGCCGAATACGCCGTGGGACGCCGGGCGCGGACCGGCACCCTTGGCTCCTATGAAATGGCCTGGGCCACCCGCAAAAAAGAATTGGGCCGGGCGGGCGGACTGCTGGGCTGGCTGCCGCTGGCCGGTTCCATGTGCATCGCCATCGGCTACGCCGTCATCATCTCCTATGTTCTCAAGGCGTTCGCCAACTCTCTGGACGGCTCCCTGATGACCGTGGAGACCGCCGGATGGTTTGAATCCTTCTCATTGTCCGATTACTCCGTAATTCCCTTCCATGCCATCGTTGTCATCGGTACGCTGCTCACCTTGCTCCTGGGCGCAAAAAGCATCGAAAAAAGCAACAAGGTCATGATGCCGCTCTTTTTCGTCATCTTCGCCATTCTGGCGGTCCGGGTGGCGTTTCTGCCCGGAGCCGCCGAGGGCTACCGCTATATGTTCACGCCCCGCTGGCAGGAGCTGCTAAACCCCATGGTCTGGATCTGGGCAATGGGACAAGCCTTCTTCTCCCTCTCCATCACCGGAAGCGGTATGATCGTTTACGGCGCATACCTGGGCAAAGAGGAAGACGTGGCGGCCCTAGCCAAACGGACCGCCCTCTTTGACACCATCGCGGCTATGGTGGCGGCCCTGGTCATCATTCCCGCGTGCTTTGCCTATGGGCTGGACGTGGGCGCGGGACCGTCGCTCCTGTTCGTGACGCTGCCGCGCATCTTACAGGACATCCCCCTGGGCAGGCTGTTTGCAATCATCCTCTATACGGCCATGATATTCGCCGGCGTCAGCTCTCTCCAAAATATGTTTGAAGCCGTGGGCGAATCGCTGCTGCACCGGTTCCCGAAGCTCAACCGGAAAATGGTGCTGGTCATCCTGTGCGCGGTGTGCCTGGGTATCGGCCTGCACATGGAACCCATCTTCAAATGGGGTCCCTGGATGGACATCGTATCCATCTATATCATACCCATCGGCGCGACTCTGGGGGCCGTCTCCTGGTTCTGGGTCATGAAGCGGGACGACCTGATGGACGAGGTGCGGCAGGGCGCGAAAAAGCCGCCCAGCCCCCTTTGGTACAACCTTGGACGCTATGTCTACGTTCCATGCGCCGTCATTTTGTGTCTGGTCGCGCTGTTCCTGAAAGTGGCGTTTTAATCGAATCCCATGCAAACAAGGGGTCCGCAGCAAACCGGCTGCGGACCCTTTGCCGCGCTATTTTGCAAACATCCGCCGGTCCGCGGAGAAACCCAGTTGTCAACCGGAGAAAACGATGGTATAATTACCCTAAATCTGTTTTCGCTGCGGCGTCTGCCGCCGTACAATCCATCGGAAGGGTCTGACGTTATGAAAAAAAACTATCTTTCCCTGTTTTTGTCCATCGGACTGCTCCTGCTGTTATCCGCCTGCGGCAAAGAAACGCCTCCTCCCGCCGGGAACAGCGGGCCGGAACGGCAAACGGTTGCCCTGACGGTCTGGGGCGCAGAGGAGGACGAAGCCCTTCTTCAGGAAATTTTCGCCTCGTTTCAGTCCCGCTACGCCGGCGAGGCCAGCTTTCAAATTACATACCAGCCCCAAAGCGAATCCAACTGCAAGGACGCCATGCTGGGCAACCTGGAGGGCGGGGCCGACGTGTTCGCCTTCGCGGACGATCAGGTTTCCGCCCTGGCGGCGGCCGGAGGGCTGGACCCCATTGAAAACGCCGCTGAAATCAGCGCGGCCAATCTCTCTGCGGCAGTGGACGCGGCCAGCGTGCGGGGAACCCTCTACGCTTACCCGCTGACGGCGGACAACGGGTATTTTTTGTACTATAACAAAGCCTTTTTCTCCGAAGAAGATATTCAAAGCCTAAACCGGATGCTGGATGTTGCGGCGGCCGCCGGACGCGTCGTTTCCATGGACTGGTCTTCCGCCTGGTATGTATATGCATTTTTCGGCAACACCGGCCTGACGGTGGGGCTGAACGAGGACGGCCTTACCAACTACTGCACCTGGAACAGCGTCGAAGGCCCCGTTACCGGTATCGACGTAGCCCAGGCCATGCTGGCGGTGGCGGCCAGCCCGGGCTTTGCAAGCCGGACCGACACGGAATTCCTGGAAGGCGTGCGAAACGGCTCCGTCATCGCGGGCGTCAGCGGCGTGTGGAATTCGGTGGCCATTCAGGAAGCCTGGGGCGAAAACACCGGGGCCGCCAAGCTCCCGACCTTCACCTGCAAAGGCGAGGAGATTCAAATGGCGTCTTTCTCCGGCTGCAAGCTCATCGGGGTGAACGCCTACTCCAAGCATCCCGAGTGGGCGGCGCGTCTGGCGGAATGGATTACCAGCGAGGAAAACCAGCGGCTCCGTTTCCAGATGCGGGGACAAGGGCCGTCCAACAAAAACGCCGCCAATTCGCCGGAAGTGCAGGCGTCTCCGGCCATTGCGGCTCTGCTGGCCCAGTCGGAGTTTTCCCAGCTCCAGCGGGTGGGCGGCAAATTCTGGGACCCGGTGGCAGAATTCGCCGGGAACTGTGCTCGGGGAAATCCCTCCGGCGCATCGCTTCAGGCCCAGCTGGACCATATGGTGGAGGGCGTGACGGCACGGTGACGCCCCCGGTTTGATTCCATTCATTTTGGAGGGAAGCATCTATGAAAGGCAAGCTCACATTACAGCAGCGGCTGATTCTCCCCGTCGTCCTCCTGGGGATTGTGACGCTGCTGTCCAATATCCTCGCGGTATTCAGCATCAACAATGTCCACGCCAACGCAGGGCGCATTGTGGATGAGTGCATGGTCAGCGAGGCGCAGCTGGAGGACATCCGGCGTTCCATGATGGACATTCACCGTCTGGCCCTGTCCCACATTGTAGCGGCGGACCACGGGACCATGATCGAGCTGGTTCAGGAGATCAAGGAAAAAGAGGCGGCCCTGGACGAACAGCTGGCAAACTACGAGGCGTTCGCCGCCGGACCGGACGCGGATGTTTACCGCACGCTGCTGACGGAATACGAGGCGTTCAAGCACGCGCTGGTTTCTCTGGTCTGCGCCAGCGCGGACAGCAAAACCCAGGACGCTTACGCCATGGCAAACGGCGACGTGGCCGCTCGAAGCGGCGCGGCGGAGGACTGCATTGATTCCCTCTCCAACTCCGTCAGCGCCCAGGCGGAAACCGCCCGGAACCACCTGTTCACCGTATACGTCACGTCGCTGGTCATCAGCGCGGTTACGCTTACGGCAGGCGTGCTCCTGATCTGGGCGGCTCTGCGGATCATCCGCAAATACGTCATTGCCCCCATCCGGGACGCCATGGGAACCCTCCAGGACAGCTCCCAGCGGATTCATGGCGTGGTGGGGGAGGTCCGCAAGCGGACCCGGACTTCCAGCGGCAGCGCGCAGAGCCTCTCGACCCTGACAAAGCAGCTCTCCGCCGCCCTGGAGGAAATAGCGGGAAATACGGCGGCCATTACCGCCAGCGCGTCCAGCACCCAGGAGGACGCGGATCGCATGGCGGAGGAATGCGCCGCGATTACCACGTATTCCGCGGAAATGCGGGGCCGGGCGGAGGAGATGGAACAGTCCGCCCAAGCTGAAATGGAAGCAGTTCAGGAAAAAACGGGGAAAATCCTGTCCAGGCTCCATCAGGCCATTGAAAAGAGCCGCAGCGTGGACCAGATCGGTTCTTTGACAGATGACATTCTCTCCATCTCCTCCTCCACAGACCTCATCGCCATCAATGCATCCGTGGAAGCCAGCCGCGCCGGGGAAGCAGGAAAGGGCTTTGCCGTGGTGGCGCGGGAAATCCGCCGTCTGGCCGACTCCTGTGCGGAGACGGCAAATCATATTCAGGACGTGAGCGGCGTTGTCACCAGCGCGGTGAACTACCTGGCGGAAAGCGCGCAGGAGCTGGCGGATTATCTGGGGCAGGCCATCTCGTCACAGCTGGAACAATCTGTCCAATCGGGACAGCAGTACCGGGACGACGCCGCATACATCGAACGCTCTATGGAGGACTTCAACCAGCAGGCGGACCGCCTCCGGACGGCTATGGCGGAGGTAGCCGCGTCTATTTCCAGCATTTCCAGCGCGGTGGACGGCGCGGTATCCGGCGTCACCGGCGTAGCCGGAAGCACCCACGTTTTAGTAGAGGACATGGCGGGGATTACCGCCGGAATGGACACCAATCAGGAGATCGTCGGCGAGCTTCAGCATCAGGTGGATGTATTTGCAAATCTATAACCGGTTTAGCCCGGAAACAAGGGCGGAGGACTGAACGTTCTCCGCCCTTCCGTGTATTTTATTTGATTTTTATTCAATGCGAAACCGGCATGGTTTGTGGATTCCGCGCCGCCGTCCGCCTGGACGCGCCGGAGGATCTCCTGATAGCCGGCGTTGGCGGTTTTCGTGTTCAAAAGCGCGTCGTCTTCGTGATAAAGATACACGCCGTTTTCCACATTCAGAAATATGTATTCGTTCAGAATCGCGGCGCGGGTTTCCAGGGCGTTGGTCATCTGGTTCGTGATGTTGCTTTTGACCACGGAAGCCGCGTCGGTTGACACGACCACCCAAAGCAGCAGCATCCCGGCCAAGGTGATTTCAGTTGTAATGATCCCGATTCACCTAGCAAGTTTTTGTATGTAAGGAATCTCACAGCCATCTCCTCCACCAAAAAAACATTTCCCAGAAATCGTATTTCCATGCTGACTCAGCCGTCTCTGGGAGAGCGGAAATCTGCGCTGGAGCCTTCACAGGACACCGCGGGAAATATCGTAAATAACGGCCGTTTTTATAACATATCTTTCTCAGTGTGTCGAGGGAATCCCAGCGCTCCAGTATTCATAAAAGCAAAATTAAGAAGCTGCACAAAACACGGCGCAGAAAATTCTGTATGTCGAAGAGAAATTGTTATGCATACAATATATAGTACATGCATGATGTGCCGTTTTGTGTAACATACAGACGCCGCCGCCTGTGTCCAAACCGGCTGGACGCCTCCCCTGCCCCGCTGACCCGCGGGGGCCTGCTTTTGGATATCTCTGGAAGAAAATCTCTTGTTCAGCAGACGGACGGCAATTTGCTTGCTATTGACAATAAAACCTAGAAAATGGTATAATGAATGTGATATTTTAGTGTCCTATCTTACATGACACGGCGGGAACTGCGACGGTTCAAACGGAACCGGGCGCGGGTTTCCCATACGCCGGAATGGAGATTGACGATGAAAAAGAAGCCAGACAAACGGGTCATGTCGAAAGGGCCGTCCCTTCTTCTCTCCATTGTGTTGGTTTTTTGCATTTTGGGGACGGTTGTCACCACAGTTTCGCGGAAAATATCAGAGGAAATGTCTGCGGCCGCCATCCAAAACCTAAGCGAAAGTCTGGACCTGCTCCAGTGTACCATTGAGGCGATTCTGCGGAGCCAGGCGGAATTCCAGCGGCTGATTGCCCGGGAGGTTGCGCGCGTGGAGGACCCGGAATCCTATGTCCGCGCCTACGAGAGAAACCAAACGATGGCGAAAATGTCGCTGATTTTAGCCGGGGAGACCGCAGGCATTTCCAGCACCGGAGAACCCTTTACTGAGGAGGACCTGGACTTCTCCGCAGGCGGAAGCGTCCTGGATCTGCCGGTTTCCCAGTCCTATGTGAATTATATGGGCGCGTGGTCCTATACCATCAAATGTCCCGTTGAGCAGAACGGAGAGGTTTTAGGAACGCTGTATGGCGAATATGTCTACGACTCCATCGACGCCTCTCTCCCCAACGGATTTTACAACAAGCAGGCGTCCCTTTACGTGATGGACGCAGAGAGCGAGCGGTTTGTTCTGAAGCCCAAGGGAATGGGACAGCGGAGCGCGGGCCACCTGAATCTGGATGACTTTTACCGGGCAAACAATATCCAGGACCCGGAAATCCGGACCGAGGTGCAGAACTGCCTGAAAAACGGAACAAACATCTTATTTTACCACGATATCCGGGAAGTGCAGGCCCTGAACTATATGTGGGCAGTCAATGACGGGACCGTTTTTCTGGTGGGTTATGTGCCGGTCGAGGCCATCCAGCAGGAGGGCCGGACCGTCAATCAAAATATTCTGATCGTTGTGGCGTCCATGCTGACCGCGTTTTTGATCTGCATTTTGCTGTATTACCTCAACTGGAGGCAGCAGGATAAAATTCGCAGAGAGCGGGAAGAAGAACGGAAACTCCACAGCCAGCAGCTGGCGGAGGCCCTGCAAGCCGCCCAGATCGCCAGCGAGTCCAAAACTACATTCCTTTCCAATATGTCCCACGATATCCGGACGCCAATGAATGCCGTTCTGGGCTTTGCAACCCTTCTGGGCAAAGAGGCGGAAAATCCGCTCAAGGTGCGGGAATACACCAGGAAAATCATGTCCTCCGGACAGCACCTTCTGAGCCTGATCAACGACATTCTGGACGTTTCCAAAATCGAGAGCGGAAAAGTGGTGCTCAATTTCGAGAAATTCGCGCTGAACGATGTGATTTCTTCCGTGGATGCCATTATTCAGCCAATGGCGGAAAGCCGGTCCCAGGCATTTCATCTGGAAGTCACCGGCGTCCGGCACGAATACCTGGTGGGCGACGAGACGCGGATCAACCAAATTCTCATCAACCTCCTCTCCAACGCGGTGAAATATACGCCGGAGGGCGGACAGATCTGGTTCCGCATCATTGGCCTGAAGCAGCGTTCCAGCCAATATGAACATATCCGCATTGAAGTTGAGGACACCGGCTACGGTATGACGCCGGAGTATTTGGAAACCATTTTCGACGCCTTCACCCGTGCGGAAAACAGTACGACCAACAAAGTACAGGGCACGGGGCTTGGCATGGCGATTACCAAGAGCATCGTTGAGCTCATGGGCGGAACCATCGAGGTTTTCAGCGAGGTAAATCGCGGCTCGCTGTTCCGGGTGGAGCTGGAACTTCGTATTCTGGAGGGGCAGGCCGGACGGCAGCTCTGGGAACAATGGGGAATCTCCCGGATTCTGGCCGTGGATGGAGACGCGGAGAGCCGCGGAAACATCCAGGCGTTGATGCATGACACCGGCGTCCATCTGGATATCCTCTCAGACGTGGAAGAAGCGGCGGCGCGGATTGAAGCTGGAACCGAATACCAGCTGGCTTTGCTGGACTGGGATACCCACGGTATCCCAGCGGCAAGTACGCTGCGGGAAGCCCTTCCGGATGCCGTTCCGATCCTGCTCCTGGCGGACTCCGGCGCGGCGGGCTTGCAGGACGCGCTTTCCATCAAGCGCACCGCCGTTTTGACAAAACCGTTTTTTGTCTCCGCGTTTCAGGAAAAGATTGAGGAAATCTGGGCGAAGCCCGGCCAGGAGATTTTCCTGGAACCCGAGGAAAGCAGTCTGGAAGGGCTGCGGTTCCTGGCGGCGGAGGACAACGAAATCAACGCGGAAATCTTAACGGAGCTTCTGGATGTGGAGGGCGCATTCTGCGAGATCGTGGAAAACGGCCTCCTGGCGGTGGAACGCTTCCAGCAGTCAGCGGAGGGAGAATTCGACGCGATTTTGATGGATGTGCAAATGCCGGTGATGAACGGGCACGAGGCCGCCCGGGTGGTTCGCGCCCTGGAGCGGGAGGATGCGAAGCGCATCCCGATTATTGCGATGACTGCCAATGCATTTGCGGAAGATGAGAAAGCTGCGCTGGACGCCGGCATGAATGCCCATGTCGCAAAACCGCTGGACATGGAATTGCTGAAAAAAGTAATCAAACATTATGTGAGGCGAAAGGAATCCTTATGAGAGAACCGAATTATAAGAAGGTTCGGAGATGGGCGGCCGCCTGTCTGGCGGGCTTGATGCTTCTGCCGCTGGCGTCCTGCGGCAAAAACGGCTCTTCTCCGAATGTTCTTCCCCCGAAAGATGAGGAGGAACGGGTGGTCAACCTGTTCAGCCCGATGGAGAAAACGGACCCCGATGCGGAAAATGTAGCCAGAAACGCCTGTGATCTCACCATAGCAATGGCGGAAAAAGAACTGGGCGTGACCATGGTTTACCGAACCTACACCGCGGAAAGCTATCAGGACAAAACGTATGATGAAGTGACCCTGGACCGGGCGCGCAACGATATGGACGATATATACCTGCTGAACCCGGACACCATTTTGGCCCTGGCGGCGGAGGGAAAGCTGATGGACCTCTCAGGGCTGGAAAGCGCGAAAAACCTGCGGGAGATTATCCGCACCGCCAACACCGTGGACGGAAAGCTGGTGGCGATTCCCCAGGAGGTGGTTGCCTACGGGCTGTTCGTGAACCAGGATATGTTTGACCAATACGATCTGGAGCTGCCCCAGACGCCGGAGGAATTTCTGGAGTGCTGCCGCGTGTTTCAGGAAAACGGCATCGAAACGCCCATCGGCGCAAACCGCTGGTGGCTGGAGACCTTTGTTTTCGCCCAGGCTTACGCGGACTTGTACAACGGCGGAAATACCGAGGCGGAGATTGCCGCGCTGAACAGCGGGGAAGCGCGGTACAGCGACTATATGCGCCCTGGTTTTGCGTTCCTGAAAGAACTGATCGACCGCGGCTATATCGACGCGGAAAAGGCATCGGTCAGCGAGGCCATTGAGGCGGAGCGTCCGGATTTCCTGGCCCAGAAAACTCCGATTGTCATGGCCTACTGGGGCGCGGCCAACACCGATACCGCCTATGGAAAAACGGACTTTGAAATGAAGGTCATCGGCTTCCCCAGCAGCTTGGGAGCCATGCCGGTTATCTCCGTAACCGGGTTTGGCGTTGGCGCCGGCTCGGAGCACCGGGAGGACGCGGCAAAGGTTTTAGAGATTATCACCTCCGACGAAGCCCTTCAGGTTTACTCGGAAACCAACCGGGTGATCTCTCCCTCGAAAAATGTGAAGGTGGACTGCGTTCCCGCCCTGACTCCCCTCAACGACCGGATCGAAGAAGGCGTCTACGTGCTGGGTTCCAATGCGGGAATGAAGCTGGAACAATGGGGCAACACCTGCCTGATTGTGCGGGAACTGCTCAACGGCGCGACGGTGGACGCGTGCATGGCTATTTTTGACGAATTGCAGGACGCAACGCAGGGCCAGTGACCGTCCCGGCGAAGCGGCGGCGCAAGTCATGGAAAAACGAGCCCAAAAGCCCGGAAATCTGTGGATTTCCGGGCTTTTGCCCGGTCTGCGGCCCGGCTGGGCAGCGGCGCGGGCATCCTTTGAACTTACAGGAAAAGTCATGCAAAAAATGCTTTCTTTTCCGCAAGGAATGTGTTATACTGGGAATTGATATTTCCTGTTCGCCGTCTGCGGGCAAATCCATTTGGAATTTGCCGGTGGAACGGGCAGGGTTTTGCTATGTCCCAAAAAATATTTATTGAAGAAGGAGAGAGGGAACGTGGCCCGGAAAAGAGCGGACTCCCCAGGCCGGGAGCGAAAAGGCAGTCTGAACCGAAGGATATTGCGGCGTACCATCCTCAACATTCTGGCGGTGGTGATCGTATGCTGCGCAATCATGGCGGGCGCGATGCAGTGGCTGGCAAACAGTATCCTGCTGGACAGCTTGCAGCCCATGGCCCGGCAGTCGTCAAAAACCGTAGAGGCAAACATCCATATGTTGGCGGATCGAATGATGACCATTGCGGGGGACCCCCGCATGAGTCCGGATGCCGCCGCCGGGGAAACCGGAACGGTGAATGTCCAGACCCTTCGGGCAAACCGCAGCAGCGTGCTGGCCGAAGCCGCCGAGGTATATGAGCTGCACACCATCGCCCTCTACGGTCTGGACGGCCGTTTGATTCAGGGCATTGACGGCGCGCCGGAAAATCTGGACAACCACTTTTTCGCGCTCCTTCAGGAAACCGACAATCTCACCACCGATTCCTCCACCATCTTTCAGGGCCGACTGGGCATTACAATGGGAATGCCGGTGAAGGAGAACGGGGAAACCGCCCTGTATGTGGTCGGGGTTTATAAATACGATGTCGTCAACGATGTGATCAGCAGCATCAACCTGGGCCGGCACAGCACAGCCTGCATGGTGAATCAGGAAGGCGCCGTCACCGGCCACCCGGACCAGTCTCTGGTCCTGTCGGGAATGACATTGTCCCAGCTCATCGGCGGAAATCAGGACACCATAAACCGCGTGGTCAGCGACGAGACTGGCTCCGCAGAATTCTCCGCCAACGGCGAAACCATGCTGGCCGCGTTCTCTCCCATTCGAGGGACCCAGTGGTCTCTGGTGATCCAGGTCCCAAAGGCGGACTATGCGTCCATTATCAACGCCGCGATGCTGACGGCAATCCTTTCAACGCTGGTTGTGCTGGTGATTTCGCTCCTGCTGGTTTTGCGCCTGGCCCGGTCCATCTCCCGCCCGGTGGTGAGCGTAACCGGACGAATGGTGGCCCTCTCCGACGGCGACCTTCACACCGAAACGGCACAGGTCCGCTCAGGAGACGAGCTGGAGGTTCTGGCCCAGACGCTGCGTCTCACGGTAGAGAGTATGAACCGTTACATATCGGACATTCAGCAGGTGCTGACGCAAGTTGTGGACGGCAATCTGCAAGCGGAGCCGCAGGTGGAGTACAAGGGTGATTTCGCCCGGATTCGCACAAGCCTTCACGCGATTCTTCATTCGATGAACGAGACCATTCAAGGCTTCCGGGACGCCGCCGTCCGCCTGGCGCAGATGTCCGAGGAGCTGAACAGCCAGTCCGTCCAGCTGCACGGCGCGTCGCTGGAACAGAATCAATCCACAGAGGCTTTGGTTCAGGAAGTCTCCCGCGTGAAAGAGCAGCTGTTCAACGTGACCGAGAGCAGCGGACAGACCCGGTGCAAGACGGCGGAGATCGTCCAGCGGATTCAGGAGGCCAACACGCATATGACGGCTCTTTCCAGCGCGATGGACGACATTCACGCCAACGCGCAGGAAATCACCCAGATTGCCAAGGCCATTGAAGACATTGCGTTCCAGACCGGCATCCTGGCCATTAACGCCTCGGTGGAAGCGGCGCGGGCCGGAAACGCCGGAAAAGGGTTTGCCGTTGTGGCGGAGGAGGTCCGGCGACTTGCCTACCGCAGCGCAGAAGCAGCCCAAAGCGCGACGAAGGTGGTGGAGGGTACCCGGTCCAGGATTCAAACCGGCGTGGAACTGACGGCGGACACCGCCGTTTCCCTGGAAGCCATTTCCGCAGTCTCCAATCAAATCAGCGCGATTTCCGACCAGCTGGCGGAGGCGATCCAGGGCCAGGAAAGCGCGTTGTCCGTCATGGAAGAACGCATCGAAACCATTTCCACCATTGCCGACCGGAATCTGAAGAACGCCGGGGAGACCGAGCAGGCCAGCGGCCTGCTGGCAAGAGAAGCAGAGGCCCTTCAGATGCGGGTGGAAAAATTCACATTGAAGCGGGAGGGCAGACGATGAAACGCATTTTATCTTTGGCCGCCGCGGTTTTGCTGCTGGCCGCCCTGACAGCCTGCGGCGGCGAATCAACGATTCAGGACGGATACTACACCGCCCAGGCCGCCGAGTTCAGCCACGGCTGGAAGGAATACATCACGATTCTTGTGAAAGGCGGAAGCCTTATTTCCGTGGAATACAATGCGGAAAACGCCAGCGGATTCATCAAGAGCTGGGATAACGCCTATATGCAGAATATGCTGCATTCCAACGGCACGTATCCCAACGAATACACCCGTAATTACGCCGGACAGTTTTTAGAAGGCCAGGGAAAAGGGGACATTGACGCCCTGACGGGGGCCACCTCCTCCTGGGGGTCCTTCCAGAAGCTGGCGGAAGCAGTGCTGGAGCAGGCCCGCAAGGGAGATTCCAGCATAGCGATTGTCGACACGGCGCATTGAGCGTAAAAGTCCGCTGTTTCCGATTGGAAACAGCGGCTTTTTCAGATTTCTTCTGATAAAACGAAAGCAGAGTTTATCTTCCGTATTCTATGTTCGGCGGGGGATAACCTCCGGGGCATATATGGAGGAAACGCCGTCGTAAACCGCCCTTTCTTTGACCTCCGCCTCATTTCCAACCGGCTGCATCCTTCTCAAAAAACGGGACGCCCCGGCGGAACGGTTGCAAATCGTGCGGTTTTTTGGTATACTATTCGACACGTAATCAAATTCAGAGGAAAACGAGGAAACCGCCATGCTGTATTATATTCTGGCCGTTGGCGACGTGGTGGGCGAACCCGGCCTGCGGCACCTGGAAAAAAACCTGCGGCCTGTGCAAAAGCTGAAAAATATCTCCTTTACCGTCGTGAACGGCGAAAACGCCTCCGGCGTGGGCCTGACCCGCGACCAGGCCGAGCGCATCCGAGACGCCGGGGCCGATGTGGTGACGCTGGGCAATCACGCCTTTGGGAAAATTCAAATCAGCGACTTTCTGGACGACACCCCTTGGATTCTGCGTCCCGCCAACTATACCGGCCGCGCGCCCGGGCACGGCTGCGGAATCTTCGACCTGGGCGGCGTATCCATCCGCGTCCTGAACCTGATTGGCCGCTGCGGCCTCGCCTGGAACGCAGACAACCCCTTCACTGTCGCAGACCGCTTTCTGAAAGAGGGGAACGCCCAATTTACCCTGGTGGATTTTCATGCCGAGGCCACCAGCGAAAAACTGGCCCTTGGCTATTATCTGGATGGCCGCGTGTCGGCTCTCTGGGGAACCCATACCCATGTCCCCACCGCTGACGAGCAGATCTATCCCAAAGGCACCGGCTACCTCACCGACCTGGGGATGACCGGTCCCATTCACTCCGTTTTGGGAATTGAGCCATGGCAGTCGGTGGAAGGCTTTTTGGGCGGGCTTCCGGGACGCTACAAATACCCGGAAGGACCCTGTAAAATGCAGTGCGCCATTTTCAGCCTGGACAGCGAAACCGGACTCTGCACCGCGGTGGAGCGGGTGGACATCCGCTGACAAAATCCGGCGGAAGCCGCATCAATAAGACAGAAACGAGGAATGAACCATGTCCATTCAAAAAGTAAGAGCCTATCTGGAGCCGCTGGGCGCGGCGGACCGGATTCGGGAATTTGACGTATCCTCCGCCACCGTGGAGCTGGCGGCCCAGGCCCTTGGCGTGGACGGGGCGCGGATTGCCAAAAGTCTGAGCTTCAAGGCAAACGGCGAACCCATCCTGATCGTCATGGCCGGCGACGCGAAAATTGACAATCCCCGTTACAAGGCCCAGTTTCACACAAAGGCCACCATGCTCACCTTTGAGGAGGCTCACAGCCTCATTGGCCATGACGTAGGGGGCGTGTGCCCCTTTGCCCTGCCGGAGAATGTAAAGGTTTACCTGGATGTCTCCCTTCGCCGGTTTGAGACGGTTTTCCCTGCCGCCGGAAACGATCACAGCGCGATTGAGCTTACGTGCGGGGAGCTGGAACAGTACGCCTCCAACTTCGTGGAGTGGGTCGACCTCTGCAAAGCCTGGCGGGAGAACTGAATATCCCAAAGGAGGCTGTTATGATTCCGTTTCTTCACGCCGCCGACTTTCATCTTGACAGCGCGTTCGCCGCGCTGCCGCCCCAGCAGGCCGCCGCCCGCCGCCGGGAGAGCCGGGAACTGCCCTTCCGTCTGGCGGACTACGTGAACGAGCACGAAATTCGTCTCGTTCTGCTGGCCGGGGACCTGTTCGACAGCCCGTCCCCCTACCGGGAGACCGTGGAGCAGCTGGCAGAGGCTCTGGCGCGGATGGAAGCAATGGTGTTCATCACGCCGGGCAACCACGACTGGTATGGTCCGGCGTCGCCCTGGGCCGCGTTTGAGTGGCCGGAAAATGTGTACATTTTTACCCGAAACGCCATGACCGCCGTAGAAATTCCGGACTGGAACCTGGTGGTTCACGGCGCGGCCTTCACCGGGCCGGAGCAGACCCGGAGTCTGCTTTCGGGCTTTGCCGCCCCGGAGGACGGGCATATTCACATTGGAATTCTTCACGGTGAGATCGAGCCTTCGGAAGACCGCTACAACCCCATTCGCCGGGAGGACCTGGCGTCCAGCGGCCTTGCGTATCTGGCCCTGGGACATATCCACAAATCCGGCGCGGTCTCCGCTGAAAAAACGGTCTGCGTGTGGCCAGGCTGTCCGGAGGGCCGTGGCTTTGACGAGCTGGGTGAAAAAGGATTCGGACAGGGGACCATCGGGCCGGGCGGCAAACTTTCCATGACCTTCGTCCCCTTTGCCCAGCGGCGTTATGAGGTCTTAGAGGTGGACGTGACCGGCCGTTCGCCCCGCGAGGCCGTGGAAGCCGCGCTTCCGGCGGACACCGGCAAGGATTTATACCGGATTCTGCTCACCGGCGAAACCGACGAACAGGGCGCGGATTGCAAGGCGTTGGAAACCGCGCTGTCCGGCCGGTTTTACGCGCTGGAAATCCGGGACCGGACCCGCATTGCGGAGGACCTTTGGGCCAGAGCCGGTGAAAATTCTCTGCGGGGCCTGTTTTTGCAGGACCTGCGGGCGCAGTGGCAGAAAGCCCCCACGGACCGGGAACGGGAGCTGATTACACAGGCGGCGCGGTTTGGCCTCGCGGCCCTGGACCGCCGGGACCTGGATTGACGCTATTTGCCGGGTCCTTCCATGAAAAAGGAAGGGCCTTTTTCATGGGCAACGTGCTTCGTATGGACCGAAAGACGGCCCTCAAAGTGGATTTCTTCCGTTTTCCGGTCGCTTTCGTCCGTAAAGCGGAGGACCGCTCCGCCGCCGGGCGGAAACTGTACGGAAAACGGCGCGGGGTTTTGCAGGTCCACATAGAAATAGGTACACAGGCAAAGGCGGTTTACGCCGGTGATCACAAGTTCAAGATCGTGATAATAGGATAAATCAAAACTGCCAATCAGACAAAGCGTGTCGTTTTTCAGCGTCTGAATTTGAAAATCAGAGATATTCCGCCCGCAAATGTACGCATTCAGCGCGTCCACGGCCGCGAGAATGGATTCCTGGTTCATGCGCCTGCGCCTCCTTTTCGCCGGACGGGCCGTTTGCAGGGCCTGCCCGGTGTGTTTTGGCTGATTTTACCATAAATATTTGCCGCGGGCAACCGCGTGCCCGCAGGACGCCGCAGGGACAGAGCATGACAAAAAATTGCAAAACAGGATTGAAAAGGGACGGCGGGTGTGGTATGATGGAAGGGCTGGAAAAGAAGCTGGGGCCGCGCCCCGTGTGAGAGATGGAGGAGTCAATGATGAAACGCAGAATCCTGGCAATGCTGCTGGCCGTCGCGCTGGCCTGTACCCTGCTGCCCACCGCGGCACTGGCGGCGAACCCAGACCCTTCCGTAACAGAAAAGGAAATCAACGGGGTTCATTACTCGTTTGATGATGCAAGAAACGCATGGACTGTTGCCAGCTATGACAATACAGGGACGAAGACTATCAATATCCCAGATAAAATTGAAAGTTTTCCTGTTGTCGCGATTCAAGCAGAAGCATTTATGGGTAAAGATGTGTCCAGCATTGTTATCCCTGGCACTGTAACCCAAATTGGGAAAAACGCTTTTGCAAACTGCAAAAGACTTACCTCCGTATTTACTTTGGAAGGCTCTACCCCTGTGAAAATTGAAGAAAACGCATTTGAATCTTGTATTCTTTTGAAAAGTTTCTATGGTAAAAATGTAGGAGAACTGGGTGCAAAAGCATTTTCGGGATGCAGAGCGTTAGAAAGCGCAATCATTGAAAAAGGCCCTACAAAACTGAATTCAGAAATATTTGCCAACTGCGGCGTTTTGGCTCGCGTCTATTTGGGTGGATCTTATGATGGTTCGACTGTTGTTGGAACTAAATTTTTCACTGGAGCCACTGCTTTGACCGCAATTCACATTGGCGGAACGATTACTGACACTGCGAAAGATCTTCTTTGCAAAGGTACAGATGGCAAAGATATAAGAAAGATTCATAAAGATACTTCTTTGACTTTCACAGTGGATACTCCCAGCTGCGAAAATCCTGCGGCTGTGACGATTACTTCTTCCTGTGACAGCCGTGATGATAATAATGTTCCTTGTTCGTTTAATGGCTGGAAATTGGACAGCGCGAACAGTATCCCCGCGTTGGGTCATGACATTATATATACGACGCCTCCAGGAGAAGCAACCTGTACAACCGAAGGACACACAGGCGCAGGAAAATGCAGTCGTTGTGATCATGAGTTGGTTGACACTGTTACGGACATGCTTGGACATGACTGGGCCATCAAGAAGGATGCCGATGGGAAAGACCCAGAGGGAATTGAGATAACCCCGCCAACCTGTATAGCAGAGGGGCTTAAAGGATTCCCTTCTATGTGTAGCCGTGATGGCTGTACTGTGGAAACCATAAATGAAGCTGACATAAAGAGTGGAAACGGGGAAAATTGTGTTACAGCCCCAATCCCTACCATCGCCCACACATTTACAGAGGAACTGGATGCCGACAAAGATGAAAGCTGGCAGCAAATCAAGGCCCCTACCTGTTCGGAAGTAGGACTGAAAATCTTGCTCCACGGTTGTGCTACTACCGACTGTGAGGCTGTGGAAACACTGACAAATGCACATATTGCGGCACATGTCAAAGCGTGGGAGGAGGCGAACAAGCCCACTACCCGCGCAGACACAGGCACTCCACCAACCGAAGACGTTACAAAGTGCGACCATGACGTCGAAACGGTTCCCACAGTCCCGCATACACACGGGACAGAATTCAAGGTAACAACACCAGATTATTCGTGCGAAGCTGGCGGTGAAGTAGATATCGAATTTACTTGCACCGTTTGCAATCAGGAAGGATGCACCGACACTGTTGAACTGCCAAAGGGTTCTCACAGCTATGAAGAAAAGGTAATTACTGAAAGCGAGGCTTCCTGCGGAGTCGACGGCATTAAGGTCGTTCAAAAGGTTTGTACCATCTGCGGCCATAAGCTGGAACCGGAAACAATCACTACACCTTCAACGCCTCACAAACCCTTAGCGGACAGTGAAAAAAAAGACGAGGAGAAGTCCAAAGACCCCACGTGTACGGAATCTGGGCTGAAGGCTTATACGGCCCAATGCGAGACCTGCGGCAAGGACTATTATATTGAAGAAGTCCTCCCCGCCCTGGGGCATGATCCGGGCGATCTGGACGAATCCAGCCGTGTGGAAACCAAGGCCCCCACCTGCACCGAGGAGGGTGAGGAAACCTATACCTCCACCTGCAAACGCTGCGACGTAAAAACGGAATTTTCATTCCCCATTCCCGCCCTGGGCCACGAATACCCCGACGAGTGGACCCCCACTTCTGACGGCGGTAAGCAGCGCACCTGCAAACGGGAAGGCTGCGGCTATGTCCAAAAACTGAATTCTGACGGCGAGCTGGTGGACCCCGACGACCCCAGCGGCCCCGATACGGACGATGAGGACGACCCCGACACCCTTTACAGCGTCCGGCTGAGCAGCATTTCCAACGGGTCCGTCGTCCGCAGCGTATCCAGCGCGAAGGCGGGCGAAAGCGTCACGCTGACCGCTTACGCCAACGCCGGGTATGAGCTGAATACCGTTTCTGTCCGGGACGCCGACGGCAATCCGGTCAACCTTACTTATGACGGCGAAAACCGCTATACCTTCAAAATGCCCAGTATGCGCGTGACCGTATATGCGGAATTCTCCAAGGCATACAGCTCCTCCCCCACCGGTTCCGGCTCTGGAGCCAGCTCATCTTCCTCCCAGGGAAATAACAGCTCCAGCAACTCCGGCTCTGGAATTCCGGTGAACCGGCCCACGCCCCACGCGGCGGCCGCCGGACAGATTTACTACGATGTTCCCTCGAACCACTGGGCGTCGGGTGAAATCGCCTGGGCCTATCAAAGCGGCTTCATGGGCGGCACCAACGCCGGCGCGTTCGTACCCGACGGCAGAATTACAAACCAGCAAATGTGGCTGGTACTCGCCCGCGTGACAGGAAATCACCCGGCGAGCATGGCCGAGGCGAGACAGTGGGCGATTCAAAATGCCGTTGCAGAGGGGGCAAACCCCAACGTATCGGTGACGCGCCAACAGATGGTAATCGCGTTGTACCGCTGCACGGCCCTGCTGGGACGCTCAACGGCTTCCCATGGCTCCCTGGCCGGTTACGTGGACAGCAAAACCGTACCCAACGCGGCCCGGAACGCCATGACCTGGGCGATTACCAACGGAATCATCAGCGGTACGGCGGATAAGCGTCTGAACCCCAGCGGAACCATAACCCGCGCACAATTTGCCGTGATTCTTTACCGGTACTACCGGCAGATTATGTGAGGTTGTCCCGAAAAAAGTATGAAAATCGAGGGCTGAACGCCCTCGATTTTTCATATGCTTTTCCTGGGTGATTATATGAGAAGTCCAAACTGCGACCCGCTGGCGTTGACCACCGCCGTCAGCACACTGGCCACGGCCATTGCCGCACAGGTGAACGAGGAGCAGCTGGGATTGATTGCGGCAGTCCTGGTTCAGCTGGGCGATACGCTGGAAACCATCGCGGCGCAGCGGGAACTGTGCCGTTAGACGTACCAGCCGGTTTGCGCGCCCAATGCCGCGGCGTGTTAAAGCTCTTTTTTGGTTACTTTTTTCTCTCGAGAAAAAAGTAACCGTGCGGTGTCGGCGTTGCGGCGTTCCATCTGCTGGAGGCGTTCGACAGCGGCGGCCTGGGCGTCGGGGTTGTCCGCCTGCGCCGCGGCAAGGTCAATCATCGCCTTCAAATTTTCTTCCGTGAGCGCGTCCAAGTCCGTAAAATTTTCCTGTCCAATGTAACGCAGAAACGCCGATACCTTCGGGTCATACACGACGCCCGCCAGAGGAATCCCCTGCCCGGCGGCGAAAATCAAAGCGTGCAGGCGCATCGAAACCACAATCTTCATGCGGGAAAGCGCGCCGATGATCGTACCGGCACGGCCTGCGTCGTCCAGAAAATAGTAGGGAACATCTTCCAGGTTCTGGGCCGCCAGACGGCCTGCCGCTGGGTCCAGACGCCGCTCAATGGACACAAATACCGGCGTCAGCTTGTAGGTCTCGTAAGCGTAGCGGGCCGCTTTGCCGAACAGAGCCGCTTTCTCCTGAAAACCGTCCCAGAGGCGAAGCGCGAAACAAATATAATTCCCCTGGGGCGGGATGCCCGCGCTTAACAGCACGCTGTCCGTCTCGTCGCCGCTGGCGCGGCGAAGCGTAAGGGCCGGGTCCGCCGTCAGAAGAATTTCCGGCTTTGTAATGCCCATGGAATGCAGTTCTTCCAGAGAATCCGGCTCCCGGAGAGTAATCACATCCACGCTTCGATTCAACACGGCAGCCGCTAACTTGCGGTGGTTCTCGCGGGTGACGGGTCCAATCCCGCAGCCGTACATCTGAACCTTGCAGCCCGCCCGCTTCGCGGCCCAAATGTTCATTAGATAAAACCACAGCGAACGGCGGGAGGTAACATCTTGAATCAGGCTTCCGCCGCCGTTGATATACAGCCTGGAACGGCGCATCGCCCGGAACCATGCCCAAAAATCTGTACGGCTGACGGCGGGAACCCGATAGGTCAGGCGCGTACTTTTCGGGTCCTTGGAAAGCACCAACACCGACATATCCGGGTCCACGTCCCGCATCTCCTGCAAAATGGCTTCCAAAATCGCGTCATCTCCGGCGTTGCCCCGGCCATAGGCTCCGCAGATCACAACGCCGTCGCGTTTCGTTTTGGGACGGTTGTGACGGCGAATGATGTCTTTATAGATGGCAAGCTGGGTGTCAACGGTCCGCTGGATGGAAAACTGAGCGGAGGCTTTCTCATAGAGCCGCTCGCCCATGTCCCGGCGAAGCGCGTCGTTACTGCCAAGGACCGCCAGGTGTTTTCCCAGGGCTTCCCAGTCGCCGGGCTGGATGAGGAAGCCGTTGACCTCCTGATCAATAAGGTAGGGAATGCCGCCAACGGCGGTGGCAACCGTAGCCAGGTGGAACCGTGCGCCTTCGGTGAGGGCATAGGGAAACGTTTCGGAAAGGCTGGTAAGGGCATTGATGTCCAAGGCATTATAGAAAGGGTCCATGCCGCCGCTGATCCAACCGGCAAACGTGACCTCTTTTTCCACGCCCAGTTCCTTTGCGAGCGCGGTCAGTTTTTCGCGCTCCTCGCCCTCTCCCGCAATAACCAGACGCAGACGCGGACATTCCCGGAATCCGGCGGCGAAGCCGCGGATCAGGGTGGACATATCCTTGACGGGGTTGAGGCGGGCGGCAATGCCGACTACGACCGAATCCGCGTCCACTTCCGCGCCCAGGGAGCGCAGGTATTCCAAACGGTCTTTCTGGGGCGGGGGCGGCGTAAAATCGATGCCGTTATAGATGGCGAAGAAGCGGTCGGGCGGAAATCCGCGGGAGATCAGGAGATCAACCATGGCGTCAGAGACGCCAATGCGGAAATCCAGGCGGCGCAAGGCCCAGGCATTGATGGAACCAAAGGTCAGGCGGCCGAAGAAACGGCCCATATAATCAATTTTGTAGTCGCTGTGGATAGTTGTGACAACGGGAAGGCCCGTAGGGCCGCGCAGGAGTGCGCCGATCATATTGGCGCGTGCGCCATGGCAATGGATAATTTCGTAACCGCCGTCACGGATATAGCGGACGAGTCTCCAGCGAATTCGGAACACATGATTTCCCTCCATAATTTCCGTAGGGATATTCATGCTTCTTGCTTCTTGGGCGAAGGGCCCATCCCGGAAGCAAACCAACTGCGCCACAATGGATTTATTCAAATTTTGCAGCAAACTCAACACATGGGTTTTGGCTCCGCCAGAGTCGCCTCCGCTGATTAAATGGATTACTTTCATTACATTAAATCCTCGTTTCTGTCGCGGCTTGCGCCGCGGTACGGTAGCTAGCCGCTTACTGGCGGCTGGTCCATTTCCACCCCCCATTTTCTCTTTTTCTTGGCAAAGAAAAAGAGAAAACGGGCCGTGGACGGTCCAAAAGAGAAAAAGACGCTGGTAAGATTGGTGGAAACCTCCCGCTTGGTGGAACTTAAACGAGAAGTCCATCACTGATTTGATCTGCTTCTCTTTCCGCTGCCGCTGCTGCCGGTGGTTGAAATGGAATGGTTCATTTCTGTGTTTTTGGCAGCTAGGGCCTTGAATGAAACGGGCGGGCACAGAGACCCGCCCCTACAAGCACCCATGCAGCGGCAG
>CAJUTB010000018.1 GCA_910589315.1 uncultured Oscillibacter sp. | reverse complement strand
GACACCTACCGCACCCTGATGGCGGCGGATTCCGCCGTCATGGTCATCGACGCCGCCAAGGGCGTGGAACCCCAGACCCGAAAGCTGTTCCGGGTCTGCGCGCTGCGGAACATCCCGATTTTTACCTTCATCAACAAGATGGACCGGGACAGCCGGGACCCCCTGGAGCTTTGCGGCGAAGTGGAACAGGAATTGGGCATTGATACCTATCCGATAAATTGGCCCATCGGGTCCGGGAAGGAGTTCCAGGGCGTGTATGACCGGGAGAAAAAATGCATTCTCTTTTTCTCCGGCGAAGGACACGCCAAAAAGGCGGCGTCCATGGAAGTCGAACTGGAGGACCCGGCGGTTGGCGAAACCATCGGGGAGACCCGCTGGCAGCTGCTGCAAGAGGAAGTGGAGCTTTTGGGCGCGGGCCGGGACTTCGACCTGAAAGCCGTGCGGAACGGCACGCTTTCCCCGGTGTTTTTCGGCTCCGCGCTGACCAACTTCGGCGTGGAACCGTTTTTGGAGGCGTTTCTCCGCATGACGTCCCCGCCTCTCAGCCGCGTAGCGGACTGCGGCGAGATCGACGCGTTTGCGCCGGAATTCTCCGCCTTTGTGTTCAAAATCCAGGCCAATATGAACAAGGCCCACCGGGACCGTCTGGCCTTTATGCGCATTTGCTCCGGACGCTTCCAGCGGGACGCGGAGTATTACCACGTACAGTCCGGGCGGAAAATGCGTCTGAGCCAGCCCCAGCAGATGATGGCCGCCGAACGGGAAATCGTGGAAGAAGCCTACGCGGGAGACATCATCGGCGTGTTTGACCCAGGGATGTTCGCCATTGGCGACACCGTTACCATTCCAGGCAAAAAGTTCCGCTACGCTGGAATTCCCACCTTTGAACCCGAACATTTTATGCGCGTTTCTCCCAAGGACACCATGAAGCGGAAGCAGTTCATCAAGGGCACCGAGCAGATTGCCCAGGAGGGTGCGATTCAGATTTTCAAGCTCCCGGGCGCGGGCATGGAAGAAGTGATTGTCGGCGTGGTGGGTACGCTGCAATTTGACGTATTCGAGTACCGAATGCGGGCTGAATACGGCGTGGAGCTGCGGATGAGCAGCTTGCCGTATGAGCATTTACGGCTGGTGGCCGCCTGCCCGTGCAGGCCGGAGGAGCTGGTGCTCTGCACCGGCGCGGCGTTGCTGGAGGACTTCCGCGGACGCTTGTTGGTGGCTTTTGGCGGCGAGTGGTCCGTGGGCTTCCTGACGAAGCACAACCCCGGACTGGAATTGGCGGACGCATTGTCGGTATGAAAAAGCTGCTGATTATTGAGGATGACCGTGCCCTGGGCGACGGCCTGTGCATGGCTCTGAAAAGTCCCGAAGTGGAGCTCACGCTCTGCCGTACGCTGTCGGCTGCGGTGGAGTCGCTGGAAAAGAATACCTTCGATTTGCTGCTGCTGGATGTCAACCTACCGGACGGTAGCGGCCTGGACTTGCTGCGGCAGGTCCGGCAGGCCAGGACGACGCCGGTGATTCTGCTGACGGCGAACGATATGGAGACGGATATTGTTCTGGGCTTGGAATCCGGGGCGGACGATTATGTGACGAAGCCCTTTTCCCTGGCGGTGCTGCGGGCGCGGGTCAACGCGCAGTTAAGGCGTCCGGCGGTATCGCCGGACGCCTCCCAGCGGGGACCGCTGGGATTTGGGGAGCTGTCGTTTGATTTCGACCGGATGGAGTTCCGGCGGGGCGGAAGCCTGGTGGAATTGAGCAAGACGGAACAGAAACTGCTGCGCCTGCTGGTGGAGAACTGTGGACGGACGATGCCGAGAAGCGAACTGGTGGACCGCATTTGGACCGACGGCGCGGAGTATGTGGATGAAAACGCGTTGTCGGTGACGGTCAAGCGGCTGCGGGACAAGCTGGAAGAAACGCCTTCCCGCCCCCGCTGGCTGAAAACCGTCTATGGCATTGGCTACACCTGGGTTCCTTTTTCCTGACGGACCATTTGTGTTTCTGCGTTCGCGATCTTGGGACGTAATTCCTGCGCTGCTTCCAATTGCGGGGATGGGATTTTGCGGGAGAATGGGGTGGGACGGAAGAACCGAAGGGGCCGGAACAGTGTCCGGCCTTTAGAACGTGACAGCGGGGGATTTTCCATGACGAATATTTTTGGGGTGTCTGCATTGCTGGCGGCGTTTCTTTTAGCCGCCTGGGAGCGAAACCGCTCACAGCGAACGCTGCGCCGCATGGACCGTATGCTGGAGGAAGCGATTCGGGGCGGTTTTCACGAGCAGGATTTTGATGAAAGCCTCCTTTCCTCCGTGGAGACCAAGCTGGTGCATTATCTTTCGGCCTCTGCGGTCTCCGCACAGAATCTTCAGGAGGAGAAAAATAAAATCAAAACTCTGATTGCCGATATCTCCCACCAGACTAAGACGCCGATTGCTAATATTTTGCTGTATACCCAGCTTTTGGAGGAGCAGTCCAGCGGACCCTATACGGACGCGCTGGCCGCACAGGCACGGAAGCTCCAAACGCTGATTGACGCGCTGGTAAAAACTTCCCGTCTGGAAACGGGCGTTTTGACGCTCCACCCCCGTCCTGGACCGCTGTGGCCGGTGATGGAGGAGGCTGCCGCTCAGTTTCTTCCGCAGGCCTCCGAAAAGGGACTGACGCTGACGGCGGAACCAACGAACGCCACGGCGGTTTTTGATCCGAAATGGACGGCGGAAGCGGTGTGCAATTTGATTGACAACGCGGTGAAATATACGGCGGAAGGAGGAATTACCGTCCGTGCGGTAGCCTATGAGCTGTTCTGTCGAATTGACGTGGAGGATACCGGACCGGGAATTCCGGAAGAGGAGTTTAACCGGCTGTTTCAGCGTTTTTACCGGGGTTCTTCGGCTTACGACGCGGAGGGCGTGGGCATAGGGCTGTATCTGACGCGGCAGATTGCCGAGGGGCAGGGCGGTTATGTCAAGGTTTTTTCGCGCCGGGGAAAAGGCGCAAAGTTTTCTCTGTTCGTACCCAGAAATTAAAGCGTATTTGACGCGGCGCGGACCAGCTGTCGAACACACAAAAGCAAATCAGGAAAAAGAAAAACAGACGCTTTGCCCGAGTGGACAAAGCGTCTGCTTTTTGTGAGAAAAATCAGTGATAAACGTAAGCTTTGAAACGGGTTCCGGCCAGGAGGTCGTAGCCGGGAGAGGAAAGCGTGAAGTAGCTGGTTTGCGCGTAATTGTATTTGGTGGTCATGATAACGTCCTTATCCAGACCGCGGGCGGTAAAGCGGACGCGGCTTTTCGGACAGAAATAGGGGTAGAAGCTGACAAGAAGCATATGCGCAACGTCATGCACGTCCTCGGTCTGATCGCCGGTGGTCAGCGTTCCGACTACCTGGGAACCCATTTTCAGGGTAAGCTGAGTAGGTTGGGCGACATTGGGCCAAATCAGAAAATGACATTCCCGGATCTTGGTGAGGTCCAGGATCTGGAAGGGGAAATATAAAACCTGGTTAGGGCCGCCACCGCCGTTGAACTCGTGGGTGGGCTTTGTGATGTACGTGATTTCGTCCAGGTCCTCGCGGAGCTTTTGAATCTGGACGGAAAGTTCCGTGCGGGCCGCGGCGATTGCGTTTTCGATTTTGTTGTTATCGGCGTTAAAGTCCTCCATTTGGATACGGTCTGCTTTTTCCCACTGGTTGAGTTTGAATTGTGCGGTTTGTTTCATGAGAATACTCCCGAAAAAAAGATTTCGGAGCTGGCTAGCTATTTAGAGCGGGACGTTTGGCAGAGAGTTGCATCTTTTTATACACAGAAGAAAAAATTTTGCATAAGGGAGCAGGGAAAGGAAAAACTGTGTTGAAAAAGGAGGTTTTGTAATGGAATATCTAAACGCATTTCTTTGCGGCGGCATTTTGTGTGGAATTGGGCAGATACTGATTGACAAAACGAAGCTGACCCCGGCGCGGATTTTAACGGGATATGTGGTAGCAGGCGTGTTGTTGAGCGCGATTGGCTTGTATGAGCCAATTGCGCAGTGGGGCGGCGCAGGCGCGACGGTGCCGCTGACGGGATTTGGCCATGCTTTGGCGAAGGGCGTGCGGAAAGCGGTTGCGGAACAGGGCTGGCTGGGGGTGTTCACGGGCGGCTTGACGTCCACGGCGGGCGGAATTGCGGCGGCGGTTGTTTTTGGCGTGCTGATGGCCGTAATTTTCAAACCCAGCGGCAAGCGGTAAGTGTTTCGGGCGGGCCTTGGAGCCCGCCCATTTGGCATCTTTTGGAATGACGCAGAAAAACAGATGGAGACAAAACCAGGTTCCATAGTAGTGGAGGAAAGGAAAAAGAATTGGAGCAGAAGTAAAAGGAGAGAGAATGACGAAACAAAAGCAGAAAGGCCAAAAACAAAAAATTGGCCCGGAGGGCCGTTTTGGGGGGTCCAGGGGCGCAATGCCCCGGTGGGAGTCCAGAGGGCAAAGCCCTTTGGCCCCGGCCGGGGAGGCCATTTTTTGTTATCAAATTGTTGCTCTTTTTTAGAGGAGTTCTGTTATACTAAAAAGACAAACTTCGATAGAAAGGACGAATTTTCCTCATGCGCCGTTTTACATGTTTGCTGTTGATCCTGCTCCTTCTTCTAAGCGGCTGCGCCGCGCCGGCCGCAGCGCCGGACGCCTCCGGCACAGACCCAAACGCCGCCGCAGCCAATCCCCCCGAAACCGGAGACCCCACGGACCCCGAAGCCCCTGAAAATCCCGAAAGCCCCGAAAACGCAGAGGGCGAAAAAGCGCCGGACCCCGCCCCGCCGGAGTTCTACGAGATCCGCAATCCCGCGGAAGAACCTGCGGGCGGCAGTGTGAACGGCGTGCCTTACGCCGCCTGGGAAGGCATTGTCGAACACCTCTTCTTCCACCCGGTCGTTGCGTACCCGGAGCTGGCCTTCGACGGCGACGGCGATGCAAACGGGATTGACGACTACATGGTAACTGTGGACGAATATAACAAAATCCTGCAAAGCGTCTACGAAAAGGGCTATGTCCTGGTGGACATCGGGGACGTTTGGAGCGAAACCACCGGCGAGGACGGCCAGCCTAAAATGGTCCGAAACACCCTCTACCTCCCGGAAGGCAAAAAGCCGCTGATCATCTCCTTCGACGATACCAATTACTATCCCTATATGCTGGAAAACGGATTTGCCTACAAGCTCGTCATCGGTGAGGACGGGAAAATCTGGTCCTGGGGCCTGGACCCGGAGGGCAAGGAAGTCGTAAGCCGCGACCTGGACGCCATCCCCATCCTGGACAAGTTCGTTGAGGAGCATCCGGACTTCTCGCCCTTCGGCGCAAAGGGCTGCCTGAGCCTGACCGGCTACGAGGGAATTCTGGGCTACCGCACCCAAACCACCACCACCGGATGGGACGATGCAAAAGAGGCGAACCGTCAAAAGGAACGGGAGGCTGTAAAACCGATCATTGAAGAACTGCGGCGGACCGGTTGGACCTTTGGGAGCCATACCTGGGGCCATATCCGCCTCGGAAGCGGCAACATGGCCAAAATCCAGGCGGACACCGAACGCTGGCTCGACGAAGTGGGAAGCCTGGTGGGCGAAACCACCATCCTGTTTTATCCCCACGGCGAACGGCCCGACGGCAACGACTGGAAAAACACCGGTCCGGCGTTCCAGTACCTGCAAAGCAAAGGTTTCCGGGTATTCGCCTCCGTGGGCATCGAGAGTTTCAGCTATATCAAAAAAGACATCTGCGCCGTGATCTGCGACCGCCTGCATCCCGACGGAACCACCCTGCGCCATTCCCGCGACCGGTACTTGCAATTTTACGACGCAAAGGATATTATGGATGTAGGCGTCCGGCCCCAGCGGGAAATTGACTGGACGTGATATTGCAATCAAAGGAGGAGCCTATGAACCGTGAAGAATTGAAAGCCGCCGCTGTGTCGATGCTGGAGCGGTCGTATGTGCCGTATTCCCATTTCCCCGTAGGGGCTGCGCTGGAATGCGCCGACGGAAGCGTATTTACCGGCTGCAACGTGGAGAACGCGGGATATTCGCCCACGCTATGCGCCGAGCGCGTGGCGGTGGGCAAGGCGGTCAGCGAGGGACATACCGACTTCGTGCGGATTGCCGTGGCAGGCCGCAGTGAAAATTATTGCGTTCCCTGCGGCGTTTGCCGGCAAGTGCTGATGGAATTCGCGCCGGAGATTGAGGTGATCTGCCTGAACCGGGACGGCGAGGAATTGGCGTTGCCGCTGAAAGAATTGCTACCCTACGGCTTTGATCCCTCTTATCTGGGAAAATAAACCCGCCGTTTCCGCCGGACTGTGCAAAAAGAGGAGCGTTTTCAGGTACAAGCCTGAAAACGCTCTTTTTTATGCGCCGCGTGAAATCCCGCGCTTAAAAAAGGCCGGAGATCACGCCGTATTCATCCACGTCAATGCGCTCTGCCGCCGGAGCTTTGGGCAGGCCCGGCATTGTCATGATGTCGCCCGTCAGGGCAACGAGGAAACCCGCGCCCGCCGAAACCTTCAGGTTTCGGACCGTGATGGTGAAGCCTCTCGGCGCGCCGAGCTTCGCCGGGTCATCGGAAAAGCTGTACTGCGTTTTTGCCATGCACACCGGCAGGCTGCCGAAGCCCAGCGATTCCAGCTCTGCAAGCTGCTTTTGCGCCGCAGGCGTCAGGACCGCGCCGTCCGCGTGATAGACTTTCTGCGAAATGGCGTTCAGCTTCTCCGGGATGCTGGCGTTTGTGTCGTAGGCAAAGCGGAAGCTGTTCGGCTGCTCGCAGAGCGCGAGCACCTCCTTCGCCAGGGCTTCGCCGCCGGCTCCGCCCTTCGCCCAGACCTCGCTCAACGCCACGTTTACCCCCAGTTCCCGGCACTTGCGCTCCACCAGTTCCAGTTCTGCCGGGGTATCCGTGGGGAAAGCGTTGATCGCCGCCACGCAGGGCAGGCCGTATACCTTCGTGATGTTCTCAATGTGCTGAAGCAGATTGGGGAGGCCGCGCTCCAGGGCTTCCAGATTTTCTTCGTTCAAATTCGCCTTTGCAACGCCGCCGTGATTTTTCAACGCCCGGACCGTCGCCACAACCACCACGGCGTCCGGCCGCAGATTCGCCAGGCGGCACTTGATATCCAGGAATTTTTCCGCGCCCAGGTCCGCGCCGAAGCCCGCCTCCGTCACGGCGTAATCCGCCAGCTTCAATGCAAGCCGCGTCGCCATAACGCTGTTGCAGCCGTGAGCGATGTTGGCAAAGGGACCGCCGTGGATAAAGGCGGGAGTGCCTTCCAGCGTCTGGACCAGATTCGGCTTGAGCGCGTCTTTCAGCAGCGCGGCCATGGCCCCTTCCGCTTTCAGGTCGTGGGCCGTCACCGGCTTGCCGTCATAGGTATAGCCCACAACCATCCGGCCCAGGCGGGCTTTCAGGTCCAGAATGTCCATCGACAGGCACAAAACCGCCATAATCTCGCTGGCTACCGTGATGTCAAAACCGTCCTCCCGCGGCACGCCCTGCATCCGTCCGCCCAAGCCGTCCACAATGTTCCGCAGCTGGCGGTCGTTCATGTCCACGCAGCGTTTCCAGGTGATTTTTTTGACGTCAATCCCCAAGGCGTTGCCCTGCTGGATGTGATTGTCCAGCATCGCCGCCAGAAGGTTGTTTGCCGCGCCGATGGCGTGGAAATCGCCGGTGAAGTGCAGGTTGATGTCCTCCATGGGCACGACCTGCGCGTAGCCGCCGCCCGCCGCGCCGCCCTTGACGCCGAACACCGGCCCCAGAGACGGTTCCCGAAGGGCCACCAGCGCGTTTTTGCCCAGACGCCGCAGGGCGTCCGCAAGGCCCACCGTGGTTGTGGTCTTGCCCTCGCCGGCGGGGGTGGGGTTGATGGCCGTCACTAGAATCAGCTTGCCGTCCTTCCGGGAACTCTCTTTCAGAAGGCGGCTGTCGATCTTGGCCTTGTAATTTCCGTATAGTTCCAGATATTCCGGGCTTACTCCAGCCGCCTGCGCGATTTCCGTGATGGGCTTGAGCTTGCAGGCCTGAGCAATTTCGATGTCTGTTTTCAGTTGCATGACCGGTCCTCCCCTTTTTCTTTTTTCTTACGCATCCGCTGCGCTGCCGGCGGTCAGCACGCCGCTCAGGTCCAGCTTCTTTCCGTCCGACCAGAGGCGTTCCAGGGAGTAGAACTCCCGGGCCTCCTGGGAAAACACATGGACGGCGACGCAGCCGTAGTCCAGAAGAACCCAGGTGCCGTCCCGGTGGCCCTCCCGGTGGAGGGGGACTTCGCCGCCCTGTTCCTTCATCTCCTTTTCCACCGCGTCACACAGGGCGTTGATCTGCGTGTTGGAAGAACCGGTGGCGATGACGAAGTAGTCCGCCAGGGTGGTAAGGTCTGTGATCTCAATGGCCGAAATTTCCTTGCCCTTCTTGCCGTCCAGGGCTTTCGCCGCGATAATTGCCAACTCTTTCGGGGTCATGCTCATTCCTCGCTTTCTATTATGTGCTGCCGCTTATTCCGGCGGCGGTTCGATGAAGATAATGCCTGGGTCGATGGGGGTTTCCGGTTCTGGGGGAGGTTCCGGAGTCTGTTCCGGCGGCGGCGCGACCGGGTCTGTGGAGCCGCCGGGGTCCGGCGTCACCTGCGGGGGGACGTCGGGATTGGGGTCCTCCGGCGGCGTTACAACCGGGGGCGTTGTGCCGGGATTATCTGGCGCGCTTGGATTGCTCGGATTACTGGTGTTCGGGCTGTCCGGCGTGGAGCCGCCGGGAGACGTGCCGCCGTCGGGATTCGTAGCGTCCGGGTCCGCCGGAAGCATGTTCGGATCGTCCGGGTTTTCCTCAGAGGGATTGTTGGGATCTTCCTCCTCCGGCGATTCTTCTTCCTCCGAGGGCTTGGTCACGCGAACCGGCGGGGCCGCCGCGGCCTTGTCCTCCACATAGCCCGTCGAGGAGCGAATGCTTCCGTCGGAATTCACCGACATAATGTCCAGGTCGGACATGGTAAAGGTTTCCTTAAAGGGGCTAAGATCGTTGTTTACCAACTCCAGGAGCTGCTTTGCATTGGGGAGCACGTAATTTTGTGTGGTGTACCGGCCGCCGGAGGAACGGTCCGTCGTGCGGCTGTATACGTCCTTGACATAGTTGGGCATGGTGACAAAGTTCACATTGTCCACGCCAAGGCCGCCGAAAACCGCCTGCTGGGCAAACCACAGAATGTTCTGGAAGGAGAGATCGGTCTCCACATTGTTCTGAAAAACCGTGATAAAGTTCCCGATTTTGGTCATGTTTTTCACTTGCAGGAGCTGCTCCAGCATGGCCTTGAGAAACGCCTGCTGGGTTTTGACCCGTCCCAGATCGCCCTCGGGATAACCGGGCATCAAGCCGTTTTTCCGGTTGTCGTGCCGGTAGCGGAGGACCTGCATGGCGTCGTCGCCCGTCAGGAGGCGGTAGCCTTCTGTCTGATGGATGTGGAGGTCTTGCAGGGGGTCGTCATAGTTCATGTTGCGGGGCACGTCGAAATACACGCCGCCCATGGCGTCCACGATCTCGCCCACGGCATCCCATTCGACGACTACTTTCCAGTCTGGCTCAAAGCCCACCAGCTGGGAAATCTCCTTGTACAGATGCTGGATGCCTTTCTCACCGCCGCCGTAATAGTTATAAACGCCGTTGATCTTTTTGATGTCCCAGGGAACGTTGACCATGGTGTCCCGTGGAATCGACATGACGGAAGCCTTCTGGTTCGTCACGTCGTAGCTCGCCAGCAGAATCGTATCCGTCAGGCCGCCGCCGCCGGTGTCTCGGCCAATGATGAGAATTGTGTAGTAATCCGCGCTTTTGCGCTCGCCGTCCGCACGGGGGCGGACGCCGTCGCCGTAGTCGATTTCCGGTTCTTTTGGCAGGGTGTCGCCGGTTTGGGATGGATTCGGGTCCGGCGTCCGGTTCGGAAGCTCCGGTTTTACAAACAAGTTCCGCCAAATGAGCGTCCCGATTAACGCCAACGCCAGAACCACCACCAGCACGATCAAAACGATCTGCTGCCAGGTGAGACGGCGCGACTTCTTGGGTTTGAGCGGGTCGGGCGCGCTGGGCGTCCCGCCTGCAAGACGTTTTCCGCTTTCTTTTTTCACCGTCGTCTTATCCTTTCAATGCGTCCCGCGCCTCCAACGTGGCGCGGTGTACGGGGTTCCCCCGTTCCTCCATTTCCGCGATGGTCATTTCCAGGCCCCGCAGCAGGCCCGCGTCCAAATCCTCGTAGCAAATCCGGCGCAGCTCCGGCAGGCCGGGGAAATCCCGGTTCGGCTCGATGTAATCCGCCAGATAGATAATTTTTTCCAGAAGGGTCATGTTGGCCCGGCCCGTCGTGTGCCAGCGGATGGCGTTGGTGATTTCCGGATCCGTGCCGAACACGTCCTCCGCCACAGCCGCGCCGGTTTTGGCGTGCAGGAGTTTCAGGGCCTCCTGCTCCAGCGGGTCCAGCGCGATTCCGTATTGTTTGCAGAGCTCTTTTTGCCGAGCCATGTCCAGTTTTTTGGTGCAGTCGTGGAGAAGGGCGGCCCGGCGGGCCTTTTCCACGTCCCCGCCCCAGCGTTCCGCCAGACGGATGGCCTCCTGTTCCGTACCCAGGACATGGGGAATCCGCTTGTATTTCAGGTAGGAGAGGGCCGCCGGCCGCAGCTGTTCCAGCGTCAGCCGCTTCAGGTCTGCGTGTGTGCCGTAAAGTCCTTCGCGGAGGATGCGGCCGTATACGGCGGGGGGGAGGAGGCTGCCGCCCTCGCCTTTTGCGAGGCGGTCCCGCAGCTCTGTGGACGAAACGTCGACCACGCCGGGAATGGTCAGCGTGAAGATCCGCGCCTGGGGGTAGGTTTTATACAGGCAGCTTCGCTGAACGGAGAACAGTTCTTCCGTGTCGGCTTCCGTGCGGCCAAAGGCCGCCACGCCCGCCAGGGACAAAACCCGTTCCGGCTCGTGCCAGGCTTGGAGCGTTAAAAACATATCCGTTCCCATCAGAAGCCAGAATTCGCTTTCCGGGTACTGTCTGTGGAGCTGGGCGAGGGTGTCTGCGGTGTAGCTCTTGCCGGTGCGGCACAGTTCCAGGTCCAGCACTTCCGCCCGGTCTCCCAGGTTCAGCGCGTCCGCCGCATAGCGGGCCAGACGCAGACGCTGTTCCTTCGACGGCGCGCCTTCCGGCAACTGCTTGTGGGGCGGGTCGCCTGCGGGTATTAAAAGAAGTTTGTCCAGCTTCAGCAGCTCGAATACGGCCCGCGCCGCGGTAATATGTCCCAGATGCGGCGGATTGAAGGTGCCGCCGTATACGCCGATTTTCATACCCTCAGCCCCTGCCTTTTTTTGGCTTTTTCAGTTCGATGCGTTTTTCACGGGGCTTGGAATGGCTCTCCCGGTACAGCACGAACTTGCTCCCGATCACCTGCACCACCTCGCTCCGGGTCGCCTTGGCCAGGGCTTGCGCGGCGGTGCGGGCGTCGTATTCCAGGTTGTTGTCCAGGACCCGGCCCTTGATCAGCTCCCGGGCTTCCAGGGCGTCGTCCGCCTGCTGCACGAGATTTTCGCCAAGGCCGTCCTTGCCGATCTGCAAAATGGTGTCGATTCCGTTGGCCAACGCCCGCAGCTGGGCGCGCTGTGCGCTTGTCAAATCCATTGCGTCACCGGCGGAAGCGTTCTTCCGCCTAACCTTTCTTTTTGAGATTTAAGCGTTTCATCCATCTATGGAAACGTATAAGAATTCTTCCAGCATTCCCTGGAATTCCACCTCGAAGATGTGGACATCATCCAATGTATGCTCCAGGTAGGTAATAACATTTCTGTCCAAGTCAATTTGTGGTTTTCCCAGGGCGGCCATGAGCTGTCCGGCGGACAGGTCTCCATAAATCCTGGTCAGTCTGGGCAGCATATGCCGCGCAATATCAGACCGGCGGCGTTCATAACAGGCCGCTAGAGCTTCTGCAAACCGTTCCAGCTCGCCTGACGGCTCCTCGCAAAGAAATAGAACCCCATTGCGTTCCGCCAGATAGGCGTCAGAGTCTGCATCGTATTGAAACATGGGCGTTTCCTCCTATTCGTTTCCAGCTTCGTCTTATCCGGGTTCCGGCGTTTCAGACAACCGGCGGCCTTTAGTTCCTGTTCCTTTTAGACGCTTACCCGCCCAATTTTGCTGCAAGTTTTTCCGCGAATTCCTTCAAGGCTTTGCCCCGGTGGGAAATGGCGTGCTTTTCCTCCGGCGTCAGCTGGCCGAAGGTTTTTCCCTTGTCCGGCACCAGAAACACCGGGTCGTAGCCAAATCCGCCGGTTCCGATGGGCGCGAAGGAAATCGCGCCGTCACAGCGGCCCTCCGCCGTCAGCGTTTCGCCGTCCGGGAACACGCAGGCAATCGCGCAGGCGAAATGCGCCGCCCGTGTGGTTTGCCCGCGCATGTTGTTCAGCAGCAGCATACACCGGGCGCGGTCGTCCAGGCCCTCGCCGCCGTAGCGGGCTGAGTATACGCCGGGACCGCCGTTCAGCGCGTCCACGCAGAGGCCGGAGTCGTCCGCGATGGCGGGCAGCTTCGCCGCCGCGCTGATGGCCTGGGCCTTCAGCATCGCGTTTTCCGCAAAGGTCGTTCCAGTTTCTTCCACTTCGATATCAACGCCCACACCGGCGGGGTTTACCACTTCCACGCCCAGGCCGGAGAGAATGTCCCGCAGTTCCTCCAGCTTCTTCGGGTTGTGGGTGGCGAGTACAAATTTTTCCGCCATCAGTAATTTCCTCCCAAGGCTTCTTTTTGGGCCGCCAGCAGTTCTTTGCCGCCCTTCAGGCAGAGGCGGACCAGCTCCTGCTGTTCTACCGGCGTAAAGGACCGGCCCTCGCCGGTGCCCTGCACCTCGATCAGCTCGCCCAGCTCGTTCATCACGCAGTTGAGGTCCACCTGGGCGCGGCTGTCCTCGCTGTACCGCAGGTCCAGCAAGGCCGTGTCGTCCACGATTCCGGCGGAAACGCCGGTGACGTAGTGGCGGATGGGCGTGGCGGCCAGTTCGCCGTCCTCCACCAGTCTCCGGCAGGCCAGAGCCAGGGCGACAAAACCGCCCGTGACCGACGCCGTGCGGGTTCCGCCGTCGCCTTGCAGGACATCGCAGTCAATCGTAATGCAGCGCTCGCCCAGCTTTTTCAGGTCCACCGCCGCCCGAAGGGACCGCCCGATCAAACGCTGGATTTCCGCGCTCCTGGGGGACAATTTCAGCTTTGCCACGTCCCGGCGGCTCCGCTCCCGGTTGGCCCGGGGCAGCATGGAGTATTCCGCCGTCACCCAGCCCTCGCCGTAGGGGACATGGGGCGGGACCCGGTCCTCCACGCTGGCGCAGCACAAAACCTTGGTGTCGCCGCATTCAATCAGGCAGCTTCCTTCCGCGAATTTGATGAAATCCGTTGTGATTTTAACGGGGCGCAGTTCGCCTGCCGCCCGGCCGTCTTCTCGTACCATATTATATCAATCCTTCTTTCGTTTTCCAAGAGGTTGTTTCATTTCTTTTTCAGATAATCGCCTGGGCGTATTCCTCCGAGTCAAAGGGCCGCAGGTCGTCGATGCCCTCGCCGACGCCCGCCAGCTTCACCGGTACGCCCAGCTCCTTGGCGATCGCAATGGCGATGCCGCCCTTTGCGGTGCCGTCCAGCTTGGTCAGAACGATGCCCGTCAAGCCCGCCGCCTCTTTGAAGGTCCGGGCCTGGGTCAGACCGTTCTGCCCGGTGGTGGCGTCCAGTACCAGCAGCGTTTCCCGGGCCGCGCCGGGGCACTCCCGGTCGATGATCTTCGACAGCTTTGCCAGCTCCGCCATAAGGTTTGCCTTGTTGTGCAGGCGTCCGGCGGTGTCGCACAGCACCACGTCCACCCCCCGGGCCTTGGCGGCCTGCAAGGCGTCGAACAGCACCGCGCCGGGGTCCGCGCCCTCGTGCTGGCGCACGATCTCGCATCCGGCCCGTTCCGCCCAGATTTGCAGCTGGTCCGCCGCCGCCGCACGGAACGTATCCGCCGCGCAGAGCATCACCCGTTTGCCGCCCATCATCAGCAGGCGGGCCAGCTTGCCGATGGAAGTGGTTTTGCCCACGCCGTTCACGCCGATAAACAGGAACACACAAGGAGAGGTGGACACGTTGAGCTCGGTGGTGCCCACGTCCAGCTCCGCCGCCAGGACTTCCCGCAGGGCGGCCTTGACCTCCTCCTGGTCCCGCAGCTTTTCTTTGCGGACTTTCTCCCGCAGCTTTTCCACCGTCTCGATGGCGGTTTCCATGCCCAGGTCCGCCAGGATGAGCGTTTCCTCCAGTTCCTCGAAAAACGCCTCGTCCGCCTCCGTGAAGGTGGAGAACAGATTGGTTGTAATTTTTTTCAGTTTGTCAAAAAAGCCCATGGTTTCATACCTCCGGTTTCATTTTTCGGCTGGGGGCGGTTCTTTCTCGCTTCCAATGAATGGTTTCCCGCAGTAAGGGCAGAATTTCCGCGCCCCAAAGGTTTGTTCCGACTCTTTTCCGCAGTGGGGACATCTGATCCAAAAGATGCTGCGGGTCCACATACAAATCAGAGCAAGACTCGCTACGATCAGCAGCGTACCAGGAACCGTGAGGAGACGGTTCGGGGGATATGCATTCTTTCCGAAACCAACCAGAAACAGCCCGGCTACCGTCAGAACGATGCAAGTGCAAGCCTTGAGATTTGAATTCATGGAAATTTCTCCATTTCTCTTATTTGTCCGGTTTGGCGTCGGGGTCAATCTGCGCGCCGCAGTTCGGGCAGAACTGCGGAACGGCGTCCCGGCCTAACCAGCCGCCGCAGTAAGGACAGCGTTTCCAACGGTAGACCAGGAAAATGCCGGCAGCTACAAGCATAGCGCCTGCACAGATAAGAGGAATCCCCAAGTCCGCATACGCACCTCCGCAGCTAAGAAGCACACCGATTAAAATAATTACGGTGGTAACGCGTTCTTTTTGTTTCAGGCTCATAGTTCACCCTCCCTCCGGCGTTTACTCCACGCCCAGTTCCTTCGCCATGTCGTTCAGGTTGATTGTCAGAATTTTGCTCACGCCCCGCTCCTGCATTGTCACGCCGTACAGCACGTCGGCTTCCTCCATGGTGCCCCGGCGGTGGGTGATGACAATAAACTGCGTCTTCCCCGCCAGCTGCCGCATATAGCGGGCGTAGCGGGTTACGTTTACGTCGTCCAGAGCCGCCTCAATCTCGTCCATCACGCAGAAGGGCGTCGGATGGACCTTCAAAATCGAAAAATACAGCGCGATGGCCACGAATGCCTTTTCCCCGCCGGAAAGGAGGGAGATGGTTTTCAGCGTCTTGCCCGGCGGCTGGGCCTTGATCTCAATGCCGCAGTTGAGGATGTCGGCCTCGTCCTCCAGCTCCAGACGCGCCTCGCCGCCGCCGAACATCTCGGTAAACGTGGCCTGAAAGCTCTCGGACAGCAGATGGAACTGCTCCGCAAAAATCCGGGTCATTTCGCCGGTGATGTCCTCGATGATTCCTTCCAGTTCCTTCCTGGCGGTTTCCACGTCGTTGCGCTGGTCCGTCAGGTAGGTGTAGCGGGCGTTTACCCGCTCAAATTCCTCAATGGCCCCCAGGTTCGGCGTACCCAGAGCGGAGATGTCCCGCTTCAGCTCGCCAATGCGCCGGACGGCCTTCGGCACGCTTTCCAGCTCTATCCGCTGGGCTGCCGCGTCGCTGCGGCTCAATTCGTAGTGTTCCCACAGCCGGTCGATAATCTGCTTTTCCTCCAGGGCCGACGCCGCCAGCTTCTGTTCCAGCCGGGAAGCGGAACGCTCCAGGTTCAAAAGGTTCTCGTTCATTTCCTGACTGGCCTTGTTTTTGGCGGTGCGCTGGGCCTCCAGGGCTATTTTTTCGTCGTTCAATACCGACAAATGCTCCCGGCACGCCTGGCCTCTCCATTCCAGAGCCGCCGCGGCCTCCTCGTGACGGGTGATCTCCCGCTTGGCCGCGTCAATGCTCAACTGGTACGATTGGAGCGTTTCTTCCTTTTGCTCCCGGTTTCCGGTCAGGTCCTCCGCCAGACGGCGCAGGTCTCCCGCACGCTGGAAGGTGGCCTCCCGCTCGGCGTTCAGCGCGGCGAGGGCCTCCTTTTTGCCCGTCACTTCCTCCGACAACGCCCCGGCCCGGTCCAGCAGCGCAGACTGGCCGCTCAACGCCTTGGCGGCCTGGGTCCGGTATGCCGCCGCCTGGGACTCCTGCTGGGAAATTTGCGCTTCAATTTCCGCCCTCCGGCGGGCGTTGGACTCCAGGCGGTCTGTCAGCGCGGCCAGCTCGGAGGAGGAGGCTTCCCAATTTGCCTGCAAGGCTTGCAGCTGCAAAACGTAGTGATTCTTCTCGCCTTCCAGACGCAGAACCTCGTCTTCCGCCTGCCGCCGCTGGGCCTCTGCCGTTTCCAGCTCATAGCGGGCGGCGGACAGCTCCCGCTGAAGGGTGTCTTCCTTTTGCTTTGCGTCGTTCAACGCCTCCTGCATGGCGGCGTATTTTCCGTGAAGGGTTTCCAGCTCTGCCCCACGGCTTAACACCCCCGCGCTGCGGGAGGTGGAACCGCCCGTCATGGAACCGCCCCGGTTGATGACCTGCCCGTCCAGGGTCACGATGCGGAAGGCGTTGCGATACTTCCGGGCAATGGAAATGCCGTCGTCCAAGTCCTCCACGACCACGGTGCGGCCCAGCAGATTTTGGAAAATGTTCCGGTAGCGTTCATCAAAGCGAATCAGGCGGGAGGCAATCCCCACGAAACCCGGTTCGTTCTCCACGCCGTTCGGGCGCAGCTCCTCGCCCCGGATGGCGGTCAGGGGCAAAAACGTTGCCCGCCCGGCCTCCCGGCGTTTGAGGAAATGGATGGCCGCCTTGGCGTCTTCCTCCCGGTCAACGACAATGTTTTGCAGGCCCGCGCCCAGCGCGATTTCGATGGCCAGGCTATATTGCGCCTGGGTTTTGATCAGGCCCGCAACCGGGCCGTGAACCCCTTGCAGGCGGTTTTGACAAACCAGCTTCACCGCCTTGGAAAAGCCCTCATATTCCCGCTCCATTTCCGTCAGGAGCCGGATGCGGTTTTCCAGCGCGCCTGCGTCCATGGTCAGTTTCATCCGGCGTTCCGTCGCGGCGGCGGCCCGGCGTTCCCGCTCCTCCATCCGCAGGCTGTGGCCCGCAATGACGTTGGCGGCGGCCTGAGCATCCTCCTGGGCGTTTTCCAGGGCACGGCGGGTTTTCCTGGCGGACGCCTCCGTTTCCTGCCGCTGGACTTCCAGGGCGGCGCGGCTGGACTCCAGGCCGGTTTTCCGGGCTTCCAGCTGGCCGGTTTCCGCCGAGAGGGCGGCGGCTTCCGTACGGGCGTCCGCGGCGGCGGCGGCGGAAAGGGCCTCCTTGGCCCGCAGGGATTCCGCCTCCGACTGCCGTCCGTCCGCCTGGGCGGCGGCCTCTCTGGCCCGCCCCATCAGCGCGTCCAGGTCCGCGTTTAACTGTTGCAGCCGGTTTTCCAGCGCGGCGGCGTGGGCCTCCTGTTCGGCGGCCTGCTTCGCAAGGGCGCCGGCCCGGCTGTCGCTTTCTACCAGTTCCTTCTGGGCGCGCTGGATGTTCTCCCGGTTGTGGGCGATGTTGCTTTCCTGCACTGCCACAGCGGAGGCGTGTTCCTTTACCTGCGCGTCCAATTCAGCCGCTTCCTTCCGGACGCGCTCGGCCTCCATATCCTTCTCCCGCATCTGTTCGCTGATCTGCTCGCCCTCGGTATAGAGGGCGTCCAGCGCGCCCCTGGCCTCGTCCCGGGCGGCCTCTGCCGCGTGGAAGTCCAGTTCGGTCTGGCGCGCCGCGGCTTTCAGCTCGTCCAGGTTTTCCAGCCATACGGAGATTTCCAGAAGCCGCAGCTCGTCCCGGAGAATGAGGTATTTTTTCGCCTTCTCGGACTGATCCCGCAGCGGTCCGACTTGCAGTTCCAGTTCCGCAATTTTGTCGTTGATGCGGACCAGATTTTCCTGAGTTCGTTCCAGCTTGCGCTGGGATTCCTCCTTGCGGTGGCGGAAACGGGAGATACCCGCCGCTTCCTCGAATACCTCCCGGCGTTCGCTGCTGCGGGTGGAGAGGATCTCGTCAATCTTGCCCTGGCCAATCATGGAATAGCCCTCCCGGCCCAGGCCGGTGTCTAAAAACAGGTCGGTCACATCCCGCAGGCGGACGGACTGGCGGTTAATATAATATTCGCTCTCCCCGCTGCGGTAGTAGCGGCGGGTGACGGAAATTTCCGCCTCCTCCATGGCGGGGAAGATGTGCTCTGTGTTGTCCAGCACCAGCGTCACCTGGGCGAAGCCCACCGGCCCCCGCTTCTCTGTGCCGCCGAAGATCACATCCTCCATTTTCGCGCCCCGGAGGCCCTTCGCGCTCTGTTCGCCCATGACCCAGCGGAGAGCGTCGGAGAGGTTGGACTTGCCGGACCCGTTAGGGCCGACGATGGCCGTCACGTCCTCCGCAAAATTCAGGACGGTTTTGTCTGGGAACGACTTGAATCCCTGAATTTCCAACGCTTTAAGGTACATTTCTCCACCTCCCGGCCGGTTTCCAATAATTCCATATACTATACCAGAGAAACGCCGTGTTTTCAAGACAAAATCTGTGAAAACAAAAGGGCTTCCCTCCCGCCGCTTCCACGGCGGAACCGCGCCGGGGCAAAAAAACGGGCGCATCCGCGCCCGTTTTTTCCGTCAGGGAAGGGACTCGATCAGTTCCGGAAGCGACTGATCAAGCTCCCGGACGCAGAGCTGTTCCACGTTGAACAGCCGCCCCAGCTGCGTGCGTTCGGCAATGGCCTGACCATTCAGATACCACACCGTGACCGGCGTATCCATCCACTCGCCTTCCAGATAAGCGCAGGCATACCGGCTGGAATAATAGCCGTGGGTATGGCGGTCCGCCAGAAGCGACTCGATTTCATCGCCCGTCAGCGGTTCGCCGCGAATGCCATCGCCCCAGGCGGAACCGGTGGAGGTGATCATGAGCGACAGCTTACCCGCGTCCACCAGGCCCCGCATCCGGCTGAGGCTGTAATAGGTTTCCTCCAAGGGTTCCCGGGGCGCGGCGGTCAGGTCCCCGATGGTTTCCACAGGAGATTCCACCGTCAAAACCAGACGGTCCGCGATCTCGCCCAGAGCCGCGTAGTCGTAGCCGGGAAGCCGGCCCTCCCAGGAGGGGGCTTCCGCTGCAATATAGAGCAGTCCGCTGCCAAGACCCGCCCGCAGAAGCTCTGCCGCCGCAGTCAGCTCCTTGCGCTGGGGCGTGGAGGTCAGGCCGGAGATTTCCAGAAAAACGCCGTCGTAATCCTCCGCCCCCACGGCTTCCAGCAGCACGGCGGCAAGGTCCGCCGCGTTGCCCTCCCGGAACTGGTACGCGCCGCCGGCTACATGCAGCAGCTGGGGTGTTCCGGCGGTCCTGGCCGCATCGCGGGCAAGGGCGGCCTCGTCCGCCTCCATGTTCGGCGTCAGCTGGGGAAGGCCGTTGTAGGTCAGGCGGTAGGCGGAAATTGCCACGGCTTCAAACCCCGTGAGGTCGGGCAGGTTCTTGGTGGAGGAGATGATACCGGAGCGGCTGGGGGACGCCTCCCGGAGTTTTTCATGCATCCGCATGAGGATGACCGCCGCCTGTTCCCGAGTGACGGGGTCCTTCGGGGAAAAGGTGGAGGCGGTGGTTCCGTCCATGAGGCCAAGACCGTAGACGATGGAGATATAGCCCGCGTTGGACTTGATATCCGGGAAGGTTTTGCGCAGCTGCTGGGCAAGCCCGGCAAAAGCTCCATAGCCTAAGGCCCGGACCAGCATCACGGCCATGTCCTCGCGGGTAATGCTCTCGTTGGGGCGGAAGGTCTCCCCGATGGCCGCAACGGCTCCCTGGCGGAGCGCGGTCTCCACAGCTCCGGCATACCAGGCGTCTGTGGAGACATCCTCAAATACCTGGTTTGCGGGGACGGTGGGCTTCCAGCCGAAAAAGCGGCAGATCAGGGCTGCGCATTCCGCCCGCGTGACCTCTTTGCCCACGCCGAAGCTGCCGTCGCTTTCCGCGTAGAAATAACCGAGGTCCATGCACCGCTGGATGTCCTCTTTGGCCCAGAAGTCGTCTGGCAGGTCGGCGGCCAAAGCGGCGGGAAGGGTACTCAATAAAATTGCGCAGCAAAGCGCGCAGCTCAGGATGGATCGAATGAGATGTTTCATGCTGTTACATCGCTCCTTTTTCAATTCCAGAGGATATCTTTCCCCATTTTAACAAATTTTTCTCATTCCGTCAAATCATTGCCGTTAAAAAGAGAGGAAACGGCGAAAGATTCAACCCCGTCCGCCGGGAAAAATCCGGATTTCCAGGCGTTTCGGGGGTGCGGTTTTTGCGGGATGGTATAATCCACAAAAATCAGGGCAAAAAATGTGGAAAAAGGCTATTGAATCCTCTGCCGTGAAAATGCTATACTGAATCTCACAAATAGAGAGTAAACAGATAGGGAAAATTTATGGATTATATCGAAGGAAAGCTCCTGATCAGCGATGAAATTTACAATAAGATTTTAGAGAGAATTTCAGACGGACGGTGGGGCGTGGGACAAAAGCTCCCGTCGGAAAAACAGCTTTGCGAAATGTTTGAGGCCAGCCGCGTCAGCGTGCGTGCGGCTCTGCACAAACTCCAGGCAAATGATTTGATCATCACCCGGCAGGGAGTGGGTTCCATCGTCAAGGCCCCGAAAAACCGCCAGGATGTGATTCCTTATGAAAAGAGCGATATTTCAGAGGAAGCCTTCATACAGTTTACAGAGTTCCGGAAGGCCATTGAGTTTAAGGCGGTGGACCTGCTGATAGCCAATCTCAACGAGGAGCGGATCGCCGCCGTGACGGCGGCCATGCGGGACCTGGAAACGAGAGGGCCGGAGAGCGCAGAGAATCTGGACCTGTACGATTTTCAGTTTCACATGGCGATTATCAACCATTGCGGAAACCAGTTTATCAGCGGGGCGATGGAACCCTATCAGGACTTTTTCCTGCACTATGTCCAGGAGGTTCACCGCATGGCCCCGGTACCGTCGGAAAGTCTGCTTCAGGATCACCGGAATATGCTGCGGTCGATTCTTGAGGGAAAACCCAATTTAATGCGCCGGATTTTGCTGGAGGACATTTTGATGTCCCAGAAAACCATGTTTCGAGACTTATAGTTTTTAGGCACCCGACTGCAAAACGATTGTGGGTGCTTAAAAAATACATAAACTTATAATACAAGTATAACAAATAATATAGGCATATAAGAACTTGTCCCATGTCCAGACCGCCCGGAAGGCGGCGCAGCGATAAAAAACAGGAGGTATGCAACATGAAAGCAGCGGCGGGGACCTTGAAAAAGGTCCATGCAATCCGGCTGGAACCCGGCGAGGATGTGATGCAGAGCCTGCAAACATTCTGCGAGGAACATCACATCGGAAACGGCGCGATTCTCACAGGCGTGGGCAGCCTGCGGGGATGCAGCTACTTCGATCCCACGGAGATCCCGGACCGGCCGGGCTACTACGGTTACGGCGACCCGATTGAACTGCCCTGCCCCATCGAGCTGATCGCCATGAACGGCATCATTTGCACAGAGGCCGACGGAAAACCCTCCCTGCACATCCACGCCGCCTTTGCCGATGAAAACGGCAAGGAATTCGGCGGACATCTCAACGTGGGCAACCTGGTCCTTGCCACCGTGGAGCTGGTGATCGGGGAGTTTGAGGGTATCCGCATGAGCCGCGGCATCGACCCGGACCGGGGCGTCCCGGTTTTCACGCCCATCCAATTGTAAGGAGTCCCTGTTGGCAAACACCAATTTTTCAATTATGGAGGTAACTATGCAGTACGAAAAGGATTTTCTGCGGCAGCTTCATTCGGAGCTGCTCAAAGCGCGGATGCTGGAGCAAAAGATGGTGGAAATCTATGCGCAGGGCATTGTGCCCGGACATATTCACAGCGGCATGGGCCAGGAAGCCTCTTACGTCGGCGTTCTGGCGACCCGCAAAGCGGGCGACTACTTCAAGCTGGGACACCGGCCCCTGGGCATCTTCCACATCCTGGGCGAGCCGCTGGACGCGTTCTTCGGCGAGCTGCTGGCGAAGACCACCGGTAACGCCGGCGGCCGCGGCGGCGCGAACCACCTGGGCCGGTTTGAGGACGGCGTGGTGGGCTTCTCCGGCACCCTGGGCGCGGACGCCGGCGTGTCCGTCGGCGCGGCGTTGACGATTGCCGCGGAAAAGCGGGACAACGTGTCCTATTTCTTCTACGGCGACGGCACGGCCAGCCGCGGCCCGGTCCACGAGGCGATGTGCCTGGCCTCCGCATGGAAACTGCCGGTGCTGTTTGTCTGCGACGACAACCAGTTTGCCATTTCCACTCCGCGGCAGTTCAGCAGCGCGATTGAAAACCCCGGCGCAGGCCGTGCGGCGGGTTACGGAATGCCCTCCGTGGTGGTGGACGGCACGGACATCCTGGCCGTTTACGAGGCGGCGAGCGAAATGACGAAGTACGTCCGGGAAGGCAGGGGCCCTGCGGTCATCGAGTGCAAGGACTACCGCTGGAAAGGCCACTTCGAGGGCGACCAGTGCCCGTACCGCGACGCGGCGGTTACCCAAAAGTACATGGATGAAAAGGACAGCCTGAAGCTGTTTGAAACAAAGCTGATTGCAGACGGCGTTTTGACGGAAGCCGAAATTGCAGAGCAGACGGAAGCCTTCGAGCGGGAGATGAATGCCGCGGTGGAGGACGCCGTAGCGGCTCCCGAGATGAAGCCCGAGGAAATCTTCGATAATCTTTACGTCTGACAGGGAGGGTCTGGATATGAAAGTAACGTATGCAAAGGCCATTGGCGACGCGCTGAAAGAGGAGATGCGCCGGGATGAAAAGGTCATGCTTTTCGGTGAAGATGTCGCGCAGTTCGGAAACATTTTCGGCATTACACGCGGTATGCTGGAGGAATTCGGTGAAATGCGTGTCCGCAACACACCCATTACGGAAACCGCCATGGTCGGCGCGGCCATCGGCGCGGCGGAAACGGGCCTGCGTCCGGTCCTGGAATTGATGTACTCGGACTTTGCCCTGGTTCCCTTCTCGGAAATTTTCCACTGCGTTGCAAAATGGAGATATATGCACGGTCCGGCTTACCGCCTGCCGCTGGTGATTCGCAACGCCTCCGGTTCCTCCAACGGCGCGGGCCCCGAGCACTCCAACTGCGTGGAGAGTCTGTTCATGCACGCCCCCGGCCTGACGATTGTCACGCCGTCCTGCCCGTATGACGCAAAGGGCCTGCTGAAAGCCGCCATCCGTTCGGACAACCCGGTATTGTTCTGCGAGCCGAAGCTGCTTTATCAGTCGAAACAGGAAATTGCCGACGACGTGTACAACAGTGATTACGTCATCCCCCTGGGCCTGGCCGACGTGAAGCGGGAAGGCACGGACGTGACGCTGATTGCCGTCGGCCTGATGGTGCCCCGCGCGCTGGCCGCCGCCGAGGAGCTGGCGAAGGAGGGCGTCTCCGTGGAGGTGATCGATCCCCGGACGCTGGCCCCGCTGGACAAGGACACCATTTACAATTCCATCCGCAAGACGCACCGCGTCGCGGTGGTGGAGGAGAGCAACAAGACCGCCGGCATCGGCGCAGAGCTGGCCGCTCTGTTCCAGGAGGAGCTGTATGACGAGCTGGACGGTCCCGTTACCCGCATTGCCGCGCTGGACGTGCCGGTAGCGTACAACATCGCAATGGAGCACTATTCCATTCCGGATGCCGCCAGGATCTGCACGGCCATCCGGGGAATGCTGTAATTGAGGAAGGAGGAACCCGGTTAAGAGCGATCTTAACGGTATGGAAATATGAGTGTTGAAATTGTGATGCCCCGGGCGGGTTTGACGATGGTGGAAGGCACCATCAGCAATTGGAAGGCCGCGGAAGGTTCCCAGGTCCGCAAGGGTGACGTGCTGATGGAGTACGAAAACGAAAAGAGCATGATCGACTGTGAAGCCCTGGATTCCGGGATTCTGCACATTGTTGCCCCCGAGGGCGAGACCGTCCAGGTGGGCGGGCTGATCGGCTATCTGGCCCAGGACCAGGCGGAGTATGACGCGCTGGTGAAGGGCGGCGGCACGGCGGCCCCGGCGGCGGCCCCGGCTCCTGCGGAAACGCCTGCGGCGGCTCCCGCAGCTCCTGCGGCTTCCGCAGCGGGCGTGACGGAAATCCCCATGCCCCGGGCAGGCTTGACCATGGTGGAAGGCACCATCGTCAAGTGGAACGCCGCCGAGGGCGAGCAGGTCTCCAAGGGCCAGGTGGTCATGGAGTACGAAAACGAGAAAAACACGATTGAATATGAAATCGTCTGCGGCGGTTATCTGCACATCGCCGCCCCCGAGGGCGAGACCGTCCAGGTGGGGAAGCCCATCGCCTATGTAGCGGACACCAAAGCGCAGTATGACCAGCTGGTCCATTCGGACGGCCCTGCGGCGTCCGGCGTCTCCGCTGCGGAGGATGCGGAAAAGGGCTGCGCGAGAAATTGCCCCACCTGCGTACATACGAACGCCGCCCCGGAGGCGGCCCCTGTGAAGGGAAGAATCCGCGCGACGGGCCTGGCCAAGAAGCTGGCGAAGGAAGCCGGAATTGATCTGGCCGATGTGACGCCCTCCGGCGGCCCGGACGGGCTGCGGATCGTTGCCAAGGATATAGAGGCTTACAAGAGCCGTCCGAAGGCTGCGCCTGCGGCGGCCCCGGTCTCCGATCTGGAGGACGAGATCACCGAGACGCCCTGGACCGGCATCCGCAAGACCATTGCCCGCAATATGTTCAACAGCCTCCAGCAGACGGCGCAGAATACCTGCGTCTGCGAGGTGGACGCCACCGAGCTGCTGGCCCTGCGGGAAAAGCTGGTGGGGGACCAAGAGATACTGGGCTGCAAGATCACGGTGAACGACCTGCTCTGCAAGATGCTGGGAAAAACCATCTCGAAACATCCCCTGGCCAACGCCACCTTCGACGGCAGCACCCTGTATTCGCATAAACACGTCCATCTGTCGGTTGCGGTGGGCGCGGACGACGGTCTGGTAGTACCCGTTGTGCGGAACGTGGACGTTCTCAGCGTGCCGGAGATCAGCGCGAAAATGAAGGACCTGGCCGCCCGCGCCAAGTCCAAGCAGCTCAAGCCCGAGGAGCAGACCGGCGGCACCTTTACCATCACAAACGTCGGTATGTTCCCCATCGACATCGGCACGCCGATTATCAATCTGCCCCAGGTGGCGATCTGCGGTTTTGGCCGCTGCGTGCAGAAGCCTGCCGTTCTGCCGGACGGAACCATTGGCCCCCGCTATAAGATGAATGTATTCCTGACGTTTGATCACCGCATCATCGACGGCCTGGAATGCGGCCGCATTTTCAAGGATATTCAGTATTACATTGAACATCCCGAAATGATTCTGGTCTAAGGGGAGGAACCGAAGAAATGAAGGTAGTAGTTGTTGGCGGCGGCCCCGGCGGATATGTGGCGGCGATTCGCGCCGCGCAGCTGGGGGCGGACGTCACCCTGGTGGAACGGGAGCATTTGGGCGGCACCTGCCTGAACATCGGCTGTATCCCCACCAAATGCCTGCTTCACAGCGCGGAGCTGATGGAGGACATCAAGCGTCAGGGTGCGGAAATCGGCGTGAAGGTCACGGGGGTGGAGCTGGACTTCCCCCAGGTGATCCGGCACAAGAACGACATCTCCAAGAAGCTGACCGGCGGCGTGCAGGCCCTGCTGAAGATGAACAAGGTCCGGAAGGTGGACGGCGAAGCCTTTTTCACCGCCCCCCGCAAGCTGCGGGTGCAGAAGCCGGACGGCAAAACGGAGGACCTGGCGGCGGATAAAATCATTCTGGCGGCGGGTTCCATGAACGCGGCCCCCCCGATTCCCGGACTGAAAGAAAACCCGAACTGCATCGACTCCACCGGCGCGCTGTCCCTGGAAAAACTGCCTGCATCGATGGTGGTCATCGGCGGCGGCGTGATCGGCCTGGAGCTGGCCTGCGCCTACGCGGCCTTCGGGACGAAGATCACGGTTGTGGAAGCGATGGACCATATGCTTCCGATGCTGGACGGCGATTTGACGGCCGTGGGCGTGGCCCACATGAAAAAAATGGGCATGGACTTCCAGCTGGAATGTCCGGTGCAGTCCGTGGAGGCGTCTCCGGTGGGGGCGAAGGTGGTCTGTAAGGACAAAACCGGCAAAACGGTTTCCTTTGAGGCGGAAAAGGTGCTGGTGGCCGTAGGCCGCCGGGCGAACACCGCTTCGCTGAAGCTGGAAGCCGGCGGCGTCAAGGCGGAAAAGGGGGCCATCCTGGTCAACGAGCGGATGGAGACCTCCGTTTCCGGCGTGTACGCCATTGGCGACTGTGTGAAGGGATACGCCCAGCTGGCCCACACGGCCAGCGCAATGGGCGAGGTGGCCGCGGAGAACATCATGGGCCGGAACGCCGTCTATGACGAGAGCACGAACCCCACCTGCGTGTATATGGAGCCAGAGGCCGCTTCGGTGGGCCTGACGGAAGAACAGTGTAAGGCCAAGGGCCTGGAATACAAAGTGGGCAAGTTCCCCATGAGCGCGAACGGCAAGGCGTTGATTCTCAACGGCGGCGAGGGCCTTGTGAAGATTATCGCCGGGAAGAAATACGGCGAGGTTCTGGGAATGCACATCATCGGGCCACGGGCGACGGACCTGATTGCCGAAGGCGCGCTGGCAATCCGCCTGGAAGCGACGCTGGACGAGCTGATCAGCACCATCCATTCCCACCCCACCGTGACAGAAACCATGCGGGAGGCCGCCCTACACGCGGAAAAACGGGCCATTCACACCAAGAACTGACGGTCGATTTCCGGCGAACTTCGCCGGAAGGGACCGCGTACGCGGTCCCTTCATTGCATATTGAAAACCGGATCAGGCGCAATCGCCTGGACAAACAATGAGAAAGGGACCTCATCATGAAAAAATTCATCACGCTTTTTCTGTCTCTTGCGATGGTACTGACCCTGGCCGCCTGCGGCAGCGGCTCCGGCGGTTCTGGCAGCGGTTCCGGCGATGCTTCCGGCAGCGCGGACAGCTATACGATCAAGGTTCACCTCAGCGCGGGCACCACGGATACCACCTATTTTGCCGGCGAGAAGTTCAAGGAGCTGGTTGAGGAAAAATCCGGCGGCAAGGTAACGGTTGAGCTGTATCCCAGTTCCTCTCTGGGCACGACCGCCGATTGTCTGGAAGGTCTGAGTACCGGCGCGGTAGACATCGTTTACGACTCCATCGCCAACCTCTCGGCCTGGTCGGACATCTCCAACATCGACGCGGCCCCCTATCTGTACAACGACGTTGACCACTACCGCGCCGTCTGGGAAGGCGACGTGGGCCGGACCATTCTGGACGCCGTGGGCGAGGAGTGCGGAAACCGCATCGTCCTGGCCGCCGGTCTGCAAGGCATCCGCGAGCTGACCACCACGTCCCCCGTCAACGGTCCCGACGATGTGGTTGGCATGAAGCTGCGCGTCCCCACCATCTCCATCTATCTGGACACCTGGACCTGGCTGGGCGCGACCCCGACCCCCCTGGCGGCTGCCGACGTGTTCACCGCCATTCAGCAGGGCACCGTTGACGGACAGGAAAACCCCTATCCCGCCTGCGTGGGCCTCTCCATCCACGAGTGCTGCAAGTACGTCACCGAGACGAATCACGTGTACAGCAGCAACGCCTTTATTTTGGACTCCAATGCCTATGCCAAGTTCCCCGAGGACGTGCAGAAGGTCCTGAAGGAAGCCGCGGAAGAAACCGCCGTATATCAGACGGATATCGTCGTTGACATCACGGAGGAAAAGAAACAGACCTTTGTGGACGCGGGCGCGACCATCATCGAAACCGACATCTCCGCCTGGCAGGCGAAGCTGGACGGCTTCCTGGATGAAAAGTATCCCGCCCTGGCGGAATACGCGGACATGATCGCCGCTGCGAAATAAGCGGCGGAGGATTCCTGACGCTGAACAAACGGGCAGTTCACGCAGATGGCTCCTGCGTTGCCTGTGTGAATTGCCCGCATTTGAAACGTTCCCACGAAAGGAGAAACGGTATGCGTTTTCTGAAAGCGTATTCCAAATGCCTGGATGTTCTGGAAAAGATCATCCGGGTGGTGCTGATCGTTTTGCTGGCGGCGATGGTGCTGATCAGTTTCTATCAGTGCGTCATGCGGTACGGCTTTTCCAGATCGCAGCCCTGGTGCGAGGAACTGACGCTGTACCTGGGCGTATACAGCGTTCTGATCGGTATTGCCATTTGCAGCCGCCGGGAGAGCCATTTACAGGTGGACTTCATCCTGAATCTGTACAGCAAGCGGGTCCGCTGCCTGATGACGGCGATCTGCACGGCGATTTCCATCGTTGCCATGGCGGCGGTTTGCGCGTATGCGTTCCAGCTGCTGCCGGTGGCGACGGGCCGGGCCACCACGCTCCCGATTACCATGCGGGAAATCTACATCGCCTTCCCCATCGGCGCGATTTTGATGATTCTCTTTGCCATTGAGACCACGGTCCGCAATTTCATCGGCTTCCTGCGGGGCGGGGAGGTTGTCACACTGAAGGAGGTACGGGAATGAACGCTGGATTGTTGGTATTCCTCCTGCTGGTGCTGCTGGCCTTTCTGGGCCTGCCCATTTTCACCGCCATCGGCGTTGCTACGATTGCGGGCCTGGCGGTTGCGGACTTCCCCATGAGCACCATCGTCCAAAAAACATTTTTGGGTCTGAACTCGTCCTCCCTGCTGTCCATTCCCTTCTTTATTCTGGCAGGCAACATCATGGCCCAGGGCATTACCCAGCGGTTGCTGCGGGTGGCGGACGTGTTTTTGGGCCGGGTGCGGGGCAGTTTGGGCGCGGTTACGGTCGTGGCCTCCGGCCTGTTCGGGGCGATCTCCGGTTCTGCCGTGGCGACGGTGGCGGCCATCGGCGGCATGACGGTTCCCGCCATGAAGGATCAGGGCTACGATGAAAATTACGCGGCGGCTGTCGCCAGCGCGTCGTCCCTGCTGGGGCCGATGATTCCGCCCTCTATTACGCTGATTGTCTACGCCAGCCTGACCGACTGCTCCATTCAAAAGCTCTTTATGGCCACGGCGGCTCCGGCGGTTTTGTGCTGCGTGCTGTTTCTGGCGTACAGCCTTTGGTACGGCAAGAAGCACAACCTTCCCCAGCAGCCGAAAATGTCCGGCAAGGAAATCGCACAGATTTTCAAGGACGGCATTTGGGCTTTGCTGATGCCCGTCATCGTTCTGGGTGGCATTTTCGGCGGCATCTGCACCGTTACCGAGGCGGCGGCCATCTCTGCGGTGTATTCCGCGATTGTCGCGCTGTTCATCTACAAGACCATGACCTTCCGGCAGCTTCTGGATACGCTGTTTGAATCGTCGGTTTCCGTTGCGGCAATCATGATTCTGGTGGGTATGTCCAAGGCGTCCTCTTACGTGGTGATCGCCTCGCAGCTTCCCCAGCTGTTTATGGAGACCGTTACGTCACTTACCAGCAGCCGGTTTGTGGTCCTGATGATTGTTAACGTGATTCTTCTGATCCTGGGCTGCTTGATGGAAGGAAACTGCATCATTGTCATGATGGTGCCTTTGATGCTGTCCCTAGTCAACAGCCTGGGCATTGACCTGATTCAGTTCGGCATCATCACCTGCTTCAACGTTTACATTGGCTGCATCACGCCTCCTGTGGGCATGTCGCTGCTGGTGGGCACCAAGATTGCCGGTACGGGCATGGGTCCCACGACAAAAGCAATCCTGCCCTTTCTGGGAATCTCTTTGGTGATTCTGATTTTGGTTACATACGTCCCCACATTTTCCCTGCTTCTGCCCTCCCTGGCATAAGGGGAGAAAACCCTTGCGCTTTGCAGGCAAAGCGAGTAAAATCAGATGAAAGCTGTTAGAAAGGGGAAACGAATATGAGCGGAACCATGAGCGGTCTTTTGAAGGAGACCGCCGCGCCGGGTGATTTCGTTTACCGCACGAATTTGCCGGTTCCCGAAATAGGCGGGGACGAGGTTTTGATCAAGGTCCGCTGCACGGCGGTCTGCGGCACGGACCTGCATATCATGGAATGGGACGGCTGGTCGCAAAAGCATTGCAAAATTCCGGTGATTCCCGGACACGAAACGGCGGGAGACATTGTAGCGGTTGGACAGAACGTCAAAGACCGCAAAGTGGGCGACCGTGTTTCCTGCGAATCCCACATCGCCTGCGGCGGCTGCTATTTCTGCACCCATGGCTTGGCGCAGATCTGCCAGAACGTGAAGCTGTTCGGCTGCAACGTAGACGGCGCGTTTGCCGAGTATGTCAAAATTCCGGCGTCCGCGACGTTTCTGCTAGGCGACGGTCTTTCCTACGAAGCCGCCTGTATGTTTGAACCGATGGGCGCGGGCGTCCACGGGGTAGAGGCGGCGGAGGTTGCGGGGAAAACGGCGCTGGTCAGCGGCTGCGGACCCATTGGCCTTACGGCGGTGAGCGCGGCCAAGACCTTTGGCGCAAAGCTGGTGATGGCCTGCGACCTGGTGGACGGGAAGCTGGAAATCGCCCGGGAAATGGGCGCGGACGTGACGTTCAACTCCGGGAAATGCGATCTGGCGGCGGAAGTGAAGGCCCTCACATACGGAACCGGCGCGGACGCGGTGATTGACGTAACCGGTGCGGCCCCGGCGATTCTGGCGGACCTGAAATGCGTGCGCGCCGCGGGACGGGTTGTTGGCGTGGGTCTGCCCAGCGAGCCTGTGGCGATTGACCTGACAAACGACGTGTTCTACCGGGAGGTGGAGCTGACCGGTATCTCGGGCCGCAGAATCTGGGAGACCTGGGAGGATTTTGCCAAAGTCATGGCGGGCCCCTATTTCAAACTGGACCGTGTCCTGGGCGGACGTTACGCCCTCGAGGACTTCGGTCAGGCCCTGGCGGCTATCCGCGGGGGAGCGGCAGGCAAGATGCTGCTGTATCCCGGCGGCGTTCCGGAAGAAAGAAATAAAAAACATACGTGAAAAACAGGAGGAATTTTGATATGATCGGCTTTGATTACAGCGGAAAGAATTACATCGTGACCGGCGGCGCGGGCGGCATGGGAAGCTGTGTGGTGCGGGGCATTGCAGCCGGCGGCGGCAAGGTGGCCCTGGTGGACCTCAACGAAGAAGCCGCGGCGAAGATTGTTGCGGAGAACCCGGAGCAGATTCATTTTTATAAAATGGATCTGGCCGACCATGAAGATATCCGCACCGTTGCCGCTCAGATTATCCGGGACTTCGGTCAGGTACACGGCCTGGTCAACCTGGCGGGCATCGTGGATACCACCAAGTTCATGGACATGACAGACGAAATCTGGGACCGGGTCATGAACATCAACCTTACCAGCCAGTATGTTCTGATTCACGCGCTGTTCGGCCACATGGCGGAGCACCGGTATGGTCGGATTGTCAACGTGGCTTCCGTGGCGGCAAAGGTGGGCGGCGGCCTGTTCGGAACGTCGGCCTATGCGGTTTCCAAGGCGGGCGTAGTCTGCCTGACCAAAGCCATTGCCAAGGAAGGTTCTCCCTACGGCATCGTCTGCAACGCGGTTTGCCCCGGCTATGTGAAAACGCCGCTGGTGGCCGCTTTGAAGGCGGAGCAGGAGGAGAAGGTGCTGGCAGGCAGCCAGCTTCACCGTCCGGCAGATCCCCAGGAGGTAGCAAACCTGATGCTGTTCTATCTCTCCGATCTGGCCAGCTTCATCGACGGCGAGATTGGAGACGCCGACGGCGGCGCGACGCTGGATTGATGGCGCGCGCCCTGGGAAGAGTTCTGCAAAACGGATGAAAAAGCCCGCCAGTTTCCCTGCGGTTCACGCATGGGACTGGCGGGCTTTTGGCAAAGCGTTCAAAAAGGAGGATTTGTATGGCGTTTGAAGTTGTGAAACAGAATTTGCTGGACCACGGTTTTCAGGTGTCGGTTTTTGCGGACGGCGCGGAAGCGGCGGCCTATCTGAATGCGTGCATCGACGGAAAAACCGTCGGGTTTGGCGGCTCGATCACCCTGCGGGACCTGGGCCTTTACGAGAAATTGAAAAGCCATAACACGGTATACTGGCATATGCTGAATGGGGATCTGGAAGAATGTGTTCCGGCGGCCAGTGCGGAGGTATATCTGACTTCGGCCAACGGCCTGGCGGAAACCGGGGAGATCATCAACATCGACGGCATCGGAAACCGGGTAGCAAGCGGCCTCTACGGGCACCGGAAGGTTTATTTCGTCATCGGCAGAAATAAACTTGCGCCGACATATGAGGAGGCGCTGTGGCGGGCGCGCAACATTGCCGCGCCGAAAAACGCCCAGCGGAAACAGGTGAAAACGCCTTGCGCCATAAAGGGCGACCGGTGCTACAACTGCAAGAGTCCGGAACGCATCTGCCGCGGGCTGACAGTACACTGGCGGGCCTTGACAGGGATGGAGATGGAAGTGGCGCTCATTGACGAGGACCTGGGGTACTGAGCGCGTTTTCTGAAAACCGGCTTCGGGCCTCGCCCGCCAGATACAGGGAACCGAATATACAGGCGGGACCGCTGGCCTGAGGAAGAGCGGCCTCCAAGGTTCCGGCGTTTTCGGCGGCGAATCCCATCTGCCGCAGTTCTTCCGCAAGAATGGCGGAGTCCAGGGCGCGGGGGCCGCCGGGAGAAACCGTCAGAAACCGCGCCGCGTGAGGCGCGACGGCTTCCAGCATGGCGCGGCGGTCCTTGCCCGCCATGACGCCCAGAATGAACGTCAGCTTTTGGCCCGGAAGACACGCTTCCAGACTTTCCGCCAGGGCGTTCGCGCCGCCGGGGTTGTGCGCGCCGTCCAGAATCAGGGGCGGCGTCCGGCGCAGAACCTCAAACCGCCCCGGCCACTCCGCGGCGGCAAGACCGTCCCGAAGGGCTTCCTCTGGAATATTCCAGCCCTTGCGGCGCAGGAGGTCCACCGTGTCCAGCACAAGGGCGGCGTTTTGGCACTGGTAAACGCCGGGGAGGTGAAGAAACAGGTCCCGGCGGTCCCGGTAATCCAGACGCTGGCCGTCCAGGCCCCCGGAACGGCGTACCGCCCGTACCGCCGGAATCCGCTCGCAGCCCAGCGCGGCGCAGCGGGCCTGGAAAACGGCGTCCGCGGCGGGGGGCTGGATTTGAAGAACGGCGGATGTGCCGGGCTTGAGAATTCCGGCCTTTTCGGTGGCGATTTTTTCCAGGGTGTCCCCCAGATATTCCGTGTGTTCCAGGCTGATGCCCGTGATCACCGCCGCTTCCGGCGCGGCGATGACATTGGTGCTGTCAAGCCGTCCGCCGAGACCCGCTTCCAAAAGCACGATGCCGCACGCCCGCCGTTGGAAATAGAGAAACCCCATAGCCGTCAGCAGGTCGAATTCGGAGGGGTCGAGTCCCTCTGCGGCGGTCTGCACTTCTTCCGCCAAGGCGCAGAAATCCCTGTCGGAGATGGGAACGCCGTCCACCTGAATCCGTTCGTTGTAGAAGCGGAGGTGGGGAGAGGTGAAAAAACCAGTCCGGTATCCGGCCCGCCGCAAAACGGCGGACAGCATGGCGGCAGTGGACCCCTTTCCGTTGGTTCCGGCGATGTGGACAAAGCGCAGACCGTCCTGTGGATTTCCCAAACGGCGGGTGAGAGCCGCAATGCGTTCCAGGCCCGGTTTGCGGACGGTCCAGCTGGCGGATTGAATGAAATTCAGGGCTTCCGGCAGGGTCATAGGCATTTCTCCGCCGCCTCCATCACGTGCTTGACCAGTACCGCCGTTGTCACGGCCCCCACGCCGCCGGGAACCGGCGTAATGGCCCCCACGATGGGTTCCACCGCGTCAAAGGCCGCGTCGCCGCAGAGGGTTCCGGCTTGCGTAACGTGAATGCCCACGTCAATCACGGTCTGTCCGGGCCGGACGCAGGAAGCGTCCACCATTCCGGCCTGTCCTGCGGCGGCGATCAGAATTTCGGCCTCCCGGCAGACGGCGGGAAGGTTTTCCGTGCGGCTGTGGCACATGGTAACAGTGGCGTTTCGCCGCTGGAGCAGCATCGACACCGGACGCCCGATGACTAAACTCCGTCCAATCACCACAGCGCGTTTTCCCTCCAAAGGGACGCCGTAATGATCCAGAATTTCCAGGCACGCCTGGGCGGTGCAGGGGGGATAGCCGGAACCCTGTCCGGTAAAAACGGTCCCCAGTGCGGCAGGGGTAATGCCGTCCACATCCTTTTCCGGCAGCAGCGCGCCGCACGCCTCCCATTCGGCTTCTGGGTCCGGCAGGGGGCGGAGCATGAGGCAGCCATGAATTGTGGAATCGCCGTTGATCTGCCGGACGGCGTGCAGCAGAGCGTCCCGGCTGCAATCCGCGGGCAGAAGAAACCGCTTCGCCGTCACGCCGGTCTTTTCACAGCGTTTCATAGCGGCGGTTTCGTAGGAGATGTCGTCAGGCCGTTCGCCCACCCGCAGGATTGCAAGCGTCGGAGCGATCCCCCGCGCCTGAAGCGACTCCGAACGGGCGGCAAGTCCCGCGCAGATTGCGGCGGCGGCGGGCGCGCCTTTCAAAAGCTGTGCCATGGTTCAGCCCTCCTTCTGCACGCGCCGCCGGACGGCCTGTGCGATGTCCGCCGCTTTGGGGACATAGCGTTCCAGAAGCCCGTCAATTTCCTCATCAATGGCCTGTGCCTGTTCCCGGTTTTGCAGAGAGGCCGTGTTGACGAATACGTTCAGCGCGGCGCATTGCAGGGCGGCTCCGCACAGCAGGGCCCCGCAGCCCACGTCGGACAAAAGCAGGACCGAGCCTTTTTCCAGCAGTTCCTCCAGCCGCTCAAGGGCCTGTCCGCAGAGCGCAGCCATTTCCCGGGGGGCCTCGCAGGCGTGCAAGGCGGCTTTTTCCAGGGTTTCGGCCCGGCCCGGCGCGTCCTTGGGGATGGCATAGGCGGCGGATAGGGGCGCGAAGGCTTCCGCGTCCGCGTCCACCAGTGCCAAAAGCCGGGACTGGATTTGCGCCATGCCTTGCAAAGCCGCCTGAATATCCGCCTCATAGGCGGCGTATTTTTTCTTGCCGGTTGTAAAATTTGCCACCATGGAACCAAGGGCCGTGCCCAGTGCGCCGGCCAGAGCCGCCGCGCCGCCGCCGCCGGGGACCGGCGCGTTGGAGGCCAGCGCCTCCGTAAAAGCCGAACAACTTTTTTCAATCAATTTTTCCAAAGAAACGCTCCTTTTCACCGATTTCAAAGGTATTATAACACATTTTTTCCCATTTACAAGAGCTTCCTCCCCCATGGAAGCCGGAAAAACGCCGCAGACTTTCAAAAATCTGCGGCGTTTGCCTGTTTTGGGTATGCAGTTAAGCCAGCTTCGCGGTGTTCATCCGCACGCCGGGACCCATGGTAGAGGCCGCAACGCAGCTGCGGATATACTGGCCCTTGGCCGCCGCGGGCTTCGCCTTCACAATCGCGCCCATCAGCGCGTTGTAGTTCTCCACCAGCTTCTCGGGGCCGAAAGACACCTTGCCAATGGGGCAGTGGATGATGTTCGTCTTGTCCAGACGGTATTCGATCTTACCAGCTTTGACTTCCTTCACGGCCTTCGCCACGTCGGGGGTCACAGTACCGGCCTTGGGGGAGGGCATCAGGCCCTTGGGACCCAGCACCTTACCAAGACGGCCCACCACGCCCATCATGTCCGGGCTGGCTACCACTACGTCGAAATCAAACCAGTTCTCCTTCTGAATCTTCTCCACCAGATCCATCTCGCCGACGTAATCGGCGCCGGCTTCCCGGGCCGCGTCTGCCTTGTCGCCCTTGGTGAACACCAGAACCCGCACGCTCTTGCCCGTGCCGTGGGGCAGAACAATCGCGCCGCGGACCTGCTGGTCCGCGTGACGGGAGTCCACGCCCAATTTCACGTGCAGCTCCACCGTCTCGTCAAACTTTGCGCTGGCAGTTTTGCAGATCAAGGCCAGGCCGTCGGCGGCCTCATACTGCATATTCTTATCAATCTGCTTCGCGCTTTCCTTATATTTTTTGCCTCTAAACACAATTATTTCCTCCTCATAGTGGTTCTTCGGAAACAAATCCTCCCACTGTATGGAGCGGCCTCGGCCGCTCGTTCAATCGAATTGCGGTCAGTCGCCGACAATGACGCCCATGGAACGGCAGGTGCCTGCGATCATGCTCATAGCGGATTCCAGGCTCGCCGCGTTCAGGTCCTTCATCTTGATCTCCGCGATCTTCTGAATGGACGCCTTGGAAATGGTGGCAACCTTGGTCTTGTTGGGGACGCCGGAACCGGATTCGATGTTGCATTCCTTCTTGATCAGCACCGCCGCAGGGGGGGTCTTGGTGATGAAGGAGAACGAGCGGTCGGCATACACCGTGATAACGACGGGAATGATCATGCCCGCGTCGTTCTTCGTGCGCTCATTGAATTCCTTGGTAAACGCGGCGATGTTCACGCCGTGCTGGCCCAGAGCGGGGCCGACGGGGGGAGCGGGCGTCGCCTTGCCCGCAGGGATTTGCAGTTTTACATAACCGGTAATTTTTTGTGCCATGGAACGGCACCTCCTAAACTCATAAATGTGGTGCGGCGAGAGCCACGGGACGCCGCTTCGGGCCGTCCCTCCCACCTGCGCAGCGCGCCTTTTTCAAGGCGCGGGGGGTCAGTCCAGGATCTCGACCTGGTCTAGGGTCAAATCGACGGGGATTTCCCGGCCCAGCATGGAGATCATCACCGCCACCCGGTCCTTGTCCGCCTCGATCTCCTCGACGACGCCGGTCCGGCCCTCCAGGGGGCCGTCCGCAATGCGCACATGATCCCCCACGTGGTATTTGACAATGATTTCATGGGTCTCCATGCCCATGGCGAGGACTTCCTCCTCCGTTAAGGGAATGGCTTTGTTGGCGGTGCCGACAAAGCCGGTGACGCCGCGGACGTTGCGGACCAGATGCCAGGTTTCGTCCGTCATGATCATTTTGATGAGCACGTAGCCGGGGAACACCTTCCGGGCGACTTCCTTGGAAACGCCCGACTCGTTGACCTCGGTCACATTCTCCATGGGGATTTCGATTCGAAGAATCATATCCTCCATGTTCCGGCCTACGACGAATTTTTCGATGCTGGTTTTCACCGCGTTCTCATAGCCGGAATAGGTATGCACAACATACCATTTCGCGCTCTCTGCCATCTTCGTCTCCTCAGGCGCTGAACATCTTGAGGATGAATTGGACCAGGGAGATGGCGGCGAAATCGAAAATCCAGATACACGCGCCGATAATCAGGGAGCAGAGCAACACGGTACCGGTATTTTTGGTAACGGTTTGCTTGTTCGGCCAGACGACCTTTTTCAGCTCGCTCCGCATTTCACGGAACCAGAGGCCGCGGTCCTTCTTCTTCACTTCTGCCATAAAAAGCCCTTTCTTCTCAAATTACTTTGTTTCGCTGTGAAGTGTGTGCTTCCGGCAGAAACGGCAATACTTGTTGAGCTCCAGCTTGTCGGGGGTATTCTTCTTATTCTTCATCGTATTGTAGTTTCTCTGCTTGCACTCGTTGCATCTTAAAGTGACTTTGACACGCATTAAACGGCACCTCCTTATATTGGCCTTCCCTGTCAAGGAAAGCCGACTGCCTCCCTGCCGGTCCCTGTTTACGGCGCGGTTCCCGGCGCATAAGCGCGGGAAAAAGCGCGCAATAAAAAAAGCCCGCTCACAGGTGACACCGATTATACCACAAGTATAACCGGAGGTCAACCATATTTTTCAGATTTTTCCGCCTTTCCGCGCTCTGACGGCACGTTTGGGCCATGGGCGCATCTGCCGGGCGCGCATAATATCCGCGGACGCAGGGGATTCTATGGGAAATACGAGACAGGAGGTGGCCTTATGAATCAAAAACGCGTCGGGAAACGCACCATCGCCTTAGAGCATCCGCCCTCGGTGATTTCCTTTGCCAACATCGGCGGGAAAATGGAGGGAGAAGGGCCGCTGCGGGAATATTTTGACGAATTGAACGACGACTCCTTCTTTGGGGAAAAGACGTGGGAGAAGGCCGAATCCGCCATGCAGAAAAAAGTCCTGGCAAGGGCCTTGGAGCAGGCGCGGCTGAAGCACCAGGACCTGGACTATATTTTTGCCGGGGATTTGCTGAATCAATGCATCGGGTCTTCGTTTGGCCTGCGGGAGTTTGAAATACCCTTCTATGGACTCTATGGGGCCTGTTCCACCATGGGCGAATCCCTCTCGCTGGCGGCGATGCTCATTGACGGCGGCTTTGCCGCCAAGGCGGCCGCCATGACCTCGTCCCACTTCTGCACGGCGGAACGCCAGTACCGGATGCCGGTGCCTTATGGCAACCAGCGGACGCCTACCGCGCAATGGACGGCCACGGCGGCGGGCTGTACCATTTTGGCGGACGACGGTCCGGGGCCTTATATCACCCACGTCACCTGCGGAAAGATTGTAGACAAGGGCATAGCGGACGCAAACAACATGGGCGCGGCCATGGCTCCCGCGGCATATGATACCCTGGCGGCGTTTTTCCGGGACACGGAGACCAAGCCCCAGGATTATGACCTGGTAGTCACCGGCGACCTGGGGGAGTTGGGCCATGCCATTGTCCGGGACTTTTTTGCCAGGGACGGCATCAAGCTGGGAGATGAATTCCAGGACTGCGGTTTGCTGATTTACGACCGGGAGCGGCAGGATATGCACGCGGGCGGTTCGGGCTGCGGGTGTTCGGCGTCGGTGCTGAACGGATACCTTTTAACGGAAATGCGGCGGGGGAAGTGGAAAAAGATTGTGTTTGCGCCCACCGGCGCGCTGCTGTCGCCTACGTCCAGCTTTCAGGGGGAATCCATTCCCTCCATCTGCCATGTATTGTGCATTTCTGCAAAAAAATGAATGCAAACGCCGGGCCTCGAGAGGCGCGGACATTTTTGCAAAAAGGAAGCCCCGACACAGGTCAGGGCTTCCTCTTTCTCGTTCAGGGCTGCTTTTTTTCGTCCTCAAACACGGCCTTGGCGCTGGCGGCAAGCCCGGCCAGACCTTGCAGCTCGCTGGGGATGATAATTTTGGTGGCCTTGCCGTCGGAGACCTTCTGCATCGTCTCCAGGGCTTTCAGCTTGACGACCTGATCATTGGGCGCGGCGGCGTTCAGGAGCCGGAGGGAGTCCGCCAAAGCCGTCTGAACGCGGGTAATGGCCTCGGCTTCGGCCTCTGCGGCCATAATGCGGGCGGCCTTTTCGCCTTCCGCCTGAAGAATGGCGGCCTGCTTGGCGGCGTCGGCTTTCAGAATGGCCGCCGCTTTCTCGCCCTCGGCAACCAGAATCTGGGACTGCTTCTGTCCCTCCGCCTGAAGGATGGACTCGCGGCGTTCCCGTTCCGCCTTCATCTGCTTTTCCATGGCATTCTGGATTTCCTTGGGCGGGATAATGTTTTTCAGCTCCACCCGGTTGACTTTGATGCCCCAGGGGTCGGTGGCTTCGTCCAGAATGGAGCGCATCCGGGCGTTGATGATGTCCCGGCTGGTCAGGGACTGATCCAGCTCCATTTCGCCGATGATGTTCCGGAGCGTGGTGGCCGTCAGGTTCTCAATGGCGTTCATGGGATGCTCCACGCCGTAGGTATACAGCTTGGGGTCCGTGATCTGGAAGTAAATCACGGTGTCAATCTGCATGGTGACGTTATCCTTTGTAATCACGGGCTGGGGCGCAAAGTCCGCCACCTGTTCTTTCAGGGATATTTTTTTGATAATGCGCATGAGGAAGGGAATTTTGACGTGAGGCCCTTGGTTCCATACGGTGTAAAACCGGCCCAGCCGTTCCACCACATAGGCCCGGGACTGCTGGACGATGTGAACGTTGACAATAATCAGAATCAGTAGGAGCAGCACAACAATCGAAATCGGAATCCACCAAAAATTCATTTTACAGCCTCCATTCCGCTCAAAACGTTTACGATCAGCTTGACGCCCTCAATCCGCTGGATCTGCACCTGGGTTCCGGCAGGAATGCTGTGTCCGTCGGTACTGCGGGCCGTCCAGGTTTTGCCGTCCACATAGACGGCGCCGGACGCCTTTTCATTGTCCACCGGTTCCACCACCTGGGCCGTCATGCCAACGATCCGGTCCGCATTGGTGGGGATGCCGGGGCGGTTGAGGAACCGCCTGACCAGCGGGCGGCTTGCCGCCAGAGCGATAGCTGACACGATCACGAAAGCCAGCACCTGGACGCTCACCGGGAGATCGATCATAGAGGCGGCCAGGGCCGCCAATGCGCCCGCGACAAACCAAATAGACACCATCCCCTCGGTGATCAGCTCCGCCACGCCGAAAACGACGATGGCCCCTAACCATACCCAAATCATCAGATTCATTACAAAGACCTCCTTTCGCACAGGGCTTTTTGCTGTGTTCAGTATAACATATTCCGTTCTGTAATACTATTTCAATTTGGTTACAATCCGGAAGCGTTTCTATTTACATTCGATACGGGGTATGTTATTATTTACGATAAAATTGAAACTGTGGAGGTAAAATCGAATGAAAAGGGTTTTGACCGGAGGATTTCTCTCTCTGCTTGGAAGTATTTGGGCGTTGACGATCCTGCTGGTAGCGTCGAATCACCTGGTTTCGGAATGGTCCTCGTTTCCGGGAAGACTTTTAACTTCCGTGTCAAAATTGAATCTGACATTTATGTTTGGGATATCCGTTTTCTTTGTATTTCTGGGCGTGGGGCTGATGCTGGCCGAATGCTTCAGGAAAGAAAACAGGTAAATCCTTGGGCGGGCGGTTCTTCCCTGCGGAGAACCGCCCGCTTGCATCGTCCAAGGAAGAAGTGGAAGGTCCGGTCTCCAACGCCGTGGGAGGAAAAGGGGTTGCTTTTTGGCGAGGAAGATGCCATAATGAAAATGGATTTTTTGAAAAACGGATAATGGGGCGGTGCGAAGAACCCGCCTCCGCATAATCCATTATTTATTTCATACAAGGCTGTGAGTGCTTTATGAAAGAATACGCCGCGCAAAATACGAATCCACTTCTCACGCGCCGTCTCCTGCCGGAGCGGGAGGAGGCCGGTCCCTGCCGCCGGGAGCCTTTCCAGCGGGACCGGGACCGGATTCTTCACGCCCGATCCTTCCGGCGGATGATGCACAAGACCCAGATTTTCAACGCCAACCTGGGAGATCATTACCGCAACCGCCTGACCCATACCCTGGAAGTCTCCCAGATTGCCCGTTCCATCGGGAAGGTCCTGGGGCTCAACGACGAGCTGACCGAAGCCGTCGCCCTGGGCCATGACCTGGGCCATACGCCGTTTGGCCACATGGGAGAGCGGACGCTGCACCGGATTCTCTCCGAGGGCCTGCCGCCGGACGTGCCCGCCTCCGGCGGAGGCTTCAAGCACAATTTCCAGTCTCTCCGGGTGGTGGACCAGCTGGAAACCCGCTGCGAGGACTACGCCGGAATCAATCTGACCCTTGCCGTCCGAGAAGGCATCCTCAAGCATACGAAACTGGCCTACAAGGGCGAAGCCTTCCCCGCTTACCCGGAACTGGACTGCGAGGGCATGGACCTCACCGGCCCCTCCTGCACGCTGGAGGGACAGGCCGTGGCCATAGCCGACGAAATCGCCCAGTGTACCCACGACCTGGAGGACGGCGTCCGGAGCAAGATCATCCCGTTTGCGGAAGTCCTGGGGCGGCCGCTGGTGCGGCGGGTAGTGAATAAATACGGCATTTCCGTCGCAGGCGATACCAGCGCGTTCGGCTACGACACCCGAAACCGGGTGATAAAAAATCTGGTGGGTTTTTTAATTGAGGATGTGTGCCTGGAGTCCCGGAGGCGCATTTCGGCTTATGTCGCCGGGCACAGCCAGGATGGTTCCGGGTTTCGGGGCGTCTGCGTGGCGTTTTCTCCGGCGGTGGAGCCGCTGGTGCGGGATATGCTGGACCACATCCGGCGGCGGCTGATCTGTTCCGAACAGATTTCCGTCTCCGACGCCAAGGCCGAGCGTATCATTACAACCTTGTTCCGCACGGTCTATCTTTACCCGAAGCAACTTCCTGATTATGTGCTGCAACGGTACTGCCGCCAGCAGAATCTTGCCTTTGACCGCCTCAGCCTCTCCGACAGCGCGCTGCAAAGCGACCCAGCGTTCCTGCGGACCATCAGCGATTACATCGCCGGCATGAGCGACCAATACGCCGCAAGGGAGTTTATGCGTCTCACCATGCCGGAATACCTGTGACAAGCGTGGAAAAAACGCCGGACATGAAAAATACCCGCCCCGTTTGGAATGGGGCGGGTATTTTTTGACGGGGAAGGACGCATTTGTCCGATAAAATGGAACTTCGTAATTTTGAGGTTGTGTTATTTATCAATCGCGTACCTCCGTCTAAATATCGCAGAACAAAACCCCCGGCCGTTAAGGAACAAAACGCGCCCTTTCCGCTCCTCAACGGCTGAGGATTTCATGTTAACGAAATGACACTGGACAAACCGTCCGGCGTTTTTGAGGGCTGGTTTCAGGGAACCGCCACAAAAACCTTGACGCTTCGGGGCTGGATGATGAAGTCCCGGTCCAGGTGGGGGCGGCGGACCTGCCGCGCTTCCCAGGTATCCGCCGCAAGCTCCCAGTGAAGGAAGGGCGGCAGAGCCGGAAGCCGGACATTCAATGCCTCCCAGTAGGCGTTGGAGGCGACATAAACCACCTGATACTGCCCATCCTCCTCGCCGCTGAACAATACGCCTACATAACGCTCATGGTCCTCGAAGTGCGGCTGCCAGGGGGAGACGCCGTGGAAGCTGATGTCCGGCAGGCCGCGGACGCCGTTGCTGATGTTCTTCCGAAGGATTCGATATTGCTTCCGCAGAGCGATCATGTACTGAAAGAACTGGAACATATCCTGGTTTTTTTCCAGAAGGCTCCAATCCAGCCAGGAGGTGATATTGTCCTGGCAGTAGGCGTTATTGTTGCCAAACTGGGTGTTGCAGAATTCGTCTCCCGCCAGAAACATAGGAATTCCCCGGCTGCACATCAGCAGGGCGAAGGCGTTGCGGATCAAACGCCGCCGGAGGGCGTTCACCGCCGGGTCGTCCGTCTCGCCCTCCGCGCCGCAGTTCCAGCTCTGGTTATCGTTGGAGCCGTCGGTGTTGTCCCAGCCGTTGGCCTCGTTGTGCTTTTCGTTGTAGGCGTAGAGGTCGTAGAGGGTGAAGCCGTCGTGACAGGTGATGAAGTTGACGGAGGCGTTTTCCCGGCTCTTTGGCTCATAGATGTCCTGGGAACCGCTGATCCGCAGGGCCGCGGCCTGGGCCGCTCCGCCGTCGCCCTTGATGTAGCGGCGCATATCGTCCCGGTAGCGGCCGTTCCACTCGGCCCAGCGGTTCCATGCGGGGAAGGTGCCCACCTGATAGAGACCGCCCGCGTCCCAGGCTTCCGCGATGAGCTTCACGTCTCCCAGGATGGGGTCAAAGGCCATTGCCTGAAGCAGCGGCGGCTTGTGCATGGGAGACCCGTCCTCGTTCCGCCCCAGAATGGACGCCAGGTCGAACCGGAAGCCGTTGACGCGGTAGGTCGTGACCCAGTAGCGCAAGCAGTCCATGATCATCTGATGGACAATGGGATGATTGCAGTTCAGCGTATTGCCGCAGCCGCTGAAATTGTAATAATAGCCCTCCGGCGTCAGGAGGTAATAGATGTTGTTGTCAAAGCCCTTGAAGGAGAAAAAGGGACCGTTTTCATTGCCCTCGGCGGTGTGGTTGAACACCACGTCGAGATAAACCTCAATCCCATTGCGGTTAAACTCCTGAATGAGCCGCTTGAGCTCGTTGCCCTCCCGGTTGTATTCGGTGCTGGCGGCGTAGCTGGTGTTGGGAGAAAAGAAGCTGACCGTACTGTATCCCCAGTAATTGTAGAGCTTTTTTCCACCGACTTCCCGGTAGTCCTGCATCTCGTCGAATTCGAAAATCGGCATCAGCTCCACAGCGTTGACGCCCAGGGACTTTAAGTAGGGAATTTTCTCCTGCAAGCCCGCAAAGGTGCCCGGATGAACCACACCGGAGGACTTGTCAAAGGTAAAGCCCCGGACGTGCAGCTCGTAGATCACCAGGTCCTCCATGGGAATGAGGGGCCGGGGGGTGTCGCCCCACTCGAAGTCGTCCTTGACGACCCGCGCCTTGTACCGCTGGTCCGGGGCCAGCTTCACGCCCCACTGGCTCTGGCCGGTGACGGCCCGGGCGTAGGGGTCCAGCAGATACTGGGTTTTGTCAAAAATCAGGCCCTTTTCCGGCTCATAAGGACCGTCTACCCGGAAGGCGTATTCAAATTCCTCAATGTTCAGCTTGAACACGATCATGGAATAGACGTTGCCGATGCGGTAGTGTTTGGGGAACGGAATGGAAACAAAAGGCTCGGTTTCCGTCCGGTGGAACAGAAGGAGTTCGACGGAGGTTGCTCCATTGGAGTGGACGGTGAAATTCACGCCGCCGGGGATGGCGGTTGCGCCATTAATTTCGTAGAAGCCGGGCCGGACTTCAAACCCGTTGATCCGGTCCATCGGGACCAGGTGGATGGTGCGGGGCAGAACAGCCACAGGAGCTTCCTGAACGGCGGGGGCCCCCTGCGCGTTGGCAGGCTGGGTTTTGATTGTTTTATCCACTGTTTTCTCCTTCCCTCGCCTTGGAGGCGACGGCCATTTGATATCTCCCATTATACAGGATTTTCAGAAAATTGCCACTGTTTTTTGTACAGGTCTTTGGGTCCTGGAAAATGGGGCCGCCGCACTGGCCCTGCCGCCGTCAGATGCCGGACGGTTTTACCAGAAGCCGCAGGGCCTCCAGGTATCCCTCCAGGCCGCGTCCGCGAATGGTTCCGACGCAGGCGGCGCGGATGTAGGAGACGTGCCGGAAGTCCTCCCGGCTGTCCGGGTCGGAGACGTGGACTTCCACTGTGGGAATTCCCACGGCCTTCACGGCGTCCAGCAGGGCCACGCTGGTGTGGGTGTAGGCGGCGGGATTGATGATGATGCCGTCTATTTTGTCGAAATACGCCTGCTGAATGGCATCCACCAGCGCGCCCTCGTGGTTTGATTGGAAAAAGGAGACCGCCGCGTCCAATTTCTCCGCCTCGGCGGAGATCATGGCTTTCAGGTCCTCGTAGGTGGCGTTTCCGTAGATTTCCGGCTGGCGGATGCCCAGCATGTTCATATTCGGGCCGTTAAGGACCAAAATTGCTTTTCGCACAAAAATCCCTCCAAATTTCAGAAGCGGTTTTCTCCGGACTCAGTTCGTTCCAGGTGGAAGCGTCTGCCGCCAGGTTGTACAGCGGGTCCCGGAGGCGGTGCATCTCCGTCAGCTTCCCCGCCTGGGAGAGAGGACGGCCGTCGGTGGGCAGGTTCTCCAGGCGGCGGCGCAGGTAGCAGACCCAGCCGGTGCGGCGCAGAGCCGCCCGGTTCTCCCCGGAGAGAATGGCCCCGCCGCCAGTGGCGATCACCTGTCCGCTCCGGGTGCAGACCTCGTTCAAAACCCGGCTTTCCAACGCCCGGAACGCGCTTTCGCCCTCTTGGGCAAAGATTTCCGGAATCGGCTTTCCCGCCGTCCGGGTGATCTCTTCGTCCAGGTCAACGAACGGCTTGCCGGACAATTCCGCCAGAGCCTTTCCGACGGTGGTTTTTCCGCTTCCCGGCATCCCTGCCAGGACCAGATTTGTCCGGTCGCGCCAGAGCTTGGCAAGAATAAGCTCTGTTTCATAATTGGGAATTACTTTCTCAAAGAAAAGCTCCTCCGCCCGCTTGGCCTGGGCCGCCAGCATGGACAAGCCGCCGGTGTATTTTATTGGGCGGACTCCGTTAAGCTCCCGTTCTTCTGGACGGAGGCCCTGTGCAGCCAGAAGCCGGTCCTTCCGGTCGATCGCCTCCGCTTGAAGAAGCAGGTTTGTCCGGCTGGGGTTATAAATCAGGTCTACCACAGCCCCCGTCTTGGGCAAAGAACACAGATCAAGGCTCTGGCCCTCCAAATCCGGCCACATACCGATGGGAGTGGTGTTGATCAAAACCTCCGCGGTGGAATGGCGTTCGAGGTTCTGGTAGTTATCCTGTCCGGAACGGGAAACCACCACGATTTCCCGAGCGTTTTCCTGCCGGGCGGCGGTCTGGACCGTCAGGGACGCCCCGCCGCTTCCTAAAATAACCACCTTTTTCCCCGCCAGGGAAATCCCCGCCCGCTGAAGCATATAGCGAAAGCCGTCAATGTCCGTGTTACATCCGTACAGCTTCCCGTTTCGCCGGACCAGAGTGTTTACGCTGCCGATGGCCTCCGCCGCCGGGTCGATTGCATCGCAGAAGGGCATCACGTCCCGCTTGTAGGGAATGGTGACGTTCAGCCCGCCGATGTCCTCCCGCCGGAGGAAGTCCCCCAGCTGCTCGGGTTCCAGCTCGATGAGGCGGTAGCCCTTGCAGCCGAACGCCTCGTGAATCGGCGCTGACCAGCTGTGTCCCAGCTTCCGGCCCAGAAGGCCGTAAATTTTTTCCGCCATACCCGTCAGACTTCCGCGTAGTTGCCCAGGAACTGGAATTGCGCGCAGCTGCGCTCCATCTCCTCCAGCATCGCCAAAACGCTGGTGTCCCGGCAGTCGGCCTCCAGTTCCAGGAAGAAGATAAACTCGAAATCGCTCCCGGCCACGGGACAGGACTCCAGTTTGGTAAGGTTGATGTCCAACGCCGCGAGCTTGGAGAGAATCTCATACAGCGCGCCTGGCCGGTTGTCAAAGGCAAGCACCAGACTGATCCGGTTCGCCCCGGCATAGATGACGGGGTCCTTGGCGATGCAGATAAAGCGGGTGTAATTGTTGTCGCTGTTTTGAATCGCGCCGTTGACGCATTCCAGACCGTAAAGGGCCGCGCAGGGGTGGGAGGAGATGGCGGCGGCGCGGCGGTTCCCGGATTCCGCCACCAGCTTGGCGGCGGCGGCGGTGTTGTCGCAGGGGGTGATCTTCACGCCGTTCAGCCCGTTGAGGAACCGGCTGCACTGTCCGATGGCCTGTTCGTGGGAGTAAATTTCCGTGATCTCCTCCTGCTTCACGCCGGGCAGGGCCAGCAGCTCGTGCCGGATGCACAGGCGGGTAGAGCGGACGATGGACAAATTATGCTCCTGCAACAGCGCGTAGACGGCCCGCACAGAACCGTTTGAGCTGTTTTCGATGGGCAGTACGCCGAACTTGCAAAGCCCCGATTCCACAGCGGCGGCCACGGCCTCGAAGGTCTTGACATACATCAGCTTTCCGCGGGGGAACAGCCGGTCGCAGGCCGCCTGGGAATTGCCGCCCTCCACGCCCTGACAGGCAATCAGGCCCGTCTGGGGAAAGAGCTGGTCTCCCGCGTTCAAGGAGGCCACAACCTGTTCTCCCACGCGGGTAGGCGCGTCAATCAGCTCCGCCTGCCGGGACCGCGCCAGTTCAAAGAGGGTGGAAAACAGATGATAGGCGTAACGCTCCCGGTTTCCGGCGTTTTCCGTCACCTTCGCCAGTACGGCTCGTTCCCGCTCCTTGTTCAGAATCGGAAGGCGGTGTTCGTTTTTATAGGCAGCCACTTCTTCCGCCAAATCCATGCGCTGTAAAAACAGATTCAACAATTGATCATCAACCGCGTCGATTTTCGACCGAATTTCAGAAAGTTCCATGATTTCCCTCCAATAATAAATCCAGTAATACGGCGGCAGTCACCGCCTCCACCACCGGGACCGCCCGGTGAGCTATGCAGGGGTCGTGGCGTCCGTGGATGGTCAGTTCCGCAGCCTCCAGCCGGGAAAGGCTGACGGTTTTCTGAGCTTGGCCAATGGACGGCGTCGGCTTGACCGCCACCCGCAGAACCAGCGGCATCCCCGTTGTAATCCCGCCCAGAATTCCGCCCGCATGGTTTGTCTCCGTGCGAATTTCGCCGTTTTCGATGAAAAAAGAGTCGTTGTTTTGGGAACCCCGCCCGTACGCAGCGGAAAAACCGCCGCCAAACTCCACACCCTTTACCGCCGGAATTCCAAACAGCGCGGCGGCAAGACGGTTTTCCACGCCCTCAAACATCGGTCCGCCCAGTCCGGCGGGCAGTCCGATTGCCGCGCATTCAATCGTCCCGCCAACGCTGTCCAGGCTTTCCTTTGCGGCCAGGATGGCGGTCTCCATTGCCTCCAAGGCATGGTCGTTCAAAACCGGGAGCGGCTTTGCCGCCACGGCGTCAAATAACGCTTTCGTCGGATGCAGCGGAAAGAGCATATCCCGCGCGCCGCCTACGGAGGACAAATGCGCTCCGACGTGAATTCCACGGCGGGCTAAAATCTGCCGGGCGATGCCGCCCGCGATGCAGAGGGGGGCCGTCAGACGGCCGGAGAAATGTCCGCCGCCCCGCATGTCGGCGTTTCTGCCCCATTTCGCCCAGGCGGTGAAATCCGCGTGGCCGGGCCGGGGCTTGTCTTGCAGTTCGCTGTAATCCTTCGAGCGCTGGTCTGCGTTTTCAATCACCGCGCACAGCGGTGCGCCGCAGGTTTTTCCGTCCTCCAGACCCGCCAGAAAAACCGGTGTATCGAGCTCCTTGCGGGCGGTGGAGAGCGGACTTCTGCCGGGCCTGCGGCGGTCCAGAAACGCATTCAGCGCGTCCAGATCAATTGCTTCGCCGGCGGGCAGGCCGTCCACCACCACGCCGATTGCTTTTCCGTGAGACTGCCCAAAAACCGATACCCGCAAAATTTTCCCAAATTCAGACGACAAGCACTTCGCCTCCCAACGTTTCGTAATCCCGCCAGAAGGAGGGATAGGATTTTTTCACGGCCTCCGCGCCCCGAATTGTCACCGGATTTACGCAGCGGGTAGCCGCGATGGCCGCCGCCATAATAATCCGATGGTCGTTGGCTCCGTCCACCACGCCGCCGGTAAGAGCCGATACGCCGTGAACGGTGAGCGAATCTGGGCTTTCCTCCGCGCCGCAGCCCAGAGCCACCAGCATTTCCCGGACGGTAGTCAGGCGGTCGCTTTCCTTCAGCCGCAGGCGGGCCGCGTTGATAAACCGCGTATCGCCCCGCCGTACCGCCGCCATGACTGCCAAAGGCGGCAGGAGGTCGGGACAGTTGGATAGGTCAATCACGGCATCGCCGGGCGCGGACAGCGTACCCGCGTGCGTAGAAACCACCTTGTCGCCCTGGTAGGACTGAATATCCAAGCCTCGTATTTGAACGGAATTGCCCAGCGCAAGAGCCGCGTACCAAAACGCCGCCTGGGACCAATCCGCCTCAACGGTCACGTCAAAGGGCTGATAGACCGACGGCCTCACCGCAAAGCTGTTGATTTCCTTCGCGTACCGGACCGGAACGCCCGCCCGTTCCAGGACGCCCATGGTCATGGTGATATAAGCGGCGGATTCCAGCTCCGTGGTGCTGGTGATCATGCTGGGCGCGTTCAGCAGGGGCAGGGCCATTAGCAGGCCGGTGAAAAACTGACTGGAAATATTGCCCGGCAGACGGTATTCGCCGGGCTTCAAGCTGCCCCGAACAGTAAGGACCTCATCTTCCAATATATGAAAAATCCCCTGTTTGTCAAAAATCTGGAAGTAGGGTTCCTGCGGCCGCTCCATGAGACGGCCATAACCGGTAAATTCACCGCCGCCGGACAGGGCGAGGGCAATTGGGATCAAAAAGCGCAGCGTGGAACCGGATTCGCCGCAGTCAAACCGGCGCAGGGCGGTCCAGTCGAGTTCCTGGTTGATGCAGCCCTGGATTTTCAGGGCATTTTCTCCTGTCCATTCCCATTTGCAGTGAAATTTTTCCACACAGCGAAGCGTTGCTTCGATGTCCTGAGAAAAGGAGATGTTCCGAATATTGCTCGTCCCCGCCGCCAAAGCCGCGGCAATTAAAAAACGGTGCGCTAACGACTTGCTGGGTGGAGGAGTAACCGCGCCGAACAGGCGGTGCGGGCGGATGCAAATGTCCATAACGGCCCTTACCTCCCCAGACCGGCTTTGATTACCGGCAAGAGTTTGGAAACCGGTATTTTTTTCAAGGTACAAAGACCAATTTTCTCTGGGATAACCAGGGTGATTTCGCCTCCGAAACGTTTTTTGTCGGACAGGGCCGCGTCTGCGAGGGCTTCGGCGGAATACAGTGTGTTAACCGGCAGATCGAGTTCTGTGAGACAAGCCGTAATGCGGTCTGCAACGGGTTCCAGGGTCCAGTTGAGGCGTTCGGCGGACCGGGCGATGATCGCCAGACCTGCGGCAACCGCCTGCCCGTGAGGGGTGGTGTAATTGCTGCATTTTTCAATGGCGTGCCCGACCGTATGGCCCAGGTTTAAGAGTTTGCGTTCTCCTTGTTCCCGTTCGTCCCGTTCTACGACGCCCGCTTTATAAGCGACACAACGGGCGATCACTTCGCCGGGGTCGTTGGAAAGGCTTCCGTTTTCAAAGAGGGCAAAGAGGGTTTCGTCACAGAGGACGCCGGTCTTAACGGCTTCCGCGGTTCCGCCCAATAAAACGGATTGTGGAAGGGTTTTAAGGCACGCCAGGTCGCAAAGAACGGCAGAAGGCTGAAGAAAGGCTCCGGCGAGATTTTTCCCGGCTTTCAAATCAATTGCGGTTTTTCCGCCTACGGAAGAATCGACGGCGGCCAGCATTGTTGTGGGCATTTGTACGTAGCGGATGCCGCGCAAATAGCACGCGGCGGCAAACCCGGCCATATCGCCTACGACGCCGCCGCCTAAAGCGGCTACGCAGTCGGAACGGGTAAGGTGTTCTGCGGCTAAAAATTCCACGATGTTGGAGAGGGTGTCAAAGTTTTTGCTGTTTTCTCCGGCCTGAAAGATGTAGGTGCTGACCGTAAAATTCCAGTTTGTAAGACTGTCCGTAACCGTTTTGAGGTAGAGCGGGGAAACGTTACTGTCCGTGATGACGGCAATTTTGCAGGGAGATAAAAGGTTGTAGTGCAGCCATTCTCCGCAGTTTTTCAGCACGTCATGGGAGATGATGACTTCGTAGCCGGGAGAGGTGTTTACGTGAATTTGTTTGGAAAAAATAGACATACAGCCTCCTAAAAGAAGGATTTTAAGGCGTTGTTGAATAAGGATGCGTGAAAACAGAGCCAGCCGCTCCGCCCACCGCAGCAGCGGCAGCGGGGTTCGGCGCAGAGGCAAGTCGATTTGGACTTCTCGTTTGGGGTCCACCCGTCTAAAGTTTTTTGCCAAGCTCTCAAAACGCTCTTTTCTTTTGGACCGTGAACGGCCCGTTTTCTTTTCTCTCGCCAGAGAAAAGAAAATGGGGGGTTCAAATTTGGACCAGCCATTGCAAATGGCCGACTTGCGCTCGCGCCGCGAGGCGCGTCCCCCCCAGGGGGGACCCCTTGATCAGTTCCCGCCTGCGGTGGCTTTTCGTTCGCGGCCCTCTTTCAAAAGAGCTTTCACTCTCTGCGCGTCGCCGGACTTGAGAGCATCCGAGTAGGCTTGCAGATTCTGAATCAAAATATCCAATTCCCGAATCAGAAAATCGGAATCGTCCAGAAACAACTCGGTCCACATCTCCTCGTCCAGCCTTGCAACCCGCGTCATATCCTGAAAGCTCCCTGCCGAAAACCCTCTCCTGCGCTGCGCCTCCGGCGACTTCACATAAGCGCTGGACGTAATGTGCGCCAGCTGCGACGTAAAGGCTATGATCCGGTCATGCTCCTCCGGGTCCGAAAAGGTCAGCGCGGCAAAACCGATATCTAAAAAATATGCGTTCAACGTCTCCAATAACTGCATATCAGTACGCTTGTCCGGCGTCAGAATCATCGACGCCCCTGCAAACAAACTGTCGCTGGACGACGTAAAGCCGCCCCGCTCCTTACCGGCCATCGGGTGCCCGCCAATGTAGGAAAATCCATACGCCTCCGCAACCGGCGCAAGCGCGTCCACCACCACGCGCTTTACGCCGCAGAGATCCACTAAAATTGTCTTTTTTGCAATTTTCTCCGCATTTTCCTTTACCCATGCAATCGCCGCCGCCGGACAAATTGCCACGAACAGCAAATCGCAGTCCCCAAGATTTCCGTCCGTAAGCGGCCCGTCAATCGCACCGCTCATCCGGGCCAGCGTCATGGTCTCGTGGTCCAGGTCAATTCCCCAGACCGTATGAGACGTGCGCGCCTTCGTACTCTTTGCCATCGAACCGCCGATCAGGCCCAGGCCAACGATTCCAACATTCATAAAAAGCCTCCCCTTCCGGTCAGTCCAATTCCTGTATAAACGCATGGAGCTTCAGCAGTTTTTTTGCCAGAGGATCAAATACTTCCGGCTTCAAAGACTGCGGGCCGTCGCAAAGCGCGCGGGACGGGTCGTTGTGTACCTCGATCTGTAACCCGTCCGCCCCCGCGGCAACCGCGGCGCGGGCCAAAGGCTCCACCAGCCAGCTCTTGCCGGTGGCGTGGCTGGGATCGATAATAACCGGCAGATGCGTCATCTTACGCAAAACCGGAATTGCCGCTAAATCCAGGGTGTTTCGCGTGTATGACTCAAAGGTCCGAATACCACGCTCGCAAAGAATGACGTTCTCATTTCCGCTGGCCATCACATATTCCGCGCTCATCAGCCATTCCTCATAAGTGGCGGACATCCCGCGCTTGATCATAACCGGCTTATCCTGATGCCCCACCGCTTTCAGCAAATCGAAATTCTGCATATTGCGCGTGCCGATTTGAATGACATCGACATCCTTGAACAGCGGCAGCTGGGTCAAATCCATCAGTTCCGTCACAATCGGCAGTCCCGTTTCCTGCCGGGCTACCTTCAAATATTCCAGTCCCGTCGCGCCCAGGCCCTGGAAGGCATAGGGAGAAGTTCGGGGCTTGAACGCGCCGCCCCGCAGCATGGTTGCGCCGCTTGCCTTCACCGCTTTGGCAATCGCCACCACCTGTTCCTCGCTCTCCACGGAACACGGACCGGCCATCAGCGTCAGCGTACCGCCGCCGATCTGGGTATTCCCCACAGGAATCACCGTATCCTCGGGGTGGAATTTGCGGTTTGCATTTTTATAGGGTTCCTGGACCCGCTTGACATCCTCGACAATATCCAGCGCGGCGATCAGGTCAATGTCGAGCTTGGAAGTGTCGCCCACAAGCCCTAGAATGGTGTTGGCTTCACCGATGCTGGTGTGAATGATCACGCCTTTTTCCTGAAGCCAGGAAATCAAACTGTCCAGCTGGTCGCGGTTGGGGTTGTGTTTCAAAATGACGATCATAAAAAATTCCTCCTAAAAGAAGCAGAAATGATGCAAAAAACCCGCAGCCGGTTTGGCTGCGGGTTGCTTGACAAGTAGGACTATTTCAGACCTGCCAGTTTACACGCGCATACTTTCAGCCAAACCACGAAAAGCCTTACCAAAATAGGTAAAGCTGAAAGTAAAATAGCGGTATTCGGCTGTATGAATGGCACAGGTCATGGCAAATACCCCTTTTGGCTTCCTTTGAATGTGTAAAGCATAGCACACCGCAGGCAAAATGAAAACTGTGAATTCTGCCAAAATCCGGCGGAATTCCATAGGAAAAACTGACGGTTCTACTAATTCAGGCGGCCGAGGCGGGCCGACATCCGGCCATCAGCAGCCCTGTGGCTTTCAGGATGAAGTTTGCGTCCCGGTACATTCCCGCCTTGGTTTCCATGTACTGGCTGTGCAGCTCATCCAGCGCGGCGACCAAGTCCCGGCGGGCCTGCTGGCGGCGAAGATGACAGTGAGCCAGATACCCCCGCAGGAAAAGACGCAAATTGGTCTCGTATTTATGGTGGTCCATCATGCTGTCCGGGAAATTTTCATTGTGGGGATACGTATAGGCGTCAGCCAGATAATGGGTGAGCTTGCCCAGCGTGTAATACTGCCAGATTGTCCAGCGGGAACGCTGCTGGAGCTTCATAATCTGGGCGTTGATGTACTCGCGGGAATTGGCGTAATTATGTCCCCGTAGTTTCTGATAATGCAGGGAACCTTTTAAGTAGCTGAATGGATTCACGTCCGGCTGGAAGGAGCCAAACAAAAACGCCATCTCGAAACGTTTTGCCCCAAAACCGCGCTGACTCCGAAGAAGGGTGTGTGCTAATAACGTATGGCTTCGTTTTTGCAAGTTAGTACCTCCTAACCCCAAGAATAACATCACTATACCACATTCCGCCCCGCTTGGCAAGGGGGATTTTGAAATTTTCTGCGGCAGCCATGTTCCTGAAGTCCGGCCCTTTCGGGAAATGCCGCCGTATCCGTTTGTTTTCGCGTTCCTTTCTGGAAGATGTATAGACTTTAATGGGAAAATATGCTATACTGTCTGCAAAATTTTTTGATAAGGAAGATGAGCGATGAAACGACTGCTTTGCAGCTTCCTGGCCATGCTGATGGTTTTTGGCCTGACATCCTGCGGGATGGATGCAGGAAGCCTGCCCCCTGAAAACCCGGACTTGGTGGTGGATTTACCGGAAGACCGTACCGAACCGGACAAATCGGATGAATTGGAAAGTCCAGAAAAACCGGATACCCCGGAGGAACCGCCGGAAGAAAGCTCTGGGAGTCTTGAAACTCCCGAAGCAGAAGAACCTGCGCTTCCAGAGGACGGCGTATACACAAGCAAGGAAGACGTTGCCCTTTACATCCATTTATATGGCCGGCTTCCCTCGAATTTTATCACCAAAAAAGAAGCGCAGGCATTAGGGTGGCCCGGGGGTTCGCTGGAGTCATACGCGCCGGGGATGTGTATTGGAGGCAGCCGGTTTGGAAATTACGAAGGACTTTTGCCCGACGCAGATGGCCGAACCTTTACGGAGTGCGACATTGATACGCTTGGGGCGAACAGCCGGGGCGCAAAACGGATTGTATTTTCAAATGACGGGCTGATTTATTACACCGAAGACCACTACGAGTCGTTCGAGCTGTTGTATGGAGAGGAAACGGATGACTAGCATAGTTTTAGACGGCGCGGCAATTCAAAACCGGGCGGATGCCTTGGATGCCTTTGCCCCGTATTTCCCGGATTATTACGGCCGGAATCTGGACGCCCTTTGTGACTGCCTGACGGATTTCTCTGAACCGGCAGAAATTCGCGTGGTAAACCCTGAGACGCTTCAGGAAACCCTGGGGCCGTTTTGGCAGCGGCTGCAACGGGTTCTGAAACGAGCCGCGGCGGAAAATCCGTCTGTTTCGGTGGTGATGGAGCAGGGAATTTAGGAGAAATTCAAATTTACAAATAGTCCATATTGTCTGGTTTTCTAACAGGAGGTAAACATGAGAGTTACTAGAACCATCTATAAGCAGCCAAC
>CAJUTB010000017.1 GCA_910589315.1 uncultured Oscillibacter sp. | reverse complement strand
AGTGGGTGGAGATTGCCGTGGCCGCGGCACAGCAGCTCTACCACAACCTCGACGGTGCGGCGAGGAAACAGTATGTGCTGGACTTTCTGGCAGAGAAGGGGTATTGCCTGAATGACAAGGAGATAGACAATGCGGTTGAAGCGGCGGTGCTGAAGCTCCACCAGCAGTTGGAGGCCGCGTGATGACGGCGCAAAAGATCCTGGACATCGCCCGGAAGGAACTGGGGGTGAAGGAGTCCCCGGCCAACTCCAACCATGTCAAATACAATACCTGGTTTTATGGCCGGGCGGTTTCCGGCAGCGCCTATCCCTGGTGTATGGCGTTTGTTCAGTGGGTCTTTGCGCAGGCCGGAGCCAAATTGCCCTATACGACCGCCTCTTGTTCGGCCCTGCTGAATTGGTACAAGAAAAACCGCCCTGCCGGCGTCGTCAAATCTCCGCAACTGGGAGACATCATCATTTATAATTTTGGACATACCGGCATTGTGGAGAGCGTTGGAAAAGGCACGGTCACCGCTATCGAAGGCAATACCTCGCCCGGCGCTGCCGGAAGTCAGTCCAACGGCGGCATGGTCTGCCGCAGGACCCGGAAAACGTCCACTGTTACCGCTTACATCCGGCCGGGTTACAAGAAGGAGGAACTGAAAATGGATAACACCCCCAGCCCCGCACACAAGGAAGCCGTTGAGTGGGCAAAGAAGCACAAAATCCTCAATGGCAATGCCCAGGGGGATTTGATGCTTTCTCAGCCAATCACCAGACAGCAAATGTGCTCCATGCTCTATAACTATCATAAGGCTTTTGGCAAAGCATAAAGACGCCGGGGATTACTCCCCGGCGTGCTAAGGGGCTTCTGGCGGGCCGTCAGGCGGGTTCTGAGCGGCTTTGTCCCGCTCCATGGTTTCCAATATGGCCCGGTTGATAAAGCCGTTTACAGACTCTTTACGAGCCTCTGCGTGGGCTTGTACGATTTCCTTCTTGCCTTTGGGCATTGTAAGATTTACCCGGTCGTAAGCCTTTGCAATATATTTGTTGTGACTAGCGGAGCTTGTCCTTCCTCCCATATCATCACCTCTGCGCTCTATTATACCAGCATATTATATAATTGTGCAATCATGCAGATTATACAAAATAAACAAGTAAAGCTTGGCGAAAATTCCGTCTTGCATGATTGCGCAATCACGCTATAATAGTAGACAGAAAGGAGGTGAAACACCGATGGGCAAGAGGAAAAAGAGCAACGACAAGGTTGACCGCCTAGCAAGCTACATCAACCTCATCGTTGCAACACTCAACCTTATCCTAGTGGTGCTTCTCTTAATTGAGAAACTCACCGGATAGGGGAAGGGGGAGGGAAACCTCCCCTTGAGGAAAGAATACCAGACCTCTTGCAAGGTGTCAAGTATGGATATTTTGATCTATGGCCTGATGGCCGTCAGTGCCGCGTTGTCTCTGTACTCGATTGCGCTGACATTGAAGAACTGGAGGAAGTGAGGGACGGGGTCCCCGTCTAGGGGACCCAAAGAAGGCAAGGAGGAAATTTTATGGACATAAAAACATTGTTGAAGTTGGAAGCAATTCAAGGGAACCTGTCTGCTGGTATCGGTATGGTCGACGTGATCGCAGATGGGTTGAGTTGTTACACCAGTGACAGCTCCCTTTCCGGAAATCATGCGCTGAAATATGTGAATGCGCTTATCGCAGTTTATGAAAAGCTGTCCGCTGCCGCCGGAGAGCTTGGCGAGACGCTGGACCGGTTGAATCCTGACCCAAACGCAAAAGGAGCGGCTTAACTGAAAATAACTGTACAAAAGGAGAATGTATCATGAACGAACTGCAAATCTTTCCAGGGGGCCGGAAAGGCAAAGGAAAGCCGAGGGTTACTCCCCGGCGTGCTAAGAGGACTCTGACGGGCCGTCAGGCTGGTCCTGAGCGGCTTTGTCCCGCTCCATGGTTTCCGATATGGCCCGGTTGATAAAGCCGTTTACGGACTCTTTACGGGCCTCTGCGTGGGCTTGGATTTCCTCCCGCCTATCGCGAGTAACTCTTGCTCGTAATTCCACAAAGTTCTCCATGTATTTTTTATGAGCTTTTGCTTGTGCTGAAGTAAACCCTTTATATTGACTCTTTTTTTCCACAGTCTCACCTCCTTATTGCATTATACCACAAATGAATGTGCGCGTATATATATAGTTTGATAAATAGATACGCGCATATTTGTGAAATATCCCATATTGATATATACGCGTATCTATGCTATTATAATCATGTCAGGAGGGGAAACCCGAACGACAAAATAAAAGCCCCGGTGTACCAGACCGGGGCAGGAGGGAGGCGAAAACATGATTCTAGTCAAGCGAATCGCTGGCGTATGGTACGCCGGTGGGAAGCCCTACGAGAGCTTCCACGACGCTCTAGTGAGCGTGTGGCCTAACAAGTAAGGCCAATGGGGCCGGGAAACCGGCCCCCACCAAAAAGCCTCCCACGGGCATTATAGCACGGCGGGGAGGGAGATTGCAAGGAGGATTTTTTACTCCCCGCTTTCCTCCACATATTCCATGATGTCGCCAGGCTGACAGTGAAAAAATTCGCACAATTTTGCAATTGATCGATGATCAAGGCCACCTGTCCCATTCTTTATTGCGGTTAATGTGGCCTGACCAATGATTTTCTCTTTTCTTATGCGGTAGGAAGAATAACCTTTGTCCTCTAAAAGTTTCAATAGTTTTTCGTATTTGATCGGCATATTGTCACCTCCTTTTGTAATTATAGTATAGCGCAAAACGAGCACTAATTAAAGTGATAAAATCAACAAACGATATCACTAAAATTTGTGTCTTCTGCCAATGGATAAACACTAAAGATAGTGCTATAATCATAATTGTCAAGGGGAAAGCCCGAGACAAAATAAAAGCCTCGGTGGTAGGAACACCGAGGCGGAAGGGAGGCAAAGCAAATGATCGTTATCACACGGTTTGGCGGCGTATGGTTCGCCAACGGGAAGCCCTTCAAGAGCTTCCATGACGCTCTCGTGAGCGTCTGGCCTAGATAAAGGCCAATGGGGCCGGGAAACCGGCCCCCACCAAAAAGCCTCCCACGGGCATTATAGCACGGCAGGGAGGGAGATTGCAAGGAGGATTTTTATTCCCCGGTTATGGCTCCTTCTCGTTTCATCCGTTCCCGTGTTGCTTGTAGGATATATTGTTGGTTACTTTGCCCAGCGGCGGCGGCGGCAGCTCGAATCGCAGTGCCTTCTTCTTTCGGAGGCCGCAGCATAATTGCATCACATTTCGATTGTGCCTTTTTTACAGCTCTTTTTTGTGCTTCTGTACTTGCCATAATATCACCTCTTTAAGCAAGTATACCACAGAAACGAAAACTAGTTAACTAACACATTAGACAAAAGATTAGTTAACTTTTATACAACCTGTCAATAGACGATATTAGTTAACTAATATATAATAAATACTGTCAGGAGGGGAAACCCGAACGACAAAATAAAAGCCGCCCGCTGGAACCGGGCGGCAGGAGGGAGGCGAAACGATGAACACGCTAAAGTGTATCGCTGGTGTCTGGTACGCCAACGGCAAGCCGTTCAAGAGCTTGCACGACGCTTTGGTAGGCGTCTGGCCTAGATAAAGGCCAATGGGGCCGGGAAACCGGCCCCCACCAAAAAGCCTCCCACGGGCATTATAGCACGGCGGGGAGGGAGATTGCAAGGAGGATTTTTTACTCCCCGCTTTCCTCCACATATTCCATGATGTCGCCAGGCTGGCAGCCTAGCGCGTGGCAAAGGGAAGCAATTGAATCTGTGGTAACATTCTTTCCCTCACGCAGTTTTTGAAGTGTAGTTTCTGTAATAATGCGCTCCTTCCGTATTTTGTATGTTGTTAACCCCCTTTCTTTCATAAGTGCAAACAACTTTTCATATTTCATCGGCATTTGCTCGATCACCTCCTGTATCTATTATATAATTTTATGTGCTACTTTGGAAGTGTATATTTTATACATTCTGGCTCTCCCTCCCGCTCAGGGACTGGGACGGCTGGATTCGGGCCAATAACGCCGCCGTGGAGCGGCAGAAGCCCAGGAAATAGGAAAACCGGGGATTACTCCCCGGCGTGCTAAGGGGCCTCTGACGGGCCGTCAGGCGGGTCCTGAGCGGCTTTGTCCCGCTCCATGGCTTCCGATATGGCACGGTTGATAAAGCCGTTTACGGACTCTCCACGGGCCTCTGCATGGGCTTGGACAATTCCCTTCTTGCCTTTTGATACACGGACTTTAATTTCTTCATAAACTTTGGCGTTGTATCTATCCTTGACTACGCTGGAAGTCTTCCCCATTCTATCACCTCCTTTTATTATAATAGCATAAACAACATGGTGGTTCCAGTATGAAATATTGACAAATCATACTGGGTACATTTGGCCGAAATGTCAATAGACATGGTGGGCCCAGTATGCTATTATAATCATGTCAGGAGGGGAAACCCGAACGACAAAATAAAAGCCGCCCAGGTGAGGCAACACCGGAGCGGCAGGGAGGTGAAAGGCATGAGGTACTACAAAGGCTTCTGGTATTACCGGGGAATCCGGTACGCCACACTTCATGAGGCTCTTGTAGCCGTCTGGCCTAACAAGTAAGGCCAATGGGGCCGGGAAACCGGCCCCCACCAAAAAGCCTCCCACGGGCATTATAGCACGGCGGGGAGGGAGATTGCAAGGAGGATTTTATGGATACAAGCACGTTGGAGGCTTCCAGGCTGGCCGGAGAGCTTGAACAGCGAAACCCAGAGGCGTTTCAGGAACTCTTGGAGCTGATGCGCGGCATGATCGCCGCCCGCAGTGAAAAGACGCAAAATTAAATAACATATTTTTTAGGAGGTATGTACATGAACGAACTGCAAATCTTTCAGAACCCCCAGTTCGGGGAAATCCGGACCATCACCGAGGACGGTGTGACGCTGTTCTGCGCGTCTGACGTAGCTAAAGCGTTGGGCTATAAGAAACCAAGTGACGCTGTTGCTGCTCATTGCAGGTATACCGCGAAACGCAGTATACCACATCCACAGTCCCCGGGAAAAACCATTGAGATGAATTTCATCCCCGAAGGCGACATCTACCGCCTGGCGGCGCGGTCGGAGCTGCCGGGAGCGGACGCCTTTGAGCGGTGGATCTTTGACGAAGTTCTTCCGTCCATCCGTAAGCACGGTACGTACGCTATTGACACGCTGCTGGACAATCCAGACCTTGCCATCAAGGCGTTTACTGCATTGAAAAAGGAGCGTGAGAAATCCAAGGCACTGGAAAAGGAGAACGAGCGGCAGAGGCAGGAGATCGCGGACTTCCAGCCCATGCGGCAGTACCTGGACACCATTCTTTCCAGCACGGGAGTGCTGGCGACGACGCAGATCGCGGCGGACTACGGCCTGAGCGCAAAGCAGCTCAACCGGATTCTGCACGAAGAGGGCATCCAGCGCAATGTGAACGGCCAGTGGATTCTCTACCGCAGGCACATGGGCAAGGGCTACACCAAATCGGCCACGCTCTGCATCCAGCACACCCACAGAGAGCCCGAAACCAAGCTGCACACCTACTGGACCCAGAAGGGCCGGGTGATGATCCACAACATCCTCACCCGGCGCGGCATCCTCGCCCTTATGGACCGCACGGCGTAAAAACGCCGGGGATTACTCCCCGGCGTGCTAAGGGGCCTCTGACGGGCCGTCAGGCGGGTCCTGAGCGGCTTTGTCCCGCTCCATGGCTTCCGATATGGCACGGTTGATAAAGCCGTTTACGGACTCTTTACGGGCCTCTGCGTGGGCTTTGATAATTTCCTTCTGACCCTTATGCACACGTAAAGGAATTGCGTCATACGCCTTATCTTGATATCGTTTGATGCTCTCGTAGCTGTTTTTTCCTCCCAATTACCTCACCTCCATTCTTATTATAAACAATCTGCATAGTGATAACAATATGCAATCTGCATGAAAAATAATGATATCTTTATGCGAATTGTCAATTGCATAATTATATCATTATGCTATAATAAGAATTGTCAAGGGGAAAACCCGAGACAAATAAAAGCCGCCTGGTGAGAACAGGCGGCAGAAGGGAGGCGAAGCAAATGATCGTGATTACCCGATTCGCTGGCGTATGGTACGCCGGTGGGAAGCCCTACGAGAGCTTCCACGACGCTCTAGTGAGCGTGTGGCCTAACAAGTAAGGCCAATGGGGCCGGGAAACCGGCCCCCACCAAAAAGCCTCCCACGGGCATTATAGCACGGCGGGGAGGGAGATTGCAAGGAGGATTTTTTAGAGTGGATTTTTGAAATTGCCTCTTGACATATGTAGCCCAAAAGTGATAATATATTTTTGGGCTACAAAATGGAGGTGAGTTGATGTCGCCACGGACAGGTCGTCCAACGGATAACCCAAAAGGGAAACCGATTCATGTGCGCCTTGATGCCAAAAGCGAAACCATTCTTGACGCATACACGGAACAGGAAAAAGTTTCTAAGGCTGAAGCTATCAGACGCGGCATTGAAAAACTAGAGGACGACATACAAAAGTGAAACAGCCCGACCCCGACCAAGGAACCCGGACTGTTTCGCACACCAACCCCGGAGGATTGATAAATCCATTCTATCAAACCTCCTGGGAAATTGCAAGGAGGATTTTTTAGAGTGGATTTTTGAAATTGCCTCTTGACATTCTACAATAATTGTAGTATTTTTGTAGTTGCGGAGGTGATGAAGTGAACGACCGTGCGCTTAATATCAAAATACCATCTGAACTTTATGAAAATCTCCAAAAAGAAGCTGCTCGAAAAAATATATCTCTAGCAGCTTTAGTCAGGATGATTTGTTCAGAATATTTTGATAAATAAAACCAGGACACCCGCTCTCCCGACCAAGAGCTAGCGAGTGTCCTGCTACCAAACCAAGGAGGTTTAGTAAATCCATTCTACCAGACCTTCCTTGGAAATGCAAGGAGGAAATTTTATGGACATAAAAACATTGTTGAAGTTGGAAGCAATTCAAGGGAACCTGTCTGCTGGTATCGGTATGGTCGACGTGATCGCAGATGGGTTGAGTTGTTACACCAGTGACAGCTCCCTTTCCGGAAATCATGCGCTGAAATATGTGAATGCGCTTATCGCAGTTTATGAAAAGCTGTCCGCTGCCGCCGGGGAACTTGGCAAGACGCTGGACCGGTTGAAGCCTGACTCCAACACGGAGGGCGCGGCATGAACGAACTGCAAATCTTTCAGAACCCCCAGTTCGGGGAAATCCGGACCATCACCGAGGACGGCGTGACGCTGTTCTGCGGGGCCGATGTGGCAACCGCGCTTGGATATAAGAATCCGAGAAAGGCGTTGGCTGACCATTGCAAAGGAGTTGTTGAGAGACGGTGTAACGATTCGTTACGCCGTCAGCAAAAAATGAACTTCATCCCTGAAGGCGACATCTACCGCCTGGCGGCGCGGTCGGAGCTGCCGGGAGCGGACGCCTTTGAGCGGTGGATCTTTGACGAAGTTCTTCCGTCCATCCGTAAGCACGGTACGTACGCTATTGACACGCTGCTGGACAATCCAGACCTTGCCATCAAGGCGTTTACTGCATTGAAAAAGGAGCGTGAGAAATCCAAGGCACTGGAAAAGGAGAACGAGCGGCAGAGGCAGGAGATCGCGGACTTCCAGCCCATGCGGCAGTACCTGGACACCATTCTTTCCAGCACGGGAGTGCTGGCGACGACGCAGATCGCGGCGGACTACGGCCTGAGCGCAAAGCAGCTCAACCGGATTCTGCACGAAGAGGGCATCCAGCGCAATGTGAACGGCCAGTGGATTCTCTACCGCAGGCACATGGGCAAGGGCTACACCAAATCGGCCACGCTCTGCATCCAGCACACCCACAGAGAGCCCGAAACCAAGTTACATACCTACTGGACCCAAAAGGGCCGTGTGATGATTCACACCATCCTCACCCAGCGCGGCATTTTGGCCCTTATGGACCGCACGGCGTAAAGAAAGGGGGCGCTTATTCAGCGCCCTCCTCTTTGTCCAGACAAATTTCTCCGTTTTTCGACTCGAAGTCTTTGATATACTCTTTGCAGGCCCAAAGGATTTCTTTGATTCTGGATCGACCGGTATAGTCTGCAATATAGTCCATTTTGCGGGCTGTGGTCTCATCCAAAACCATAGTAAACTTGACGCTCATTCTTATCACCTCGTCTATATCATACCGAATAAGTTTTCGCTTTAGATGAAAACGGTATTGACTAAATACTGAAACGGTGATAGAATTTTTTTAGAGTACCGGACGGAAGACCGGCTTCCGTCCGGTATGAAAGGAAAACTGTTTACTCAGACGTTAAAAGTGTATTCAGTTCCTCAAGCAGTTTCGCTGCGTTGACACCGCTGCGGGACAAAAACCGAAGGAGAACAATGGCAGAGCATAAGTTGATTCCATGCTCAAGGTCTTCGTAAGACCGGGCTGAAATGCCCAGAAGCTCGGCCATTTTCTCTTGCGAGAGGTCCAGCTCTTTTCGTGCGGCGCGAAAGGAGCTGGACATTTTCTTTCGCAATTGTTCCTTTTCAATTTCCGTAATCATTTCATATCTCCTTTGTAAATCTTTGTTTGGATGTACAAAGGAGGGGGTGGACCGCGTCCCTGATAGGGCGGCCCCCGTTTTTTTTGCCCCGGGATTTGCCCCGAATGCTCTGCATTTTGCCCCGAACAAGAGCAAAAGCGAGCATATGAGAGCCAAGAAAAATGATGCCGAAAAACCCCGTAACTATTGAAGTTACGGGGTTTTTTGTTGGTGGACGATACAGGACTCGAACCTGTGACCCCCTGCACGTCAAGCAGGTGCTCTAGCCAGCTGAGCTAATCGTCCGAAACAGAACATACACAGGATACACGATTCTTCTCTGTTTGTCAAGTCCTTTCTTGCGCTTTTTTCTTTTTTTTGCTATACTGCTTCTCGTAAGCCGAAAGGGGGCTAAAATCATGAAACCATCCGCGTTGATTACCGGCGCGTCGAGAGGAATCGGCAGGGCAATTGCACGGACACTGGCACAGGAGGGCTGGCCGGTATGCATCAACTACCTGGAACGCCGGGACGCGGCGGAGGAATTGGCGCGTGAACTGTCAAACAGCGGATGCCGCGTTTTGCCGTATCGGGCGGACGTTGCGGACCGCAATGCGGTGGAAGCGATGGTGCAAGCCGCGGCAGAGACGATAGGCCCAGTAGAATTGTTAGTCAATAACGCGGGAATTTCCCAGTATGGTTTGTTCCAGGAAATTACCGACGCGGAATGGAATCGTATCCTGGCTGTGAACCTAAGCGGTCCCCGCAATACGATTCAAGCCGCGCTTCCCCACATGATCGGAGAAAAACGGGGAAATATCATCAATATCTCCTCAATCTGGGGCCTCCGCGGCGCGAGCTGTGAAGCCGCCTATTCCAGTACGAAAGCGGCGGTGATCGGGCTGACGCGCTCCCTGGCCCTGGAACTCGCGCCCTCCAACATCCGGGTAAACTGCATTGCCCCCGGCTGTATTGAAACCGATATGGTCCGCGTCCTCTCTGCGGAAACCCGGAGAATGCTGGTGGAGCAAACCCCTTTGGGCCGCCTGGGAACGCCGGAGGACATTGCTAACGCCGTTTTGTTTCTTGCGTCAAAAAACACCGCTTTTTTAACTGGACAAGTCCTCACAGCAGACGGCGGTTTCATCGTGTAAGCATTGACGGCCGGTCCTTTCGGACCAGCCGCCATTCCAAATATAAACCGTCAGGGCATTTCAAACAACAACTTTTCCATAAAGGCGACGCCGGCGGGCAAAACCGTTTCGTCATCAAACGTAAAGTTCGACGCGTGCAGCTCCGGCGCGCTTCCCACGCCCAGGAAGAAAAATACGCCTGGTACGCGCTGGGCGAAAAACGAAAAATCGTCCGTTGCCAGGAACGGTTCCTCCAAAGTCAACGGCGCGTCCGGGCCCAATACGGCAGCGGCTTCCCGATACAACGCCTCGTTGTTCCACAAGGCGGGATAGCCCTCGTTCAGATGGACGTCCACCGCGCAGCCAGTCTCGTTTGCAACATTCCGCCCGATAGTTTCCAGCTGTTCCTGGCAGAAATGATACGTTTCCTCCCGGTATGTCCGCAGGCAGCCTTGCAGGACCGTCTGCGCGCTCAAGGCGTTGCGGACCGTGCCAGAGGTCATTTTTCCAAACCGCAGAAGCCGCCGTTCCTCGGGCGGCAGAGTCTCAATCATCTCATATGCCAGACGAAGGAACTCCATCCCGGCCGTCAGTGCGTCCTTCCCCTCCCGGAACCGGCTGATATGCACGCTCTTGCCGGTGATGGTAATATCCACCTCGTTTGCACGGGACAGCAGTGCGCCGGGACGGGAGGCAACCCGGCCTTTTTCAATATTCGGCCAGATGTGCAGGCCGAAAACGCGGGAAACCCGGTATTTTTCCAGAGTTCCAGCCTCGCAGATAAGTTTTGCGCCGCCGGTGGTCTCCTCGGCGGGCTGAAACAGAAACAGCACGTTGCGGGGTAGTTCCGCCCGGCGTTCCAGGGCGCGTTCCGCCAGGGAGAGGAGCATGGCCGTATGGCCGTCGTGGCCGCAGGCGTGCATCTTTCCCGGATAAACGGAGGCAAAGGGAAGGCCCGTAGCCTCCGTTACCGGCAGGGCGTCCATGTCGGCGCGGAAAGCGACGGTTTCCGGTTTGCCTGCGTCCAGAAAGGCGCAGACGCTTCCCTGGGTGGGGGAAAAAACCAGCAGGTCCAGGGCGTCCAGCCGGGCCCGGACATAGGCGGTGGTTTCCGGCAGCTGGTCCCCCAGCTCCGGAATTTGGTGCAGGTCGCGGCGGTAGGTGACGGCAGAAATCATTGGGAAAAATCCTCCTGTCTTGAAATCCGGTTTGCTGCATACAATCATAACATGACAGCTGGCTGGAAAACAGGCTTCCGGCGTTTTTTTGGTAATAATCACAAGAGCTTTGTTCAAAATGCCCGCCGTTTTCTGGAAAAATCCCATTGAAACGGTGGATAAAAGATGCTATGATAGCGAAAAAAGAGATAGAGGCGCGGACGCGAAGATGTTGCGGGAGCCGGCAGGCAATGATCGTAACGGAGGCAGATCCGCCGAACCATCCGCCCAGGCGTGGGCGGGGAGGTGGGCCCGCAGGGAATACCTGCGGGACTGTCCGCGGCGTAAGCCGTGGTTGCGCTATCCGCTTACAGTGAAAACGTCTGCGCCTTTGCGCCGGGCTGCGCTTTTTCGCGCAAACCGGGCGGGACGCGGCGGGAGTCTGTCGGTAGAAGTGCGCCTCTACCGGCTTTTTGTTTGTGCGGAAACAAGCTGCACGGCCCCGCCGCTTCCGGCGGGGGAATACAAAACGTTTGGAGGACGCAGAAAATGAAATTCGATCATGTACAAGGCTCGATTGTGGCCATGGTTACGCCCCTGCTGGAGGACGGGAGTGTCAACTTTCCGGTTTTGACCGAGCTGCTGGAACGCCAGATTCGAGAGGGCACCGACGCCATCCTGACCCTGGGCACCACCGGCGAGTATTCCACCATGACCCACGAGGAGGACGCCTCCGTAGTGGCGCATACGATCAAAGTGGTCAATGGACGGGTACCCGTGATCGTGGGCAGCGGGTCCAACTGCACCGCCACCCAGATGGAAAAAAGCGTCGAATACCAGGATGCCGGGGCCGACGCCCTGCTGCTGAGCGCCCCCTATTACAACAAGGCCAACCCCGAAGGAATGTACCGCCATTTTGCGGAAACGGCGGATAAAGTCCGCATCCCCTGCCTGCTGTACAACGTGCCGGGCCGGACGGGCTGTTCCATTCCGGTTTCCGTGGTGGAGAAGCTGAGCAAACATCCGAACATTGCCGGAATCAAGGAAGCCAGCGGCGATATGAGCTATGTGATGAAGATTGCCCGGTTTGTGGGGCCGGACTTCGCCCTGTACTCCGGCAACGATGATATTACGGTCCCGATTCTCTCCGTGGGCGGCAGCGGCGTGATTTCCGTGTATGCCAACGTCATGCCTGGGATGTGCCATCAGATTGTGGAGGATTACCTTCAGGGCCGTCAGGCCCAGGCCCTGGCGAACCACTTGAAATACCTGGAGCTGATGAACGACCTGTTTTTGGAGGTCAACCCGATTCCCGTCAAAACGGCCATGGGCATGCTGGGCCTTTGCGAGAGTCATATGCGGCTTCCGCTGTGCGGGATGGGCGAGGCCAATGCGGCGAAGCTGCGGGCGTCTCTCCAGAAAGCGGGGCTTCTGTGAAATACCTGCTGATTGGCCGGGGCAGAATGGGGACGCTGATTCAGCAGACCGCCCAGGCCGCCGGGGACGAAATCGCCGCCGCCTTTGACCGGAGCAATCTGGATCAGCTGGCCCGGCTGGGGAAAATTGCCGACGTGGTCATTGATTTCTCCCATCCGGAGGCTCTGGCGGAGACGGCCTCCTACGTCCGCCGGACGGGCACGCCCCTGCTCTCCGGAACCACCGGATATACCGCCGGACAAATGGAGCAGATCCGGTCCCTGGGGACGGCCGCGCCGGTGCTGTGGGCCGCGAATTACTCCCTGGGCATTGCCGTTTTCGTCCGGGCGTTGGAAGCCGTGTCCGATGTGCTGAAGCCGGATTTTGACATTGAATTGACGGAGACCCACCACAATCAAAAAGCCGACGCGCCCAGCGGCACCGCGAAACTGCTCCTGAACGCCGTCGACCCCCGTCATGAGCGGACGCCGGTCTATGGCCGGGAAGGCGGCTGCGGAAAGCGGGCGAAAAACGAAATCGGCGTCCACGCCCTGCGGGGCGGCACCGTGGCCGGGACCCATACGGTCCACTTCTTCGGCCCGGAGGAGGAACTGGAAATCACCCACCGGGCCGCCAGCCGCCAGATTTTCGTCAACGGCGCGCTGCGTATGGCCCGCCTGCTGCCGGGAAAACCCAAGGGCGTCTATGACCTGCAAAAAATCTTGTTTGGAGAGTGACCGCACATGAACGCACAGGAGATTATTGATTATATTGCGAATTCGGAGAAAAAGACGCCCGTCAAGGTTTACGTGAATCTGACGGAGCCGGTGGATTTCGGTCCGGCCCGGGCGTTCGGAGAGGGAAAGAGCCGCATTGTGTTCGGGGACTGGAAGGAGCTGGCCCCGATTTTGGAGGCCAACGCCGGAAAGATTTCCGATTGCGTGATAGAAAACGACCGGAGAAATTCCGGCGTGCCGCTGCTGGATTTGAAGGGCGTGAAGGCCCGGATTGAGCCGGGCGCGGTGATTCGGGAGAAGGTTGAAATCGGCGAGGGGGCCGTGATTATGATGGGAGCCGTCATCAACATCGGCGCGGTGATCGGGCCGGGTACGATGATCGACATGGGGGCGGTTCTGGGAGGCCGGGCCACCGTCGGCGCAAACTGCCACATTGGCGCAGGAGCCGTGCTGGCGGGGGTTGTGGAGCCTGCGTCGGCTGCGCCGGTGATCGTGGAGGACGGCGTGCTGGTGGGGGCCAACGCCGTGGTCATTGAGGGCGTACACATCGGGAAAAATGCCGTTGTGGCGGCGGGGGCCGTGGTGATTGAGGACGTGCCGGAGAATGCGGTGGTTGCCGGAAGCCCGGCCCGCGTGATCAAGAAAAAAGATGCGAAAACCGAGGGCAAGACCGCGCTGGTGGACGCCCTGCGGAGGCTGTGAGAAAAAGGACGGAGATCGTTTCTCCGTCCTTTTTTACGCACTCCGGCCGTCCAGGGGCAGGCAGGCTACCAGCTCGAACTTTCCCGGCATGGCGCGGGTTTCCAGGGACCCGCTGTACCGTTCCGCAATCTCCCGCATTCCCGGAATTCCGAACCCGTGGGAGGATTTGTCCTCCTTTCTGGTGGCGAGGCCCGGGTCGGGGGACTGGGCGGCGGCGTTTTCCACCCGCAGCATGAACAGGCCCTTTTCCGCCCGGCAGCGGACGACGATCCACTTTTTCGGCGTTTGAACCGCCGCCTCAATGGCGTTGTCCAGGGCGTTGCCCAGAAGGGCGCAGAGGTCGGTATCCTCCACCGGCAGAAGCTCCGGCAAAGACGCCGCAATGTCCGCCTGAATCCCTTCCCGGCGCATGTCCTCCGCCTTGGCGGTCAGGACGGCGTTGGCGGTGTCGTTTGCACAGAGCCGCCGCCCGCCCTGCACCGCCGCCGAACCGGAGAGCTGATCGATGTAATCCAGCGCGCGCCGGTCCTCGCCCAGCGCGAGGAGGCCCCGGATGGCCGTGAGATGGTTCCGCAGGTCGTGCCGGAGGGTACGCAGCTGGGTTTCTTCCCGGCGGAGGCCCTGATAGTAACTCTCCTGAAGGGAGGCCAGACGGTTCGCCCGCTCCAACCGTTCGTGGTCCTCTAACGCCCGGATGGTATACAGCAGAGCCAGGGCCGTCAGAAACACAAAGGGCAGTACTGCTACGCCCAGGCTCATAGTCAGGCCGTGGAGAAGATAATTGCTGTAAATATAATCATAATCCGATTGCAGGAAAGGCAGCAGCACCACCGCCAGCAAGGAACTGAACGGCATAGCGGCCAGGAGGAGCAGCAGCTTCCAAAACCGGGGGGAGAGCTGGGGCGGAGATTCCGGCAGACGCTTCCGGGCCGCCAGATACAAGAGGCCCCAAACGGCGGGGCGAATGAATTTGTCGGAATAGTAATATATGTCGTCCAACCCGAAATGGGCCATAATGGGCGCGTAGTAGGTATCCAGCACCGCGTTGACCGGCATGATGAGACAGAAGAAAATAATCGTCACCGTCAGCCGTCCCACCCGGTCCCCCTTAGAGGAAACCAGAAGCATCGGAAGAAACGCCAGCAGGGAGTAAAACAAATTCGTATCCCCCAGCCAGATAATCTGCCCGGAAATTACGGTCAGAAACAAAAGCAGGGCAATGCGCCAGCCCCGCCGGGGCTTTACCGGCAGAAAAGCGGTCGTGAGCCGGGTGAGGAAATATCCGGAGGAAAGCCCAAGGAGGAACCAGACCCAGTTGAGCGCGCAGAGATAGAGGAATTCCGCCAGCCGGGTGAAAAAAACGAAAAGGTTTTCCACGATTTATTCCTCCAGGGCCGCCCGTGCCAGTGCGGTCAGGGCGTTTGCCCGGTGGGCGCGGCTCACCGGAAGGGCCTCGCCGCCCAGAAAGACCTGTCCGCCCTCCACCCGCTCCACCGCCGCCGCCCGGACCAGATACCGCTGGTGGATGCGGACGAAGCCGGGACCGGCGTCCTGGGCCACGCTGTCCAGCTTGCCGTAAAAGACGTATTCCCGTCCGGTGGAAACGCACGTCACCTGCCGCCGGTCGGAGACGAAATAGAGGATGCTTTTCTTCGGAATCCGGTAGAGCGTGTCCCCACTGCGGCAGATGAACACGGAATCGCTCTCCCGGCAGAGGGCCTCGGCGGCCCGGTCCAGAACGCTGTCCAGCTGCTCCGCCCGGGGCGGCTTGAGAAGATAGCCCAGCGCGCCTACGGAGTAGCCGTCAAACACGCCGTCGGTGTAGCCGGTGACAAAGGCCATTTGCAGGCTCTCGTCCATGGCCCGGAGGCGTTTGGCGGTCTCCATGCCGCCCAGATCGCCCATTTCCAGGTCCAGAAATACCAGGTCCAATTCTCCGGCGTGGTTTGCCAGCCAGCGGAGAAGGCCCTCGCCGGAGGAAAACTCGAAAAAGCTCCCCTCGGACTGCCGCCGGTCCAGGGCGCGTTCCAGCGCGGCGCGGAGGGCGATGCGGGCCTCGCCGCTGTCGTCACAGATGCCAATACGAAGCATGGATGAAAAACCTCCTGTTGTTGTCTCTGCTATTGTACCACATTCGTCCCCGATTCGCAAAACCAAACTTGACAGAAAACCTGCCGGTTTTGACATCCCGGCGGCGGCCTGTGCCAAACTTTACATCTTCCGCGCCAAAAGAGACGGCCCCGTTTGCAGGGGCCGTTTTTTTGCGTTACGCTGGCTGTGGAAGCGGAAGGGAAGAATCCCCTCCCGGAACGCCGTATGACATGTAACAAATGAAAGAGGAGGGCTTTTATGAACGCGATCAACCTTCGCCGTGCGCTGGCCACGCCGGCGGTTTTGCCGGAAACCGGACCGCGCCTGCAAACCAATCTGGACACCGATTTATTGAAGCTCGCTGCCATCGTCTCCATGCTCGTTGACCACATCGGCGGGGCCTTTTTTCCCACCGTGGGCGTGTTCCGCTGGATTGGACGGCTGGCGTTTCCGATTTTCTGCTATTGCATGACCGTCGGCCTGCTGTATACCCGGGACATCAAGCGTTACCTGGGGCGTCTGGCGGTATTCGCCGTGGTCTCCCAGCCCTTCTATGTGCTGGCGTTTCATCCGCGGGACTGGATGTCGGACATGAACTGGACCAACTGGAACATTTTCTTTACGCTGTTTCTCTCCCTCCTGGCGATGTACGGCTTCAAGGAGCGGAAATGGTGGCTGTTTTTCGGGGCCTTCTTCGCAGTGAGCTGGTGGAATTTTGATTACTCCGGCATGGGCATTGAATTGATGCTGGTTTTCTTCCTCTGCCGGAATCATCCCAAAATCGGAGCCCTCCTCTATGTGCTGCTGTACATCCCCAGCCTCTGGAACGGATACCCGGAGGACCCTCTGTGCCTGACCCTGGGCGGGCTGACGGTGGACTGGAGCTTCTTCGCCGTGTTCGCCGCGCTGCTGATTTTCCTTCCCACCCGCTCCGGCCTGAAAATCCCGAAATGGTTTTTCTATGCCTTCTACCCCGCGCACCTTGCCGTAATTGCGGCAATCCAATTCATGCGTTAAGAAAGGATGACTGTTATGCTGACCGTTGAAAACCTGCACAAATCGTACCAAGTTGGAAAAACCTCCTACGAGGTGCTCAAGGGCGTTTCGCTGGAAGTGGAAAAAGGCGAATTTGTCGCCGTGATGGGGCCCTCCGGCTCCGGCAAAACGACGCTGCTGAACTGCATCTCCTGTTACATCCCCGCCGATTCCGGCAGCATCCGCCTGGGGGAGACGGAGCTGGCCCGATTGGACGAGAACGCCCTTGCGGAAGTCCGAAACAAAAAGCTGGGCTTTGTGTTTCAGGATTTCCTGCTTCTGGACGGACTCACCGTCCGGCAGAACATCCTGCTTCCGTCCATCATCGGCGGCATGACCACCGATCTGGTGGAAAACCGTGCGGACCAGCTGTGCGACGTGTTTGGAATTTCCGCCATTCGGAACAAATACCCCGCCGAGATTTCCGGCGGCGAAAAACAGCGGACAGCCGTTGCCCGGGCGTTGATCAACCATCCCCTTTTGATTCTGGCCGACGAGCCCACCGGAAACCTCGACAGCAAATCCACACGGGCGGTAATCCGCTCCTTTGAGCAGGCCCAGAACGCCCTGGAAGCCACCATTTTTATGGTCACGCACGATTCCTTCGCCGCGTCCTTCTGCGACCGGGTGGTGATTCTCCGGGACGGCGTGGTCTGGCGGACGCTGGAAAAAGGCGCGACCGGCCGGGAGAAATTCCAGGACCAGCTTTTGGACGCCATCCGCGAAATGGGGAGGGAGTAATGATGCGTCACTTTTCGGAGGTTTATGCCCTGATGCGCCGGAAAAACAAAAAACAGTACGCGCTTTTGGCAGGCTGCTGCTTTTTCTCCGTGCTGCTGATTACGGCTTACGTCTGCATTATGCGCGCGCCAACCATTCTGAACGTTCTTCCCGAAGGCGGCGACAGCCGCAAGCAGGTGATGATGATTTTTGCCCTGGCCGTCCTGGGCTGCGCGGTGTTTACCACGTATGCCTCCGGACTGTTCTTCCGGCAGAAGTCCCGGGAAACCGGCGTATTTCTCGCCCTGGGAGCCTCCCGCGCTCAGGTGCGGGGCGAGCTGTACCGGGAACTGGGGGTCCTCTCTCTGGGTTCCTGCGCCGCCGGCGCGGTTCTGGGCGGTCCCCTGGCCTGGGGATTGTGGCAGGTTTTCCGCCTCTGCGTGGTGGATACGGAGGAAATGCGCCTGGTTTTTGACCCCCATGCCTATCTCTGGTCCCTCTCCTTTTCTGCGTTCGTCATTTTCATGATGTTCTTCCTGGGCGGCCGCTCCGTGAAGCGGACCAACATCATCGACATCGTGCAGGAGTCCCACAAATCGGAACCCATCCGAGACGTGCCGCGGTGGTACGGCCCGGTTGGAATTGGATTGCTGCTTCTGGGCGTTTTTGTGGGCTATATGTCGTCTTCCTTTTTTGTGCTGGTCCTTCATTGGTATCCCCCCGAGGGCTTGACCGGTATTTTTTACATCCCTGCCCTCGTTGGACTTTATATGATTCTGCTGCACACCGTCGTGAACGGCTGGAACAGCAAAAAGAAGCTCTACAAGGACCTCATCGCAACCAGCCAGATGCGTTTCCAGGGCCGCCAGACAGTACGGAATATGCTGGTGATGACCCTGCTGATCGCCGGGGCGTATTTTGGTAGCTTCTATGCGCCCATGCTGGGGACTGGATCTATGATCAGCTATGATACCCGGCCCGTGGACTACGTTTACAACTTCCGGGCGGACCAGGATCTTCCCCTGGAGGACGAGGTACGGACCATGGCGGAGGAGTACGGCGTGACGGTCACGGACTTTGCCGCAGTCCCCATGATTCGCCTGGCGGTGGACGGAGACCACATGATTGAGGAGGAGGGGCCTGTGGGCACCACCTGGCGCACGGAGTATGAGGAGGTTGTGTCGTCCGAGCTGTTTCTCTCCGCCTCTGGATACGAGGAGCTGACAGGGGAGCCGGTGGATCTGGCCCCTGGTGAGATTCGCGGCGTGATGGATGCGGAGGGGAGCCGGTTTGCTTTCTCGCCAAATAGAAATCTTGTGACCAACTATATTACGAAGGAACGGATTTCCGTGACCTCTCTGGAACCCCTGCGCTATGACAGCCTGTTTGCGCGTTATGTCATGAACGACGAGGATTTCGCCGCCCTCAGCGCGGGCCTCCCCGACGAGTGGCGGGAAACCCAGGTCTGCTTCAACGTGGAGAACTGCGCGGAAACCTACGATTTTGCCAAGGCGTTATTCAACGAGATCGTGGACCGTTCCACGATTGAGGTGGCGCAGTTCAGCGGCTGGGACCCGGTGGTCCGGGACTGGTATATCATGAAGGAAGGCATCTATTTCCTGGACCGGGAACACGCCGCCGAGGCGGGCTTCACCGTCATCAACTACGACCAGCGGGACAGCTCCGCTTTCCGCATGGACTGGCAGTATATGCCTGCGTTCCGGATTTTGGACAAAGCGGACTTTGTGAAAACCACAGCGGTGTTTATCATTCTGTTTGTATTTGTGGCGGTTGTCTGCTTCTCCGCCGTGTTTGTCATCGGTTATACCCGGTGCATGACCATTGCCTTGACCAACCGGAAGGTCTACGAAGACCTCCGGCACCTGGGGGCCTCGAACGGCTATATATACCGCTCCGTCCGGGGACAGGTGAAGCGGGTGTTTCTGGTCCCTGCGCTGGTGGGCACGGGCTTGATCTATATCTTTTATATGATCATCCTGTATTTCAATGGAAGCCCTCTTGGAATTACGCCCAGCGAGGCGGCGGGCCTGCTTGCGGCTCTGGCAGTCGTTGCGGCGGTGTCGGTTTTGATATACGCGGTGTATCGCATGACGCTCCTGCACGTGTGCAAACAGCTGGCTGTCCGGCGTCCAAAGGGCGGACAATAAAAAAGGGTCCCCCTTGTTCTTCCGCAGAAGAACAAGGGGGACCGGCCGCCGTCCGGCGGTATTGGTTATTTTTTATCGGAGAAGAAAAATTTCGCGGAAGCCTGTTCCAGCTGTTCGGCCTGATGGAAGGGCGTGGAAAGCGCGCTCTGCTCCATTTTGGATGCCGGTTCGTTGCGGAAAGCGGCCTTGAGCAGCAGCGGCGTCAGAACGGCGCAGCCGACGACCGTGATAATAATCGGCGTCATCATGGCTTCGCTCAAAATCCCCATGCTCAAGCCGCGGTTTGCAACAATCAGGGCCACCTCGCCCCGGCACGCCATACCCGCGCCGACCTGCACGCATTCCATCCCCTGAAAGCCGCACAGCTTCGCGCCAAGCCCGCAGCCGATCACCTTGGACAAAATGGCGGTGGCCAGCAGCGCGAGGGAAAACAGAACCAGTCCGACGTTTAATTCCGGCAGCTGTACGTTAATACCGATGTTGGAGAAGAAAACCGGCGTCAGCAGCAGGTAGCTCAGCGGCTCAAATTTCAGGCGGATATACTGGGCCTTCGGCGTGGAGGCGACGATCAGTCCCGCCACAAACGCGCCGATGATGTCGGCTACTCCAAAGAACTCCTCCGCGCTGTACGACAGCAGCAGGCAGATCACAAAGGCCAATACCGGATACCGCCGCAGGTTTTTTCCGTCCGCCTGGGAGATCATCCAGCGGAAAAGCACAATTCCCGCGCCTGCCGCCACGACGGCAAACACAAAGAAGAACACGATCTTTGCCAGGACCCACAGCAGGTTTGTCCCCTCGCCCGCCAGGCTTGCGACGACCGTCAGGGCCACCAGACCCAGCACGTCGTCAATCAGCGCGGCCGCAAGAATGGTGTTGCCAACCTTGGTATCCAACCGCCCCAGTTCCTTGAGGGTCTCCACCGTAATGCTTACGGAAGTGGCGGTCAGCACCGTGCCGAGGAAAACGGCTTCCAGCAAATTGACTTCCGGCACCCAGCCCGCAAAGGCGGCCAGATAGCCGAAGCCCGCGCCCATGACCAGCGGTACCAGCACGCCGCACAGCGCGACAAAAAAGCCCGCTTTTCCGGCGTTCCGCAGCTCCCGCAGGTCGGTTCCCATACCGGCGGCGAACAGGATCACAATCACGCCCAGCTCGCTCAGCTGGGACAAAAACGCCGTCTCCGACAAAATATTCAGCATGGCCGGACCCATCACCAGGCCCGCCAGCAAAGAACCCACCACACGGGGCATCTGGAATTTGCCCGTCGCAATGCCCAGCGCCTTGGTCGTCAGCAGGATCAGCGCAAGATCCATCAGATAATGATAGGACATACCAATTCTCCTTCCCTTCCTAAAACCGTCCGTCTTGGAGGACCGTACATTATCATATCCTTTTTTTATGGATTTGCAAGAGGCGAATTGCACGAAAACGCGTCCGCTCAGGGACGCCGTTTCGTATGGAAGAAACCGTTATTTCCTTTCCAGCCGCGCCAGGAAAAACGCCAGGAGAAATCCGCCCCCGCAGCAAAGAGCCGACAGCGCGACTTCCAGCGGACCGCTGTATTCCAAGGGAACGATCACCAGCGTGGAGGCCAGCACAAATCCTAGGATGCCGTGAAAGGCAGCGGCGTAATGGGTTCGGAAAAACCATGTCACCAGCCGGGCCAGAAGCAAAACCGCCAGCACCATTCCCGGCAGGCTGGCCGACAACACCAGAAGATCCAGCCGCGCCAGACCTTCCAGCACCGGCTGGTAAAGCCCCAGAGCCATCATGATGGACGAGGTGGTCATGCCGGGAATGACAATGCCCATACCCCACAGCACGCCGCAGAAATTGTACCACCAGAAGTTGGGTTCGACGCGCATACCCGCTACCCGGCTGATATAAAACAGCCCGGCAAACACCGCCGACGCGCAGAAAACCAGACTCAGCCAGGAACTGAGCCGCCGTCCCTCCTTCCCGGCCTCCCGGAACAAAGAGGGAACCGTTCCTACAATCAGGCCGATGAACAGCCACGTGGTCACAGCGTCCGAAAGCAGAATCGCGGCGGCAATGCCCTTGGCAAAGCCCATGAATCCCACGAGCCAGCCGATTCCCAGCGGAACGAACCACCGCCAGTACTTCGGCAGCGCAGCTCTGGGCCGGGTCAAAAGCTCCATAAAGGGCTGATAGATGCCGAACACCACCGCCAGCACGCCGCCGGAAACGCCCGGCAGAATCGCGCCCGCTCCAATCAAGATTCCACACAGCAAATACCGCAGACCGTGGAGTCTGCCCCTTCGATTTTCCGCCATTTGGCCCGCTCCCTTTTTTCGTAAAATGCATACGGGTATCATGGACAGAAAGGCAGTGGAGGAGGCTTCCGCAGCCTCCCCGTGGTCAACCGTCCATTTTTCTCGTTCCATAATACCAGTTTTGCCGCCGTCTTTCAATCCGATTCCGACCCTTGTCCTGAAAAAATTTACCGGTCCCGTATTTGTGATACCTGCACAGGGCCGGGACGGAAGCGGACGGGGATTCTGGAAAAAACGCCTGTTGACAGAACGGCGGAAACCGTGTATGCTAAAAACAAGTTCATACCGCAAAGACGATGAACAGGAGAGTACGCCGGACGATACGTTCCAGAGAGCCTCGGCAGGTGAAAAGAGGCACGGAAGGGCTGGCGGAAGATGGCCTGGGAGTTGCATAGCCGACCGCAGACGCATAGGTTATGACGTGTGTGCACGTGACAGCGCAGGAGTGTGATGGCACTCTCAAAGGCCGTCTCCGCGAGGAGGCGCGCGAAACAAGGTGGTACCACGGCGCGAAACCGCGCTCGTCCTTGAGGCTTTGGGCTTCAAGGGCTTTCTTTTTGCCCGCCCAGTGAAAAAGGAGTGTCAAAATGAGCGGACCCATTATACAAATTCAACATGTAAGCAAGGTGTTCGGCGGCGGCGAAGGGACCGTCCGCGCCTTGGAGGACATCAACCTGGAAGTGCAGGAGGGCGAAATCTTCGGCATCATCGGACTCTCCGGCGCGGGCAAGTCCACGCTGGTCCGGTGCATGAACCTGCTGGAGCGTCCCACAGAGGGAAACGTTTTGGTGGACGGCCGGAACCTGACGGCCCTTTCCGAAAAGGAACTGCGGGAGGCCCGCCGGAAAATCACCATGATTTTCCAGGGGTTTAACCTGCTGATGCAGCGGACGTGCCAGAAAAATGTGTGCTTTCCCATGGAAATCAGCAAAATACCCGCCGCGCAGGCCCAGAAGCGGGCAAAAGAGCTTTTGGAGCTGGTGGGTTTAGGAGACAAGGCCCAGGCGTATCCGGCCCAGCTCTCCGGCGGACAGAAACAGCGGGTTGCCATTGCGCGGGCGCTGGCGACGGAGCCGAAGGTTCTGCTCTGCGACGAGGCGACCTCCGCCCTGGACCCCACGACGACGGTTTCCATCCTGAACCTGCTGAAAGACCTGAACCGCCAGCTCGGCGTGACGGTGGTGGTGATCACCCACCAGATGAGCGTCATTGAGGAGATCTGTTCCCGCGTGGCGATTCTCGACGGCGGCCGCGTTGCGGAAATGGGAGACGTGCAGGAGATTTTCTCCAATCCCACCACCGACGCGGCCCGGCGGCTGGTTTACCCCGGCGGTGTGACGCCGGCCCAGTTCCCCGCCAGCGCGCACGTGATTCGGATTTCCTTCAACGGCGGCACTGCTTACGACCCGCTGATAGCCTCCCTGGCGATTGACTGCGGCGTGAAGGTGAACATCCTGGGAGCCGATACCCGCAACGTAGGCGGCAAGGCTATCGGCACTATGCTGCTGGGCCTTCCGGAAAACCCCAGCGAGGCTGCAAAAGCCCTGAATTATATCCGGGCGCAGAAAAACATTACAGTGGAGGAGGTGCCGGATTATCATGAGTGAAACATTGATTGCCCTGCTGGAAGGCTGGGGCTTTACCAAGGTGTCGGAGCAGATCGAGTACCTCTCTGATTTCGGCCTTCTAGTTTTCTCCATTTGGGAAACGATCTACGCCCCCGCCCTGGCGACGCTGTTTGCCTATGTGATCGGCCTTCCGCTGGGGATTATCCTGGTCATTGGAGAGCCGGGCGGCGTGCGGCCAATGCCGAGGGCCGTCATGAGCGTTTTGAATACCGTTGTCAACCTCCTGCGGTCCGTGCCGTTCCTGATTTTGATGGTGGTGGTGTTTCCCCTGTCCCGGCTGATTCTGGGGACCAGCGTGGGCACGGCGGCGACAATTGTCCCGCTGACGGTGGCGGCGGCCCCATATGTGTCGCGTCTGGTGGAAATCTCCCTCCGGGAGATGGACCGGGGCGTGATCGAAGCGGCGCAGGCCATGGGCTGTTCCCCCTGGCAGATTGTGACAAAGGTCATGCTTCCGGAGTGCCGTCCGTCTTTGATCAACGGCGCGACCAACGCCGCGATTACCATTTTGGGATACGGCGCGATGGCGGGGGCCATCGGCGGCGGCGGCCTGGGCGCGGTGGCCCTGATGCGGGGCCATGGACGCGGGCAGAAAATCGTCATGTATGTGGCGGTGGTCATCCTGGTGATTCTGGTCCAGGTCATTCAATCCATCGGTACCGCCTGGTCTGTGAAATCGGACCGGCGTATCAATCCAACCGAAACGAAAAGGAGAACGTAACATGAAAAGAAGAATTGCAACGCTTGCACTGTCCGCACTGCTGATTCTGGGTCTGACCGCCTGCGGCGGCAACTCCGGCGGCTCGGGCGATACCGGGAATGCCGGCAATGCTGGAACCAGCGGCGGCTCCGACGCTTCCGGCGAGACCGTTACCATCAAGGTCGGCGCAACCCCCGCGCCCCACGCGGCCATTCTGGAAGTTGCCAAGGAAATTCTGGCCGGCGAGGGCTATGAACTGGAAATCGTGGAGTACGATGACTATGTATTACCAAACGAGTCCCTGGAAGACGGTTCCCTGGACGCCAACTATTTCCAGCATATTACCTATATGAACGAGTTCAACGAGTCGAAAGGAACTCATATGGTCAGCGCGGCGGGCATCCACTACGAGCCCTTCGGCCTGTACGCGGGCAAGACGGCCGCCCTGGCCGATTTGGCCGACGGCGCGCAGATTGCGGTCCCCAACGACGGTACCAACGAAGCCCGTGCGCTGCTGCTGCTGGAGCAGGAGGGCCTGATCAAGCTCAAAGAGGGCGTGGGCCTCTCCGCCACCAAGACCGACATTGCGGAAAATCCCCATAATTATGACATTGTGGAAATGGAAGCCCGCCTCCTGCCTACTACCCTTCAGGATGTGGACATGGCCGTTATCAACGGAAACTACGCCATTGACGCGGGACTGAAGGTCTCCGACGCGGTGGCCGTGGAAGCCTCCACCGGCGCGGCGGCGGAAGCCTATGTGAACGTGCTGGCCGTGAAGGAGGGCAACGAAAACAGCGAGACCATTCAGGCGTTGGTGAAGGCCCTCCAGAGCGAGCAGGTCAAGACCTATATCGAAGAAACCTATGAAGGCGCGGTGGTGCCGCTGTTCTGAGCGGATTTCCCGCAGAAAAACGATTGGCCGCGAAAGACGGTGCAGCTTCCGGCTGCGCCGCCTTTGCGCTATTCCATAGGAGGAAACCGGTTGTATGGGACAGAAAGATTTGACAAAGGGTTCCGTATTCCCAACGATGTGTTTCTTTGCGCTGCCGATGATTTTCGGCAATCTTTTGCAGCAGTGCTATAATATTGTGGATACCTGGGTGGTGGGAAAATTCGTCGGCCCCGGCGCGCTGGGGGGCGTGGGGTCGGCCTTTGCGCTGATGACGTTTTTGACCTCCGTGCTGCTGGGCCTGTGTATGGGAAGCGGGGTGGTGTTCTCTCTTTGCTTCGGCCAGCGGGACGAAAAACGTCTGGAACAGGGAATCTGCGCATCGTTTGTGCTGGCGGCGGGAATTACCGTGCTGCTGACGGCGGCGTCCCTCCTGGGCGTGGACGCCATTATGGCCTGGATGAACATTCCGACGGAAATCCTGGATATGACCCGGATTTATCTGGAGCTGGTGTTTTGGGGCATTCCGGCGGTTGCACTGTACAACTTTTTTGGAGCCTATTTGAAGGCTCTTGGAAACTCCGTTGCGCCGCTGGTGTTTCTGGGCGTTGCGACCGCGCTGAATATCGCGCTGGATATTCTCCTGGTGGCGGTCTATCCCTTTGAGACAGCCGGGGCCGCCGCGGCGACAATCATCGCCCAGTATGTTTCTGGCATTGGCATCGGGATTTACACCATTGTACAGGATGCGCGCCTGCGGAACGCGTTCCGCAAGTTCCGGATTCGCAAAGCCAGCCTGAAAGAAATTGCCAACTATTCCCTTCTGACCTGTATGCAGCAATCTGTGATGAATCTGGGAATTCTAATGGTGCAGGGACTGGTGAACAGCTTCGGCACGACGGTGATGGCCGCCTTTGCGGCGGGCGTGAAAATCGACGCCTTTGCTTATATGCCCGTGCAGGAGTACGGCAACGCCTTTTCGACCTTCATCGCCCAGAATATGGGGGCAAAAAAACCGGAGCGTATCCGCCAGGGCGTCCGCTGCGGCGTGGGGACGGTGGTGGTTTACTGCGTAGTTACCTCCTTCATTCTCTGGTTTTTGGCAAAGCCCTTGATTTTGATTTTCATTGACCAGTCGGAAACCCGGATTGTGGCGGAGGGCATCCGCTACCTGCATACCGTGGGGCCGTTCTACTGCGGCATCGGGTGCCTGTTTCTGTTCTACGGATTGTACCGCGCCCTGGGCAAGCCGGGGATTTCCGTGGTTCTGACGGTGATTTCCCTTGGCGCCCGGGTTGCGTTGTCCTATGGACTGTCGGGACTGCCGGAAATCGGCGTGGCTGGAATCTGGTGGTCCATCCCCATCGGCTGGGCGTTGGCGGATCTGACGGGTTTTCTGTGCTACCGGAAAAACAAGGAACGGTTTTTACAAATGATGTAATGGAAAAGGGGTTTACGCGATGCTGTTTTTGCACTATCCCAAATGTACCACCTGTCAGAAGGCCAAGGCGTATCTGACGGAAAAAGGCGTCGAATTCGAGGCCAGGGACATCAAACTGGAAAATCCCACCGCGGAGGAGCTGCGGGGCTGGTGGGAGAAAAGCGGCCTGCCGCTGAAAAAATTCTTCAACACCAGCGGCCTGCAATACAAGGCCCTGGGCTTGAAGGACAAGCTCCCCGGCATGAGCGAGGAGGAGCAGCTGCGGCTTTTGGCGGCGGACGGAATGCTGGTAAAGCGTCCGGTTCTGGTGGGCGAGGATTTCGTTGTGACGGGCTTCCGTCCGGCGGAGTGGGACGAAAAACTGGGATGAGAGTGGACTTTGCGCCGTTGGACGGCATTACGAAGGCCGTATTCCGGCAGGTCTGGAGCCGTTTTTTCGGCGGCTTGGACCGGTATTTCATCCCCTTTTTCTCCCCCACGGACCAGCACATTCTGACGGACCGGGACCGGCGGGAGCTGACCGGCAGTATGGACCTGCCGGGAATTCCGCAGGTCATGACCTGCCGGGCGGCAGACTTTCTCTGGGCGGTGGAGCGGTTGAAGGACCTGGGATTTCCGGAGGCAAATCTTAACCTGGGCTGTCCCTCGGGGACCGTGACGGCCAAGGGAAAAGGGTCCGGTTTTCTGGCGGACACGGAGGGGCTGGACCGGTTTTTTGACGAGGTGTTTTCCAAGGCCGTTCTTCCGGTTTCGGTAAAAACCCGCCTGGGCTATCAGACGGAGGCGGAATTTCCCCGCCTGCTGGAAGTCTTCAACCGATATCCCATTGCGTGCCTGACCATCCATCCCCGCATCCGGGCGGAGAAGTACCGGGGCACGGTTCATATGGACGAATTCACCCTGGCGATGGAGACGAGCCGGAATCCGGTCTGCTACAACGGCGACCTTCAAACCGTGGAGGACATGGAAGGATTGAAGGCCCGTTTTCCGTCGCTGGAGGCGGTGATGATCGGACGGGGAGCCATTGCGGACCCGGCTCTGCCCCGCAAGCTGCGCGGCGGCGCGGCGGCTACCCGGGAGGAATTGCAGGCGTTTACCGCCGCGCTCTACGAAGCGTATCGGGATTTCTACGGGCAGGCCCACCCGGCGGCGCAGCGGATGAAAGAGGTCTGGTTTTATCTGATTCACCTCTTTGAAAACGGCGAACGGCTGGGAGGACGCCTGCGGCGTTCCCGTGGCCCAAAGGCTTACGAGCAGCTGGAAGCGGAAATTTTCCAGACCCTTGTCCTCCGGGACCATACGGAAGGGGACCTGTTTTAAGAAAAAGTTTGGACGGCTGTCATTTTTTGCAGCCGTCCAAACTTTTCCCGTCTCTGGACCGTCTAATCAATAGAAGCTGCTTCTTAAACAAGCCGAAGGGAGGTGTATGGATGCGGGAGGATGCTTTGACCGCTTACCTGGTGGAAGAACAAGCCCGGTTTTACCGGCTGGCGTACAGCTACCTCAAAGACCGGGACGAAGCCCTGGACGCGGTGCAGACCGCCGTCTGCAAGGCATTGGAGCGGCAGGATACGCTGAAAGACCCCAAGGCTGTGCGGTCCTGGTTTTACCGGATGCTGGTGAATGTCTGCCTGGATATGCTCCGGCAGAAAAGCCGTGTCATTCCATTTCCGGAGAGTCCGGAAACCGAGGGCTACGAGGACCCGCTGCCGGACGATACCTTGTCGCGTCAGGTCGACGCGCTGCCGGAGGCGATGGGAACGGTAATCCGGCTGCGGTTCTACGAGGAACTTTCCCTGAACGAAATTAGTAAAATAACAGGAGAGAATTTAAGTACGGTGAAAAGCCGTTTGTATGCGGCATTGAAAAAACTGCGAATTTCGATGGAAGGAGCTTTGGGATGAAAGAATTTGATCAGGCTCGTTTGGAATATGAGCGTACGCCGCTGCCCCCCGAGCTGGACAAACGGGTACAGGCCGGTATCCGGGAGGGCAAGGCCCTTCGCCGGAGACGGCGCATGGTGCGGCGGCTTACCAGCTGCGCGGCTTGCTTCGCTGTGCTGCTGGCGGCGTTGAACCTCTCGCCCACGCTGGCCAAGGCCGCGGCGGATGTGCCGGTTTTGGGCGGTTTGTTTCGGGTGATGACGTTTGTGAATTACGAGGAGACCGAGGACGGGATTCATTATGACGTTAATGTCCCGCAGGTGGAGAACGGCGGCGATCTGGCGGAAACGGTCAACGCAGTGATTCAGGAACAGGTAGACCTGCTTATGGAACGGGCAAAGCAGGACTGGGAGGACTATCGGGATGCCTTTTTTGCCACCGGCGGCACCGAGGAGGAATGGGGCGGCCGGGAAATGGATGTCATTGTGGATTACGAGATCATGCGGCAGACCGACACCCAGGTTTCCTTTGTGGTTACGCTGGGAGAGGGCTGGGTGTCCTCCATGGAGGAACGGTTTTATTACAACCTCGATTTTGCCGAAGGACGGGATCTGACGCTGCGGGACCTGCTGGGCGAGAATTGGGTGGAGCTTTGCAACCAGTCCATTCAGGCCCAGATTGACGCCAGCGTGGACGACGAGGGGTTTACCTACTTCTTCCCCGCGAAAGAAGGCGGTTTCACCACTGTCGACGAAAACACCACGTTCTATATTCGAGAGGACGGCGTTCCTGTGGTGACGTTTGCGCGTTACGCCATTGCGGCAGGTGCGGCGGGATTTCCCGAATTCCCGATTACTGCCTGACAAAAAGAACGAGAGGCCCAATGGGCCTCTCGTTTTGTATGTCGTAAAACAGGGGTCAGATCACGCCCTGGGCGAGCATAACGTCCGCGACTTTCTGGAAGCCCGCGATGTTCGCGCCGGCGGCAAGGTCGCCAGGCATGTTGTATTCGCAGGAGGCGTTGTAGATGTTGTGGAAGATGTTGACCATGATGGCCCGAAGTTTGCTGTCCACTTCCTCGAAGCTCCACGTATAGCGGATGCTGTTCTGACTCATTTCCAGCCCGCTGGTGGCAACGCCTCCGGCGTTGGCCGCCTTGGCGGGAGCAAACAGCAGGCCCGCCGCCTGGAATTCGTGAATTGCCTCGGGACGGCAGGGCATATTCGCGCCCTCGGCTACGGCCATCGCGCCGTTTTTGACGATCATTTTAGCGGTCTCGCCGTCGATCTCATTCTGTGTCGCACAGGGAAGGGCAATGTCGCAGGGGATGCTCCAAATGCCGCGGAAGCCCTCGGAATAGGTGCTGCCCGGAACCTCGTCGGCATATTCCTTGATACGGCCCCGGCGGCCCAGCTTAATATCCTTCACCACATCGAGCTTGATGCCGTCCGGGTCGTGAATATAGCCGTTGGAATCGCTGAGGGCAACCACCTTCGCACCCAGCTGGGTAGCCTTTTCCGTGGCGAAAATAGCCACGTTGCCGGAACCGGAGATGACAACCGTTTTTCCCTCGAAGCTGTCGTTTCGGAGAACCTTGAGCATTTCCTGCGTCAGATAGCACAGGCCGTAGCCGGTGGCCTCGGTCCGGGCCAGGGAGCCGCCGAAGGATAAGCCCTTTCCGGTCAGGACGCCTGCGTCATAGCTGCCCCGTACCCGGCGGTATTGTCCAAAGAGGTAGCCGATTTCCCGCGCGCCAACGCCGATATCGCCCGCAGGCACGTCCACAAACTGACCGATGTGCCGGTTTAGCTCGGTCATGAAGCTCTGACAAAAGCGCATAACCTCCTCGTCGCTCTTGCCCTTGGGGTCGAAGTCTGCGCCGCCCTTTGCGCCGCCCATCGGCAGGCCGGTGAGGCTGTTTTTCAGAATCTGCTCAAAGCCCAGGAATTTCAGAATGGACAGATTCACTGTCGGATGAAACCGCAGGCCGCCCTTGTAAGGCCCGATGGTGGAGCTGAACTGAATGCGGTAGCCCCGGTTTACGTGGATGTTTCCCTGGTCGTCGGTCCAGGGCACCCGGAAGCAGATCATCCGCTCCGGCTCCACAAAGGTCTCAAGAATTCCGCGCTTTTCGTATTCGGGATGCTGGGCTACAATCGGGTCAAGGCTTTCCAGAACCTCGAGTACGGCCTGATGGAACTCCCGCTGGTCGGGGTCCCGCGTAACGACCTGGGTGTATACGCGCTGCAAATATTCGTTTTGAATCATACTGTCCGCCTCTCTTTGCAAGTTAGATTCGCCGGGAGCTGCGGCGGTTGTCAGATTTCCGCAGTTCCAATGGTTTCCTTACTTTTATAGCATATCGGAAAGGGCGGTTTTTACACAAGAAAGAAAAGTACTGAAATAAAAAAAGGAAATTCTGCCGTTTCCGGCAGATTATACAAAACAAAGCCCAGCCGCCTAAATAAAGACGGCTGGAACGTTGATTTTTATGCAGATTTCCGAATAAAACGAACGTCGGGAAAACGCGGTCTCCCGCGCTTGCGCCGGATGGCCGGAGCGGATGCCGGTTTCCGCCAGGTATCCGCTTCCCCCGGCTGCTAAGGTGGAACGCCTTCCCGCAGCGTTCTGTCTGCCAGCTTTCATAAAAACAAAAAGGGCATCCTGATTGTGCCCGCTCCGCTTACAGCGGCTCCATGGCTTCCCGCATACGGTCGGTAATCACGCCCTCAAAAATGCGGGCGGCATGGGCGTGAACAGTTTCCAACGCTCCGGCGGCCAGGGACCCGGACAGGCTGCCGTTCATGGACAAATCCATGTCCAGGATAAAACGCTCCTCCGAGTCCTGGGGGACTTCTGCGCTGCTGCGGGCTTTTACTTGTCCCAAGCCGGTGTGGATACGGGCCTGACAGCTGGAATCCAGACGGACCGCCAGATCGCACCCGCAGGAAAGCAGACGGTCTTCCGTCACGTCCGGTTCCCGAAGGGGCGCGGTGTACGCCGGGGCAATCAGCTCTGTCCAGGGCACATCCGACAGTCCCAGCTGCGTCCGGGAAAAGAGGTTGACGTACCGCAGGCCCACCCGCTGAAAATTCGCCGGGCGGTAGCGCGCAATAAAAGCCGCCAGAGGACGGTCCAGCCGTCCGGCGAAGGCTTCCCAGCCGGGATAGGTGAGGGTGGAGAGGGCGATGAAATCCTGCGTGAGGTTCAGCCGCCACCGCCCGTCTTCCGAGAGGAAGTGGTGGTTTGCAACCGGCTGCCGCGGTCCGTCCGAATGGTTCGGCACATCCTGCCGCCGGGCATACTGCGGAAATTCGTCCCGGATGGTTTCCTGAAACCCAAACGGATCGCCATCGCTGATGGCAAGAATGGTGGGAAAGCGCAGCTGGCAGATGACTTCGTGAACCGGAGCCTTTCCGTAGCGGGTTCGTGGCCGGCTGGAAAATAACATATCGGCACCCCTTTCTAGTTCGATATTCCAGAATATACCTATTCTATTCCTGCCGGAAGGAAAAGTCAATGCCAATTAGTACCAAAGAATACGGGGGATTCTTTTCTGTGGGAAAGAAAAGAACCAAAAGAAAGCCGCCCTTTTCTTTTGGAAAAGAAAAGGGCGAAAAGAAGACGGAATAAAGTACGTTTTTACAGGTAGAAACGGTGGCATCCAATGGTTTGCTGGTATTCCCGGTTGTCGTTGATCCAGACGCCTTCCGACAGAGCCGGCGCGTAGAAAAACATAGCCTTGCCGATGGTGTTTTCGCCGTCCAGAACCCGACGCGCCGCTTCCACGGACAACGGGGAGGGAGTGCGGTATACGGTTCCGTTTTCCACCGGTTCAAACTGGACGGCGTCCGCACAGTCGAAGATGACTTCCGGGATGGTATCCGGAAAGTCCTCGCAGTCCACCCGGTTCAGGACGACGTTGCCGACGGCGATCTGACCTTCCAGCGGTTCGCCGCCGCTCTCCGCGCTGATGATGCGCGACAGCCAATAGAAGTCTATCGCGTCATGGTCCGCTTCGGCGGTGGTGGCGGCCGCGCCGCCCATCCAGGGGTCCCACTTGGCATAGCCCCCCAATGCTTCGATGATTGGCCGGAGAGGAAGATAAGTCCGTCCGTTTATAACGGCTACCTGCGCGGCATATACGTCGCCGTCTATGGTTACGGTGTTTGTGTCCGGACAGGCCGAAAGACGGGTTTCCCCAGAGGAGGCCGCCGCCGTTTTTGTTTGCCGGTCCCACCAGATCTCCCAGCCGCCAAGGTGTTCCAAAAGGTCCCGCAGCGGAACATAAGTCACGCCTTGTTCCACATAGGCCGTTGTGTTCAGGGGTTCTCCATCCACTTGTACCGGCACCGGGCGCGCCGCCTGGGCCGGAACCGCCAGTGCAGCCGCTGCCAGCAGACCGCATAGAATGTTGCGTTTCATGAATTGCTCCTTTCTGATTTCTGCATAAATTATACAAAAAACCAGGGGGCGGAAGCAACCCTCAAATGGTGGAAGCCATGGGAATTCCTGCATGGAGGGGATGTTCGATAAGGAGTTTGAACCGTCAAGGGGCTTGTTTTGTACCAATTTACTGCGATGTATTTTGGAAGATTTTCGATAGACAGGACTCTGTCCCGATCTGTTTTTCTGTAAGAATCCGGCAAAGATGCAAAAAGGGACGGGCACGTAGGCCCGCCCTGTTTTCCAAGAGTCTGAAAAGGGGGTTATTAAGAAATTATATCCGTTTCCGAAGCTGTTCTTCCGTTACCGTATAGCCTGTTTCCGCCCAGGGGTCCGGGGGACGGTCCACCGGAAGCGGCTGGCCCCGCCGGGCATAGACCGCCGCCGCAACGGTTTCCAGCATACGGGGATTTTTAATCAGCAGCGGGCCTGTCAGCTCGGATGCAAACACGTTTTTCCAATGGAAGCCCTCCGGGCCGCCGGGCAGTTCGTTTCCATGGCCCAGGTTCACCTTGGACAGCAGCGGAGTTTCCACCCCCGTAATAACGCCGCACTTGTTCATAAATCCGACCACAGCTTCCGGGAACAACTCCGTATGACCATACACATCCCCAACAATCCGGGTTTTCCGGCGTTCCGTCGTGAATTCCGCAAGGCCGGCGGCGGAATACTCCGTGCCGTCCGCGTCCCGGACGCTTTTGCCCAGCAGTTCCATCGCCGTTCCGGCAAAGAGCATGGCGGCTCCGTCCGCAGCGGCGGCTTTCAGGTCCTCGCGGAACCTTGCAAAATCTTCCATAACTGCTTTTGCAGTTCGTTCGGTGCCTGCGCCCATGTAAAAGAAATCTCCATGGGTAAAATCCGCGCTGCCGCAGGGAATGACCGTTTCCATTTTTACAGTGCATCCCAGCCGCTCCAAGTAGCGCCGCAAAGCGGATACATTGGCATAGCTGCCATAGAGATTCATCAGGTCCGGGTAGAAATGGATCATTGTCACTTCCATCTCACGCCTCCTTTTCCACGTGGGCCAGGAACTTATCCCGGTCGGAAAAGCACGTTATGACATAGAGTTTTTCGCTTCCGCTTTCCCGCAGCTGTTCCGCGGCGGCGGCGATCTCCGGTTCCACGCGCCACTCCGGCAGGGCGGAGAAGGAAAAGCGTTCCGCCAAATCGTTGCAGTACCGGCCGGAGAGGATGACCTGCTTTACCTGCGGTACGTTCAGCTGGTCGAAGTCTATGTCCCAGAGCCAGCTGGTTTCACTGGTGAAATATTTCCGGCTCACGGCGTCCACGATGACCAAGACCACACAGTCCTCTTTGGCAGACGCGACATAACGCAGGTTCGTATCATAGGCAATGCTGTTTTCGTGCTTGCTGGTAAGAAGGGTCCCATGATGCGCGCCTAACCGGAAGGTCTGCATCCGCCCGTTTTTCAGCACATAGCGGTTAATAACCCCCGCGATGGTTTCCGCAGGAATTCCGGCGCGGCGTCCAGCGGCGTAGGCCGCCAGAATGTTATATACATTATAAATACTCCGAAAGGCCAGCTGAATTTCCGTCTCGCCGTCAAGGGTGAGGGTTCCTGCATCCAGGTCCAAAGCCGTGGCGGTGAAATCCGTCTCCGGCTTTGCGTGGCCGCAGTTCGTACAGCGGTAAGAGCCGATCTGGTTGTAATGCGCGTACTCGTATTCCATCGGATGCTTGCAGAGGGGGCAGTATGCGCCGTCGTGATATACACCGGCGGGGGCGTCCGTGGAAATGGAGCAGCGGTCCAGACCAAACCACTGCACCTTCTCATGGCCCTCCGCAAAACAGCTGGAAAGCGGGTCGTCGGCATTGAGAATCAGTTCCGTATCCGGGTGAATGGCAGGGACCAGAGCGTCATAGACCCATTCCGGATGGCCGTTGCGGGTGAGCTGGTCCCGGTAAAGGTTCGTGATCACAAACTCTGTCGGATGGAAATACCGAAACGTCTTGGCGGCATACCGTTCATCCGATTCGATCAAAAGCACGTCGGCATGTACCTTTCCCGTCAGCGTGGCGCGGGTCAGCACCAGGGTCGTCACCCCCTCGATCTGGTTCGACCCCTCCTCGTTATACACAACGGTTTTGCCTCCGGCCCGAAGGATGGCGGCAATCATTTCCACGGTGGAGGTCTTGCCGTTGGAGCCGGTGACGGCGATCACCCGGGGCGGAAGCTGTACCCGGTGCAGAATGTCTGGACAGACCTTCAACGCCAGTTTCCCAGGAAGGGAACTCCCTTTCCCCACCAATTTCCCGACGGCGCGTCCCAGCTTGCAGAGCAAAATCGCCAGCAGCATTTTCACAGAGCCGACATCTCCTTTTCTGGGTTCTCCCGCAGCTCCGCCACGGCCCGCACCGGCGAACCGTCGGCGTTCTGGAATTTCAGCGGCAGGGCGATGAACTGAAAGTCCTTTCGGCCCACGACCTTCTTTAAGCACAGGTTTTCCACAATCAGCATTCCGTCGTTCAAAAACACCCGATGGGCGGCAGTCTGCCCAAAGGCGTCCACACCCGGCGCGTCCGTTCCAACACCCTTCAAACCGCAGGATACCAAATACTTGGCGGCGGCTTCGTCGGGAACCGCATAGCCGTCCTGGAAAAATTCCGGCGTGCCCCACTTCTTCTCCCAGCCGGTGTAAAACAACACAAAATCGGCCGTCCGAATCAGCCCATTCTGGGCTTGCAGGTATTCCGCCGTAATCACAGGCCCCAGCTGCGATACGTCCAGGGCAACGGCGCGGCCGAAAAACTGCGAGATAGGCATATTTTCCAGACCAGCCCCCTCCCAGAGCAGATGCGCGGGGGCGTCGACGTGGGTCCCGGCGTGAGAGCAAAGCGTGAGCTTGGAGGTCTGATAGCCGTTCCGCGTGAACGTCGCGGCAGGTTCAAACGCTAAAGCCGGATCGCCGGGATATACCGGCAGGTCGGGGGTGAGAACGTGGGTCAGGTCAATGATCATGGAGAGCTTCCTTTCTAGCAAGTATAAGCGGATTTTTTGAAAATCAAACAAGCGGCGGGGCCAGGCGGTTCAACCACCCGGAGCCGCGGCGTCTTCAAGCTCTTTTTTGGTTCCTTTTTTCTCACGAGAAAAAAGGAACCCGCCGGAGGCACGTCACCTCGAGAGCCAAATCATGAGCGCGGTGAGGTCGGCGGGGGAGACGCCGGAGATCCGGGAGGCTTGGCCCAAATCCATTGGGCGGACTGCGGCCAGCTTCTCCCGCGCCTCCAAACGCAGCCCCTGTATGCCGCTGTAATCCAAATCCGGCGGGAGACGGTGAGAGGCCATTTTCTGAAAATCCTCCACCTGCTTTTGCTGGCGGCGGATATACCCCTCATATTTTATGCAGATTTCCACCTGTTCTGCCACATCAGGCGGAAGATCGGGACGGCTGGGGTCAAAGGGAGCCAGTTCCGCATAATGAATCTGCGGACGGCGAAGAAGGGCGTCCAGCGGACAGCCGCCGGGAACGTCAGCCGTCTCTTTCTCCGCGAGAAACGCTGTCAGCGACGGCGAGGGCGACACGCCCGTATGAGCAAGACGCCTGATCTCCCGGTCAACTTTTTCATATTTATCTTCTACGGCCTGGAGACGCTCCCTGGAAATCAAACCAATTTCATAGCCGCGCTTCGTCAGACGAAAATCCGCATTATCCTGCCGCAGCAGAAGACGGTATTCACTCCGGGAAGTCATCATTCGATAGGGCTCGTTCGTGCCTTTGGTCACAAGATCGTCGATCAAGGTCCCGATATAGGCTTCCGACCTGGAAAGCACAAAGTCCGTTTTTCCTTGCAGCTTCCGGACGGCGTTCACACCAGCCGCAAACCCCTGCACCGCCGCTTCCTCATACCCGGACGAACCGTTAAACTGCCCGGCTCCGTAAAGCCCGGGAACATTTTTCACCTCCAGCGTGGGCAGAAGCGCGAGAGGGTCGATGCAGTCATATTCAATCGCGTACGCCGGACGGGTCATCGCGGCGCGGCGCAGGCCAGGAACACTGTGAAGCATTTGCAGCTGAACATCCTCCGGCATGGAGGACGAAAAACCCTGTATATAAACCTCCTCCGTGTCCAGCCCCATAGGTTCAACAAACAGCTGGTGGCGGAGCTTGTCGGGAAAACGAACAATTTTCGTTTCAAACGACGGACAATAGCGGGGGCCGACGCCCTCGATCAAACCGGAATACATAGGGGCGCGGTCCAGGTTTTCCTGGACAATCCGCTTGGTTTCCTCCGTCGTCCAGGTGAGCCAGCAGACGGCTTGATTTTCCGGCGGTTCCGTGGTGCCATAGGAAAACGGGACGGGAATTTCATCGCCGGGCTGCCGCTCCATCTCGTCAAAATCCACCGTGCGGGCGTTGACGCGGGGCGGGGTGCCGGTTTTGAAACGCCGGAGGGGAAGCCCTAATTTCAAAAGCGATTCCGTCAGGCGGGCGGCGGCGTGCATCCCGTCGGGGCCGGAGTCCTCCACCCACTCGCCGGCGATCGTACGGCCGGCGAGGTAGGTTCCGGTTGCCAGAATGACGGCCCTGGCCGCAAAAACTGCGCCGGTTGCCAGGACGGCGGCAAAGCCTCCGTTTTCGGCGCGCAGCTCCACAACCTCGCCCTGACGGACGGTCAAATGCTCCTGACGCTCCAAAACGGCTTTCATGTACCCCTGATAGCGGCGGCGGTCGGCCTGGGCACGGAGGGACCAGACGGCGGGGCCTTTGCCGCGGTTCAGGAGGCGGTATTGGATGCAGCAGGCGTCGGCGGCTTTCGCCATTTCGCCGCCCAGGGCGTCCAGCTCCCGGACAAGATGGCCCTTGCCGGTGCCGCCGATGGCGGGGTTACAGGGCATATTGCCCACAGCGTCCAGGTTGATGGTGAAAACGATGGTCTCCATCCCCAGGCGGGCGGCGGCAAGGGCGGCTTCAATGCCTGCGTGACCGGCCCCGATGACAGCGATATCAAATTGTCCGGTGAAAAATTCGTGCATAGGTGTTCCTGCCTGTTAGCGGTTAATTTCCCGTTTTTCGGTGCGGCCCATGAGCCAATCAACGGAAACGTTATAATAATCTGCGACACATAATAATGATTGATAACGTGGGGTTGCACCTAACTCCAAATTTTGATATCCACGCATGGAGAGGCCCATTTCCGTTGCTGCAACCGTTTGAGTCAGACCTCGTTCTTCTCGAAGCATACGGATTTTTTCTGCAAATGCCATAAAAATCCTCTTTTACCGGTTGACTTCCCGTTTTTCAGTGCGGCCCATGAGCCAATCAACGGAAACATCATAAAAATTTGCAATTCGTAAAATGTTTTTATATCGCGGCTCGGAACCCAGTTCCATATTTTGATATCCGCGGGTTGCAAGTCCAACCTTTGCAGCAACCTCTGCTTGTGTCATGTTTCGTTCTTTACGGAGCAAGCGAATTTTTTCTGCAAACATGGCAATTTCCCCTTGACATACATTTCATAGTGCGCTATACTGAAATCGAGAGATACATTTTTTGGTATGCTGTTTGGAGGCTTTATAAATGGGATTGTATGATATTCCTATAATAGTGGAAAAACTTTATGATAGCATGGTAAATATTCCAGACCCGAAGGATTGGCCGGATTACATAGGAGGCAATCGCCTCGTGGGAGACAGGCTCTATTCGTTCTATGCCGGTTTGCAGCTGGGAATGCAGCTTTCGGAAGCCTGCCGCCCAGAGGAATTAACCCCGCCGCAGTGTGACAATTGCAATTTCGGGCCGGTTGAACAGCCGGAAGGTGGAACCGGAATTGCCTAAGCCCCGTGTCACAAACAGCGCAGAGCCGTTTTTCTCGTACAGCCCCGCCGTATAGGTCGGGAAAAAGGTGCGGTCCGTAGAAACCAGGCCGTCTGTGAACGGCAGGCGAATCAACCCGCCGTGTCCATGGCCGGAAATCACCAGATCAGCCCCCAAGTAGCAGTATTGCTCCGGGAAATGGTCGTTCCGGTGGGCCAGCAGAATCCAAAACGGGTCCCCATGGGCTGCGTATACCTCGGCCGCTACAGTCTCCGGGGATTTCTGATCGGCATAGCCGTTGGGATCGTCAATGCCCGCCAGAACCACCGTGCCGCCGTTTCGCTCCAGGATAACGGACTCATTGGAAAGCACCATGACGCCTTGTGCGGTCAGGACTTCCTTCAGCTCCGGCACGTCCCCCACGGCCCATTCGTGATTCCCGGTGACATAATAGGTTGGCGCAATGTCCGTAAGACCCCGCGCAGTTTGGGCGGCGTAATCCGGCGGAACTTCGTGGAAGGCGTCCAGAAGATCGCCCACCAGGAAAATATACTCCGGCTCCGCTTCCCGGACGGCTTTCAGAAGGTTCTCGTTGTCCGGGCCGAAGTATGCCGTATGAAAGTCCCCCAAGACCACAGCGCGGCAGCCGTCAAAACCCTGGGGCAGTCCGGCGAAGGACGGTTCAAATTGGGCGGTCTGTAAAGCGGTGTTGTTCCACCGGACATAGACAGCGGCCGCCAGCGTCAAAAGCAACAGGAACAGAACCGCCCGAAGGGGGCGGCGTTTTTTCGGTCGTGCGCTCATAAAAGCCTCCCGCGGGCGCATTTTATTTGTTTTACTCATTATAACACAGGGAGTATTTGCATGACGAGAGAAAAAATGCACAAAGAAATGGTTCTGCCAGGCGGATTCTTCTTACGACGCGGCGCAGAGCAGACGGTGGGAATTGGGGAAAACTGTGTGGAAAACCTGCGGAAAACTCTGGAAGAAATTACCTGTCATTACGTCAAAAGTGACAAAAACCGCCGGGAAAAACTGGCAAAGGATTCTTGAAAAAACACTGAAAATGCGCTTGCTAATTCCCAGGAGTTGTGTTATAATACACAATGAACTAAAGGAAAGGAGGAAAACGATTATGAGAAAGTTTTTTCCATTGATATCGGAGGATGTGGACGACTTGATCTTTCTTGATGAGGATTGGGCTTGCAGCGACCGCTGAAAGCTGATCAGGATGGATTTTGGAGCCACGCCGACCGGCGAGGGCTTTTTCTTTTTCCTGCGCGACGCCTTCCGGGCCGTAACCCACCGCCCGTTGACGATATACGTCTGACCTTGACGCGGTTCGCCGCACCAAAGCCGTCCCGCTTCCAGCGGGACAGCGTATGCGCCGCAGAAAGAAGACCCCGTTTCGACACATCGCCTATATTGGCGGAAATTCGCAAAGACTCTGAGCGTTTCTGTAAATTGACTATATCCAAGCCGTCCGGTTTTCCGGGCGGTTTTTTTGTCTGCGCCGGAGGAAAACCGGTTGAAAATATAACAATTTTTTCCAGTCTTTACAGCCGGAACACAGAAAGTTACAATTCTGTTACAAATTGCATTTTTCGCGAAAAGCATCTGGCATTTTTCGCAAAAGTGTGATATGTTTTCCTTAGAGGAGCCGCGGCGGGTGCAAACCGCCCGGGAGCCTTGCAAACACAGGCGATTCCGCGCTTTTTGGAAAGGGGGAGAACCGATGCGGAAAGGAATGTTGACGCTCCTGGCTTTGGGGCTGCTGCTCTCCGGCTGCTCCGGGGAAACCGCCGCCAAAGACATGGAGAAGGGTACAACGCCGGAAACGGCGGTGTACGGTATGAGCACGTCCCAGGTGGAATGGGATTTTCCGCCGCTTCCGGAGGAGGAAATTCTGGACGCGTACCAGCGGGCCGTACGGGTTTACAGCTGGTTTGAAACGTCTCCCCTGTCCAGTACGGGAGAGGTTGTGACCGTGGACGGCATTTTGTATCAGAAGGTGAGCGAGGAAGGGCTTTCGGAAATGTCCAGCCTGCGGGCGTACCTGCGGAGCGTGTTTTCCCAGGAGCTGGCGGACCGGCTTCTGGAATCCGGCGGCGCCGTCCGGTATCGGGACATTCACGGCGAATTGTACGTCGGCGGCGAGGGCCGCGGCTGGGACGAGAGCAAGGGAGAAACGGATATCCAGATCCAGCAGACGGGCGAAAACGCCTATTCCGTCAATGTGACGGTGGAGCTGCTAGACGCGGCTGGAGCGGAAAACGGATTGGAATGCTGGTCGTTCCCCTATACCTTCGAGGGGGACCGCTGGGTCTTTTCGGAGTTCCAGCTGGTGAATTGAACTTGAAAAGCAGGAGGGTTTCCAAATGAGCGAGTTTTCCGGAAACATCCGGGATCTGCCGGTTGTGACTGCCGGGCATTTTATCGAAAATTCCACGAAGAAGATTGTCTTTGGGCCGGAGGGCCGTTTCTGGGACGATTATGTGATGCGTCTTTTTACCCTGGGACCGGAGGCGGAGAGCAGCGTTCACGCGCACGCATGGCCCCACTGGTTTTTCTGCATCCAGGGAGAGGGCTATTTCCTGATCGGCAAGGAACGGGTTCCCCTGGAGTTCGGCACGTGGGTCCACATTCCCGGCGGGGTGCGGCACAACTTCGGCAACACCGGCGAAGGGGAGCTTATGGGCCTTTGCATTGTCCCGAAGGAGGGCGATGTGAACCCCCTCAGCGGGTGCTGAGCAGTTAAAGCAAGCGAAAATGAAACCCCCTCTGACCGGTTTTCGGTCAGAGGGGGTTTTTGGCTCATGCCTCGCGGCTGTACTTCTTTTCGATGTCGGAAATCAGCGCGATGCGGTTTGCGTGCCGGCCGCCCTGGAACTCGGCCCCGAAGAACGCGTCAACGATCATGATGGCCAATTCGCTGCCGACGACCCGCGCGCCCATGGCAATGATGTTGGCGTTATTGTGCTCCACGGTGAGCTTTGCCGTGTAAGGCTCGCTGCAAACGGCGGCCCGGATGCCGGGGACCTTGTTGGCCGCAAGGGAGATGCCCACGCCGGTGCCGCAGAGCAGGACGCCCTTGTCCACCTCGCCGCGGACGATGGCTTCCGCCACGGCCAGGCCCTTGACCGGATAGTCCACCTTTTCGCCGGCTGCCGCGCCGTAGTCCACGCACTCGAAGCCCTGCTCCTTCAGGTGGTCCATCAGGATCGTTTTCAATTCCACCGCCGCATGATCGCAGCCAAAACCGATTTTCATTTGCATTACCTCCCAAAATTCCTGCAGTCATTCTACCATATTGGTCCTAAAATTGCTATCGTTTTTTTTCGTCAATGTGCAAAAAATGCCGTTCCAGCACTTGACATTTCATCTAAATTGTGAAATCATATCCAGGTAGAAAATCGGAGCCGGCGGCGGGAAAGGGACTGCGCCTGCTCCCTCGTTTTAAGGAAAAAGGAGAACAAACAGCCATATGAAAGCGTATATCGAAGCTCTTGGAAAATTGGTGGAAGCGCGAACGGAAAAGTCGCCGGAAGCCGCCCGAAAGCTGTTGGCGGCGGCCTATTCCTGGGTACGCTTTTCCGGAAAGCACACGCTCCATCGGAATGTGCAGGGGGCGTGGGAACGCCTGAACGGGGCCGTTGCCGGGACAATGGTGGATTCCCTGGTCCATCCCCAGGAAACGGTGATGGTCAATATTTTTTTCCCCTGTGAAATGCTCCACGCCCTGGGGATTCAGCCCATGTTCCCGGAGGGAATGTCCGCCTATGTGGCCTGCACGGCCTGCCAGCGGGTGTTCGCGGAAAAGGCGGAGGCCAACAACGTGCCGGAAAGCCTTTGCTCCTATCACAAGACCATGCTGGGCCTTGCCGAAAGCGGCGTTCTGCCCCGTCCCCTGATGGTGGCGAATACGACGCTGGCCTGCGATGCGAATCAGCTGTCGTTCCGCCGCTTGGCGGAGTTTTACCAAGCCCCTCACGCTGTCATTGACATCCCCGGACGGGAGAGCGAGGACGCTGTGCGTTATGTTGCGGACCAGCTGCGGAACATGACGGCCCAACTGGAGGACCTTTGCGGCCGGAAACTGGATGAAAACGTGCTGAAGGAACGGGTAGCCAGTTCCAAGCGGTCCATTGAGCTGTACCGGCAGTATTTGAAACGCCGGGGGGAAATCTCCATGCCCTCCACCATGTCCGGCGAGCTTTTTTCCATGATTGCAACCCATATAATGCTGGGGCGGCCGGAGAGCGAGCAGTATATGCAGGAACTGTTTCAGGCGGCGGAACGCGCGCCGGAACCCAGCGGAAAACGCCGCTTGTTCTGGTTCCACGTCCTGCCCAACTGGCAGGATTCCATGAAAGACATTCTGGAAACCGGCGGGACTTGCGAGCTGGTTGGATCTGACCTGCCCCTGGACTACCTGGGAGACCTGGACCCGGAAACGCCTTATGAGAGCATGGCCCGCCGGGTGGTGGGGAGCATCAGCAACGGTTCCGCCCTGCGGCGGGTGAATACGGCCATTGCGGCGGCGAAGTCGCTTCATGCAGACGGGGTGATTCTGTTTTGTCACTGGGGCTGCAAGCAGACCATGGGAATGTCCCAGATCGCAAAGCAGCGGATGGAGGCCGAGGGCCTGCCCACGCTGGTGCTGGACGGCGACGGCTGCGACGCCCGCAATGTGGCGGACGGGCAGATGGTGACGCGGGTCAACGCGTTCCTGGAACAGCTGGAGGGCCTGGGCGCATGATTGGATATAGCTGCAAATATACGCCGGTGGAGCTTCTGGCGGCTTACGGCGGCAAGCCGGAGCTTCTGGACCAGGAGGAGCCGGATTTCGAGATAGCCGAGGGCTTGACCCATGCGAATCTCTGCTGTCACGCCAAGGCGTTGATTCAGGAGGGGACCCGGCTGAAAGAGCTGGTGCTGATGGACTGCTGCGACTCCCTCCGCCGGTCCTACGACGTGCTGGAATTTACCGGCGGTCAGGAGTTTCTGCACCTGCTGGACCTGCCCCACGAGGACAACGGCTGCGCCGTGCAGCGGTTCAAGGCGGAGCTTTTGGAGCTTGCAAACGCCTGCGGAACGTTCTATCAGACGGAATTTTCCCGCGAGGCGTTTCTGCGGGCCTGCCGGGAAAACGCCCGGCCCTTGCCGGACGGTCCGTTTTTGGCGGTGCTGGGGGCGCGGGCCAGTCCGCCGCTGCTGGAGGTGATTCAAGGGGCGATGGCCCTGCCGGTGGTGAATCTGACGTGCAGCGGAAACCGGAACCTGGAAGCTCCCCCGGCGGGAGCGGAGTCGATGGACTTTGACGCGCTGATGGACTGGTATGCCGCCGCGCTGCTGCGTATGACGCCCTGTATGCGTATGGCGGGGGTCACGGCCCGGCGGTCGCTGACGGAACATCCCCACTTGAAGGGAATTATCTATAATACGGTAAAGTTCTGTGATTTCTACGGCTTTGACTACGCCGCGCTGAAAGATCAGACGGACCTGCCTGTTTTGAAAATCGAATCGGACTATACGCCCATGCCCTCCGGGCAGCTCTCCACGCGCTTGGAAGCGTTTTCCGAGAGCTTTGCACTGCCCGGAACGGCAGAAAGGAACACGATGAAAGAGACGGTAAAAAAAGCCGGTGCGCTTTACGCCGGAATCGACAGCGGTTCCACCACCACAAATATGGTGGTGATCAACGACAAAAAGGAAATTCTGGCCTCGGCCATTGTCCGCACCGGGGCGAAGGCCCAGAACGGCGCGAAGGCTGCGCTGGAGGAAATCTGCGGCAAGCTGAACCTTCAGCCGGAGGATTTGACGGCGATTATGGCCACCGGCTATGGACGGGGCAATATCCCCTTTGCCACCGGCACCAAGACGGAGATCACCTGTCACGCGCGGGGAGCGCATTTCCTGAACCCGGAGATTCGCACTATTGTGGACATCGGCGGGCAGGACAGCAAGGTGATTTGTTTGGATGAAACCGGCGCGGTGACGAATTTTATTATGAACGACAAGTGTGCCGCCGGTACGGGCCGCTTTTTGGAGATGATGGCCCGGACGCTGGAGCTGGAGCTTTCGGACATGAGCCAGAAGGGGCTGACCTGGAAAAAGGATTTGACGATTTCCAGTATGTGTACGGTGTTTGCGGAATCGGAGGTCATTTCCCTGATTGCGGATAACCACAGTGAAAACGACATTGTGCATGGGCTGAATAAGTCCATTGCGGCAAAGACGGCCTCCATGGTGAGCCGGGCAAAGGGAACCGCGCCTTTTATGATGACCGGCGGCGTGGCGCGGAATCTGGGCGTGGTGCGGGAGCTGGAAGCCCGCCTGGGCAGCGGGATGTTTATCACGGAAAACCCGGATCTCTGCGGCGCATTGGGCGCGGCCCTGTTTGCCCTGGAAGAACCTTAAAGCAAGCGAACTCCCCCGGCGGAAGCCGGGGGAGTTTTTGCGGAGATAGAAGGGATTAGCCGGATAACCGGACGGTTTTGGTGGCGATGTTTTCCCGAAAAGCGGCGTCGTGTTCCACGAATACCATCGTCGGGGAAAAGGCTTGCAATAACCGCTCAATTTGAATGCGGGAATATAGGTCGATGAAGTTCAAAGGTTCATCCCAGAGATAGAGGTGGGCCGGTTCGCAAAGGCTTTTGGCAAGAAGAACTTTTTTCTTTTGACCGCCGGAGAAGTCCGCCATATCTTTTTCAAACTGCACCCGGTCGAAGTCCATTTTTCGGAGGATGGCTTTGAACAGGCTCTCGTTGAGCCGGTGCTGTTCCGCGAACGCGGACAGCGCGCCGCACAGATGGGAGGTGTCTTGCGGGACGTAGGAGACCGTGAGGCCGGAACCGAGTTTTATCGTACCGGTGTGTTCGGCTGGAATGCCCAGCAGGAGCTTTAGAAGGCTGCTTTTTCCACTTCCGTTTTTACCGTCAAGGGCGATGCGGTCTCCGCGCCGGATGGTAAAAGAGACGGGTTTGTTGGCCGCGGTTCCGTCGTAGCAGACGGAGACTTCGGTGAGAACGGCGAGGGTTTCGGCAAAGTAGGGGAGCGGGGTGATTTTCAGGTCCTCGGCGGTTTCACGGTTTTTGAGGAGCCCGGCTTTTTGTTCAGCGGCCTGATTTTGACGGGCTTCGATGGATTTGGCCCGCTTCATCATTTTGGCGGATTTGTGGCCGACGTAACCCTTGTCGGCCGCGCCGGTTTTGGACGCCTCGATCCGGTTGGACCAGACAGCTGTACGTTTTGCAGCCTGCTGCAAGCGTTTGATGTCTTTTTGCAGACGGTCGTTTTGGGCCTGTTCAAAGGCTTGACGGTGTTCAAAGCCGGATAACCAGGCGGAGAAGGTTCCGCTTTGGATCTGGATGTCCGCCCGGTTCAGGGAAAGGATGTGGTCAACACAGCCGTCCAGGAAGCGGCGGTCGTGGGAAACGAGGATATAGCCCTTTTTCCGGCGGAGGTAGGCGGATACGATGGCTCTTGCGTCGCTGTCGAGGTGGTTTGTGGGTTCGTCGATGAGAAGGAAGCGTTCTTCGTTCAGGAACAGGGCGGCCAGCAGGATTTTTACCTGTTCGCCGTTGGAAAGGGTTTGGAAGGGGCGGTATAGGGCGCAGGGGTCCACGTCCAGGAGGGAGAGTTCGCGCATGAGTTCCCATTCTTCGGCGTGGGGACAGATTTCCGGCAGGATTTCACTGGCGGTCCGGTGTTTGTTTGGGACCGGGTAGGGAAAGTAGTCGAATTGGACAGAGGATTGGATGCTTCCGGCGTATTCGTATTTTTGGAGGAGGAGGTTTAGGAAGGTGGTTTTTCCGCGGCCGTTCCGGCCGGTGAAGCCGAGTTTCCAGGCGGTGTCGATTTGGAAGCTGACGTTTTCAAATATGTTGTCATAAGCGCCGGGGTAAGAGAAGGTTAAACCTTCGACTTTGATCATTGACATGACGGTAGTTCTCCTTTTGATGAAAGCTGCGCCATGCAAAAAATAACAGGACTGCAAGAGGTTTCTTACAGTCCGTCACAGCAGAACAGTACGCCCCCGTTGGGGCGCAATTCCATATGGTGTGAACGATGAATAAACTTTCTTGCAAAGGGCGCAGCTATGCCGTAAAAGGCGGCATTCTGCTGATTCCATTTTATTTGCAAGAAAAGTTAATCATCCTTCCACCCCTTTCATTTTAACTATGTTATCATGTTTGCAAATAAGACGCAATATATTCTCACATTTTGAAACCAAATTGTAACAAAACGCAGAGCTTGGATTGTCAGCCGCTTTCGAGCGGCTGGTCCCAGTTTTGCCCCCCCAATTTCTTTTCTCCGGCGAGAGAAAAGACTGCGCCCGCAGGCGCGTGTCGGAGGCCAACCGCCGCGTCGCGGCGAAGACAAACGGGCCGTTCACGGTCCAAAAGAAAAGAGAGTTTTGTAAGCTTGGTGGAAAACTTTAGACGGGTGGAACCCAAACGAGAAGTTCAAATCGACTTGCCTCTGCGACGAATCCCGCTGCCGCTGCTGCGGCGGGTGGGATGGCTGGTGTTTTTTCTGTTCAATCACGATTTTCTTAGAAATGTTGAAAAAATCCTTTACTCCAATTGCAAAGATCTCCCGGCAGTTTGCCGGGAGATTTTGCGTTCTTTATCAGCATTACAGCTTTTGGCGAAACAGTCCGTGGCGGTTGCAGTACCAATACAACATACCGCCTCCTCTGGGAAAGAATCGTGCCTCACAAGGACCTTCCGGATAGAGCTTGCGCAGCTCAAAACGGTCGGGAGTTTGATAGGCAATAAAAGAAATATAGTGATCCTTGCTCATTTCATGAGGAATGACAAAATAATACTCGCCGTCGGAATTGGTGTCCACCTGCACACGATGCATTTCATCTGGCTCCTCGGCTTCCAGCGGCGGCAGAGTAACGCCGCAGCAGGAAATCGCCGCCGCCCCGGAGGCATGGAGGATATTGCCGCAGATCGGGCAGACATACAACGAAGAACGAAGAAGATTTGCACTTCGGTTGGCGTTGATAATCTGCTCGCCGGAAAGCAGTTCCGGCACCGAAATTCCCAGGGCTTTCGCCAACGGTTCCAGCAAAGAGATGTCCGGCAGACCCCGACCAGTTTCCCACTTGGAAACCGTCTTGTCACTGACGTTCAGAAGCCCCGCCAGCTGTGCCTGGGTCAAGTGCCGGGCCTCTCGCAAACGACGGATGGTCCCGCCAGTAATATAGCAATTCATAACATTTCACGCACCTTTCCACGTCAGAGTACCATCAAACTGCCGTATTTGCAACCTACGGAACGTAGAGTGACGGGAAAGGCGCAGACTTACTGCCGCTCCGCTACGCTGCCTGCGGCCTTGTAAATGCAGTCCGGCGGCACCGCGCCCCGGACCGAGGACAGCGGATATACGCTGGTGCGCCGCCCAATCACCGTACCGGGATTCAGAACGCTGTTGCAGCCGATGTCCGCAAAATCGCCCAGCGTCGCGCCGACTTTCTTCCGTCCCGTTTCGTAAAGGTTTTCGCCGTCTTTGATCACAACAGGCTTTTTGTCGGCCTTTACATTCGAGGTGATGGCCCCTGCGCCCATGTGACTTTTGTACCCGAGAATGGAGTCGCCGACATAGTTATAATGCGGAACCTGCACGCCGTCAAACAGAATCACGTTTTTCAGCTCCACAGAATTGCCCACCACGCAGCTCGCGCCCACCAGGGCGGATCCGCGTACAAACGCCCCATGCCGGACTTCCGTTTCCGGCCCGATGATGCAGGGCGCGCCCAGATATGCCGAGGGAAACACCTGCGCGCTCTTATGAACCCAGACATTTTGCGTAACTTCTGCGTACTCCTCCGGGTTCAGCCTTGGACCAAGTTCCAGAATCAAATCCGAAATGCCGGCCAGGGCTTCCCAGGGGTAGGTGAATGTTGCCAGATAATCCCCCGCCAGAGTGTGCGAGAGGTCCAGCAGCTTTTCGATGTTCAGCTCCATTTATGCGTCCTCCTGTTTCTGCGCGGGCGGATAGGGGATGCGGTAAGGTTCGCCGCCGCGGACGGCGTACCGCTCCGCCAGCCAGCGGCGCAGCGCCGCAACCCCTTTTTCCGTCCAGGGAAAGGTTGCCGTCTCGATATCCTTTGCCAGCTCAAAGCAGATGTTTTCGTAAACCCAGGCTTGAAGCGCACCGTCGTCCATTCGGCCTTCCCGCTGGAACCGGTAGCGGAACGCCCCCAGGCTCCCGGGATATATTTCCGCCCGTGTGAAAAAGTCCATTGTCAAAAAGTCGAATTGATTTTCCAAAGCCCGCCTCCTTACAGCAGGGTAATTCCCGCCTGCATACAGCCCGTAAGGGTTTCCTCGTCCCAAAGGCTCGCCTGCACTTCTCCGATGTGGCAGGTTCCCAAAAGCAGCATACAGAGCCGGGACTGCCCGATTCCGCCGCCGATGGACAGCGGCAGTTCGTTTTGCAGGAGCATTTTGTGGAAAGGAAGCTCCCGGCGTTCCTCACAGCCTGCGGCGGCGAGCTGACGTTCCAGAGCCGCCGCGTCGACGCGGATGCCCATGGAGGAGATCTCAAAGGCTCGCTTCAAGACAGGATTCCACATCAAAATGTCGCCGTTCAGTTCCCAGTCGTCATAGTCTGGGGCGCGGCCGTCGTGACGCTCGCCGGACTTCAGCGTTTTGCCGATCTGCATCAAAAATACGGTGCGGTGCTTCTGGCAGATTTCCATTTCCCGTTCCGAGGGGGTGAGATTGGGATAGCGGTCTTCCAGCTCCTGGGTGGTGATGAAGTATACGTCCCGGTCGGGGCGGAAGGTGAGAACGGGAAAATTATTCCGCAGGGTAGCGGCGGTGTCGCACATTGCGCCTACGATGGCCCGCACGGTGTCTCTAAGATATTGCAGGTTCCGGTCCTTGGCTTCGATGTGCTTTTCCCAGTCCCATTGGTCCACGTAGATGGAATGGAGGTTGTCAACCACTTCGTCCCGGCGGATGGCGTTCATATCGGTGAAAAGGCCGCTGCCGGGCTTGAATTCATAGCGTTTGAGGGCCAGACGCTTCCACTTCGCCAGGGAGTGAACGACCTGCCCTTCGGCCCCTACGTCGGGAATATCGAAGGCCACGGGCCGTTCCACGCCGTTAAGGTCGTCGTTGAGACCGGTGCGGCCATCTACGAACAGCGGGGCGGAGACCCGGTGCAGGTTCAGACGAATGGTCAGATTGTGCTGAAAATCCGCGTGGATGAGTTCAATCGCCCGCTGAAGCTGGTTGTTGGTCAGGGGCATCCGGTATCCGGCGGGAATGACTAATTTGCTCATGCAGTAAAACCTATCCTTTTACATAAATTTCCGTCTTGGCCGTTCCCGGCCAGCGTTTTCCGTCAGGCGGAGAGCCGTTCCAGGCCCAGCCGCAGCCGTCGAAGCGTTTCCTCCCGGCCCAGAATGTGGCAGATTTCCACCGCGCCGCCGGGCGTTACCTGCTTGCCGGCCGCCGCAATGCGGACGGGCCACATCAACGTGGCATTCTTCACGCCCAGCTTTTCCGCAAGGCCAATCAAAGCGTCGTGTACGCCCTCTTGGGTCCACTCCGGCAGGGCTTCCAGGGCCGGAACAGCGGCTTCCAGCATGGCCTTGGACACGTCCGCGTCGGTCTTGGACTTTTTGTTGGTGAACAACGCCAGATCATAGTCCGGCAGGGCGTCGAAGAAGTCGACTTTCTCCGGGATGTCCGTCAGATGCTCGCACCGGGCCTGGAGCAGAGCGGCTACTGCCGCCGCGTCAACAGCCGGGTTTTTCACGCTCTGGCGGATATAGGGTTCCGCAATTCTGGCGAAGTCCTCCGGCGGAAGGGCACGGAGGTAAACGGCGTTGAAGTGGTCCAGCTTGGCGAGGTCGAAAATGGCGGGAGATTTGGAAATACCCGCGATGTCGAAGACGTCCGCCAGCTCCTGGAGGGAGAAAATCTCCTGTTCGGAACGCTCGCCCTTGGGGGCCCAGCCCAGAAGGGCTACATAATTTAATACGGCGCCGGTCAGGTAGCCCTGGGCAATCAGGTCCTCATAGGAGGGGTCGCCGTGGCGTTTGGACATTTTGTTGTGCTGGTCCCGCATGACGGGAGAGCAATGGACATAAGTGGGAATTTCCCAGCCAAACGCCTCGTACAAGAGATTATATTTCGGCGCGGAGGACAGATATTCGCTGCCCCGGACCACGTGGGTAATACCCATCAGGTGATCATCGACGACGTTGGCAAAGTTGTAGGTGGGCAGACCGTCCCGCTTGAGCAGGACCTGATCATCCAGGGTTTTGTTTTCAACGGTGATATCTCCGAAAGAAACGTCGTGGAAGGTGGTGGAGCCATCCAGGGGAATCCGCTGCCGGATGACGTAGGGTTTACCGGCGGCGAGGTTTGCCTCCACCTCGGCCGCGCTCAGATCGCGGCAGGGGTCGGCGGCGCGGTCCCAATCGCCGGAATCCTCCTCGGACTCCGTTTTCTCGCAGAAGCAGTAATAGGCCGCGCCTTTTTCGACCAGAAGATGTGCGTATTTTCCATACAAATCCCGGCGTTCCGACTGGATATAAGGCCCGACGGGGCCGCCTACGTCGGGACCTTCGTCGTGGGTCAGGCCGCACTCGGCCATGGTGCGGTAAATCACATCGGTCGCGCCCTCCACCAGACGCCCCTGGTCGGTGTCCTCGATGCGGAGAATGAACGTGCCCCCGGCGTGGCGGGCGATGAGCCAGGTATAAAGAGCGGTACGCAGGTTGCCCACGTGCATATAGCCCGTAGGAGACGGCGCGAAACGGGTCCGGACGCCGCCCCTGGGAATGCGGGCCTCCATCTCGTCAAAAAAACGGCTGTCAACTGCCATAAAAACCTCCAAAGATACCGCAAAACGCGGCTGCCGCTTTACGGCGAGCGGCCCGCCAATTCTTAGAAGCGTGTACCATTATCCCCGTTTTCCGGAAAAAAGTCAAGAGGCGGCTGTATAAACAGCCGCCGGAAGGCCGCCGCGCTGGAAGCGTAAGAATCGACGCAGGCTTCAATCATTTGCGCAAATAGCACATTCGTTCGCTGCTATTATCGTACAGATTCCATAAGAAGTCAAGAGACTTGCGCGAAAAAGCATGAAGAATTTCCTTGACATCGACCGCCGGAATGTTATCATAGAGAGGGTGGGTGTCCACCAGGGGCTTACTGCCCCTGGCGTTTATATTTGACGGTGACAGCCAGACCCGCCAGCAGTATCAGCAGCGACGCGCCCAACAGAAAATACGTGCTGCGGTCCAGCGCACTCTCCGGCGCGGCGGCTTCTCCGGGGGAAAACGCAGGCCGTCCGCCGCTGATTTCAGGCGGTTTTGGCCGCGCTCCTTCTTCCCCCTGGGGCGCGCTGCCGCTGAAATCTGCTCCCTGTGTAAAATCACCGCCGGGGCCTTCGCCGCGGTCCATGACGCCCATGTCGGAGAGCGTCAGGCCAGAGGCGTCCACCAGTGCGGAGCCATCGGCGGATTGTCCTTCTCGGGTGGACGGAATCGTCCCCGCCAATTGTCCGGAAATGCTTGCCTGCCGCAGCTGGCAGAAGGTCTTTAACGCCGTTACGCCGGCTTCAAATTCCGCGTAGGTGCAGAATTTGGTCGGGTCTTTTTCCACATAGGGCGCGATCAATGCATAAGCCTCGTCAATGATTGCGGCGCAGTCCACCGTTTCCAGCAGCTCGGCCAGCGATTGGTGATACAGCGCGGTTGTTTCCTCGCTGGCAAAAATCCAGTCGATCATGGGCCGGTCGCCGGAGCCGGTGACGGACAGCGGCGTGTCAATCGGGTCGTTGACCGCCTGCCCGGCGTCCTGGGCCTGGAAGGTGCCAAAGGCCAGGTTGTAGTCCCAGGGAATCATGGACAGTTTTCCGTCTTCCTCATATAAATAGTAGTTATGCACCATGGAGCCGGTGTAGCCGTCGCCGTTGCAGACAAAGTTGTGTACGGCGAAATACCGCAGCGCCTGGTCGGCCTCCACGGCCTCCGCGCCGTTTTCCCCAAGGGTTTTCAGGGCTTGGATCAGGCGGGACTGGTCCGCTTCGGTGATGTCCGTTTTGGCGTTGTTGAAAATATTGGAGTAACTTTCGGGATTTTCGTCCGTGTATTGCAGCTTTACGTCGCTGGCCCCCATACCGCCGAACATGCCTCCGGGCGCGTCGCCGCCAGGGCTGCCGGGAGACGCCGCGTCTTTGCGGTCCGGTTCCCGGCTGAAATCCGGGAAGTCTTCCGGAAGGCCGTCAAAATCAGGGACTGGGCCGTTTTCAAAGTCCAGGTCCTCCATATGGAAATCCTGTCCATTGCCCCGGCCTCCGCCGAAACTCATGCTGTCGGGTTTATATAACGCGCCGTGCTGGCTGCCGTAATTGCGCTGAAGGAACCCGTCCTCCACGCCTTCCACAGCCAGATACAAGCCCCAGTCCTCGCCGTTGACGGTGAGATATACATAGCTGCACAGCGGCGCGTTCACGCCGTGGGCGGCCATCATCTGGTAAACCAGATAATCTTTCATGTAGGTGTTGTCCTGAATGATGTTGTTCAGGCAGAGCTTATCCAGGCCATAGTAGGTTTTACCGCTCTCGTAATGATCAAATTCCAGTTTGAAGCTGTACCGGTCGCTGTCCATGGCGGAGACCATGGATAAAGAGGTATTACCCTTTGCACGGATTCCCACGTTTTTATACGCCTCGTTATCAATGACCACGGAACAGGCGGAATATTCTTCGTTTTCACAGGTTTCCAGAAAATCCTCCCAGCCGTCCAGGACAATATCTATGGTATGGACTTCGGCGGTGCGGAACAGACGGGTTTCATAGCCCATGACTTTCGAGGCGGGCCGGATGCCGAATGCCTCTCCGTTTACAAACAGTGCCGTCAGCAGCAAAGAGACAATGGCGGCAACGATGCAGATGCGGTCAATGTATTTATGTGCCGACATTTGTGCCTCCTTATCCCAGGTAATCCCCGTTATAGCTCACCAATACTGCACTTTGCACGCCGTCCAGGTCGGAAAGGGCGTTGATGAAATCGGTGTTGCCGTCCTTCAGGCGGATTTCCAGGTTTAGTTCAATCTGCCCCTTCTGGGCGGTTTTGCTCTTGACGGAACAGCGTTCCGTGTGTGTTTTCAGATATTCCAGAGCCTGGGTTTCGCAGGCGTGCCCATCGCATTGCAGCACAACGATGTAGGGATTCACGTGGGTTTTCCGGTTCACGAACACCAGAAGGACCAGTCCCGTGAACGCGCTGCCCAGAACGGCCAGGGGAATCATGCCCGCCGCCAGAACAATGCCCACCGCAATGGACCAGAACAGGAACGCAATGTCCAGGGGTTCCTTAATGGCGGTGCGGAAACGGACAATGGAGAGCGCACCCACCATGCCGAGGGAAAGAACGACGTTGCTGGTAACGGCGAGAATGACAATGGTGGTGATCATGGTGAGCGCGACCAGGGTAACGCCGAAGCTGGAGGAATATATCACCCCGGCAAAGGTTTTTTGATAGATCAGGAAGATAAACAGGCCGATGCAAAAGGCCAGCGCCAGAGCGGTTGCCATATCCAGAAGGCTGATGCTGGTAACGTTTTCCAGAAAACTGGATTTGAAAATGTCGTTGAAAGTCATAACAATTGCTCCTTTATTTTAATGGTTCAGTCATAAATCCGGCAGACGGCGTATTTGGAAAAGGCGGCGGCGTGCCGTCCGTTGAGCTGTATGGCGTCCTGAATAACGGCGGGAAGAAAGGCGTCCCACTTGACTTCCAGAATCGTGGGCGAGTTCCCCGCAGGGATGGTGACGCAGCGGGGATTCAGGAAATCCGTGCAGCGCAGGCCCGTGCGGATGTTGTAATCCAGCGTGACGCGAACGTTACCCGGCGCAAAAACGAAGGGTTCCCGCGTATAGTCGACGATGGTTTTGGGCCGAAGGCCCTGGGACTTGAGCTTGCAGTAAAATTCCTGCACCAGCGGCCGTCCGCTGTCCGGCATCCAGGCCCAGTCTCCGTCTAGGATTGCCTGGGCCTCGGCGGCGGTGAGGGGCGACTGGAATTTTGTCCCCAGACCGTTTCGCTTGCTCTTTTTCTCTAGGTGAATCCGGGAGGTATCCCCATTGTAATAACGGATTCGAAACTTTTCCCGCCGGTTTACGCCGTCCAGCTTTTCCCGGAGGGCTTTATCTCCAAGGGTGTCAAAGTAGAGACTTCGTATCCAATAACGTCCGTCGCGGGCGTGTTCGTCCGGCTTTGCGGCCGCCCGCAGACGCTGGCGGATGGCAATGCGGTCCGAGAGGTTGATTTCATGTTTCCATTCGTGCCGGTATTGCGCCATGTGCGTCACGTCCTTTCGTTGAATGTGCGGTCACTTTAGCACGGGTTTCTGAAGCGTTGCTGAAAAGGAGCGGAAATGATGGAAATTTTTTTGCGGCGTTCCAAACGGGACCGGGGCGTCCGGCTTTTTCAGCATGGATTCAGCCCCGGGAGGTAATATGCAGCCGCATCCAATTCAATTTTCACAGCCGATAGATGGAGGGATCTCATGACGATCACGGAAGTAACTGCCATGCTGGGGGCCATTGCCGTTTTGATGTTCGGTATGTCCACCATGACCGACGGCCTGGAAAAGCTCTCCAGCGGCAGGCTGGAACGGCTTCTGGAACACCTGACGGACAATGTATTCAAGGGCGTGCTGTTCGGCGCGGTGGTGACGGGGCTGATTCAAAGCTCCACGGCGACAACGGTGATGTGCGTTGCGTTTGTCAACGCAGGCGTTATGAAGCTGGAACAGACCGTAGGTATTATTATGGGCGCGAACATCGGCACCACCGTCACCGCGCAGCTCCTGAGCCTGGGCGATATTTCCACCGACAACCCGTTTCTCATGATGCTCAGGCCCGCCGTTCTGGGCGGCGTGCTGGCCGTTTTTGGAATTATTTTCTATTTGTTCCTCAACGGCGGCGGAAAACGCTATTTCGGACAGATTCTCCTGGGCATGGGCCTGCTGTTCATCGGCATGAGCAGTATGGAAACCGCAATGGCCCCCATGCAGAGTTCCCCGGCGTTTCAGAAGATGTTTGCCTCGTTCTCCAACCCTGTTCTGGGCGTGCTGGCGGGGGCGTTGGTGACCGCGCTGCTCCACAGCTCGGCGGCTTCGGTGGGAATTCTTCAGGCGTTGAGCGCGACCGGCGTTATCTCCTTCAATATCGCCTTTCCTCTGATTATGGGCCAGAATATCGGCACCTGCCTGACCTCTTTGGTCTCCTCCGTGGGAGCCAGCAAGAACGCCAAGCGCACCGCCGCCTTGCATCTGACCTTCAACATCACCGGCACGCTGATTTTCCTCCTGGTGCTCTACGGCGGAAACGCGCTGTTCCATTTCTCCTTCTGGGAAATGATCATGAACCGGAGCGCGATTGCAAACCTGCATCTGACCTTCAACATTGGCTGCACGCTGCTGCTGCTGCCGTTCCATAAGCAGTTGGTGTACCTGGTGGAACGGGTTGTGCCCGGCAGCGAGGGCGAGATCTCTGTGCTGGACGAACGCTTCCTGGCAACGCCCTCCCTGGCTCTGGAACGGGCTGAAAACGCCGTTATGCAGATGGGCGAGCTGGCTCAGGCGAATTTCCGGCTGGCCCTGGAGCTTTTGGAGCATTTCGACGCGAAAAAGCTGGAGCGGCTCAACGAGACGGAAACGACCCTGGACCGTCTGGAAGGAATGCTGGACAGTTACCTGGTGAAGCTCACCGAACGCCGGCTTTCCCAGGAGGAGAACGGAAAGGTTTCGGTCATGCTGCACACGTTGTCGGATTTTGAGCGGATTGGCGACTATGCGGTAAATGTGTCAGAGTGCGCGGCGGCGCTGCACGAGCGGAATCTCTCGTTTTCCCGGCGGGCCAAGGCGGAACTGGAGGTGCTGTCCGACGCGGTGGAGGAGGCTGTGGACAAGGCTCTGATCTGCTGCCGTACCCGCCAGCGGGCCGACGCCATTCAGGTGGAACCGCTGGAGGAAGTGGTGGACGTTCTGGCGGCGGAGCTGAAGGATTGGCACGTGGAGCGGCTCAAAAACGGGAAATGTACCATTGAGCTTGGAACCCAATACCTGGAATTGCTGATCAATCTGGAGCGCATTTCCGACCACTGCTCCAATATTGCGCTGAACGTCATGCGGGAGATTTCGCCCCTCAGAGGCATTGTCTGGACGGACAGCCATACATATATCCGCCAGCTCCACCACGGAGAGAACCCGGAGTTTGACCGGCTGTTCCGGGAATATCGGGAAAAATACTGCCGGGATCTGGAAACGCGCCGCCCGAAAACGGAGGAGCCGGAAAAGGCGTAAGCGGAGCGATGGCGGTCCCTTTGCTTCTTGTGGGGCAAGAGCAGATGATTTACCGACTACGAATTGACATCCGAAAATGGCTGTGATAAGATAACGGAACAAGACGAAAACTTGTAGAAAACATTTGGGAGCAAAGGGGGGAATCCGAATGGACCGGATAAGTCTGGCTGTTCAGGCTTGCATTGGTTTGTTTTTTGCCGTATATGGCGTTTATAGTTTGTATCCAAAGCAAGAGCGGCAAAACGGACAGGGAAAAGAAAAACTCGTCCTTTCTCCTGTCTGTATTTTGGTGGGAATCTGTTTGCTGGGGTATGTTGGATATCAAGTTGTATAAGCGAGTCCGGCTTGCCGCTGAAAAACGCCTGGAACGGAAGGGTCCCCCCGCACAAGGACAACAACAAAATACCGTTCAGAGCAATGCAAGAGGGCGGCAACCGATATACCTTCGGTTGCCGCCCTCTT
>CAJUTB010000016.1 GCA_910589315.1 uncultured Oscillibacter sp. | reverse complement strand
TGCCCGTCAGCTCAATCTCCACACCGAAGTTCTGCTTCTTCATCATGTCGTACATCTTTGTGACCTCCCATAATTTTGTCGTGTTCAAGTTAAATAGTGTCGTGTTGTTGTGAGCATACGATACCACGCGGATGTCGATTTGTCAACAGTTATTTTCGATTTTTCGCAAAAAAGTTTTTGACAAATCGACAGTGTTGTGGTATGGTATGGTCAAGGAGGTGGCACCATGATTTCATACAAGCCGCTGCAACATACCCTTATCGAAAAGGGCGTGAAAAAAATGGAGCTTGTGAAGATGGTCGGTATGAGCAATTCGACCCTCAACAAGCTCAATAAAAATCAGTATGTCGCTCTGGAGGTTATTGAGCGGATTTGTCTGGCGCTAGATTGCTCCATCGCGGATGTGGTGGAAATAAAAAAAGACCCGGATGAATCCGAGGCCTAAAAGGAGAAGTCAATGGAAAAAGGAATATGTGGTGCAGAAGGCCCAGGATGGCCCTGGTGTGTGGATTGCATCCACCAAAATGCGGAATACATTGGACGAAAAACATCAAGTGAAATAGAATATGACGGGCGGCAGTGCCTCCTTGGATACAGGTGGAAAGAAGGGGCGCCATACCCAGAAGATTTTTAGAAAAAAACAAGAGGCATTCGCTCATTAAGACCGAACGCCTCTTGTTTTGTGGAGCATGGCTTATTCCTTGGGCGGCTGCTCATGCAGGGGAGCACCACTGCGCGACTTCACGGGGGTGTCCTCGTCTGGATGATAGACAAGGATATCTGTCAGATCGCAATCCAGCGCCTTGCATATCAGCTCGAAGTGCCGGAGGTTGATGCGGTCTGTCAGCTCATTGTAGTAGTCGCCTATCGTGGAGGCCCTTATCCCTGTCATTCGGGCTAAGTCCGCTTGCGACCACCTGCGCTTGCCAAGCTCGGTGGACAGTAAAATCCTAATCATAGCCGTGTTCTCCTTTACGGTAGAATATAACCGTATTTTCGTATTTTTACATGAGTTTGTCAGGAAAACACAAATACCGTAATTTTATCTCGAAAATCGTGACGACGCAGGCATGAAAAAGGCCGCTACCCTGGATTATTCCAGAGCAGCGGCCTTTTTCATTTGTCCGAGGCAATAGCCAGCGGACACACCAGCACGAACAGGCTCCCGGCCACATAGATGACCGGCTCCTGGGTTCGTCTGGCGCACTTTTGGTGGAGGTGGCGGGAATTGAACCCGCGTCCGAAAGCACTTTAACGGGACTTTCTCCGGGCGCAGACGGTTATTTTGGAGGTCTTACTCCTCCCGTTCCCCTTCCAGACGGCAAGCCGTCACGCACATCCGGTCAGGTGAGCTTCATGATGTGTGGCGCAGGCAAAGCTTACTGCACGCACATTTACCGCTATTCGACGCCCTTCCCGGCTCGCGGTCCTTCCGGGTCGGACGGCCGCCTTTAATTAGGCAGCGTAAGCAACAGTATCGTTGTTGTTTAATTTATAATTTGCCCATTTTATGGCGGTTAGGCGCCGCCGCCCGCTGGTCCCGCCTCCATACCCCCGTCGAAACCGTTACACCCCCGTCGTCGTCGGGGCGAAATCCGCTCCGTTCCGTCCCCGCCGCCGGCCTGCGGCCTCTGGCGAGGACTGCACTCCGCTCCTTTGCCCCTCCTCTCACTCAAAAATCTGCGGATTTTTGAGTGTTGCAGGATACGGGACATACGCTTCGCTCTGTCCCTTTTGGCTTTGTACAGGCCATTCCTTCGATGAGATGCCCAGGAGTTTGCTGAGATGCACAATTGCGGTTGAGATTGGATAGCGTTGCCACGTGAAATACTATACCACACTTTTTCCCATCTGTGTGTTACGATTTCGTGACATTTCCGGCAAGGCAAAAAAGCCCTGCCGGAAATCTTATGCGCTTTGTATCGTTCCTATTCTTTCACGTTTTTACAAATCTAACCAAAAACTTTGCGGGCGTTACCTTTGCCAGTACCCGGTAAAACTTATAGAGCAGCATGGGCGTATAAATCGTACGCCCTTCCCGGGCCGCCCGCAGCGCGCCGCCTGCAACCCGCACCTGGTCGCAGTACGGCAGAAATTCAAACGTGCTGGACCGCCCCGGAATTCCAGCCAAACGGAGAAACTCCGTTTCCATCGGCCCAGGACAAACCGCCGTTGCCGTTATGCCTCTGCGCCGCAGCTCCTCCGCAAGACCAATCGTAAAGGACGACACATAAGCCTTTGTAGACGAATACACCGTCATCCGGGGATTGGGGCAAAAGGACGCAATGGACGAAACATTCAAGATCCGGCTTCCGGCGGTCATATACGGAACCGACATATTTGTAACCGCCGTCAGGGCCCGGATATTCAAATCCACCATCCGCGTCTGTGACGCCGTGTCCATCTCTCCCACGCGCCCCAGGTAGCCGCAGCCCGCGCAGTTGACCAGCAGCGCGATCTCCGGCTGTTCCGCCGTCAGCTTTTCCTGAAACCCGATAAAACTCATAGGGTCGCACAAATCCAGCGCAAGACACGCCGTCGTTTTGCCTGGAAGCGATGCAGCCAATTCCTCCAGCCGGTCCGCCCGGCGGGCGATCAGCCAATAGCTCTCAATCTCCGGAAAAACATCCGAAATCTGCCGTACCAGCTCCCGTCCCAAACCGGACGAAGCCCCCGTAATGACAGCGGTTTTCATAAAACTTGTCCCTCCTGTTGCCTTAGAACGTTTCCGGTTCCGGATACGCAATCCCCCGCGTATCCACGCGGACAGACGCAATCACAACCGGTTTTTTCGGACGGTCGTCCATCATGCTCCTCTGCACGCGGGAAATGGAAACGGCATCGTCCATACCGTCGATAATCTGCCCAAAAGCGGCATATTCCCCGTCCAAATGGGTTGCAGGCGCAACCATGATAAAGAACTGGCTTCCGGCAGAGTCCGGGTCCATGGTCCGGGCCATGGAGAGAACGCCGGTGTTATGTTTCAAATCATTCTGGGCAAACCCGTTGCTGGAAAATTCGCCCTTGATTACGTAGCCGGGACCGCCCATGCCATTGCCGTCCGGGTCGCCGCCCTGAATCATAAAGCCAGGGATGACGCGGTGAAACGTCAGGCCGTCATAATAGCCCTTTTTCACCAGGGAAATAAAATTGTTCACCGTATTGGGAGCCTTGTCGGGATAAAGCTCCGCCGTCATAACCTTGCCATCCTCCATGGTGATGGTCACAAGCGGTCTGGACCGGGCCTCCGTTGAGGTGATCTCCTGGAAGTTACTCATAAAAAATCAAATCCTTTTCTTAAAAATCATCGGCCTGCGTTACCGCGCCGAGGCTGTATCCATATTCTTTGCAGGTGCAGAAGCGAATACCGTGCCCGTCCAGAATCTGAGCAAGCAGGTCCGCATTTTTCATCGACCACGCGAATTTTGCCAGAACCTGATGATTACGGTCAAAAAGAACGTTGCTCCCATTGGAAGGCCCAAGAATCACGCCGGCCACATCCTCCACCAGAAAGGTCCGGCTTTTCCGAAGGTTGGGCGTTGTTCGCAGAATCAAGCCCCGCACTTCCAAAACGCTTCCCACCGAAAACACAGGCGGAATCTGTACCGCCGGGAGGGGGATTTTCCTGGAGCGATAATTGTACATCGCGCCTCCGGCGTAAGAAATGGCGGCGCGGCGGGGGTCGGCGTACCAGGCGGGGTCCGTGTAGCGCAGGAGGCGCGTCTGCACCCAGCCTCCGGAAAAGAGGAACGCAAAGAGTCCGAACAACAGACACCACGCGCTGCGTTGGGGCAGAAAGAACCGGAAAACCGCGGCGCAAGTGCCGGAGAACGCGCATAGGCGCGTGGAAATATAAGCAAACTTCCGGTTCCTCAAACCGCGGAATAACCAATAGCCAAGACAGGCGAGCGGCCCAACCAGGACGGCCATCAGTAAGAACAAAATCTTAAAAAGGGAGGGAAACGCCGTGGCGGAGGCGAAACCGGCACACAAGTTTATCCAGATGAGTCTGCCGAGAAACGCGCCGGAAAAACCGCCCAGAACGCCGCGAAACGCTGCAAAAACCTGACGGTTCACAAAAGTACGCCTCCTTTTGCGTTCAGCGGGACTTCATAGCGCGTTCGACAAGCCGTTTCGCGTCCCGCTGGGCGGCGGCGTCACGTTTATCGTAGTTTTTCTTACCGCGGCACAATCCAACCTGAACCTTCACGCGGGCATTTTTGAAGTAAACGGACAGCGGCACCAGGGTATAACCGTCCTGCTTCACCAAGGCATGGAGCTTGCGAATCTCACGCTTGTGCATCAGCAGCCGCCGGACGCGCACAGGGTCTTTGTTAAAGATGTTGCCTTTTTCATAGGGGGAGATATGCATACCGATGAGAAAGATCTGGCCGTCCTTGACGGAACAGTAAGCGTCCTTGAGGTTGAGGGTTCCGGCGCGGATGGATTTGACTTCCGTGCCCGCCAGTTCAATACCGGCCTCGAAGGAATCTTCCACATAATAGTCATGATGGGCCTTTCGGTTCTGAGCCGCAACTTTCATCCCTTTTTTCTCCGTAGAGCATCACCTCTTTTTATTATAACAGGAAACATTGCCTTAGTATACCATGATTTTGCATTTCCCGCAAGGGGATTGCAGAAACCCTTCTTCGCGCATCTGTATCCATATTGGAAATCTGCGGTAATATGATGAAGGGCACGCCTTCCGCCCTGGCAATCACCAATATGCCTCCCGCAATGAGTGCTTGTAATTCCCAGTGGGGTATGCTATAATAATTAAATATGTAGTTTTGCTTTTGAAAGGCACGCCATCGGCGCGGCAGGTGCAGGCATATGGCACAGGATATGAATTTTCCCGCACTTTCTGGAAACGCTTCCCACTTTTCCAATAATACGGACCGTTTCGGTTTTGACGCGGAATTGCACCAAAACGGCAAAAATAAAGCCCCGATGTTCCATTTCCATGACTTCTATGAGTATGTGATCTATCTGGGAAAAGAATCCGCCCGCTACCGCCTTCTGGACCAGGAATATGAAATCAACTTCGGAGATATCGTGCGCTGCGATCTTATGGATGAACACGTCTGGCTCATCAATGACAACGAGGAACATATGCGTTTCAGCGTTGGGCTGACGTTTCATTTTGTCATGTCCTGCTCTACCAAAGAGGACAACCTGATCCAGATTTTCAGCCGGAACGGCAACAGCTACCCGGTCCTGCATCTGGGTTCTCTGGACATTCATAAATATATTGACCTGATCAGCGCGTTTCAAAACTGTACCCTGGAACATGGAAAAAATGTTTTTCAGCTGGGAATCCTCCACCAGATGCTGGCCTACCTGCAAGACGACTTCCTCCGTCTCAACAGCGGCGGCGCGATTCTGACCCGTCAGGACAACCTGGTCTGTGAACTGATCAACTATATCAACCTCCATCTGGGAGAGGATCTAAGCCTGAAAACCCTGGGCAAAGTGACCAACTACAACCCCACTTACCTCTCCCGCACCTTCAAGAACATGACCCGCAGCACCCTGAAGCTCTATATCGACCAAAAACGCATTCACACGGCGACCCTCCTCATGGGCAAGGGCACTCCCCTGACAGAAATCGCAATGGAGGTCGGGTTCCAAAATTACTGCACCTTTTACAACACCTTCCGCCGGATTATGGGCGTCAGCCCGGAGAGCTACGCCAAAACCCAGGAACACCACACCCACGGCGGAGAACTGAAACCACTGGGGCCGGAGTCCCCGGAACGTCCCCAGGTGATGTTATGAGAGATACGTTTTTCTATACCGTCCGGGCCATACTGCCGATTCTGCTGCTGATTCTGCTGGGCAGTGTCCTGCGGCGTACCGGTCCCTGGTCCCAGGATTTCTATAAACAGCTGAATCAGCTCTGTTTCCGGGTATTTCTGCCGGTACAGCTCTTTTGCAACGTCTACGCCATCGACGACCTCTCCTCCATGAATTGGCGCGTGATTGCGTACCTGTCCGGCGGGGTTCTGGTCTGCGCGGCTGTGGGCATTCTGGCGGCGCGGCTCTTTGTGCGGGACCCGCTGCAAAAAGGCGTCGTGGTACAGGCGGCGTTCCGGTCCAATCAGGCCATCTTGGGGCTGCCTTTGGCAAACTCCTTGGGCGGCGCGGCGGCCATGGGCTTTGCCGCGCTGACCACCTCCGTCACCGTTCCGCTGTTCAACATCCTTGCGGTTGTAGTGCTGGTCCTTTACAGCAGCGAACAGGCCCAGCGTCCGACGCCTCGCTCCGTTTTGCGGCAGGTGCTGCATAACCCCTTGATCATCGGTACCATGCTGGGCGTTTTTGCGGTGGTTTTCCGGCAGTTTCTCCCGCTGGCGGACGGACAGCCCATCTTTACCATCCGGAACCAGCTCCCCTCCGTTTTTGACGCCCTTACGCGGATGTCCGGCGTAGCGTCGCCGGTGATGCTGGTGGTGCTGGGCACGCGGCTGGACCTGAAATCAGCGGGTTCCCTGCTGCCCCAGATGAGTCTGGGCGTTGTCTTGCGGTTAATCGTCTCCCCGCTGCTGGTCATTGGAACGGCCCTGCTGTTCCGGGGTCCCCTGGGCCTGACGGTCATCGAGTTTCCCTCCGTGCTGACGATTGCGGCCACGCCGGTGGCGGTTTCCAGTGCGGTGATGGTGCAGGAGCTGGGCGGCGACGACCAGTTAGCCGGACAGATTGTGGTTTGGACGACGATTCTTTCCGTCGCAACCATTTTCTGTATTGTCTATCTCCTCCGGTTTTTCGGGTTCCTGTAATCCAAAACGGCGCGGTGATTGGGAGGCGGCTGGAATGGCGCAGGCTTATCCATATTTCTACAACGGAACCTGGACCTTCAAGCAGGACAAATGCCGGACCTCCATGCCGCTGGACAAGCCCAGAATCTGGCTGGACTTCAACGAATGCTGTGCCTGCGGCCCGGCGGGCGAACCGGTCTATTTCTTCTCCCGGGCGGACATTGTAAACGATTCCTGCGGAAACGACGTGGAACTTTACGAGGGAATGGCGGTATCCGTGTTTGACGATGACCTGGACGAAGCCGGAGAGCCGGACGCGCTTCTCGCAGAGGGGATTCTTGTCCGGAACACGCTGAGCGGGCATCCCCAAATAAAATGGCTGATTCAGCTGACGGAAACGGCTTGCGGCGGCAAAGACCCATACGTCTATTGGATGTCCAGCCTGCCATAAAAAACAAGAGGCCCCGCCGTTCAGAATAACGGCAGGGCCTCTTTTCCATTGCGTATTTCAACGCCGGATGATTACTTTTTGTTGTCAATCGCATACACGATACAGCCAACGCCAACAACCATCGTCCCAAACAGCATCATTTCTACCGGCTGGTTTAACCCGCTTCCAAAGAAAAAACCAGCCACGCCGCCAAGAAACGATAAAACAACTGAAATCATCGCTTTTATCATCGGTACAGCCCCCTTCGTTTTGTCAGTATAAAGCATCGCCAGCCGGAAAGCAAACGCTTTCCGGCTGGCGTTCCATTGATCAACGTTTACGCAAGGTATTTCTGCAAGGTCTTCCGCACCGCGCCGGGACCCGCCAATTCTTCCACAAACATAGCCTCGATCTTGTCCGCCAGAGGCGTCGTGGTGAGGTCCACGCCGAAAATGTTGGCGTTTGCCAGAATCGGACGAATCTGGCCCGCGTAGCTGGAGGGATCGTTCCATACGACGCCTTTCAGCTGATTTTGCAGATGCTCTTTCAGCGGGTCGTCGCTGACTTCCATCTCCTTGCCCGCGTCATCCACCCCCAGAAGGTAGCGCAGCCATCCGGCGATGGCCAGAGGAATGCTCACAAGACCGGTCATGTCCCGCTTTTCCGCCACGTAGCTCTTGACTGTCTCGCCAAACCGCACGGCCACCTTTTGCGAGGTATCCGTTGCAATGCGCTGGGGCGCGTCGGGCATGAAGGGATTCGGCAGGCGTTCCTTTACCACTTCGTCAATGAAATCCTTCGGTTCCAGGATGCCGGGATGCGTCACCACCGGCAGGCCCTCGCCGTAGCCCAGGCGGGTGATCAGGGCCGTTATGTCCGGGTCCTTCATCTCGTCCGCGATTTTTGTGTAACCCAGCAGACAGCCGTTGACGCTCATGGCGGTATGCAGGGGGTTGAGGCAGGTCGTGACCTTCATGCGCTCGGTTTTGTTCACGGTCTCCCGGTCGCAGAAATACACGCCCGCTTTTTCCAGCGGCGGACGGCCGTTAGGGAATTTGTCCTCAATCACCAGATACTGGGGCCGCTCCGCGTTGACAAACGCCGCCGTATAGCCGCCCTTGCTGGTAACGATGGTCTCCATGCCCTCAATGCCGTCGGCTTCCAGGCTCGCCTGGACCTCCTTGGAGGGCCGGGGCGTGATCTTGTCGATCATGCTCCAGGGGAAGCTCACCTTCGTCTCGTCGTCTAACCACGCCGCGAAGTCCGCTTCCACAAGACCGTTTTCCACCCAGGCTTTTGCAATGGTGGATACGCTGTTGTGGAACACTTCGCCATTGTGGCTGCAATTGTCCAGGCTACACACCGCCAGGGGCGCGCCTCCCGCCTGCCAACGCCAGTAAAGGAATTTGGTGAGGGTCGCCATGGCGTTTTTCGTGTTATGAGGGCCTTCCTCCATATCCGCTTCCACTGCGGGCAGGAACGCGCCGTCGGGCTGACGCAGGGCATAGCCCTTTTCCGTGATGGTGAAGGAGAGCATTTGCAGGCTGGGATTTGTGAAAATCTCTTTGAAACGGGCCATAGCCGCTTCGTTGGAGCTGTCGGCCTTCAAGCCCTCCGCGATGCTGCCCACGATCTCGCGGCTGGTGGTGGCGTCGGGGTTCAGGACGACGGAAATGCACAGGTTATCATAGGGGGTAAAGACGGTATCAATAATGGCGGGGTCGTGGGTATTCGCCATGATGATGCCCTTATCCGTAAGCCCCTCGTTCAAAAGCCGCTGGGGCAGGACCGCAATGAACGCCCGGAAGATGTTGCCGGTGCCGAAATGGACCCAGGCGGGAGCGGCTTTGGTCGCCTCCGCCATGGCGGCGACATCGTACTGCGGAAGCGTCACATGAGCGGCCGCCCAGCCCGCTTTATCCGCCAGAGATGCACGGTTCAATTTCATAATAGGCTGATTCCTCCGTTTTCAAAACCGTCAGTCATCGCACTTCCACAGGCCCAGGGCCGGGGTGCCGACGAAATACACTTCCTCGCCGTCGGGCAGGGTGTTCCAGCCCTCTTGCAGCGTTGCCGGGTCGTATTTTTTGCTGGCCTCGTTGTAGTCCGCCCACTGATAGCCGACGCTTTCGATTTCCTCTTTGCTCATCAGATCGGGCTTGGTGCAGTAGGTGACGGTGAAGCGTCCGTCGCTGCTGCCCTGAATCAGATGCGCCGCGCTCATGATCTTGTCGGCAAACGCGCCCTCGTTGAACAGCTTCAGGACATAATCCCGGCCCTTGTAGCCGAATTTCCGGGTCATGGCGTCCATCTCGTCGTTTTCACCGAAGGCCCGGATTCCCGGAGCCAGCAGCATAAGCTCTCCCCCGTCGGCCACAATCATGCGGGTGCGGTAAATGCCTTTGTTTCCGACCCAGGTGGTTTTCAGTTCTTCGGGGTCCAGGTAGGCGATGACTTTTTTCGCCCGGCGTTCCACGTGGACGATGTTCAGTTCCTGACTGAGCTCGCAGGCTTTTTCAAACGGGACCCGGCTGTCTCCGATATAGAGTCCCTTGAGGACGGTTTCTTCGTTTTCCCGGGTGGTGACGGTTTGAAGGAACACCACGGGGATTTTCCCGTCAATGCAGTGCTGCTGGGCGTAGTCGTAGAGCTGGCGGGCGGGGCAGTCCCGCACGCCCAGGGCCTGTTCCATGCCGCAGATGGCGGAACACATATGGCTCTTGTTGATCATGCTCCGGCCGCCCAGACCGACAAACAGATTCTTGGAGTAGTTGGCCATGCCTACGACTTCGTGGGGCACCACCTGGCCTACGGACAAAATCAGGTCAAAGCCGCCGTCTACCAGGAGGTGGTTGACTTCCACTTCAATTTCGGTGTCATACAGTCCCTTGCTGATGTCGCGCACGAAGTCTGCGGGGATCTTCCCCACCACCGTTGTGTCAGACTGCCAGTGGTGGACGAGAATGTCCTCCTCGGGCACCACGCCCCGGAAGAATTTTTCCTTTTCCTCCGCGCTCATGGGCATATGGGTTCCCAGGGCGGGCATGACCTTGACTTCCGCGCCCAGGGCTTTCAGGCGGGGGTAGAGAATTTGGGTCAGTTCTCCGGCGAAGCTGTAACAGCGGGTGAAATCCGGCGGGACAATCAGGACCTTTTTCAGCCCGGAATACTGCGCCAGCAGCTCGTCGCACATATCGGCGGCTTTTTCCAGCGAAATACCAGCCCGGTCGGTGCAGTACAGTTCTTTCATACGATTACTCCTTGCTTTGCGGTCAGCCTTCCGCGATTTTTACAATGACCTTCATATAGTCGCCGGGGTTCTTCTCGTTGTCGATGATGGTGGCGGGAGCCTCGTCCATAGGGATGACCTTGGTCACGGTGTCCATGAGCTTCACCTTGCCGCTGTGGAGCAGTTCCAGAGCTTCCTCGAACTCGCCTGCGCTGGTGCGTGCGCCGCGGATATCGATTTCCTTGCGGGTGATGAGGTCGGTGGGCAGGCTCGTTTCCTTCTTGGGCCAGCCGGTGAAGGTGATGCGGCCCGCGTGGCAGACCAGGTCGAGGCTCTGGCGAATCATGACGTTTGCGCCGCTGCACTCCATGACCAGCTGCGCGCCCTCGCCGGTGATTTCCATGACTTTGGCCACAACGTCTTCCTCTTTGCCGTTGACGGTGTATTCGATGCCCATTTTCTTGGCGAAGTCCAGACGCTCCTGAACCAGGTCGATGATGATGGCGTGTGCGCCGTAGGCTTCGGCCACCATGCCGGCATAGAGGCCGATGGGGCCCGCGCCGATGATGGCGCAGTATTCGCCGCTCTTGAGGCCGCCGCGGTGGACGCCGTGGAGGGCGATGGTGAGGGGTTCGGCCAGCGCGCCCATTTCATAGCTCATGCCGTCGGGGAGCTTGTTGAGGAGGTTTGCGGGATGGCAGAAGTATTCGCACATACCGCCGTCCACATGGACGCCGAGAACGTGGAGGCTGGTGCAGCAGTTGGTACGGCCGATGGAGCAGGCGTAGCAGTGGTCGCAGTAAATATAGGGGTCCACGCAGACGCGGTCGCCTTTTTTGAGGCCCTTGGGGTTGAGGGCGGGGTCATCGGGGATGCTGACGATTTCGCCGCTCAGCTCATGGCCGATGACGCGGGGATAGCTGACGAGGCCGTTGGTGCCGCGGAAGGCTCCGATATCGCTGCCGCAGACGGCGGCGCAGCAAATTTTGATCAGGGCTTCGCCTTCTTTAGGTTCAGGCATCGGCTGTTCGACGCAGGCAACGTTCCAAGGCTCGGCAAATTTGATCGCTTTCATGATACAAGACTCCTTTACAAAATTCATTCGGTGTCAGTGCGGCGTTTAGTCGTCACACGTCCTATGTCTTTGATTATACAGCATTTCCAAGGAAAAGCTATACATACTTCTTACAAAGATTCCGGAAAAAACTGTGCAGGTTTCCGAAGCGGGCTTGTTTTGCCAGGAGGAAGGGTATATAATGGTGAAAAATGGATGCGGGAGGGCGTTTTTATGGAGTATGAGATTTTGGAAAAATGTGCGGAAATCCCGGCGTATGATCCGGCGGCGATCAGAGTCCGGCACATAGAGGCGGGGTTTATGGGGGATGCTGCGGAGATTTCGGAAAAAGAGGTTATGACGGTTTTGGAGCGTGTCGGGAAGGGGATGGAGGCATATTTGTTTCTGGACCCCGATGGGGAGGAGAGCTTTTTGGAAGTTCTTTCCGACGGCAAGTGGCTTGCGCTGGGCTGTTCTTATGATTGCGGGCAGGAGAATTATTATTCGTACAACCCGGATTATGCGGATTCCAGGGAATACACGCCGCTGAAGAGCGGCGGGCAGTCTCCGATTGAAAAGCGTCTCGCCCTGACGGATTTGGAGGCGGGCCGGAAGGCTGTGGAGTATTTTTTCCGCACTGGCAAACTGTATCCCGGCATTCATTGGGCAAAACAGCCTTGATTGCCATTTGCAATGGCTGGCCCTTTTTTGACCCCCCCATTTTCTTTTCTCTAGCGAGAGAAAAGACTGCGCCCGCAGGCGCGTGTCGGAGGCCAACCGCCGCGTCGCGGCGGCTCTTGGGCCGGAGACAAACGGGCCGTTCACGGTCCAAAAGAAACGAGCGTTTTTCAAGACTGGCACTTGAAAAACGCTCTTGCTTCTTTATGCGAGAAGTCCAAATCGATTTGACTCTGCGTCTAACCCCGCTGCCGCTGCTGCGGTGGTTTTAGAGGGTTGCTTCAGTATTCATACGCTCTTTCAAAATCTTCTTTACCTTTTCTAAATCTGGGTCGCAGAGCAGCGGCAAAGTATCCGCTAAATCTTCTGCCGGTAAATCCCACCACCGAAATTGCAGCAGCAGTTCCGTCAATTCTTCGCCAAAGCGGCTTTTGATCGTTTTTGCAGGGTTTCCGCCTGCGACGCTGTACGCCGGGACATTTTTAGCAACCACAGAATAAGCTGCAATAATAGCCCCATCGCCAATCTCCACGCCCGGCAGAATCACACTCTCACGTCCAATCCAAACGTCGTTTCCTATGACCGTATCCCCCTTAAATGGAAGCTGTTCCATATGCGGCGGCGTTCGTTCGGCCCAGACACCCCCGAATACATGAAACGGATACGTGGTCACACTGCTGATTCGATGATTGGCAGGTCCCATGATAAACTTTACGCCGGAAGCAATGGCGCAGAATTTACCAATTATCAGCCGGTCCCCGAACTCCGGGTAGTTAAACAAGACGTTGTTTCGCTCAAAACCGGCGGGGTCCTCTGGATCGTCGTAATATGTATAATCTCCTACCGTAATGTTGGGAGAATGGATCACATTTTTCAAAAAACACGATGTTTTATATGAATTCGGAAATACATTGTCCGGGTTTGGAAAATCGCTCATATTCATTTCTCCTTCTAAATTTATACATGTATCACATCCTTTCTCCTATAAAGTATCACGGCAACGGCTTTCTTTTTCCGAAGTTCCCGCATCATAAAAAGAGTCCTCCAAATTTATTGAATATTTCAATTTTATCATAGGCATTTACCGGGGTCAAGGCAGCTTGGTAAAATCGCCGGAGTTTTCCGCCCGTGGCGGCCTGCGAGGGAAAAGCCTTGTGCTTTCGGAGTTTTTATGCTATGATACTCTCGATTTCAAGTCTTTCTGAAAGGTGCGTGGGCTGTTTTGAAACGAGAAGAAGTGCTGGTGCCGGAGGCAGAATTGGCGCGGCAGCGGGAGTTTATGAATAAAATCCGAACCCTCTGGGGCGAAACCCAGCCCGCCGCTTGTGTGGAAACCTTTGGATGCCAGCAGAACGTGGCCGACGGACAGCGGCTGATGGGAATGCTGGAAGCCTGCGGCTTCCGCTTCACCGGCAAGCCGGAAAAGGCGGACCTGGTTCTGGTTAACACGTGCGCCGTACGGGAACACGCGGAACAGCGGGTATTCGGCAACCTGGGGATTCTGACCCACACCAAAAAAGAAAACCCCCGTCAGGTTATTGTCCTGTGCGGGTGCATGGCGCAGGAGGAACGGGTGGCAAACCGCGTCCGGGAATCCTACCGCCACGTTGATTTGGTCTTTGGCCCTCAGGCACTCTGGAAATTTCCGGAATTGTTGTGGCAGGTTTACGAGAGCCGGAAACGGGTTTTCTCCATTCAGGACGAACATGGTTCCATTGCGGAAGGGATACCCGTCGTGCGGGAGCGGGGCGTAAAAGCCTGGGTCTCCATCATGTACGGCTGCAACAACTTTTGTTCTTACTGCATTGTGCCTTATGTCCGGGGACGAGAACGGAGCCGGGACCCGGATGCGGTTTTAGCGGAAGTCCGGCAGCTGGTCCGAGAGGGTTACAAGGATATCACCCTTCTGGGACAAAACGTCAATTCCTACGGAAATGATTTGGATATTTCCTATGATTTTGCAGATCTTCTGCGGGAAATCGACCAGATCGAGGGGGAATATTGGATACGGTTTATGTCGAGCCACCCGAAGGACGCCACAAAAAAGCTGTTTGACACGATGGCGGGAAGCCGTCATGTAGCAAGACAGCTCCACTTGCCGTTCCAGTCTGGAAACGACCGGGTTTTGCGGGAAATGAACCGCCGCTATACCCGCGCACAGTACCAGGAACTGGTAGCGTACGCAAGAACTGTCATGCCGGGACTGGTATTAACCAGCGATGTAATTATAGGATTTCCCGGCGAGACGGAAGCGGAGGCTATGGACACCGTTTCTCTGGTAACAGAAATTGGGTTTGACGCGCTGTTCACCTTCATTTACAGCCCGCGTCCGGGAACGAAAGCGGCGGAGATGCCGGACCCGGTTCCCAGAGCAGAGAAACAGAAATGGTTTGATACGCTTTTAGAGGTGCAAAACACAGAGTCGGCGGCGCGCCACCGGGCGTATGTAGGACAAACCATCCGAGTTCTGGTGGACGGCGAGAGCGGCGACCCTGCGTTCCCGCTGTCCTCACGGACGGAGGGAAACCGTCTGGTGCGGCTGAAAGGCGGCGCGGATCGAATCGGACAGTTTCTGGACGTAAAGATCACAGACAGCAACACCTGGGCATTGTACGGCGAACCGGTTTAATGGGCCATCCACTTGCCCAGCGCGACGGCTTCTTCAAATAGGATTTCATTTTCGAGGCAATCCAAAACACCTTGCTGGGTTTCATACTGTTCCAGCAAGTCTTGCTGTTCCGGGGTTAAGGAGCGTATCAGGTTGTTAAATGCTATATCCCGGTATGCGATACCTTGGCGGTATTTTCGCAAGGTTTCATATTTTTTGGTGAATCCATTTTCCATCAGGTTCATGTACAAACATCTCAAATAATCATCCATCGTTATATCTCCCAAAAATAAATGTGTGCAATCGTGCATATTCTGATTTAGAGTATACTATGCACAAATGAACATGTCAAGAGGGGACATCATGAATTTTCCTGAAAAACTACTTTCATTAAGACTGGAGCGAAATCTCTCACAAAAAAAAGCGGCGGAAGGCTGCAAAATGAGTTTGCGCGGCTATCAGAACTACGAGCGTGGAGAGCGGGAACCTTCCATGACGAAATTAGTTGTATTAGCTGATTTTTATGAGGTATCTATTGATGAACTGGTATGTCGGGAGTGGCCGCCGGCAAAGGTATTACAGCGGTAATGAGGGGCCTGCGAACCAAAAACGGACAGCCGTCTCAACCACCAGCAGCAGCGGCAGCGGAAATAGACGCAGAGGCAAGTCGATTTGGACTTCTCGTTAAGGTTCCACCAAGCCGAAGGTTTCCACCAGGCTTTCAAAACGCTCTTTTCTCTTTGGACCGTGAACGGCCCGTTTCTCTTTTCTCTCGGAGAGAAAAGAGAAATGGGGGGTTCAAAAAGGACCAGCCATTGCAAATGGCTGACCACCGCCCGCGCCGCAAGGCGCGCCCACCGATGCAGAGATAGAGAGGTGAAATCTCTTGGCAGAATTAACGCCAATGATGAAGCAATACTTAGAGATCAAGCAGAACAACCCGGATTCGATACTATTCTTCCGCCTGGGCGATTTTTATGAAATGTTCGACGACGACGCGCGTCTGGCGTCAAAAGAACTGGATTTAACCCTGACCAGCCGGGACAAGGGCAAGCACGCCAAACCGGAAGCCGAACAAATCCCCATGTGCGGCATCCCCTACCATTCCAGCGACTCCTACATAGCCCGCCTGATTGCCAAGGGCTACAAGGTAGCCATCTGCGAGCAGATGGAGGACCCCGCCAAGGCCAAGGGCCTTGTCAAACGCGACATCATCCGCGTCGTTACGCCCGGAACCGTCACGGACGCCTCCTGCCTCGACGACAAGTCCAGCAACTTCATCTGCGGCCTCTACCTGGACGCCCAAGGAGCCGGAGCCGCCTTCTGCGACGTAACCACCGGCAAAACCCATCTAACCTCGTTTACCGGCAAGGACCGCCTGGAACACGCCATAAACGAGCTTGGCCGTTTTTCCCCTGCCGAGGCCGTCCTCAACGACGGCGCGGCCTCCGAAACGGCCCTGACCGACACCCTTCGGGACAAATTCCACTGCCGTATAGAAAACGCCGGAGGACGCCGGTTTCTCCTCCAAGAATCCGAGCGGAACATCCGCAGGCAGTTTGGAGACGACGCCTTTGAGCGTCTCCCCAACCCCGCCGCGGCAATGGCCCTGGGCGGCCTGCTCCACTACTTGTACGAAACCCAGAAAACGGACCTCTCCCACATCAACGACCTGGATTATTACGAGCAGGGCCGGTTTATGGAACTGGACTTAACCGCCCGCCGTAACCTGGAGCTGACGGAAACCCTCCGCAGCAAGGAGAAAAAAGGGAGCTTGCTTTGGGTCCTGGACCGCACCCAAACGCCAATGGGTGCGCGCCGTCTCCGCAGCTGGCTGGAACGCCCCCTTCTCAACGCCGCCAGCATCTGCCGCCGGAATTCCGCCGTAGCGGCGTTGACCGGCGACGCAATCAACCGCGAGGAACTCGCCGCCGCCATGCGCGGTCTAGGCGATATGGAACGCTTGATCGGACGCATTGTCTACGGTTCCGCCGGAGGCCGGGACCTGGTTTCCCTGCGCTCCGCCATTGAAAAGCTCCCCGCCGTCAAAACCTATACCGCCACCGCCTCTGACCGCCGTCTTACCGAACTCGCGGAAAGCCTGGACCCCTTAACCGACATCGGGGAACGAATCGCGGCGGCCATCGGCGACCAGCCGCCCTTCTCCGTCCGGGAAGGCGGAATCATCCGCGACGGGTTTCACGAAGAAGTAGACCGTTTCCGCCACATCCTCAACGGCGGCAAAGACATTATCGCCGAAATGGAGGCCAAGGAAAAAGAGCGCACCGGAATCCGCACCCTGCGTATCCGTTACAACAAGGTCTTTGGCTATTACATCGAGGTGTCTAATTCCTTCAAGGACCAGGTGCCCGCAGACTATATCCGCAAACAAACGGTGGCCAACGGCGAACGGTACATCACCCAGGAGCTCAAAGACCTGGAACACTCCATCCTCACCGCCTCCGAACGGGTCGTAGCCTTAGAATACGAGCTGTTCACCCAACTGCGCCTGGACATCGCGGCCCAATCGGCGCGTATTCAAAAAAGCGCGGACGCCGTGGCCGAAATCGACGCGCTGGCGTCCCTGGCCTCCGTGGCCGTGCGAAACAACTACTGCCGCCCCGATGTGGACGAGTCCGGCGTCATCGATATCCGGGACGGCCGCCATCCTGTGGTGGAGCAGGTTTTGAAAGACGCGCTGTTCGTCCCGAATGACACCTTCATGGGCGAAAAGGAAGGCCGGACAGCCATCATCACCGGTCCCAACATGGCGGGCAAATCAACGTATATGCGCCAAGTGGCCCTGATCGTTCTCATGGCCCAGATGGGCAGCTTCGTCCCCGCGTCTTACGCCCGTATCGGCGTCGTGGACCGGATTTTCACCCGCGTAGGCGCGAGCGACGACCTCTCCGCCGGGCAATCGACCTTCATGGTGGAGATGACGGAAGTCGCGGACATTCTCCGCTGCGCGACCAAAAATTCCCTTTTAATTCTGGATGAAATCGGGCGGGGAACCTCCACCTATGACGGAATGTCCATTGCCCGCGCGGTCCTGGAGCACTGCGCGGAGAAAAAACGCGCCAAAACCCTGTTTGCAACCCACTACCACGAATTGACCGAACTGGAAAACGTTCTTCCCGGCGTTGTAAACTGCAACATTGCGGTAAAAACGCGGGGGGAAGACATCATTTTCCTGCGTAAAATTCTCCCCGGCGGCGCGGACCGCAGCTACGGCATAGAAGTCGCCAAATTGGCGGGGCTGCCGGAGACGGTGCTCAAGCGGGCACGGGCGGTTTTGGAAGAACTGGAAGCGGAGGACGGTCCCCGCGTCCCGCCCCGCCGGGAGGCGGAGCAGGTCTCCCTGGGTTCCATCGGCGAAAGCGAGGTGCTGGACGCCCTGCGCCGCTGCCAGCCCGACGCTTTGACGCCCATTGAGGCCATGAGCCTGCTCTACGAGCTGAAACAGAAGCTGCAATGAGCCGCAGAAATCTGCCAAAAGCCCGAAAAAGCAGTTTGACGCCGGGGGAACGGTTTGCCGGGACCATCTTTTTCGCGCTCTATCTCCTGCTTCTGCCCCTGGCGGCAGGCCCCGCCTTTTCCCAGGCGGAACGGCTTCTGGGGCGGCAGATTGACAGCGGTCTGCAAAGCGCGCTGTATTACTATGTTATATTTGCCGTCACCGTTTTGATTTTCCGGCGGTTTCTGGTTAAAACGTCCCGGCGGTTTTCAGAAAATTCCCATACGGCACGAAAAACCATGGCCATCGGCCTTGCGGCCATGTATGGACTGAACCTGCTTTTTTCCAGTCCGTCTCCCGGGAGCCTCAACGACTCCGCGATATCCAGCCGCGCCAGCGGCGCGCCGCTCTCAACGCTCCTGACGGTGGTTTTTCTCGCGCCGTTTGTGGAAGAAGTGCTGTTTCGGGGCTTTGTGTTCGGAAGCCTGAAAGACCGTAACCGCACAGGGGCTTATGCGGCAAGCTGTTTGCTGTTCGCGCTGCTCCACGTGTGGCAGTTTGCGGTTGCGCGGCGGGATTTGTCCTGTTTTCTGCGGATGCCCCGGTATTTTATTCCCGGTCTGGTATTGGCCTGGGCCTACGACCACTCCGGCACCCTCTGGGCTTCCGTGGCCATCCACGCCGCGGCCAACGCCCTGTCCTATCTAACACTCCTTGCATGATGCAAGTTTGGAGGAACAAACCATGAGCTTTCTGGACACCTTCAGCGAAATGCTGGTAATTTTATTTGCTCTGGGCGCGGGCTGTCTAGCAAACCGCCTGGGCTATCTGGGCGGAGAGGTGGACGCCCGGCTTTCCAAGCTGGCGTTAAACATTACCATGCCCGCTATGATCGTAGGGGCGGTGCTGACGGGAGACGAGCTTCCGGAAGCAAGCGTGATTTTGTCGGTTCTGGGCGTAGGCGTTGTGTTTTACGGACTGGAATTCCTTTTCGCCCTGGCGGTTCCCCGCCTGCTGGGCGGCACGCCGGGACAAATGGGCGTGTGGCGGTACACCATGGTGTTCAACAACATCGCATTCATCGGCTATCCAGTGGTCATGGGCCTGTTTGGACAGGAGGCGTTGTTCTACGCCGTGATTCTGGCCATTCCCTTCAATCTGCTGAATTATACTGTCGGCCCGCTGCTTCTGGTGGGGGCGAAACGGTTCCAGTGGAAACAGCTGCTGTCGCCCTGCGTTTTGTCGGCGGCGCTGGGACTGGTTCTGGCTTTTGCCAGAATCCGCCCTCCTGCGCTGATTGGCGATATGCTGTCGCTGGTGGGAGACGTTTCCGTCCCGCTGTGCCTGATGCTGGTTGGCTCTCTGCTGGCGGGGCTGTCGGTGAAGGACGTGCTGGTTTCGCCCAGAATGTGGATTCTGACGGCAATCCGTCTGCTGGCCCTGCCCATGGCCCTGTATCCCCTCCTGAAAGCCCTGAACTTCGGGGGACTGGTGATGCAGGTGGGCGTTATCCAAATGGCGATGCCCGCCGCCATGAACGGCGCGTTATTGTGCATGGAATACGGCGGAGACACGGAATGCATGGCCCAGGTGACGTTCGTTACCACGCTGGCCTCCGTTGTCACAATTCCCCTGGTCATGCTGATTCTGTAACAAATACAAAGACTTGGAAGGAGGCGGGGTCATGATTCGGCAGCTTGCTCCCCACGTTGCGGATCTGATTGCGGCGGGGGAAGTGGTGGAGCGTCCCGCCAGCGTGGTAAAAGAGCTGGTTGAAAACGCCATCGACGCAGGCAGTTCCGCCGTGGTGGTGGAGATCCGGCGGGGCGGCATGGGTTTGATCCGCGTGACGGACAACGGCTGCGGCATTGCGCCGGAGGAACTCCCCACGGCCTTTCTCCGGCACGCCACCTCCAAGCTCCAAAACCCGGAGGACCTGGGAAAAATCGGCACGCTGGGTTTTCGGGGAGAGGCGTTGGCGGCAATTTCCGCCGTAAGCCGGGTGGATATCCTGACCCGCCGCCGGGGCGATACCGCCGGGGCTGCGCTCCATCTGGAAGGCGGCGTTCCCGGCCCGGTAGAGGATGCGGGCGCGCCGGAGGGCACGGCCATTACCGTTCGGGACCTGTTTTACAATACGCCCGCCCGGTTAAAATTCATGAAGAAGGACAGCGCGGAAACCGCCGCGGTAAACGGCTTGGTGCAGCATCTGGCGTTGTCCCATCCAAGCGTATCCTTTCAATTCCGCAAGGACGGCGCGGACGCCCTCCACACCCCCGGCGACGGACGGCTGGAGTCTGCGGTCTATGCCGCGCTGGGCCGGGACTTCGCCAAAAGTCTGGTCCCGGTGCAGGGGAAGGGCGGAGACGTTTCCGTATCCGGGTTTGTCACGTCGCCCCTTCAATGCCGGGGGTCCCGGTCCATGCAGGTGTTTTTTGTCAACGGACGGTTCATCAAGTCCCAGCTCCTGACCGCCGCCCTGGAAGAAGGATACCGCAACCAGATCATGAAAGGCAAATTTCCCGGCTGTGTGCTGGCGGTGACGGTGCCGGTGACGCTGGTGGACGTGAACGTCCACCCGGCGAAAACGCAGGTCAAATTCGCGCGGGAGCGGGAGGTGTTTGACGCGGTATATCACACCGTTTTGGACTGCCTCGCGGCAAAGGGAACCCCGCCGCCCGCCGCGCCGCTGCCGGAGCAGGTCAAAAACCTGCGGGGCGATTTCTTCCAGACCATGGACGCCAAAACTTACCGCGACCGGCAGTCCGGCGGGACCGAAACGCCCGCCGCCCGGACGCCGCATCCCGCGTGGAACTCGGAACGTCCCTCCGCGACTGTGCGGCTTTCCGACAGCGCGCCGGTGATTCTCTACGGCGAGAAGCCCAAGGGCGGGTATCTCCAGGAACCGGAACCGGTTCCGGTCAAGCCGCCGGAAAAACGGCCGGAAAACTCCCCAAAACCGCCCCGGAAATATCCGCCTGCAATTCCCCAGGCCCGTGGAGAGGAGGTTCCGGGACAGCGGACCCTCGCGCCGCCCGGGGAAACGCCGTGGCGGATTGCAGGGGAGGTCCTGCGGACGTATATCGTCTGCGAGAGCGAGGACGGCTGCGTGTGGCTGATCGACAAGCACGCCGCTCACGAGCGCGTGAACTTTGACCGCATGAAAGCCTCCCAGGAACCGCCCATGCGCCAGACGCTGCTGACGCCGGCCGCCGTGGAGCTGGGTCCGATGGATAAGGAGCTGCTTCTGGAAAACCTGCCGCTCTTGGAGCAGTTCGGCTTTGCCTGCGAGGACTTCGGCGGCGGAACGGTTCTGATACGGGAGGTCCCGGCGGACATCGACGCCGCAGACGCCCGGTCCACGCTGGAGGAGCTGGCGGCGTGCCTGTTTATGGGCCGTTCTCTGGAAGAACGCCGGGAATCCATGCTTCATACCATGGCCTGCAAGGCGGCCATCAAGGGCGGCTGGACCAGCGACCCGGCGGAGCTGCGGGCGCTGGTGGATAAGGTGCAGAGCGGCGAGGTGCAGTATTGTCCCCACGGGCGGCCCGTGGCGGTGAAGCTGACGAAGTATGAATTGGAGAAAATGTTTAAGCGGGCATGATAGGAGGGCACGATGGCAAAGCGTTTTGAAAAGGTGTACAGTCAAGGGGTGATTGGGAGCGGCGTGGAGATTTTGCAGGATCAGGAAACCGGCGTGCAGTACCTGTATTGCTGGGGGGCTGGCGGAGCCGGTCTGACGCCCCTGCTTGACCGGGATGGAAAGCCCGTAATTGGCGGAAAAGAGGGGAGAGAAGCATGAACCGGACGGATTGGAGCACAAAACTTCTGTTTATTGATTCCTGTATCAGCCCCCGCGGCCCGGCGTCCCGGACGTACGGCCTGGCCAGGACCTTTCTGGACGCCTGGGAGGAGGCCCACCCGGAGGACGCCCACACCATGGTACGGGTGGACAAGCTGGGGCTGGAACCCTTCACGGAAGCGATGCTTCACGAGCGGGACGCCCTGGCCGCCGCTGGAGATTTTTCCGGTCCGGCGTTTCGTATGGCCCGAGTGTTCCAGCAGGCGGAAAAAATCGTCGTGGCGGCCCCCTTCTGGGATCTGACCTTCCCCGCCGCTCTGCGGGTTTATATCGAGCATATCTCCGCCTGCGGCCTGTGCTACCACTACGAGGCCGACGGCTGTCACGGCGACTGCAAGGCGTCCCGGCTGCTCTATCTTACCACCGGCGGGGATTTTGAAAAGCCGGAGAGCCTGGGCGTTCTCTACTGGAAGCAGCTGGCGGCGATGTTCGGCATCCCGCGGTTTGACTATGTGTTTGCGGGGGGGCTGGACGTGGACCCGTCCAAGGCCCCGGAAATTCTGACCGAGGCCCGGGAAAAAGCCCGGCGGTTTGGGCGGGAGTTCTGACATGGGCGGTAAAATTGTCTGTGTTGCGGGGCCAACTGCCTGCGGCAAAACCACCCTGAGCATTCTGCTGGCGAAGCGGTACAACGGGGAAGTGGTTTCCGCGGACTCCATGCAGATTTACAAGGGCATGACCATCAGCACCGCCGCTCCAACCGCGGCGGAGATGGACGGCGTGCCCCATCACATGATTGCCGTTGCGGACCCGTCGGAGCGGTGGTCCGCCGCCCGCTACGCCGAAACCGCCGTCCCCATCGTCGACGGGATTCTCCGGCGGGGAAAACTGCCCATTCTCGCCGGCGGCACGGGCCTTTGGATGGATGCGGTTATCCAGGGTCACGGCTTTGCCGCCGGACAGGCGGGGGGAGAGATTCGGAAGCGGCTTCAGGCGCGGCTGGCGGCGGAGGGCGTCGCCCCCCTGCTGGAAGAACTCCGCCAGGCGGACCCGGAAGCGGCGGAACGCCTCCACCCCGCCGACGAAAAACGCATACTCCGGGCATTGGAGGTCTACCTGGAAACGGGAGAGACCATCACGGCCCACAATCGGGCCGCCAAAAACCGGCCTCCCCGCTATGAAGCCGTCTGGCTGGGGCTGCAATTCGCAGACCGGGCGGACATGAAAGCGTTGATTGACCGGCGGGTGGACCAAATGGTTTCCGCCGGACTGCTGGAGGAGGTTAAAACCCTTCTGGCGCAGGGGCTTCCAAGAGACGCGACGGCCTTGCAGGCCATCGGCTGCAAGGAATTTCTGGGCGTGCTGGAAGGAACTGTCTCCGAGGCGGAGGCCATTGCGGAAGTGAAGCTGCGGTCCCGGCAATATGCGAAGCGGCAGTTGACGTGGCTGCGGCGGAATCCAGCCATCCATTGGATTTTTTGGGAAAAAGACCGGGATTTTGCCCGGGCCTTACAGATTTCGACGGAAATTCTCTCTGCCGCTGGCGTATTCTAGGAATGGCGGACGAACCCCCTTCGTCCGGCCGGGAAAAAACCGCCGCCGCCCGGCTCTCCGGCAAGCCAAATTCATTCAGGGCGCGGCACAGAAAAAAGGAGCGGACGATTATGCAGAACAAAGCGAACTTACAGGACATTTTTCTTCTTCGGGCCAAACGGGACCGGGTCCCCGTCACCATGTTCCTCATGAACGGCTTCCAGATGCGGGGCGTCATCGCCGGCTTTGACGCCTTCGTGGTCATCCTCGACACCGAGGGCCGGCAGCAGGTGATTTACAAGCACGCCATTTCCACCATTGCCCCCATCCGGCCGGTGGAGCTGTCGCCGGAGGAATTCCCTACATAACGCCATGAAGATCAAACAAGGACTGGGCATAAAGCTGCTTACTGCCGCGGTTGCCCTGGGGGTGCTGTCTTATTTCGTCATCCAGGCCGCCGGCTATATCAGCGACCCCTTTACCACCACGCTGGCCTACGGCTATCAGGTGGAGCTGGGTGTGGAGACCACGGGCTATGTGGTCCGGACCGAACGGGTTCTGACCGGCGAGTCCGGGGGCCTCCTCCGCATCCAGCGGGCGGAGGGCGAACGGGTCAGCGCGGGCGGAACCGTGGCGGCGGTGTATGCGGACCAGTCTTCCCTGGACCGTCAGGCGGAGATCGAGACTTTGACAAACCGTCTGGAACAGCTCCGCTATGCCCAGGAGAATCTGGATTCCAGCACGATCAAAAAGCTGGACAGCCAGATTGGAGAGAGTATTTTGAACTACCGCCGCTGCATTACGGCGGACCGCCTCTACGATGCGGAGAAGGAAGCGTCGGAGCTGCGGGCGTTGGTGATGAAGCGGGACTATACCGACGGCGGCGGAGACCTGCCCGCTCAGATTCAGGAGGTGGAGACGCAGCTGCAAAGCCTGCGTTCCCAGGCGGCGGGGTCGGTCCGGCGCATCACGGCCCCGGAGGCGGGCCTCTACTCCGGAGAGGTGGACGGCTTCGAGGCGGTTTTGACGCCGGAGACGCTGGAAGGCATAACGCCTACCCAGCTGGGGGGGCTGACCGCCCAGACGGACACCGGCTCCCATGTGGGCAAGCTGGTGCTGGGGAACAGCTGGTATTTTGCGGCGGTCCTCACCGCCGGGGACGCCGCCATGCTGGACGAGCTGCCGGCAAACAGCTTATCCCTGCGGTTTGCCAAGGGCGTGGACCGGGACCTTCCGGTTACGCTGGAATCCGTGGGCCCGGCGGAGAACGGGCGGGTTGTGGCGGTATTCAAAGGGACAAGCTATCTGCGGGAGCTGACGCTTCTGCGCCAGCAGCGGGCGGAAATCCTCTACGACACCGCCGGGGGCATCCGCGTGCCCAAAACGGCCCTCCGCGCAGAGCGCACCGTGCAGAATGAGGACGGGACCTATACCCGGACGGAGGAAACGGGCGTTTACTGCATCGTAGGGGCGCGGGCGCGGTTCAAGCCGGTGGATGTAGTGTATACCGGGGAAAATTTCATACTGGTGCAGGCCGCCGCGGAGACGGCAGACGAGCTGCTCATCCGGCACGGAGAGGAAATCATCGTTTCCGCCAAGGGGCTGTATGACCGGAAGGTCCTGCAATAACAGAGAAAAGGAAGATTGTGATGTCCATAGCTGAAAACATCGCCCAAGTCCGGGCGAACATGGCCGCCGCCGCCCGTGCGGCGGGACGGGACCCAGGCGAAATTCTTCTGGTGGGAGCCAGTAAGATGAACGATGCCGCCGCCTGCCGGGAGGCTGTCGCCGCCGGAATCGACGCCCTAGGAGAAAACCGGGTTCAGGAGATGACCGCCAAGCTGGCGGACCACGCGTACGACGGCGCGCCGCTGCACTTTATCGGCCATTTGCAGCGCAACAAGGTCAAGCAGGTGGTGGGGAAGGTGGATTTGATCGAATCCGTGGGGTCCCTGGCCCTGCTCAACGCCATCGAATCCACTGCCGCCGGGCTGGATTTGATACAAAACGTGCTTTTGGAAGTCAATATCGGGGAGGAGGAAGCAAAAAGCGGCTTCCTTCCAAAAGACCTGCCCGCCGGGGCGGAAGCCGCCCTGGAATGCCCGCATATCAAGGTTTTGGGCCTGATGGCCATTCCGCCTGCAAATGTGGATCGGGTGGAAAATTGCCGCTATTTTGAGAAAGTTTGGACACTTTTTGTTGACATCAGCGCGAAATTGTACCATAATAGCTTACAACAGCTGTCTATGGGTATGAGCGCCGACTATGAGGACGCCATTCGCGCCGGGGCTACGATGGTCCGAGTCGGGTCTGCCATTTTTGGCAGCCGGCACTATACATAACCCATTCCATTTTACCATTCGATTTCCGAATGAACACGGCCGGGAGGTACGCCATGAGTCTATTTGATGAGTTGAAAAAAGTGATGCATCCTTATGACGACGAGGATGAGGAGTATGAGGATTTTGAGGAAGAACCCCGCCGGGACCCCTTTGACGACCGCCGTGTGAAGATGGACGAACGGCGCAGCAAGGTGGTGAATATTCACGCCACCACCCAGCTGAAGGTAATCCTGGTGAAGCCGGAGCGGTTTGAAAACGCCTCCGAAATTGCCGACCAGCTGAAGGACAAGCGCACAGTGGTCCTGAATCTGGAAACCACAAACAAGGACATCGCCCGCCGCCTGATCGACTTCCTCTCCGGCGTGGCCTACGCGGGAGAGGGAAAGATCAAAAAGGTCGCTGCCCATACATACATCATCACCCCTTACCATGTGGATATTGAGGGGGATTTGATCGACGAGCTGGAGAACCTGGAACCCAGCGGCCTCTACTGGTAACGCCGCGGCAATCTGATCGACGGGAGGAACCTGGCATATGCTTACACCACAGGAGGTCTCCAGTCACGCCTTTACAAAGGCGGTGATGGGAGGCTATAACATGACAATGGTCGACGAGTTTCTTGACGAAGTAACCGACGACTATACTGCGCTTTACAAGGAAAATGCGGCCCTCAAGGCCAAGCTAAAGGTCCTGGTGGAAAAGGTGGAGGAATACCGCGCCACAGAGGACTCCATGCGGGCGACGCTGCTGACCGCCCAGCGCATGGCGGACAGCATTGTCCGGGAGGCGGAAACCAAGCGGGACGAAATTCTGGACCAAGCCAAGACGTCGGCCCAGGATCAGCTGGACGCCTACCGCCGGGACGCCGCCGCCTGTGAGGAACGGCTCCGCCAGGGACGGCAGGAATTGCAGCAGTTTATCATCGCCAGCCGGGAGCTTTGCGCCAGGGAGCTTCAGTTCCTGGAACACCTCCCGGAGCTTGCCGTAACGGAGGACGCCCTGGAGACAGCTGCTTCCGCCGAGATTCAGGAGCAGGTAAACGCCGTTCTAACGGCTCAGGAACCGCCGGAGGCCGCGGAAACCGCGGAGACTCCGGAAACTCTGCCCGCTAAAGAGGAACCGGTTTCGGAGATTCCCGAGAGCAGCCGGAACCAGCCGCCGGAGTTGCTGGAGGAGAAAAAGCCCCCGGAAACCGCGCCGGAACCGCCGTCCCCGCCGCCTCCGGCGGATGAGGAGCCTACCCGCCGCATTAACATCAAAGAGCTGAAATTCGGCCGCAATTACAGCGGAGGAGCCGGCTGAGTCCCGCTTTGCCGCGGAAAGGGCGATGTTCGATGATACCGCGTCCAATTATTGCGTTTTTGTATGACTTTGACAAAACCCTCTGTACCACCGATATGCAGGACTATGCTTTCATACCCAGCCTGGGTATGACCCCGGCGGAATTCTGGGCGAAGGCCAACGGCTTTGGCCGCCGCAACCGCGTGGACGGCGTGCTGGCGTATATGTATACCATGCTCCAGGAAGCCGGGCGGAAGGCGCGGCCCTTCACCCGGGCGGACCTGGTGGAGAAGGGCCGGGGAATTGAATTTTTTCCCGGCGTGCCGGAGTGGTTCCGGCGGATTAACGCCTTTGGGGCGGAACAGGGCGTGGAGGTCGAGCATTACATCATTTCTTCCGGACTGCGGGAGATCATCGAAGGTTCCGCCGTCAGCGGGGAATTCAAGGCGATTTACGCCAGCGAATTTTTCTATGACGAAACGGGCCGTCCCGTCTGGCCAAAGCTGGCCGTGAATTTCACGGCGAAAACCCAGTTTGTCTACCGCATTAACAAGGGGGTTCTGGACGTTTCGGACGACAAGACCTTGAATGATTCCATGCCCGACGACAGCAAGCGGGTGCCCTTCCCCAATATGCTCTACCTGGGCGACGGCCTTTCCGACGTGCCCTGCATGAAGATGATGCGGGCTTACGGCGGACAGGCGATTGCGGTCTATCAGGCCAGCAACCAGGCGGGCGTGGAGGACCTGTTGGCAAAGGGCCGAGTGGATTTTGTCTTTCCCGCCGACTACCGGGAGGGGTCCGCCTTGGATTTGACGGTAAAAAACATTGTGCGCAAGATGGCCATTGCCGACCGGCTCTGGGAGGAAAATGCCCGGCAGCTCCGCCGGATTGGCGAGGATGTTCTGGCGGATCAGGAAGCTCTGTTTTGAACGGGATATTTCAAAAGGCTGCGGAAAATTTCCGCAGCCTTTTTGCTCCCGCAGATACAAAAACGCCCGGCAGTTTCAGCAAAATTGCCGATTCGCCGGAAACTGACAAACTTTCCTATTTACAACACCGGAAAAATATGGTACTATGAAATAGGAAGCTTTCCATTATCCCACCCGCTTGGGCCGCCCGGCAGTTCCTGCCGGTGCGGCTCCTTTTTATTTTGCAGAGTCCCTTATCCGTTTGAGTGTTGTCAGCTAAAAAGGCGAATAATCGGCAGATCATTTGTATAAACATACAAATGTGAGGGTTGACACACATATTTCATTTGTGTATTGAAATAGGCAAGAAAATATATATGAGACAAAAAACAAATTAAATTCGGAACATTAGGATTTACTTTGCGTCTATACATATGAAAACAGAATTTAGGAGGTAACAACTCAAATGAAAAGATTGATAGCATCAGTTTTATGGTTGCTTTTCGTGTTAGCATTAGCAGGCTGTAATCAGAAGTCGGGTCCAGGCAGACCAGTCACCGCATATATTGATGATTCCATAACTACGGCGGATATTACACACTATATAAGTGGGAAATCTACTCAATGGCGGGCAGAGGGACAAGATGTTGAGGCATTAAGAGATTGGGCATCCAAACTTGAATATGAACTTTTAGAGTTTGAAGAAGGGCAATCTCCAGGTGACAGCGATGGTGGAGAAGTCTATGATTTTGCTTTGAGTGAGGGAGGTTATTCAGGCTTTTCCTATGTTATCAATGGATCGGAGGACTGCTGCCTTTTGATTGAAGGATATTGGTTTTCTGTCAAAAATCCATCCAACCCGCCTGTAATAGAACCTCAAAGGGAGGACTAAAATAGTATGAATATACACCGTTTTGAATGAAAAGGCAGCAGCACGAGATTAATAAGGGAATTTGCAGAAAAGGAAAGGGACCGTCCCGGCGGACGGTCCCCAGCGGTTGAAACATTATTTCCGGCGGCGGCCGCCTCCCCGGCGGCCATCCATGCCCCGATTCAAATCGGCCATCTTTCCTTCAGACGAGGAGAGGAAGTGTTTCAGCTTGTCCTCGAAGTCCGGGTCTCCCGACGGCGCGGGAGGCCGCGCATGGCCTCGCGGCGGCGCAGACGCCGTCCGTACCGGTGCGGACGGCCGCGGAGCCGCCGGTCTGGCCGGACGAGGCCCGCGCCGCTCCGGCGGCGGCAGGGTTTTCTTGATGGAAAGATTTACCTTCCCGTTTTCTGCCGACAAAACCAGGACCTTGACGGCCTGGCCGACCTCCAAAAAGTCGTGTACATCATTTACGTACGTGTTTGCGATTTCCGAGATATGTACCAGCCCGGACCCGCCGCCTTCCAGCGCGATGAACGCGCCGAAATTGGTAATGCTGCTTACTTTACCTTCCAGAATACTCCCAACCTGAGGCACCATATTATTTTGTGTTTCTCCTTCCGCTAATTTGCGGCGCCGGATGTCTGCACACCGGCGCAGCTTCCCGATTCAGTTTCCAAATACATATTCGCCGGGAAGCACCCAGCCCAGCTCCCGCCGCGCGATCTCCTGGATTTTTTCGGGTGTGCAGCCCTCGGCGATGTCCCCCTTGAGGGCGTCATTTCTCTGCCGGGTGGCCTCCACCTGGGCTTCCAGCGCGTCCCGACTGGCCTGGGCGCCGTCGAGCTGTTCTTGCAGATGGAACAGCTGAAGCGCGGCGGCGGCCAGAAGCGTTACGATCAGGACTTTGCTCAGCAGACCGGCGCAGAGCTTTTTTGGCGTTGCTTTTTTTTCCCTTGCCACTCCGTCGCCCTCCTTTGCGGGGGAAACGCCCCCTATCTTGAATTGTAACGCATTTGCGCCAAAAATAAAAGAGATTTTTCACCCGGCGGTCAATTTTTTTTGCAGCCCGCCGCAGCCATGCCAGGGGCAGGGCCAGCAGATGGGCCAGCAAAGCCAGCGTGTCCGCCCAGAAAGCCCACAGAGGCCGCAGCAGCGGCGCAAAGGCGCAGAAATAAAGAACCGCGCCGCCCAATGCGCCCAGCGCTGTAAATCCCCGCAGCTGCCCTTCGGCCCGCCGCAGGAGAAAGAGAAAGGTTCCCCCGCCCACGACGGCGCAGTAAACGCCGTCCAGCAGCCCCGTAAAGCGCGGTGCGCGGAGACGGAACGGGCGCAGGAGATCATACAGCACCCCGGCGCACAGGCCCAGCAGAATGGACTGTCCAAATATCCAGAGCTGCCGGACGCTCTCCGCCCCCATGTCAGCCAAACAGGCGGCCCAGGAAGCCGCCCCGGCTGGGGGCCTGGTCCTCGTATGTCACGGAGTCAATCCGCCCGTCTACGTGCAGTTCTCCGCCGTCCAAGGACAATTTTCCAATATGCAGGTCTTCCCCCGTGATAACCAGCGTTCCCGCGGAGGTAGACATAATGATGCCCTCCTCGTCGAAACGCTCCACATCCTCCACGCCGGAGACCGTCAGCCGTTCCCGGCCCTCCAGTTCCAAACGGTGGGGGGCCGGGGATGCGCTATAATCGTTCATGCTCTCTCCCTCCCTGTCCACAGAATATGGCGGGAGGGACGAGAATATGACTACGGCTTCACTTCTTTATACAACGCCGCTCCGTCGCCCTGGCGAAGCGGTTCCTGTACGGATACGACCTCCACCGTAACCGTCCGCGGCCCCAGCTGCATGGCGATCCGGTCCCCCGTTTTGACCTCGTAGGAGGCCCGGGCGGGGCGGCCGTTCACGCTGACAAGGCCGTTATCACAGGCGGTATTGGCGGCGGTCCGCCGTTTGATCAGACGGGAGACCTTGAGATACTTGTCCAGCCGCATTCCGTCAGCCGGAGACGACTTCCTTCAGCACCTTGCCGGCCTTGAACACGGGCACGGTGGAAGCGGGGATGTCAATCGGCTCCTTGGTCTTGGGATTGCGGCCGACCCGGGCGGCGCGCTTTTTCACCTCAAAGGAACCGAAGCCCACCAGCTGGACTTTTTCGCCTTCTTTCAGGGCGTCCACAATGGCGTCCAGAGTGGCGGTGATGACCGCTTCCGCGTCCTTTTTGGACACTTCTGCGCTGGCGGCAACGGCGTTGATCAATTCAGCTTTGTTCATGATAAGGTTTCCTCCGTAAAATCTTTGGTTTTTTTGGATTCTATTCTAAACGCAGTAGCGCGTTAAGACGGATTTTCATGCTTGGCGGCCTGCCAGCGGGCAACGAGTTCGGCCTCGGTGCAGCCGTCCAGGGGACCCTGGGCCTCCACCCGGCGAAACCGCTGGCAGAATTTGTCGCAGGCGAGGTGAAGGGATTCTTCCGGGTCCACGCCGCTCATCCAGGCGAGGCTGGCCGCGATAAAAAACACGTCGCCCAGCTCCTCTTGGATACCGTGAGGGGCGTCCGCGGGGCCTTCGGCCTCCACAGCCTCCCGCAGCTCCCGAACCTCCTCCTCCAATTTGCCCAACGCGCCCAGCGCGCTGTCCCAGCGGAAACCGGCCTTGGCGGCTTTGTGGGCCGTTTTCTCCGCCCGCCAGAGGGCGGGCAGGGTATGCGGCACGGCCTCGATGGCGTCGGCGGTGGAGGTCTGGCCTTTTTCCTTGCGTTTGAGCGCGTCCCAGTTGGCCAGCACCTCCGCGCTGTCCGATACCTGCACGTCGCCGAACACATGGGGATGGCGGTATATCAGTTTCTTGGACACGCCGTCCACCACGTCGGCCATGGTAAAGCGGCCCCGTTCGGTTTCGATCTGGGCGTGAAACGCCGCCTGCATCAAAACGTCCCCCAGCTCCTCGCACATGGCCTCCGGATCGTCCCGGTCCAGGGCGTCCAGGGCCTCGCAGGTTTCCTCCAGGAAGTTCCGGCGAATGGAGGCGTGGGTTTGCTGCGCGTCCCAGGGACAGCCGCCCGGCCCGCGCAGCAGGCGCATGATTTCCAGGAAGTCTTCCCAGTCATAATGGCTCTTATATTGAAAATCTACCATACATTATCAGCCTTTGCAAGAAATTTCAAGGAAAAATTCAAAAAAAACACGAATTTTTCTATTTCAGGTGAAGCAGACCTGCCAATTTTTCCCCGTGGGGGATTGCTTTGAGGTCGTCTGCCCGCAGGATGCGCAGCGCGACCACCAGCACGCCGTACACCGCCACGCCCGCCAGAATTCCCAGCAGCGTCGCAATGGCGTTGGCTCCATAGGCGGAGTGCCCCTTCTCCAGAATTCTGCCAGCCAGACCGCACACCGACCAGGCCGCGCCGCCCATCAGCAGGGTTGCCAGGGCGGGCCGGAAAAACAAGCGGAGATAGCGGGGAGGCCGGGGCGAATACCGGCGGACAAAATACAGGTTCAGCACCGCGATGGTCATGTAACAGCAGAGGGTGGAGACCGGCGCGCCGTGAATGTTGATATTGGGATTTCCCACCAGGAAATAATTCATGACGATTTTGACAATGCCGCCGAGAATGACCGTGATGATCGGCAGGTGAACCTTGCCGTAGGTCTGCAAAATGGCGTTTGTCAGATTCATGATGCAGATAAAGGTGCAGGCGATGCCCAGAATTTTCAGGTGGGGTCCGGCGGCAATGGCGTCCTCGGGATGGGCGGGGAGAATCAGCCGCATGATGGGGGTGGACAGCACCGACAGTCCCACGCCGCAAGGCAGAGCCAGAATGGCGATCAGGCGGAAGGCGGAGGAGACGATTCGGTTGGTTCCCCGGTAATCCTTCCGGGCCAGGGCCGCCGCCGCCATGGGAATCAGGCTCATCGTCACCGGAAACACAAACGACGGAGGCAGGTTCATCAGGTCCACCGCGTAGCCGTACTGGCCCTTCAGAGCCGAAGCGGCGGCCTCCGTCATGCCCAGTCCGTTCTGAAGGCGGCCGAGGACTATGGAGGTGTCCACCAGGGAGATGATGCTCATGGCGCAGTTGCTGAGGGTGATCGGGATGCCGATGATCAGAATCCGCGCCGTCAGAATGGTCCGGCTGGCGGGGATATCCAGCGTCTCCGAAGGACTGCGGTGAAAGAACAGGTAGCCGAACAGGAACAGCATGGACAGCACGGTCCCGATGGTGACGCCAAAAATGGCCCCCGCCGCGACGTGTTCCTGACCGTAGAGAAGTCCCTCCCCCGCCTGCAGGAGATAGGCCGCCAGCGGCAGGCCGATGCCCAGCTTGCACAGGGCTTCCAGCACCTGGGAAATGGCGGTGGGCTTCATGTCCCCCTGGCCCTGGGTATAGCCCCGCATACAGGCCAGCAGACACACGCAGAACACCGCCGGGGCCAGGGCCTTGATGGCGAAATACGCGCTTTCGTTGTGGAGCATTCCGGCGATGGTCTCCGTACCGAAGAACATGAAGGCCGAACCGGCCAGGCCCAGAATGAGAAAAATCCAGATGGCCGTGGAGAACAGTTTCCGTTTCTCGTTCTCACGGCCCCTGGCCTGAGCCTCGGACACCAGCTTCGACAGCGCAAGGGGCAGGCCGGCGGTGGAGATGGTCAGCAGGACGCTGTAAATCTGATAGGCGGAGTCAAAGTAGGTTTTTCCCTCCGTGTTCAGGATATTGTTGAGGGGGATTTTGTAGAAAAACCCAATGGCTTTGACAGCGGCCACGGCAGAGGCCAGAATGGCGGCTCCGCCCAGGAAGGATTGCTTCTTTTTACTAGACATGGAGAGCTTACCTCAAATTTTTCAAAAAATGCGCGGCGGCGCGTCTGTCGCCGTCCCGTGAGGGGTCCAGGCCCCTGCAACCAACTTATGGGACAGAGACCTGGATTATACGAATTCTCCCAGCCAGGCCGCCGCTTTTTGCGCCGCGGCGCGCCTGCAGACGGAACCTCCCGGACCGTTACAGCCGCTTCAGGCAGCCCTTCACCAAGGCGGAAAACCGGGGAGCCGCCGCCTCCGCGGCCAAAACGACCTCGTCTCCCGACAGCGGCTGATCCAGAACCCCCGCCGCCATATTAGTGCAGAGGGTAATGCCTAAAACCTCCATACCGCAGTGTGCGGCGGCCACGGCCTCCGGCACCGTGGACATTCCCACGGCGTCCGCCCCCGCGATGCGGGCGAAGCGGACCTCCGCCGGGGTCTCGTACTGCGGACCGGGGAAAAACATATAGACGCCTTCCCGGAGCGTGATGCCCAAATCCGCCGCCGTCTGCCGGGCGGCGTCCTGAAGGCGGGGCGTGTAAATATGGCTTACATCCGGGAACCGGGGACCAAAGACGTCGAGATTGGGTCCCCGCAGAGGGCTGTCGCCAAAGAGCTTTATGTGGTCGGTAATGAGCATCAGGTCTCCGGCGGAGAAGGCCGTATTGACGGCCCCCGCGGCGTTTGTGACCAGGAGCGTCCGGACCCCCAGCAGGCGCAGCGTCCGGACGGGATAGGCCGCGTCAGCGGCGGACCAGCCCTCATAGGTGTGCAGGCGGCCCTGCATGACGGCCGCCTTCCGCCCCGCCAGCTCCCCGAAGACAAACCGGCCCTTGTGATCGGCCACGGTGGACCGCTTCATGTGGGGCACGCCGCCATAGGGAACAACGATTGGATGTTCCACCTCGTCCGCCATGCCGCCCAGGCCGGAACCGAGAATCAGCAGAACTTCCGGCGCAAAACCGTTCAGGTGTTTACGGAGGGCTTCCGCGCTCTCCTGGTATTGTTCAAGCGTATAAAAATTCATGTGGACTCCTCGTTCCGGGACTCCTCCCGGCTCTCCTCGAACAGCCCCTCGCCGCACTCCCGGCAATACCGGTCCTCCACCTGCACGTCCGCCCCGCAGAAGGGACATTCCAGGGCTTCCGGCTTGCGGCCGATTTGCTTGTTGAGGCCGTCCAGCTTGCTTTTCAGATGGTCGATCTCCTGGAGGGTTTCGTGCATTTCGTCGGAGTCGCTGGGAGACCCGGCGTGGGTGGCGTAGACATACTTGCCGACATCCTGGAGCCGTTCGCTGATTTCGTCCTCCAGACGGTTCGCCTCCAGGCGCAGCTTGGCCGTCTTCCAGATGTCCTCCGCTTTCTGCTCCGCCAGGTACGCGCCGCCCAGGGCCACGTTGCCCGTGAATACCGCCGTACGCCGGAGGGTGTCCAGCAGGCTGTACAGCTTTCGATTGTCGCTCATAGATACAGTACCTCCTTTTTTCTTCGGTTGTTGGAAATCAATGGTTGTCGTATGGGCTTCCGCCGATAAACTCCCGCGAAAGGGACTTGGGCGCGATATAGGCTTCATCCAGGGGCTCGATTTTCTCGAAGGCTTTCAGAATGTCCTCCACAACCTGGTATTTTCCGCGGGGAATGTCCTCAAGCAGCGGCACGGCAAAGGGTTTCAATGCGCTCGCGCTGAGGGCTAGGGAGGAGTCAAACATGATGTTGGCGTTTTCCTTGTAAGGCGAGATATAAAGCCGCTCGCCCCGGCGGACGTTCTCCCACAGCTTCAGGGTGAAGGCGGCGTCGCTGCCCCGGAACTTGAAGTCCCGCACCAGCCGCCGGCAGAGGCGAATCCAGGACCGGTCGAAGATAACGGTTCCGTCCGTATCCACAATGTCGCTGCGGGCGGCGATATAGAGCTTGAACGCCTTGGGATTCTTGCCAACAATGATATCATTCAGGGAGTGGATGCCCTCGAAAATCGCCAGCTCATCCGGGCCCAGGCGCAGCGGCTGTGTGAACACGTCGGAACGCATCTGCCGGGCAAATTCGTACTTGGGAATATAAATTGTCTCGCCCTTGTCCAAAAGAGAAAAGTGCCGGTTGAGCAGATCCACATCCAAAAAGAAGGGGGATTCGTAGTCGATTTCGCCTTCCCGGTTCCGGGGACAGGTGTCGGGGTCCAGGGTCTTGAAATAGTTATCCATCGAGACCGTATGGGTGCCGATGCCCATTTCCTTCAGCTGTTCTTCAATTTTCAGGGCGGCGGTGGTTTTGCCGGAGCCGGAGGGGCCGGAGAGGAGAACCACATGGGATTCCGTGCGGTGAGCGGCAATTTTCCGGGCGGCGTCGGCAATCTTCTGCGCCAGCACATCGTCGCACCGCTGGGCAAAAGCGGCGGGATCGCTGCGGATGGCTTCGTTGATTTCGTTCAGAAAATACGGCATAGAAGCAGCTCCTTTCCAATTGTCAGGCTTCATAAAAGGCGGCGAAGGCCGCTTGATTTGACTGCATTTTCTCCGGCCGTTTTGTATATTCTTCCGGGAATTTCGGGTTAAAAAACCGCTGGATGCGCCGCCGGGAGGCGTCTACCGCCTTGGTGGAGCCGCCCGCCCCCAGGGAGAGAATGGAGCAAAGCTCCGACATGATATAGATGTTATAGAGGCAGGCCGCGCCGGGACGGGTCCAGCCGATGTTCTCAAAGCTGCCGGACATATATTTCTGACGGTAGAGGTAGTAGGGGGCGTAGCCCGCGCCGCGGAGGGCGGGTTCGGCGGCGTCCAGCATCTCCGTGACGGCCTCCGGACCGGGAATGGAAGAGCCTTCCAGCAAAAGGCGGCTGCCCTTTTTCAACGCCAGGGTGTGAACGGTCAGATTATCCGGCTGAAACGCAAGGCAGGCGTCCAGGGAACGGCGGAAGCCGTCGGGCGTGTCCGCGGGCAGACCTGCGATCAGGTCCATGTTGACGTGCTGGAATCCGGCGTCCGCCACCAGCTCCATAGCCCGCGCAATGTCGCCGGGACTGTGGCGGCGGCCAATGGCGTCCAATACGTGAGCTTCCATGGTTTGGGGATTCACGGAAACGCGGGTCGCGCCGCTGTCTTTCAGGATGCCCAATTTTTCCGCCGTGATGGTGTCCGGGCGGCCCGCCTCAACGGTGATTTCCAGCCCTTGGCCCAGGGGAAAGGCGGTTTCCAGTTCGGTGAAAAGACGGTGGAGCTGTTTGGCGGAAAGGGTGGTCGGCGTGCCGCCGCCCACATACAGGGCCCGTATCCGCAGATTCTGCCGCCGGACCATTTCTCCCGCGCTGCGGATTTCCGCGGTGAGCGCGTCCAGGTATGGCTCCACCAGGGCGAGGCTCTTTTCCACCGACTGGCTCACAAAGGAGCAATACGCGCAGCGGGTGGGGCAGAAGGGGATGCCCACGTAGAGCGCGATATCCCGGGGACCCAGGTCCCCCAGCGCGCGTACCGCCGCCGTGCCGGTTTCCAGGGCTAGCGCGGCCCGGAGGGGAGCGACATAATAAATTTTCTCCATCATCTGCCGCGCCGCCTCAAGGGATTTGCCTTTCGACAGGGCCTCCGTCACCAGTTTGTCTGGCCGGACGCCGGTGAGCATCCCCCAGGGGGGCTGCCCGCCGGTCAGCTGCCGGTAGGCCAGGAAGAAGCAGGCCCCGACGGCGTGCCGCCGCTGGCGTTCCCGCTGGAACTCCGTGCCCCGCAGGGGACAGCCGAAGCTGTAAGCCTCAGCGTTTCCCTGCCAGCACATTTCCACGGTGACATGGAACCGGGTTTCCTCCTCCCGGCAGGATACGATGGCCCAGTTTTTGTCTTCCTGGAGCCGGATGGGCTCGTAAACCGGCAGTTCGCCGGGGAACAGGTTCAGGAGGCTCTGTTCCACCACGTAGCGTTCGTTGTGCCCGTGAAATTCCAGCTTCATGGCTTCATCTGCATCGCCTGGCGGAGAAACGAGTTATGGTTCCGTTCTTCCTCCAAAGTGGTGGGCGACATATGACCGGGATAAACGGGCGCGTCGCCGTCCATCAGGCCGAAGAACCGCAGGGAGGACAGCATTTTCTGCACGTTTCCGCCGGGGAAATCCGTCCGGCCGCAGGAACCCTGGAACAGCGTGTCGCCGCAGAACAGCGGCCCGCCGTTCACCCGCAGGGTCACGCTTCCTTCGGAGTGGCCGGGGGTGTGGATAGGGTGGATGTTCAAGCAGCCAAAGGGCAAATCCCTGGCGTCCCGCGTCTCGACGTCCCTGTCGTTGAACGCCTTGTAATAATGAAGCTGTTTCACCGGGCATTTAGGGTCCTTCAGCATGGCCGGGACGGGGAACAGCTGGGGGTCCACGCCCTGGACATCCTTTCTGTGGATATAGATCTCGGCCTCCGGGAACGCGGCCGCAAGCTCCGGCAAGGCATCTGCATGGTCGTAATGCCCATGGGTCATTAGGATATACTGGAGCTTCACGCCCTGCCGCTGAATTTCCTTGATAATCCGCGGCGCATCCCCGCCGGGGTCAATGACCGCTGCCAAGTTTGCGTGCTTCTCGGTCAAAATATAGCAGTTTGTACCCAGCTGCCCGACCTCCATTCGGCGGATTTGCAGAGCGGACTGGTTTTGGTTTTCCGGAAGCTCAAAGGACAAATCCTCAAACCCGGAGAAGTCCAAAGGCTTCCGCTCTATCACGGCCTGGAAGTACCGTATTGCTTCCTCCAAGCCCACATACGTCTCCACCATCGCCGGGCCGTCCGGATCTGACCAGCCGCAGCCGACAACATATTGCCCCGCGTGGGGACCGGCCAGGGCGATGGCGCTCTGGATGAACCAGTAGTCCTTGCCCTGGGTCTGCTCTAAAATCAGGAAGCTGTCATTATCCGGTTCCAGGCAGTTCAATTCCCAGCGGATGTCGTCCCAATCAAAATTAGCGGTTTTGCCCTTGCACGCAATTTCCAGCGTCCAAGGCCAATCCGGGTGAGGCTGTTTCTGGGGGATGTTTTCCATATCGCACACTCCTTCTTTATGGATGTTCCGTATCAAACAAAATGGTAACAGGGCCTTGGTTCAGGGAATCGACCTCCATCTCCGCGCCGAACTCGCCGTGTTCCACGGTAAACCCCCGGGCGCGGCAGCGGGCCATGAATTCCTCATAAAGCGGGATGGCAAGGTCAGGCTTGGCGGCCCTGGAAAAGCCGGGACGGCGGGAGGAGGTATCGGCGTAGAGGGTGAACTGGGAGACCACCAGCAGCGCGCCGCCTGCCTGTTCCAGGTTTAAGTTCATTTTTCCGTTTTCGTCCTCGAAAATCCGCAGGTTGCAGATTTTTTCCGCCAGTTTTGCGGCGGTTCCGGCGGTGTCGTTGGGGCCTACGCCCAGAAGAACCAGATAGCCGGGGCCGATTTGCCCGTTGAGTTTCCCCTCGATGGTTACAGACGCGTGCTTCACGCGGGTGACGACTGCGCGCATAGCGGTCAATCCCTTCTTTCAGTTGACAAAATATAGAACAAGCCTTGCAAGCAGAATGACGCCAATGGCAAGGCAGACCCGGCCCATATCCCGGGTGCGGCGGCTGTCCAGCTGCTTGAACGCAGCCCAAACGCCGTAAACGATAAAGACGATTCCGATGACTGTGGTGACAAGCAGCGAGAGAATGGTGCGGTCGTTCATAACACAGTACCTCCTGAAAAGGGCGTAAGGTCAGCCGGCGGGACGGGTGACGCTCAAAACGCCGGAAATCTGATGCAGGCGGCTCATGACGGCCTTCATCTGCGCTCCGTCCCGGACGCGGATTTCAATACGGAAAATGGCGAATTCGTCCTCCGTGCTCCGGGAGTGAAGGCCCGAGACAAACACCTTGGTGGAGGACAGGGCCGCGGAAACGTCCAGCAGCAGATTGAGCCGGTCCTTACAGACGACTTCGATCGTCGTAGGATAACTGTCGTTGGTGTCGTCGCCCCAGGAGACTTTCAGCCAGCGGCCCTCCTGCCCGGCCCGGCGTTCCGGGGCGGCGTTGGGACAGTCCGCCCGGTGGACGGACACGCCGTACCCCCGCGTAATGAAGCCTACGATCTCGTCGCCCGGCACCGGCGTGCAGCACTTGGAGAATTTTACCAGACAGTTGTCCAAGCCCTCTACGATAATGCCCTGTTCGCTCTTGACCTTTTTCGGAACAACCGGCTCCGGCTTGGGGGCGGGCGGCTCGCCCATATCCTTCCGAGCAATGCGCAAAAGCTCGTTATGCATCCGGCCTACGGCCTTCTGGGCCGTGAACCCGCCGTAGCCTATGGCCGCATACATCTCGTCCAGAGAGTTGTAGGAGACCTTTTTCAGCAGAACCGGCAGATTTTCCGGGGCGGTCACGTCCTTCATGGAAAGGCCGCAGTGCTTCAGCTCCTGCTCAAAGGCGGAACGTCCGTTGGCGATGTTTTCCTCCTTCCGCTCCTTTTTGAACCACTGCCGGATTTTGCTCCGGGCCTCCGAGCTTCTGGCAATTTTCATCCAGTCCCGGCTTGGCCCCTTGGCGGCCTTCGAGGTCAGAATTTCCACGATATCGCCGTTTTTCAGGATGTGGTCCAGGGTCACAATCCGGCTGTTCACCTTCGCGCCCACCATGCGGTTGCCCACGGCGGAATGGATGGCATAGGCAAAGTCAATCGGCGTGGCTTTGGCGGGCAGGTTCTGAACGTCGCCGTTCGGCGTGAACACGAACACCTCGTCGGCAAACATATCCACTTTCAGCGAGTGAATATAATCCTCCGCGTCCGCGCCCTCCTGGTTTTCCAGCAGACGCCGGACCCACTCATATTTTCCCTCCGTACCGGCCCCCATGCCGTTTTGCTTGTACTTCCAGTGGGCCGCCACGCCGTATTCCGCAAAATCGTGCATCTGCCGGGTACGGATCTGTACCTCAAAGGGGATGCCCTCGGAACCCATGACGGTGGTATGAAGGGACTGGTAGCCGTTGGGCTTCGGGGTGCCGATATAGTCCTTGAAGCGGCCCAGAATCGGCTTGTAGAGGTCGTGGATGACGCCCAAAACGTTGTAGCAGTCGCTCACGCTGTCCACCAGCACCCGAAAGGCAAACAGGTCGAAGATTTCATCCAGAGCTTTGTTTTGGTTGAACATCTTCCGGTAAATGGAGTAGGGGTGCTTCACCCGGCCATAGACGATATGGTCCACGCCCATTTCGTCCAGACGGTTGCCGATTTCCAGGGACGTGCGCTGCAAAAACGCCTCGTTCTCCTGGCTCTTGGCGTTGATTTTGTCAACAATTTCGTCGTATCCCACCGGGTCCAGGTATTTCAGGGAGAGGTCCTCCAGCTCCCACTTGATGCGCTGCATCCCCAGACGGTGGGCGATGGGCGCGTAAATCTCCATGGTTTCCAGGGATTTTTGTTTCTGCTTCGCAGGGGACTGATACTCCATCGTCCGCATATTGTGGAGCCGGTCGGCAACTTTGACCAGGATAACCCGGATGTCCTTGCTCATGGCAATGAGCATCTTCCGCAGGTTCTCCATTTGCTCGTCTTCCTTGGTGGCGTACTGAATCCGCGTCAGTTTGCTGACGCCCTCCACCAGATCCGCGATGGTGGGGGAGAACAGCCGCGCCACATCCTCGTGAGTGGCGGGCGTGTCTTCGATGACATCGTGAAGAAGGGCCGCTTCCACGGATTCGGAGTCCAGCTTCAGGGACTCCGCCACAATCTGGGCCACCGCCAGGGGGTGGATGATATACGGTTCGCCGCTTTTGCGCTTTTGCCCCTCGTGGCATTTTTCCGCGTACTCGAAAGCGGCCCGGATGCCGTCGAGATCGGCGGCGGCGTTGTAGCCCCGGACGGTTTTTTCCAGCAGTTCATACTGTTCCTGGACGGTCATATCAATTCACCTCGCTCCCGGCGGCTTCCCGCAGCCGGAGAAGATAGGGACAGGCGGACAAATCCGCTTTTCCCTGAATTTGCATGAGACGCAAGGTCAGGCGGTCCCCCTGCCGGGTCATGGAGATCAGTCCCCGTTCCCGGAAAACCTCCAACGCCAGGGCCGTGCGGAGAAAGCTCTCGCAGCCGCCGGTTTTGGCCGCCAGACGGCGGAGGTAGGGAAGGCGGTCCTCCTCGGCCTTGCCCTGCCGGAGACGGCGTTCCAGGGCCACCCAGCAGGCGGCGTACTGGTTCCGCCCCGCCCGGAGGCGGACGGTCTCCTGGGGGGTGATGCGTTCGCCGGAAAGAAGCCGCTCCACAAGGTCCAGGGCGTCCGCCTCGTTGCGGCTGGGGGTGAGGGAGGGGCGGAGGTCGACCAGCTGCAACTGCAGCGTGGTAGCTCCCCGGAAGGTGTTGGCTTGCAGGTAGAACGCGGCGTCCACCCGGCCTCCGGCGGGAATGCCGCACTCGGCCTCGGTGGTGGAAAAAAAGATCGCGTCGAACCGGCAGGCTCCTTTCGAGAGCCGGAGCTTCAGGTGGCGGCCCTGGCCCACGGGCTGAACGGCGTCCACCGTAGCCCCCAGAAGGGCGAAAACCGGACGGGGATTCCCGGCCCCGTAGGGTTCCAGGCGGCTGAGTTCGTCGGCCCGGTCCAGCGTCATTTCACAGGGGACGGTTACTGCGGCGTCCACTTCCAGCGAGCTGACCGGGGCCTCGCCGCCGGAGGCGCTGCGAACGCAGCGGTTCATCCGGGTGCGGAAGGCTTCGATATTGGCTTCGGGGATGGTGAAGCCCGCCGCCAGCTCGTGGCCGCCGAAGCCGTCGAGAAGGTCGGCGCAGGATTCCAGGGCGGAAAAGAGATTGAATCCGCCGTAAGAGCGGCAGGAGCCGCGGCCGACGCCGTCTTTCAGATGAATCATGAAGCTGGGACAGGAGTATTTTTCGGAGAGCCGGGAAGCGACGATCCCCACAACTCCCTGATGCCAGCGGTCGCTGGAAAGCACCAACGCGCTCCGCTCCTCGCTGCGCAGGCCCTGAATCTGGTCCATGGCGTCGGCGCAGATGGTCTGCTCCACGGCCTGCCGCTCCCGGTTCAGCTCGCAGAGGGCGCGGGCCAGTTTTTCCGCCTGGGCGGGGTCGCTGGTTTCCAGGAGGTCGGCGGCAAGGTCCGCCTCGCCCATCCGCCCAGCGGCGTTGATGCGGGGGGAGAGAACAAAGCCGATCTGGGTGGAGGTCACGGGCTTGCCCAAAAGCCCCGCCTCTTTCAGCAGGGCGTGAACGCCCACAAAATCCGTATGAGGAAGGCCCTCCAGGCCACAGGAGACAATGGTTCGGTTCTCACCCTCCATACGCATTACGTCGGCCACGGTGCCGATGGCGGCCAGGGGACAGTAGCGGGCGAACAGGGCGTCCTCCCGGTTCTCGCCGCCCAGGGCCAGAATGAGCTTTAAGGCCACGCCGCAACCTGCCAGATGCTTAAAGGGATAGGGACAGTCGGGCCGGTGGGGGTCCACCACGGCCACGGCGTTGGGGATGGTTTCCTTACATTCGTGGTGATCAGTGACCACCACGTCCAGACCCAGGGAGTTGGCGTAGTCCACCTCCTCGTTTCCGGTGATGCCGCAGTCCACCGTCACCATCAGCGTCGCGCCTTTTTCCCGCAGGCCCCGGATGGCGTCGCAGGAGAGTCCATAACCGTCCTCGATGCGGTGGGGGATGAAGCGAAGGCAGGACGCGCCGCAGCTTTTCAAATAGTCCAGCAGCAAAACGGTGGAGGTGATGCCGTCTACGTCATAATCTCCGAAAACGGCGATGGTTTCTCCGTCGCTGACGGCCCGCTGAATCCGGGCCACGGCCTTGTCCATGTCCCGCATGAGCATGGGGGAGAGAGAAAGTTTCCGGTCCCGGTCCAGAAATTCCGCGGCGGCCTCGGGAGAGGTCACGCCCCGGGCGGCCAGCACCGTTGCAAGTAAATAGGAATAACCGGCGTTGCGGAGCCGTTCAACGTCCGCCTCTGCCGGAGAGCCGACGTTCCACCTTTTATATTTCACAAAGCCGAACCTCCTCGCGCAATTTGCGCATGGTAAAATATATAACTTATTTAGTATAACAGAAAATATAAAAGAGGTAAAGCCCCTGTTTTCAAGAGAATGCCTTCCTTTTATGAGATTTTGCAGGCGGGAACCGGCGGTTTGGAAAACCCGGCGGCAGGCGTTCCGCCAATTTTCGCCTTCCGTCCGCTGCCGCGCTTGCCGCCCTTGCAATTTCCGCGCAATCTGTTACAATAGAATGCAGAACCCGAAAACGCCGCCTTCCGGCGGTAATTTTTACCGGAAAGAGAGGGTGATCTCCCATGGAATGGACAATGACGGCCAACGCTCCCGGACAAGTCTGTCTGATGCAGGGGAACGAAGCCATTGTGCGGGGCGCGGTGGAGGCCGGGATTCACTTTGCCGCCTCTTATCCCGGCTCGCCTTCCTCCCAGGTTTTGGGAATGTTGGGGAAAATCGCCAGGGAACGGAATTTTTACGCGGAGTGGTCCGCAAATGAAGTCTGCGCCTTGCAGGCGTGCATCGGAGCTTCCTTTGCGGGAGGCCGCGCGCTCTGCATTGTCAAGCAGAACGGCCTTTTATGCACCGCCGACGCCCTCCACTGCGCCGCCCAGCACGGTGTCAAGGGCGGTCTGGTGATCGTGACCTCCGACGACCCCGGCGCACATTCCAGCACCAACGAATTTGACTCCCGCTGGCAGGCCGTTTCGGCGGGGATTCCGCTGCTGGAACCCACCACCATGCAGGAAACCAAAGATATGCTTCCCTACGCCTTCCAGCTCTCGGAAGAACTGGGACAGCTGGTGCTGGTACGGGTGACAACCCGAGTGTGCCACGGCCGGGGGAATGTGGTCCTGGGCGCGCTGCCCGAACGGCCCCGGCCCCTTCAGCCGGTGCGGGAGTGGGACCGGATGGTATGCGTTTGCTATATGCACGCCCCCGCCCTGGAAAAGCTGGAGGCGGCCAGGCGGGAATTTGAAACGTCGGACTACAACCATTACAGCGGCCCGGAGCAGGCGAAATGGCTCATTGTTGCCAGCGGCGCGGGACGGCTTTACGCCCAGGAGGCCGTCCGCCGCCTGGCCATCAGTGAAAAAGTTGGCCTGTTGAGTCTTGGAACCCTTTGGCCGCTTCCAGAAGATATGATCCTGCAATATCTGGAACCAGCGGAAACGGTCTTGGTTTTGGAAGAAGTCGATCCATTTTTAATGCACAATCTGGAAGCCATTGCCGGAAAACACCGGCTTTCCATTTCATTCTTAGAGCGTTCCGAAGACTTTTCTCCGCAGGTTGGGGAATTGAATCCAGATATTGTAATGGACTGTGTTTCCGACATGGCGGGCATTCCCCTGCCGGAGAAAACCGTACCGGAAATCGAGCTGGATCTGCCGGAACGGGAGATGACCTTCTGCGCGGGCTGTCCCCACCGGGCCACGTTCTTCCTGCTGAAAAAGGCACTCCGAAAGGAGAAACATCCCGGCATTGTCGTAGGGGATATCGGCTGTTACTTCATGGCCGGACAGTCCGCCGGGCAGTACGGCTTCCAGGTCTGCAACTGTATGGGGTCCGGCATCAATGTAGCGGAGGGCCTGGGACAGCTTACCAATTACGGCCTGAATCAGAAGGTTGTCACCGTCTGCGGCGACTCCACCTTCTTCCATACCATCCTTCCCGGCCTGGTGAACGCTGTTTATCATCAAGCCAATATGCTTCTGATCGTCCTGGACAACTCCGCCACCGCCATGACCGGTTTCCAGCCCCATCCCGGCACCGGCCTGACGGCCATGGGCGACTCGGTCAAGCCGATGGACATTCCGAAAATCCTGGACGCCGTTGGCTGTTCGGTGGAAATCGCCGACCCCTTCGACGTGGAAGCATCCGAAAAAGTCCTGGAGCGGCTTCTGCAAAAGCCGGGCATGAACGTGCTGATTATGCGCCAGCCCTGCGCGACCCTCAAGGCCAAGGAGCAAAAACGTCCCGTCCGCGTCTGGGTGGACCAGAGCAAGTGCATTGGCGACGGCTGCGGGTGCGATAAATTTTGCAGCCGGGTCTGGGGCTGTCCCGGCAACACGTGGGATTTCCAGGCGAATAAGGCGTTCGTTGACCCCGTGACCTGCGTGGGCTGCGGCGTGTGCGCGAAGCTGTGCCCCGGCGGGGCGATTCAGGTGGAAGGCGGTGCGGAAGAATGAAGAAGCTGAAGTTTGACCCGCTGAATATCGTCGTCTGCGGCATCGGCGGGCAGGGGAACGTATTGGCCTCCGAGGTCCTGGGCAGCGCGATGACCAGCCGCGGCTATCACGTGGCCATCGGAGAGACGTACGGCGCGTCCCAGCGGGGCGGGTCGGTTATGAGCCACGTGCGGGTCTCCGCAGACCAGGAACTGAGCGTCCTGATTCCCTCCGGCGAGGCGCATATGATCATCGGCTTTGAGCCGCTGGAGACCCTGCGCATTGCCCGAAAGTATGCCAATTCCAATTCGATCATCGTCTATGACCCGCGTCCGGTATATCCCCTGGGCGTGTTGCAGGGAAGCCAGAGCTATCCCGGTTTGCAGGAGATTACGGCGGCGATTCAGTCCCTGTCCGCGAGGGCCTTCGCCGTTCCCGCCGCACAGATTGCCATGGACGCAGGCGACGCCCGCGCCGCGAACATCGCGCTTCTGGGGGCGTTCACCCAGCTTCCTGGCGCGCCGTTGAGCCGGGAAGATTTGGAGGTCATTCTTTCCCAGCGGTTCCGGGGCGGCGTTTTGGAGCTGAATCAAAAAGCCTTTGCGCGGGGCTGCGAGGCCGTGGAAAAAGGAGGGAACGGCTGATGAACCGGATTCAAGTGCATTTTCGCGTCCCCGGAAAGCCGGAGACGCTGACCCTTTCCCTGCCGCGGGAAACGCCCTTCTCGGCGTTGGCGGCGGAGCTGTATGAGGCGGATTTTATCAAGCCCCAGAAGCCGGGCTGCCGCTTTTTATACCAGGAGCATCTGTGCGGAATGAGACACACGCTGGGCGACTACATACCGGAAACGCAAACGGAAATGGACCTGGACATTTTCCAATTTCCAATGGTGTTGGTGTAAGGAGGGACGGAAGATGCTTAGTACAATTGCCTTGGATACTCAGGTCATCCGCCCCGGACTCTGCACCGGCTGCGGCGCGTGCCAGGGGCTGTGCCCCTATTGGGGGTCTGTCAATGGACGCACCGTCTGTTATTTCGATTGTGAGCGCAGGGACGGACGCTGCCAGCAGTTCTGTCCCCGGATGCCTACGGACCTGGAGGCTCTGCGGGACCGCTTTTTCCCAGCGGAAACCGTTCTGCCGGAGCTTGGACCGTTTCGGGGCCTCTATCTGACTCGTGCGGCGGATTCCGATATCCGCGGCAGGTCCCAGCACGGCGGTACGATGACGGCGTTGGTGGAACTGGCCTTGCAGGAAGGCTTGATTGACGCGGCGGTCCTCACCCGCTCCAAGGGCGGCCTGAAGCCGGAGGGCGTTCTTGCCGCTGCGGCGGAGGAAGTCCGGGCCTGTTCGGGAAGCAGTTTTCAGGCGCCGCCCACGCTGGCGGTGTTAAACCGGGCGTTGCAGGAGGACCGTTATCACAAAATCGGCGTGGTGGGCACGCCCTGCAAAACCCTGGCCGTCTATAAAATGAAAGCCGCTTCCCTGCCGGAAAACCGCCGCTATGCGGACAACATCGGTCTGGTTTTCGGCCTGTTCTGCGGCTGGGGCCTGGATTGGGACGGCCTGGAGGATCTGACGGCGAAGCGCCTGGACGGAGCGTTCCCCGCCCATATGGACATTCCGCCCAGCAAGTACCATTCCCTGGAACTGCGGAAGGAGGGCGGAGAAACCGTCTCCGTGAATTTGGACGAGGTGACGCCCCTGGTGCGCTCCGGCTGCCGGTACTGTACCGATATGACCGCCGAATTTGCCGACCTGTCCGTTGGCGGCGCACGGACCGCCGGCGGCTGGGAGGTTGACAAGGGCTGGAATCAGGTGATTGCGCGTTCGGAAAAGGGCGTGGAATTGCTGGAATTGGCCCGGAAAAAGGGCGTGCTGGAATACAAGGATATACCGGCGGCCGCGCTGGACAAGCTCAAGGGCGCGTCCCTGGGCAAAAAGCGGACCGGCGGCGAAAACCTGCGCCGGTTATCGGAGGATGCATGAATCTCTGTGATTGGAACGAGCTGCGGACGCTGCTGACCCGCCATGGCTTTCACTTTTCCAAGTCCATGGGACAGAATTTCCTGATTGACCCGGCGGTCCCGGCGGACATTGCGGCGTCCTCCGGCGCGGGGGCGGACTGCGGCGTGTTGGAGATCGGCCCCGGCGCGGGCTGCCTGACGGCGGAACTGGCCCAGCGGGCCGGAAAGGTTGTTTCTGTGGAGCTGGACAAGGCGCTGCTGCCGGTCCTGGCGGAAACCATGGCCCCCTATCCAAACGTGGAAATTCTCAACGCCGACGTATTGCGTCTGGACCTTGCCGCGCTGGCGGCGGAGAAATTTGCAGGTCTGCGGCCTCTTGTCTGCGCAAATCTGCCCTACAACATCACATCCCCCGTCCTGACGCGGCTTGTGGAAACGCCCTGTTTCGAGCGCGTTACCGTGCTGCTTCAAAAGGAAGTCGCCCAGCGGTTGGCTGCGCCGCAAGGCTCCGGGGACGGTGGCGCGTTTACGCTCTTTTTGCAGTATCATATGGAAACGGAGGCCCTGTTCGACGTGCCGCCGGACCGCTTCCAGCCCCGGCCGAAGGTGACTTCCGCCGTGCTGCGGTGCGTGCGGCGGGAGCGGCCCGCCGTGGCGGTGGAGGACGAGGCGTTTTTCTTCCAGGTGATACAAGGCGCGTTTTTCCTGCGCCGCAAGACGTTGGTCAACAGTCTGGCCGCCGCGCTGCCGGGCTGCGAAAAGGCGGACGTTCAAGCGGCATTGAACGCCTGCGGGCTTTCGGAGACCATCCGCGGCGAACGTCTGACACTGGACGATTTTGCCCGTTTGGCGGCGGCCTTGAAAAACTGAAGACGCCGGGTGGAACGTTTCTCCACCCGGCGTTCGCCGTTTTTTCGGCCTATTTCAGCTTTCGCAGAGTTTCCAGAGCCTCCTTGAAGTCCTCCCGGACGGTGGCCGTCGGGTTGCCCCGCAGAATGCGAAGGGACCGGTGATAGACATTGGCGGGACGGCTGCGGAGGATGGCCTGACGCTCCTGCACATGCCGGATGATTTCGTCCAGCTCGGCCCGGCGGGCCTCCAGCTTTTCCGGCGTCATGTCCGGCAGGCTGTCCAGGTGATTCCGGCAGGTGGCCAGAGCGTCGGCGACCGTTTCCAGTACGTCCAGCTTTGCCGCCGTGTAACGGCCCGCGACTGCCTCCGCGCGCGCCCGGCGTTCGGCCCGGCGTTCCGCACGTGCCTGCCGCTGTTCCGCCAGCTCTGCGCCGACGCGCTGCTGAAGCAGACGCTTTTCCACTTCCGTCCGTTCCCGGAACCGCTGCAAATCATCGTTTGCAAAGGCTGCATAGACCTCCGCCCGCTTGGCGAGACGGCGCAACGCCTCGTTTTCCTCCGCTAGTCTGGCGAGGGTCTCCCGCAAATCCAACGCCGCCTGGACGGAACGAACCGCGTCCACCGTAAAAACAGCGGTCAGGGCCAATGCCAGCGGGTCCACGCACCACGCGGGCACCCGGAGCAGCAGACGGGCGATGGGCGGGTGAATAAAGCGCACCATCAAAATCGAGAAAAAACCCCAGGCGATGGAGCTGCTGAGACAAATGTGCCCGTTCAGATTCCAGCGCTGGCTGGAATAATCCCAATAGCGGACTCGGAATAGACGTTCCATGACTGCGCCGGTGACGTATTCCAGGGCCGTAGCCGCCGTCATGCCGAACAGGTACACTAACCGCAAATCATTTTCTACGGGAATGGTCGCCAGCAGAATAATTATGGCCCCGGAACCGTAGATCGGCAGGAGCGGGCCTTGAAGAAAGCCCCGGTTGACCCACTGCCTCTGCCGGACGGAGACATAAGAGGATTCCCAGATCCAGCCGCAAAAGCAGTAGAAGAAAAAGAGCAGTGCCCACTGCCCGGTTGTGTAAATATGCATGAATTTGCCCCTTTTATTATGTTGCAGTGTACGGACGAGTCGCTTTTAGAGCCGGATGGATTTGCTCCATCCGGCTCCCTTTGGTTCAGTTCATCTGCTTGCGGCGGCTGAGATTCATCGTGCCGTCCTGCATATTGTTGAGAGATTCCAGGCTCTTGCCGGTACCCAGGGCCACGCAGGAGATGGCGTCCTCCGCAATCATCGTGTGAATGCCCGTCCGGGCCGTCACCAGCTTGTCGAAGCCGTCCACCAGACTTCCGCCGCCGGTCATGACAATGCCATTCGTAGACACGTCCGCCACCAGTTCCGGCGGCGTCCGCTCCAGAACCGAGTGAATCGCCTCCATAATCCGCTCCACCGGCTCCTCAAAGGCGTCCATCATCTCCGTGGAGCTGACGTTCACCACTTTTGGCAGGCCCGTCAGGAGACAGCGGCCTTTTACGTCCATCGTCTCCTCCTCCTCTTTCGGGAAGACGCAGCCGATCTGCTTTTTCATTTCCTCCGCCGTGCGTTCGCCCACCAGAAGATTGTGCTTGCGCCGCATATACTTCACGACCGCCTCGTTGAGCTGGTCGCCCGCGATCTTGATGGAGGCCGACTCCACCACGCCTCCCAGAGAAATCACGGCGATGTCGGCGGTGCCGCCGCCGATGTCGACTACCATATGACCGTCCGGCTTTTCAATGTCAATGCCCGCGCCGATCGCGGCGGCAACGGGTTCCTCAATCAGAAAGACCTTCCGGGCCCCCGCCTGAATGCCCGCGTCGATGACGGCGCGTTCCTCGACCTCCGTAATGCCGGAGGGCACGCAGATAATTACCCGCGGCTTGAACAGCGAGACGCTGGAAACCTTGTGAATGAACTCCCGCAGCATCCGTTCGGTCATATCGTAGTCCGAAATAACGCCCTCCCGCAAGGGACGGATTGCAATGATATTGCCTGGGGTGCGGCCCAGCATTGCCTGGGCTTCCGAACCCACTTTCAACAGCTTGCCGGTGTTTTTGTCCAATGCCACGACGGAAGGCTCGTTCAGGACGATGCCCTTTCCCCGCACGAAAACCAATACCGAAGCGGTACCAAGGTCGATACCGATATCTTTTGCCATGGGTAATTCCTCCACTTTTTCACAACAGTTGTTTATGATCAGATGGGCCGCTTGCCGCCCAGAAACATTTCACGTATTCTACATTATACTGTTAGTCTTTCCAGAATGCAAGCCTATTCTTTCCCAAATTTCACGCTTTTTCCGGCAGAAGCCACGCAAATGCAAAAAACGCACGCCGCACCTGCGTCGAAAAGGGTCTGGGCGCAGGCGGTCAGCGTGGAACCGGTGGTGCAGATGTCGTCGACGAGAAGAATACGCTTTCCCCGTGCTTCCGGAGCGGCCTTGTAAACGCCCTGGACATTTTCCCGTCTTTGGGCCGCGCTTTCCAGTCCGGACTGAGCCGGGTTGTCTTTGATTTTCCAAAGCAGACGGACAGGACGGGTGTCCCAGCGCCGGCAGATGCTGCGGGCCAGCAGTTCCGCCTGATCGTAGCCGCGTTTTTTAAGCCGCTTACGGCTGACGGGCGTCCAGGTGACAACATCGAATTCGCCGGAGAAGTGTTCGGCGGCGCATTCCGCGGCGAACGCGCCCAGCGGTACGGCGGAGGAGGCGCAGCCATTGAATTTCAGGCGCAAAAGCGCGTCCCGGACCATCCCTTCATACCACAATGGCGCGGCGCAAAGCAGTCCGCTGTCCAGCTTCCGCAGGGAGTGCTCCGCGCCGGTCCGCGGGACAGCGGCGTCACAGGCCGGACAAGTGCCCGGATGGTCCAGCGTCTTTTCGCAAAACGGACACTTCGGGGGATACAATAAATTCAAGAAATGCTCCAGCGCACGTTTCAGCCGCTTCATTCGCGCCTCCTAAAACTCTGGGTTCGGTTGGTTTCCTGTTTACCCGCCGGAATGGAAAATTCGATAGCAAAAGTCCACAGGCGGTTCGCCATATATGTCGGTTTCCGCAAGTTCCCGGATGTCCTCTGCGGCGAGGCTGTCCGAGGCAATGTCAACACTCCGGACCTTGTGGTCAAAATCCATGTCCAGCCAGACGTGCCAGAATTCGATTTCCGGGACCGTTTTCAGCTGGTCTTTCAGGTATTTCACGATTTCTTCCTCACAGCCGGGGCGGTAAATGTTCAGCACGGCAAAATACGGTTTGTCCGTGGCGAGCTCCCACACCGGCTCGCGGCGAAGGACGGAAAATCCGCTGTCGAATTCGCCGCCCTCGATGGTTCCGGCGTCCAGGCTGACGGTGAGGGGCCGGTCCAACGGCTCCCAGACTTCTTTCAGGGGCGCGCTGGAGGTGAGAAACAGAAAAGAACTCATATCATACTCCTGACGCACAAAGCTGCCGATTCGAAAAGCAGTTCGTCATATGTGGTTTTCAGCGCATTGCGGATCCCGCGCTCAATTTGGACAAGCGTCTTCCGTGTGATCGCAATGCCGTCCAGCTGCAAAAGCCGCACAAGCTCCGTCTGCCCGAAATTACGCATTTTGCGAATCCTTCGGATATTCGCGCCAATGTTGAGATCCTGTTTGATTTTTTGCTCGTTCATATCAATTGCCCGGCTCCTGGCCTTCACCGCTGCTTTCGCGGATAGGGTTTTGGTTCGTCCGTTAAGCCAACCAGGTAATCCATGCTGACGTTGTAGAATTTTGCCAATTGTATGACCGCTTCCAGCGGAAACCTGGTTACGCCGATTTCGTATTGCGAATAGGTGTTTTGACTCACATGCAGCAGTTCCGCAACTTTTTGCTGGGTCAAGCCTTGGTCTATGCGTAAATCTCGTATGCGGCCATATGGCAGGATTTCCGTTCGCACATCTATCACCCATACGAGTATATGTATCTGAATTTCAGATAATCAATTTTTATCGGAAAATCAGATAAAGACTGCCGCCAGGAATCGCCCCTTGCAATTGCCGGAGGAAGTTGGTATAATACCCTCCATGTATTGAACACGAAAGGACGAGAGATATGGCGGATGAGATCAGACCGGCGGAAAGCCGCAACTTTATCCATACCTTTATTGAGGAGGACGTTGGCCCCGGCGGACAGTTTGAAGGCATGACCGTCCACACCCGTTTCCCGCCGGAACCCAACGGCTACCTCCACATTGGCCACTGCAAGGCCCTGACCATCGACTTTGGCACGGCGGAAAAATACGGCGGACTCTGCAACCTCCGCATGGACGACACCAACCCTTCCAAGGAGGACGAGGAGTTCGTTGAGGCCATCAAGGAGGACATCCACTGGCTGGGCTTCGACTGGGGCGACCGTTTCTTCTATGGTTCCGATTACTTTGAAGAAGACTACCGTCAGGCCGAAGGCTTGATCAAAAAGGGCCTGGCTTACGTCTGCCAGCTGACCCCGGAGGAATTCAAGGAATACCGGGGCAGCATCGGCGTGCCCGCCCGCAGCCCTTACCGGGACCGCCCCATTGAGGAAAGCCTGGACCTGTTTCACCGTATGCGAGCCGGAGAGTTCCCCAACGGGGCCATGACGCTCCGGGCAAAAATCGACCTTGCCAGCGGAAATTTCAATATGCGGGACCCGGTGCTGTACCGGATCAACCACCTGCCGCACCACCGGCAGGGAAACAAGTGGTGCATTTATCCCATGTACGATTTTGCCCATCCCATCCAGGACGCCCTGGAAGGCGTGACCCACAGCCTCTGCTCTCTGGAATTCGAGGCCCACAGGCCCCTGTATGATTGGGTGGTGGAACATTGCGACCTGCCCGCAAAGCCGCGGCAGATCGAATTTGCCCGCCTGGGCATTGACCATACCGTCATGAGCAAGCGCAAGCTCCGGCGTCTGGTGGAGGAAGGCCAGGTCTCCGGCTGGGACGACCCCCGTATGCCGACGCTTTGCGGCCTGCGCCGCCGGGGCTATACGCCCCGCTCCATCCGCAATTTCTGCGAGCGGATTGGCGTGGCCAAGGCTGCCAGCGTGGTGGAATACGGCTTCCTGGAACACTGCCTCCGGGAAGACCTGAACGAAACGGCGGAACGCGTTATGGCTGTCCTGCGGCCCGTCCGGCTGACCATTACGAATTACCCGGAGGGCCAAACGGAGACCGTTGCGGTGGAAAACAACCCTGTGGACCCCTCCGCCGGAACGCGGGAGGTCCCATTCTCCCGGAATCTCTGGATCGAAGCGGACGATTTCCTGGCGGAACCCGTTCCGAAATACAAGCGGCTGTACCCGGGCGGACCGGAGTGCCGTTTGAAAGGCGCGTATCTCGTCCGCTGTACCGGCTGCGTCCGGGACGAGGCGGGGAATGTGACGGAAGTTCTCTGCGAGTACGACCCGGAGAGCCGGGGCGGCGACCCCGCCGACGGCCGGAAGGTCAAGGGCGCAACGCTGCACTGGGTAGACGCGGGCACCGCCGCAGACGCCGAGGTCCGGCTGTACAGCGACCTCTTTACCGACCCCGACCCGGACGCCGCGGACAAGGACTTCATCGACTGCCTGAACCCGAACTCCTTGGAAACGCTGACCGGCTGCAAGGTGGAGGCATCCCTGGCGGACGCCGCCGCGCCTGCGAATTTCCAGTTTCTGCGGCAGGGCTACTTCTGCCTGGACAGCAAGGACGCCAAGCCGGGCCATCTGGTGTTCAACCGCAGCGTTTCCCTCAAGGACAGCTATAAGAAATAAAAACCTGCCAAAAACGTCCCGGTGAGAGAATTCTCACCGGGACGTTTCGCATCAATCTACAATATCTACGGAAACCTTTGTGCCGAGCCGCTGGGCGTAGGCCCGGACGACGGTGCGGATCTCCTTGGCAATCCGGCCCTGACGGCCAATCACCTTGCCCATATCGTCCGGCGCAACCCGCAGCTCCAGGGTCAGTTCCTGACTGCCCTGGACTTCCGTCACAGAAACCGCGTCGGGGTTGTCCACCAGGTTTCTGGCGATGTAGAGCAGCAAGTCCTTCATGGCTGGCCCTCCAAATTAGAGGACGTCCACTTTTTTCAGCAACGCCCGGACGGTATCGGTGGGCTGCGCGCCGGACTTGATCCAATTCTGAGCGCGTTCCGTGTCAATTTTGATGGCGGCGGGGGAGACGCAGGGATTATAAGTGCCGATCTCCTCGATGAAGCGGCCGTCGCGGGGGAAGCGGGAATCGGCAACGACAATGCGGTAGAAGGGAGCCTTTTTCGCGCCCATGCGGCGCAGTCTGATCTTAACCATGTGTAAACCTCCAAAATGAAATAATTGATTATTTTCTATAAATGCTATGCACTTATATGCCAAATCAGCGCGCTTACTTAAAGCGTTTTTTCCGGCCGAAGCCGTGGAGTCTGGGATTTTTCATGCCGCCCATCTGGGGCAGGCGGCCTTTCGTCATCTGCTTGGTGAGCTGCTGCATCATGTCGAACTGTTTCAGCAGGCGGTTGACGTCGACCACTTCCAGGCCGCAGCCCGCGGCAATCCGCTTTTTGCGGCTGGCGTTCAGAATCTGGGGATTTTCCCGCTCCTGGGGCGTCATGGAAAGAATGATCGCCTCGGTGTGGCCCATCATCTTTTCGTCAATGGAAGCTCCTTCCAGCTGCTTGCCCAGGCCGCCGGGCATCATGCCCAGAAGCTGCGTCAAGTCGCCCATGTTCCGCAGCTGCTGAAGCTGGTCGTAATAGTCCTGAAGCGTAAAACGGTTTTTCCGGAGCTTTTCTTCCAGCTTGGCGGCCTGTTTTTCATCATAGGCGGCTTCCGCTTTTTCAATAAAGGACAGCATATCCCCCATGCCCAAAATCCGGGAAGCCATGCGGTCCGGGTGGAAGGGTTCGATCATGTCCAGCTTTTCGCCGGTGCCTGCGAATTTGATGGGCTTCCCGGTGGCCGACCGAATCGTAAGGGCCGCGCCGCCCCGGGCGTCGCCGTCCAGCTTGGTGAGGACGACGCCGTCAATGCCCAGGGCTTCGTCAAAGGCCGTCGCGGCGTTCACCGCGTCCTGGCCGGTCATCGCGTCGACCACCAGAAGAATTTCGTTGGGATGGACGGCGGCTTTCATCCGCTTCAGCTCATCCATCAGGGTCTCGTCCACGTGCAGGCGGCCCGCCGTGTCCAAAAACACCATATCGCTGCCGTGGTCCCTGGCGTGGCGGACGGCGGCTTCCGCAATTTTCACCGGGTCGCCCTGGCCCTGCTCGAAAACCGGCAGGTTCATCTGACCGCCGACGACCTTCAGCTGCTCAATCGCGGCGGGACGGTATACGTCGCAGGCCGCCAGCAGAGGCCGTTTCTGGTACTGCTTCCGCATCAAACCGCCCAGTTTGGCGGTGGTGGTGGTTTTGCCGGAACCCTGGAGGCCCACCATCATGACAACGGTGGGACCGTTGTTGGCCATGGCCAGCCGGGCGTTGGAGCCGCCCATCAGGTTCGTCAGCTCCTCGTTGACGATCTTGACCACCTGCTGGGCGGGGGTGAGGCTGTCCAGCACGTCGGTTCCGACGGCCCGTTCGGTGACGGATGCAACGAACTCCTTTACAACCTTATAGCCCACGTCGGCTTCCAGGAGGGCCAAACGGACCTCCCGCATGGCCTCCCGCACATCATTTTCGGTGAGACGGCCCTTACCCCGGAGGCGTTTGAACGCGGCGTTCAGTTTTTCGGTTAATCCTTCAAATGCCATAAGCTCATTCCTTCAGTGCATCCGCCTCGGTGCGGATCATATTCGCCAGCTGATGAATACGGCGGTCGTCGTAGTAACGGTAGTTGATTTTTTGGATCTCCGCGGCGGAGGAGAGGATGGCGTCCAGGTGGACGCCCCGGGAGAGAAACCGCTTAATAATGCCGGTTTTGTCCTCGATCTCCTGCATCATGGCCTCGGCCCGGACGATCACGTCCCGGACGCCCTGGCGGGAGATTCCGGCGTTTTCCGCGATTTCAGAAAGGGAAAGGTCTTCGTTGTAATAGAGGTCGAAGAATTCCTTCTGCCGCTCGGTGAGAAGTTCTCCGTAAAAATCAAAGAGCATCGTCATGCGGTAGGTTTGGTTTTTCAAGAGACCGCCCCTTTCTGTAAAGCTCCGCGCCTTTACAACAAGGGATAGTTTACCCGATTTTCCCCCGCTTGTCAAGGGCGAACCGGGGAGAATTTTGCGGAAAGGCAAAAATTTTGGCTGTCTGCGTCAAAGTATTCTGGAGAACCGGTTTGCTTCCAGAAATTCGTCCAAAAGCTCGAAAAATGTTTCGATGGCTTCTTTCCCGTCGGGCATCTGCCGCAAGATGGCGCGGACATACCCGATACTGCCGGACAGGCCGTATTTTTTCAGGACAAACCTGGTGAATTCTTCCGGAATGATGTCGGACTGCGGTATTTCGTGCCGGCGTATTGCCGTTTGATAGCCCGCGAAGAAACAATGGAGCTTTGACAGGGAATATTCCCCCACATACATCGGGGGCCGTTTCCGAATGCCGCTTAACAGCTCCCGTTCCCTGGCAGGAATGTCCGCCGGAAAGACGCGGGCGCAGGTTTCCAACGCTGCCGCGTCCTCGGAGGATATGTAAATCTCGGCGGACTGGGAAAGGTCGTTGTTCAAAAATGTTTCGTACTGAAAAAGCTGGCGGATTTTGGGCCAGTGCGCTTCTGCGTTTTCCGTTTCCATCCAGATGCCCAGGAGGGGCGGCTGGCCTTCCTCCGTGTCGATGTAGTCGTAGCCGCAGTCCTGAACGGCTTTTTTCGTGACCTCCTCAATGCGGTCCGGAATGTGGTAGCGCAGGTCCAGGTCAGGATTTTCCATCTTTCGGGGGTCTAACACAATAATAATCGTCTGCATACCGCGCCTTCAATCTTCATCGTAATAGTGGAATGCAAAGCCGTCCTCCGGCTCTCCCACCGGATAGCCCAGGATTTCCTCCGCCCGGCGTTTGAATTCCGTAATCCAGGCGGTCCATTCCGCCTCCGGCAGCTGGCCGTAAATTTGAAGCCCGCCGGGTTCCACGCTGGCGCTCAGAAACCGTTCCGCGCCGTCTGGGCCGAACCACTGGGCAAACCATTCCGTCCCCTTCGGGTGGGCCTCCGGCCAGCCCGGCATCTGCTGGTAAAGCGCGCCGAGCCGGTCCCAGATTTCCTGGGGAGCGGAATGGTGAATGTTCAAATTGATGTCAATGCACATAAAACCAACGTCCTTTCCAGAATGAATATCGAAACCATTTTACCAGAAATCACCGCGCCTGTCCAGCGCTTGCGCGGCGGCCTGTAACGTGCTATACTGTATCAAACCATTTGCGGCTGAATAGAAAGGAGTTTTTCCTATGGTTTTTGACGCGCATTCGGATTTGTTTTACGACGTGACTCGCCGCCGTCTGGCAGGCGAAACCCACGTGCTGGACCGCCGCCACCTGGACCGCCTCCGCCGGGGTGGAATTGAGGGACTGGTTCTGGCGTACTGGTATGGAACCGGCAGTAAAAACGAGGCGTTTTGGAAGGAGATTCCAAACATGGACGCCGCCTCCGCGCGCCTCCATGTGATGCAGGACTGCGCCCAGGCGGAACTGGCGGAGTGCCCCTGGCTGACGCTGGTCCGCACTGCCCAGGAGGCGGGGGCGGCTAAAAACGCCGGAAATATATACGCATTTTTATGTATAGAGGGCATGGAAGGCGTTCAGACGCTGGAAGAAATCGACCGTCTGGCAGAATCCGGCGTGCGGATTGCCATGCTGACCTGGAACGAGGAAAATCAGTTTGCCGCCGGGGCGGGCCAGGACCCGGAAAAAGGGCTGACGGAATTGGGCCGTCAGGCCGTCCGCCGCCTGGAGGACCGGGGGATTTTGCTGGACGCTTCCCACTTGAGCGACGGCAGCTTTTGGGACATGATGAAGATGGTGCGGGGTCCTGTGATTGCCTCCCACTCCAACAGCCGCGCCCTGTGCGGCGCGCGCCGGAACCTGACGGACGAACAGCTTCGCGCCATCCGGGACACCGGCGGCGTAGTGGGACTGAACGTCACCCCGTCTTTCATCAGCGAGGACCCGGAAAAGCAGACGGCAGAAACGCTCGCGCTCCACGCCGCACATATTGCAGATGTGATCGGCGTGGAGTGCGTAGGCTGCGGATTTGATTTTTGTGAGTTCATCGGACCGGGCAACGAGGGGGCGAAGGGGCTGGAGGATTGCAGCTGCATTCCGTCCTTTTTCGACTGCCTGGAACGCCTGGGCATGAACGCCCGGGAACGTCAGATGGTTGCCGCGGAAAACTTCCTGCGCGTCCTGGCATGAACCGGCGTCACTTTGTTACGCAAAGGCTTCCGTTTTCCAGTTTCTTTACATGAATTTGTCCGTCCTCGACACAGAGGCTGGCGGTGTCGCCTTCTTTCAGCGTGCCGTCCAGCATCCGTTCCGCCACGGCGTCCTCAACCTTGTTCTGGATGCAGCGGCGAAGGGGACGCGCGCCGTATTTCGGGTCAAAGCCCTCTTTGGCAAGCTCCGCCACCGCCTCCGCCTGGGCGTCCAGGTGCAGGCCCATCGTCTCCATGCGGGCGGACACCGTGCGTAACATCCGTTTTGCAACCTCCCGGATATCGTCCTCGTTCAAGGCGCGGAAAACTATGATGTCATCAATGCGGTTCAGGAATTCGGGGCGGAAGGTCTGGCGCAGCTCGGACATCACCGTTTCCTTCGCCTGCTGGAATTTCTGCCCGGCCTCCTCTCCGGCCTCCTCTCCGGCCTCCTGGGCGGCGGAGAAGCCCAGGCGGGTCCCGGCGGTGGTGAGGCTCTTGGCCCCGATGTTGCTGGTC
>CAJUTB010000015.1 GCA_910589315.1 uncultured Oscillibacter sp. | reverse complement strand
TCATATCCCCGCATTTTTATTGTGGCTTTTTGCTTTTTCTGTAGACCCTATATAAATTTGTTTATATTTTCTCCTTGAAAAGTCTTGAAATAACGGAATAGCGTTAGTATAACAGGGGCAACGTTAAATAAATAGCGTTATTATTTGTAGGTGATTGCGAAAGTTGGTTTAAACAGAGCAAAAAAAATGACTGACACAGCCCCTGCGAAGGAGCTGTGGAGAAGAGCGTATAGCAACCACGCCCTCACAGGAAAGTCAGTGAGGAAACAGCGGGGTATGAGCCGCAGTTTAGGCGGTGAGGGAACGAACGCGGCGGAAAAGACTGCGTTGGCAAAGGACATCAGCTAAAACAACACAAAGGAGCTGGACAATACCGCGAGGAATAAATCAGCCTTTGTGGTAAGATGAAGAACACACTGGAGATTTTGGACAACTACCTGGAGCAAGCGGTGGCGGAGAATCTCAATATTGTGGAGATTTTGGATCATATCTTTTCAGACGAGGCCAAATCCAAGCGAAGAAGACCTTGGACGACTTTGATTTCTTCTTCCAGCCCTCCATCGATAAGCGTCAGATTGACGAGCTGGCCACCATGCGCTTCCTGGAAAACGGAGAAAATGTGGTCTTCCTCGGCCCGCCAGGCGTAGTCCCATCTGTCTGCCCTGGGCCTCGTGACGGCTCAGCGCCGTTTCTCTACCTACTATATCAATTGCCACCAGCTTATTGAACAGCTCAAGAAGGCCCATTTCGAAAACCGTCTGTCGGACAAGCTCAAAGTTCTCGCCAAGTACAGGATGCTTATCATCGACGAGTTCGGCTGCCTCCCTATAGATATCCAGGGCGCAAACCTGTTCTTCCAACTGATTGCCAGGCGGTATGAGAAAACGTCCACCGTCTTTACCTCCAACAAGACTTTTTCCCAGTGGAACGAGGTATTTGCCGATGTCCCCATCGCCTCCGCTATCTTGGACCGCATCCTGCATCACTGCACCGTCATTAACATCAGGGGCAAGTCTTACCGCCTAAAGGAACGCAAGGAATTTATGCGCCAGAAACAGCAAATCGTAAACACGCTTTTTGAGCAAGGATGCATCTGTTTTTGTTATATCATGCGCTTAAAAGGGAAAATAGCACCGGAGGAAAAATACAGGCAGTGGAAGATTACCTGAAAATGCGAAAGGGCGGTACACAGATACAGGAAGATTTGGCATACGATTGAGCGACTCTCAGGCGTGGCTGCGAAAGTATCAGACGAAGGGGGGCTGCGGATCTGCATCCGAAGCAGTATGAACGAAAAGCGGAAATTATCGTAAAAAGAACGATTACAGGCGATGTTGACTGCATCGGGCGGCAATTGGACGTAGAAAACAGAAGATTTCAAATTGAGAATGATTTCTTAAAAAATTACGGGAACTGGAAAGGGGCGGCGAGCAGATGCATACGGCGTAGAAGAATCCATGAAACGATCTACACACTTGCCGCTTTTCACACTCTGTTGAATAGATTTCAGCCTATTGGTACAACTTCTTAAACTCATGGGCGGTGAGATTGACCGGCTGACTGGCGGCGGTCAACGTCATTTTCTCCTGGTACAGCACCCACTCCCCGTAACGCAGAAATGCTCCCGCAGGGACTGCTCTGGCGTGACGTAGCTGCACAAATATCCGGACCCAGCAGCTCCACTTTGTCGGACGGCTCGGTTTTAGCGGGCAGGACAATTACCGGCGTTTGGCTGGTTTTGCGAATCTCCGCAATCAGCTCACTGCCGGACAGCCCTGGGAGCATCAGGTCCATCAACAGCAGATCAATAACCGCCAGCTTGCCAAAGCAGCCGCCCCTCTGTGCAGGAAAACGCTTGGACGCACTCACAGCCCTGCCTCCGCAGATATTCGGCGGTGGAGTTGTTAATATCGGTATCATCTTCAACAATTAGAATGCGGGGCAACAGAGTTCTTTCAAATACTTTCCTCCTTTCGGCGGAAAAGGCTGCATCAGACGCTAGGTGTCACTGCGTATAAAGGATTTTTAGAACATATTAAAATAGACTGTACTTTGTCGAAATATTTGTATATAATTACAGGCATGGATAATCTATGTTGAGCAGAATTGCCGTGGCGTACTGCTGATATATCCCAGACTATAAATAAAGCAATTAAAGCAATCAAAATTACCAGCAAGGAGGCCACTATGAAGTCGAATTTTGAATTCCTAAACAGTCATTTCCCAGTATTGACAAACTTTGGAGAACTGGCTGAAAAATATCTATACAGCGATTCCAACTCCTGCCTCTTGAAGCTGGGCATGATTGGTGAAACCATTGTCAATTTGTGTTTTTCTTACGACCATATTCCTCTGCCATTTGATAACACAGCCGTAAACAGAATTGACACTTTATTTCGTGATGGAATGATCACACGTGACTTGACCGATATTCTTCACGCTCTGCGTAAAACCCGTAATAAAGCAGTACATGAAAACTATGCTTCCGTCGAAAATGGAAAAGCACTGCTTGAAATGGCATACAGCTTATGCGAATGGTTTATGCAGACTTACGGCGACTGGAACTATCAGAATCAACCGTTTGTCATGCCATCTGACACACCGGAACCCGCGGAAGCCTGTAAACAGAACGAGCAGGCTTATGAAGCCCAATTGCTGGAAGAAGCAGTCAAAACAGCCGCCGCCGCCCCTGTTATTGGAAAGGAAATCCGAAAGAAACGTTCCGGCATGGCGGCAAGCCAGAGAGTCAAATCAGAAGCAGAGACACGCTATTTGATTGACGAACAGCTTCGTAAAGTCGGCTGGGAAGCCGACACGGAACATCTGCGTTACTCCAAGGGAACCCGCCCTGCCAAGGGACATAATGTTGCAATTGCCGAATGGCCCACAGATTCCACCACCGGCAACCAGGGCTATGTTGATTACGCCCTGTTTATTGATACGCAAATGGTGGCTACTATTGAGGCAAAAGCAATCCATAAAGATATCCCCTCTGTCATTGATTACCAGTGCAAGGATTATTCCCGAAATATCCGCAGCGCGGACAAAGCCTATCAAATTGGAATATGGGGCAGCTATAAAGTCCCCTTCACCTTTGCAACTAACGGCAGACCATATTTAGAGCAATACGACACCAAAAGCGGCATATGGTTTCTGGATTTGAGGCAGCCCGATTACGCGCCCAAAGCCTTGCGCGGCTGGATGAGTCCAACGGGAATACTGGAGCTGCTTGAAAAAGATACTTCTGCACGGAATCAGGAATTGCAGGAAATGCCGTATGATCTATTACGTGATAAAGATGGCCTCAATCTTCGGGAATACCAGATCAGGGCCATTGAGGCCGCGGAAAAAGCCATTATCCATGGACAGCTCCGTATCCTGCTCGCTATGGCAACCGGCACAGGCAAAACGCGTACGATCCTAGGCATGATCTACCGCTTTTTGAAAACAGGACGCTTTCGCAGAATCCTCTTTCTTGTGGACCGAACCTCTCTGGGAGAACAGGCTTCCGATGTGTTTCGGGAAGTCAAGCTGGAAGATTTGATGACTCTGGATGACATCTACAACATCAAGGGTCTGGAAGATAAAGCCATTGACCGCGAAACCCGCATCCAGGTTGCCACCGTACAGAGCATGGTCAAGCGGATTTTATACAATAACGAGGATTCTATGCCCGCCGTCTCAGACTTTGATCTGGTGATCATTGACGAGGCGCACAGAGGCTACATATTGGACAAAGAAATGGGCGAGGATGAAACCCTTTACCGTGACCAGCTCGATTATCAGAGCAAATACCGCAGCGTAGTGGAATACTTTGATGCAGTGAAAATCGCGCTGACTGCCACGCCGGCATTACAGACAACCGAAATCTTCGGACAGCCTGTGTTCAAATATACTTACCGTGAGGCGGTCATTGAGGGGTATCTGGTTGACCACGACGCGCCCCATAGACTGCCAACCAAATTGAGCACAGAGGGAATCCATTACCAAAAGGGTGATACCATTGCTCTGTATGACCCTGTGACCGGTGAAGTCACTAATTCGGAGCTTTTGGATGATGAATTGGATTTTGATGTAGAATCCTTTAACCGCCAGGTCATAACCGAGTCCTTCAACCGGACGGTTTTGACGGAAATCGCCCGTGATATTGACCCGGAAAGCCCCCATGTGCAGGGGAAAACGCTGATCTATGCCGTCACCGATGACCATGCTGACTTGATCGTAAAAATCCTGAAGGAGATTTATGCGGAAACCGGCGTGGACAATGACGCCATTATGAAGATCACCGGCTCGGTGGGCGGCGGCAACAGGAAAAAAGTGCAGGAGGCCATCAACCGTTTTAAGAACGAACGCTTTCCCAGCGTTGTCGTTACGGTGGATTTATTGACCACCGGCATAGACGTTCCGGAAATCACAGCGTTGGTTTTCATGCGCCGTGTAAAGTCCCGCATCCTATTTGAGCAGATGATGGGCCGCGCAACCCGGCTCTGTCCCCAAATCCACAAAACCCATTTTGAAATATACGACCCTGTCGGCGTTTACGAATCCCTGGAAGCGGTCAGCACCATGAAACCCGTTGCGGCCAACCCCAGTTCTACATTTGAGCAGCTTTTGGATGGCTTGGAAGTCCTGGAGAATGAACATCAGGTACAAAACCAGATCGACCAAATTCTTGCAAAACTGCAACGAAAAAAACGCTGCATGCGCTCTGAAACGATGGAGCATTTTATCAGCATGACAGGAGGACAAGACCCGGCTCAATTCATTGCCGGTATTCAGCAGAGCAGTCCGGCGGATGCAAAGAAGCGTCTGCTTGCCAGCGCGGAGCTTTTCAAAATGCTGGAACAGCTCAAAGAAGACAGACGCCGCCCGGTCGTGATTTCCGAACACGAAGACAAGCTTCTGGAACACAGCCGGGGCTATGGAATCGGCAGCAAACCCGAAGATTACCTGGACGCGTTCGCAGACTACATTCAAACCAATCTGAATAAGATTGCCGCTTTGAATATCGTCTGCACAAGGCCGAAAGAGCTGACCCGTGAGGATTTGAAATCCCTGCGCCTGACGCTGGACAGGGAGGGCTTTACCACCCGGCAGCTCAACACTGCCGTTTCGCATATGACCAACGAGGAGATTACGGCCGATATCATCAGCCTAATCCGCCGGTATGCCATCGGCTCCACCCTGATTTCTCATGAAGTGAAAATCCGGCAGGCGGTGGACAGGCTGAAAAAGACCCGCAAATTTTCAAAGCAGGAGCTGAACTGGATTGCCAGAATGGAAAAATATCTGCTGGAGGAATCGGTTTTGAACGTAACCGTATTCGATGAAGACGGACGTTTTAAGGCACAGGGCGGTTTCGCAAAAATCAACAAAGCGTTTGGCGGCCAACTGGAAAATGTTCTCCTGGAACTGAATGAATATCTATACGACGACGGAGGAAAACCCGCATGACCACACAGGAAATCGTAACCAAACTTTGGAACCTCTGCAACGTTCTTCGTGACGACGGCATTACTTATCACCAATATGTCACGGAACTGACCTATATCCTCTTTCTGAAAATGGCGAAGGAAACGGACGCAGAAAGCCAGATCCCAGAAGCCTACCGCTGGGACAGCCTGAAGACCAAAAGCGGCATTGAACTGAAAAAATTCTATAAGGAACTGCTGAACCACCTGGGGGAAAATTGTACCGGCCGCGTGCGCGAAATCTACCAGGGCGCGGCCACCAACATTGACGAGCCGAAAAACCTTGAAAAAATCATCGCCTCCATCGACGGGCTGGACTGGTATTCCGCCCGGGAGGAAGGACTCGGCAATCTGTACGAAGGGCTTTTGGAGAAGAACGCCAACGAGAAAAAATCCGGCGCAGGACAGTATTTTACGCCCCGCGTCTTGATTGATGTCATAACCCGCCTGGTGAAACCCCAGCCGAAAGAACGCTGCAACGACCCTGCCTGCGGCACGTTCGGCTTTATGATCGCCGCCCATCAGTATGTCGCAAACCAAACCGACGACTTTTTTGACCTCGACGCTGACACCGCCGCCTTTGAGCGCACAGAGGCTTTTACAGGCATGGAGCTGGTACATGACACCCACCGCCTCGCTCTGATGAATGCCATGCTCCACGATATGGAGGGTGAAATTATCCTGGGCGATACCTTGTCCAATCTTGGCAAGCGTATGCGGGGTTATGATGTGGTCCTCACCAATCCCCCATTCGGAACCAAGAAGGGCGGCGAACGCGCGACCCGTGACGATTTCACCTACACCACCAGCAATAAGCAGCTGAACTTTTTGCAGCACATTTACCGCAGCCTGAACGCGGACGGAAAAGCCCGCGCCGCGGTGGTCCTGCCGGATAACGTCCTCTTTGCGGACGGCGAGAGCGAGAAAATCCGTATCGACCTGATGGATAAGTGTAACCTGCATACGGTGCTGCGCCTGCCCACCGGCATTTTCTACGCCCAGGGAATCAAGACCAACGTGCTGTTTTTCACCCGCGGCAAGGCGGATAAGGGCAACACGCAGGAGGTCTGGTTCTATGACCTACGCACCAATATGCCTTCCTTCGGCAAGACAAGTCCGCTGAAAACCGAGCATTTCGCAGGCTTTGAGGCGGCGTTCGAGGCCGCAGACCGCCGCTCCGTGCAGGATGAACGGTGGAGCGTGTTCACCCGTGAGCAGATTGCACAGAAGGGCAACAGCCTCGATCTTGGGTTGATTCGGGATGATTCCATGGCTGACTATGATGATTTGCCCGACCCGATTGAGAGCGGCGAGGAGGCCATCGCACAGCTGGAAGAAGCGGCGGACCTCTTGCAGAGCGTGGTAAACGCGCTAAAGGCCCTGCAACATCCGGAGGTGTAAGATGGCCAGAGGAAAAAAGGCAGCGAAAGAGCTGTCGCCAGAGGAAACGCTGGAACAAGCTCTTATTCCTGTGAAGAAGCAGCCATATCCGATTCCTGAGAATTGGTGCTATATTCCGCAAAAAATAATATGCAATTTATCAAATGGTGAAAAAAAGGAAAACACAGAATATCCATATTGGGATGTAAAATGTTTACGCGGAACAAAAGAGGCTGATTTAATTGATTCCGGTAGGTTTATTCCATCCGGAACAAAAGTTATTTTGGTCGATGGAGAAAATTCAGGGGAAATCTTTACCATACTTCATGATGGGTATATGGGAAGTACATTTCGGGCGTTAAACATTGTATCAGCTGTTTTTCCTGATTATCTTCAATACTACGTTGAAACAAAAAAAGAGCTGTATAAAAGCAATAAAAGAGGTTCTGCCGTTCCTCACCTTAATAAAGAACTGTTTTTCTCCATGCCATTTCCACTTCCTCCCCTTCCCGAACAACAACGCATTGTCTCCCGCATTGAAAGCCTGTTTGCCAAGCTGGATGAGGCGAAGGAAAAGGCCCAGGCAGTTGTGGACAGTTTTGAACTGCGGAAAGCGGCAATTTTGCACAAAGCGTTTACGGGGGAGTTGACAGAACGGTGGCGGAAAGCGCATGGAATAGGGCTGGATAGCTGGACAGATACGACGATTGGTGAACAAGCAGAACTGATAACCAAGGGTGCGTCTCCACGCTGGCAAGGCGTAGAATATACAGATGACAAATCTCAAACCTTATTTATAACCAGCGAAAATGTGCGGGAAGGATATTTGGACTTAACAAAAGAGAAATATCTAAACAACCAAATAAATGATATTCAAAAACGCTCTATTTTGAACTATGGAGATGTCCTAGTTAATATCGTTGGAGCTTCCATAGGCAGAGCGGCAATTTATAATTTGCATCAATTAGCAAATACAAATCAAGCTGTTTGCATTATACGCCTAAAATCGGGAATTAGTAATGAGTTCATATGCCTGTACTTGAATTCTCCAACTGCACAATTATATTATTATGATAATAAAGTTGAAACTGCTCGTGCAAATATCAGTCTGAAAAATATCTCTACAATGCACATTCGTATGCCCAAAAAAAACGAACAAAAAGAAATCATCGAGATTTTAAGCACAGTGTTAAAGACAGAGCAACAAACCAAAGAAGCCGCTGAAGCAGCTCTGAAACAAATTGCCGCTATGAAAAAAGTGATTTTAGCCCGAGCGTTCCGCGGCGAGCTGGGAACAAACGACCCAGCCGAGGAAAGCGCGGCGGAACTGCTCAAAACAACGCTCCATGCTTAATTACACTCCCGGAGATTCTGCCGGTCTCTTATCCGAAAGTGAGGAATTGCCGAAATGACACCCGAGATGATGACTGCACGTATTGCCCAGGTTTCCGAATTGGTTCAGACTTACCGAGATCATTATACGCAATTCCAAAGGGCTGCTTACAACGAAACACAGCTGCGCGTGGATTTCGTAAACCGTTTTTTCAAGCTCCTCGGCTGGGACGTGGACAACGAACAGGGCTTGCCCCAGCATTTGCGGGAAGTCACCCACGAAGCCACCGTCCTCGTCGAAGAAGGCGGTATTCGCCGCAGCAAAAAACCGGACTACTCCTTTAAGGTCGGTACGGAAACGCTCTATTTCCTGGAAACCAAAAAGCCTTCCGTCAATATTACCGTCGATGCGGCCCCCGCGTTCCAGCTCCGCCGGTACGGCTGGAGCGGAAATCTGAAGGTCTCGGTTTTAACCAATTTTACAGACCTCTACCTTTACGACTGCTCGTTTCGTCCGCAGGAGGGCGACGAAATCAGCGTTGCCATGATCGCTCATTATCACTTTGAGGAATATGCAGAGAAATTTAAGGAAATTTATCAGTTATTGTCCAAGGAATCCGTATTAAACGGCGATTTTGAGCGTCAGTTCGGTACGATTCGCGGCGCGCTTCGCAGAGAGCCGTTTGATCTGTATTTCCTTGATCAAATCCGCTCCTGGCGAAATCTGCTCGGGGAAGATATTCTTCAAAGACATACCGGCGTGGACATCGAAACCCTTAATATTTTCGTTCAGCGGATTCTGAACCGGACGATTTTTCTCCGGATTTGTGAGGACCGGGGCTTTGAACCTTTTGAAACGTTACGCGGAATTACTAGCTATCAAGCCCTGAAAGCCCTGTTTGCCGCCGCCGGTCAAAAGTATGGCTCCGGACTGTTTTCCACGTTGGAGGAGGACAGCCTCACAGTATCCGACGCCGTTATTATGGAGATATTCCAGAACTTATATTATCCGAACAGCTCCTATGAGTTCAGCGTAATTGACCCCTACATCATCGGGCAGATTTACGAACTGTTTTTGGCCGAATCCCTGGTCCTTCAGGAAGACGGCCACATCACAGCGCAGGAAAAACCCGAAGTTGTGGATTCCCAGGGAGCTGTCAACACGCCCAAAAATATTACGGACATTATCGTGGAAGAAACGCTCCACCCTTTGTATGACGGCAAAACGCCGGGTGAAACGGTACAGTACCGCATTGCGGATATCTGCTGCGGTTCCGGAAATTTCCTGCTGTCGTCGTTTGAGTACATCGTGAACTTTCATATTGAATTCTACCGCCGACACGATGCGGAAAACGCCATGCGGCGCGGCGACATCTGCCAGCAGCCCGGCAGTACGAACTTTATTCTTGCTTATGAGAAAAAACGCGCCATCCTTCAGAACAATATTTTCGGCGTGGATATCGACCCGCTTGCCGTGGAAGTTTCAAAATTCAGCCTGCTCCTGAAAGCGCTGGAAAACACCTCTTTGGAGGAAGTCGAGGCGTTCCGCCAGCGGACTCACGAACGCTTTCTTCCCAACCTGGACGAACATATAAAAAACGGAAACAGCCTCGTGGATAAGTCTTATGCACGCTTTAACCGCTCCGTTTACCGGGACGCTGCTTTGATGAACAAACTGAAAATGTTTGATTGGGACGCGGCGTTCGGTAACCGGAAATTTGATGCAATTGTTGGCAATCCCCCTTATATTCGCGTTCAGAACATGGTCCATTATTCCCGGGAGGAATACGACTTTTACAAAAGCGAGGACTCTCCTTACGCCACCGCGCAGACCGACACCTTGGACAAATACTATTTGTTCCTTGAAAAAGGGCTTGCTTTGCTGAATGCACATGGAATATTGGGATACATTATTCCTCATAAATTTATGAACATTCAGGCCGGCAGGGAATTGAGAGGCTTGCTCACCAGCGTTTCATGTGTCCGGAAGATTCTGCACTTCGGCACTCATCAGGTTTTCAGAAACCGAAGCACTTACACGTGTATCTTAGTGCTTTCAAAACAGGCAAATCCAACTTTTGAAATCGGCTTTGTGCAGAATTGGAATCAATTCCTATTCGATCACAGCGCAGAATACCAGCCTTACCCGGCGGCCTATATCAGCGGTCAGCCGTGGGAGTTCCTGCCCCGGAATATTGCCGCTCATCTGGAACAGATCGCCCCTTCCTGTGTTCCGCTGTCCAGCCTGGCCGACATCTTTGTAGGCGTACAGACCAGCGCAGACCCCATTTACATCATCCGCGCAGACCGCGAGGACCATGACTTTATTTATTCCCACGATCCCCAGGGCCGGGAATTCCAGATCGAAAAGGGCATCCTGCGAAAAAGCATTTATGATACGCGGCTTGTCCGCTACGAAAAGATCGTCGCAAACAGTTTTATCATCTTCCCTTACAAAAGGGTGAACGCAAAGCCCGCCGTGTACAGCACGGACGAAATGATTACGCTTTATCCACATGCGTATGCTTATTTGAACGAATTTCGGGAGAAATTAGATCAGCGGAATATGCCCAGCCGCACCGATGAAAATTGGTTTGCTTTTGGCCGCAGTCAGAGCATCCGGCGGTTTTTGTCCGGCGAGCATCTGATCTGGCCGGTGCTGTCTACAAGCTCCAACTATGTCTATGATAATGAAATGGTCGTGTTTACAGGCGGCGGCAACGGCCCCTTTTATGGCTTGGAGATGAAGTCCTCTTCCAGAGAATCCATTTTCTACATCCAGGCCATTTTGAATCATTGGCTGATGGAACTCCTTGTGAAAAACAAGGCCAGCGCCTTCCGGGGCGATTATTATTCGCACGGCAAGCAGTTTATTGCAACGCTGCCGATTTACAAAATCGACTTCGAAAATCCGGCGGAAACCGCTAAACACGATCAAATTGTAGAGCTGGTACGCACCATTATGCAGCTGAAAGAGCAAGCCGCAGCTGCGCCAAACGCTGTGCAGAGAACGGTTTTCGGCCACTCCATCGCAGCTGTAACAAAGGACCTGAATCATGCGGTCAGCGAATTATATCAGGTTGAATCCCAGGAAAATGAGGAATCAATATGAAACCTATGGAGGGTTATAACAAGTTAAGAGGCGGATATTATACCCCCGATAAAATTTCAGAGTTTATTGCAGCATGGGCGATTCGATCTCCGGAAGATTCGGTCCTGGAGCCAAGCTGCGGCGACGGCAGTTTTCTAAGCGCGATTACCCGCAGGCTTGGAGCCTTGGGAGCCACGGCGGATCAGATCAGAGAAAACGTCACTGGCATCGAGCTGGACGGCGGCGAGGCCGGGAAGTCGGCGCAGTATGGCGCAACGGTGATCTGCGAGGATTTCTTCACCTATTATGAAGAAACGATTGATGAAAAAAAACAGTTTGATGTCATTGTTGGAAATCCCCCCTTCATCCGATATCAGAACTTTACGGAGAAGTATCGAAAAACCGCTTTTTCGCTGATGAACAAGCACGGGTTTCATCCGAATCGTTTGACCAATATCTGGCTTCCTTTTTTGGTTCTTTCCTGCAAAGCCCTGAACCCAGGCGGTCGTGTTGGGATGGTGATTCCGGCGGAGCTGTTTCAGGTCAATTACGCAGCGGAAGCAAGGCAGTTCCTCAGCATTTTTTTTGACGAATTAACGCTTGTGACCTTCAAACGCCTGCTTTTTGAGGACATTCAGCAGGAAGTCGTCTTACTCCTTGGAGAGCGGGGCCGCGGCAGGCAGGGGATTAAAGTCGTGGAACTTCACGGGTTGGACGATCTGGTGGAACAAGGCCAGTCCTGCCTGGAAAAGGCGGAAGCGAAGCCCTCCGACCACAGTACGGACAAGTGGGTCAAATACTATTTATCGAATGAAGAATTGGACCTGCTTCAACGGCTCAACAACGACGCAAGAATTACAAACGCAACCGATTTATATGAAATTAATGTTGGGCTTGTCAGCGGAGAAAATGATTTTTTTGTGATCAATCAGGAGGCTGTCGCAGAATCTCATCTTCAGGACAGCGTCCTGCCAATCATCAGCCGTTCCGAACAGCTCAAGGGCGTGCAGCTGACGGATGAAGATTATTCAAACCTGGTTTCATTTGGCAAACGGGTATTCTTCTTTGCCCCTGGTAATGTGGATGTCAAGGATCTGACCGAAGAACAGCGGAGGTATATCCAATGGGGCGAAGATGAGGAATTTCATAAAAATTATAAATGCCGCATTCGTACGAAATGGTATCATGTGCCGCAGACTTGGCGTGCAGATGCCTTTTTGATTCGCCAAGCCCACCTGTATCCCAGGATGATTCTGAATGTTAAACACGCATTGGTTACGGATACGCTTCATAAGGTCCGGTTTTTGGACGGCGTGCAGGGTCCGTCGGTTGCCGCGGCTTTCCTGAACACCTACACCTTTGCCTTGAGCGAAACCATTGGACGAAGCTATGGCGGCGGCGTTCTTACATTTGAGCCAAGTGAAATGCGTAAGATGCGGATTCCTATGCGAATGGCGGAACGGCTGGATTTACAGAAGATGGACCTTTGGCAGCGAAACGGTGAGATTGAGAAAATACTGGCCTATTCGGATGCCATTTTGCTTCGGGAGGGTCTTGCCTTGTCCGAGTATGAAATCGGGTTGCTGCATGGCATTTGGAACAAGATGTCCGGACGCAGAATGACTCGCAAAAATCAAAAAAATCAAAAATGACCACTTTCATTTGCGGACAGTCTGTTTCCAAAAAATAAGCTCGCAGAACAGCAAAAAGGAAGCCATGGAAAATTCCATAGCTTCCTTTTTTGAAGTCTTGAGCCGTATGATCGACGCTTTGTTATCTGCGGTTCAGTTCTTTCCGAATCGCTTTTGCAAGCAGCTCTTGTCCCTCGGGCGAACGAAGGGCCTCCAATGCCGCCGAACGTACCAGCGATTGGAACGACGGGCTTTTGAGCAACGCCCCAAATACCGCGCCATCCTCCTGTACTGCCGCTGGCCGGGGTTTTGCTGCTGGCCGGGACACAGGAACCGGATCGGGCACATCGTCTGGTACACTGCCGCTTAACCAGGAGTCCGTTTGCGTTGGGTCATCAATCTCTCCACGGAGATACGCGAGGGATACTCCAAAATAATCTGCCAGCTTGGTTTGCTGTTCCTGGGTAGGCGTCTGACGCCCGGTTTCAAATTTCTCCATCGCCGTGCGGGGAAAGCCCAACGCCGCTGAAAGCGCTGGACGGCTTAGGTTTCGTTCTGTGCGCAGGGCTTCTATGCGCTGTGCCATTGTAACCATTTTTACCTCCTGAAAAAACAGACGCCCTTATTTTCCGCGGTCCGGCAGAAAACACAATTGCCCGGCCTTCCGGCTGGCGTCCAGGTCAATCAGACGCTGGTTTCTGCTCCCGCGGAACCGCAGGGAAATGTCCTTTTCCGCCTCAATATAGCGTCCGTCTACTAATACGTCAATCAAAGACAGAAATTCGCTGGTTTCTTCACAGCGGGGATGTCCGGAGCTTTGTGTGAGTTCTTCGTAGGTAAAGCCGCTGAAGGCCCAAATGTTTTTTTTCGGGTAAACGTCCCGTACACGCCGTATAAACGGCAGTAAAACGCGTTGGTTTTCCGGTTCAAAGGGTTCGCCGCCCAGGAGCGTCAGGCCGTTGATGTAATTGGGCGACAGAAGCCGCAGCAATTCTTCTTCGGTTTCGCTGGTAAAGGGCTGACCGTACGCAAAATCCCAGGTCTGGGGCTGGAAACAGTGCTCACAATGGTTTGTGCAGCCGGATACAAACAGAGTTACCCGGACACCCTCGCCATTGGCTATATCGCAGCTTTTGATTTCCCCGTAATACATAAGCACTCCTTATTTTGGGAGTTTCTTCCAGGTCGTTATAGAGACACCCGCTTTTGCAGTTGAAAGGGAATGGGCGGGCACAGAGGCCCGCCCCAAGCACCGCAGCAGCGGCAGCGGGGTTAGACGCAGAGACAAGTCGATTTGGACTTCTCGTTTAGGGTCCACCTATCTAAAATCTTGCACCAATCCTCTCAAAACGCTCTTTTCTTTTGGACCGTGAACGGCCCGTTTTCTTTTCTCTCGCCAGAGAAAAGAAAATGGGGGGTTCAAATTTGGACCAGCTATTGCAAATGGCTGACCACCACCCGCGCCGCAAGGCGCGCCCCCAAAAGGGCGGCATCCGCCGCTTACAGATGCAAAACCCGGTCACGGATTTCCTGTGTACGGCCTTGGTTCCAGAACTGGGTGCCAATGTAACCGCAGGTACGGCGGGCCACATTCATTTTATCCTGATTCGTATTGCCGCACTTCGGACAACACCAAACCAATTTGCCGTTTTCCTCCACGATCTGAATTTCACCGTCCCAACCGCACTCCTGGCAATAATCGCTCTTGGTGTTCAGCTCGGCATAAATAATATTGTCATAAATAAACTTCATCACCTGAAGTACCGCTTCCAGATTATTTTGCATATCCGGCACTTCCACATAACTGATCGCCCCGCCCGGAGACAGATGCTGGAACTGCGCCTCAAATTTCAGCTTGTCAAAGGCATTGATCTTCTCCGTAACATGCACATGATAGCTGTTCGTAATATACCCTTTGTCCGTAATGCCCTCAATCACTCCAAAACGCCGCTGAAGGCACTTGGCAAACTTATAAGTCGTGGACTCCAGGGGCGTGCCATAAAGACTAAAGTCAATATTATGCTTCGCCTTCCAGTCCCGGCAGGCTTCATTCATATGCTGCAAAATCCGCAGCGCAAACGGCGTCGCGGCGGGGTCCGTGTGGCTCTTGCCCGTCATATACTTCACGCACTCATACAGACCCGCATACCCTAGGGAAATCGTCGAATAGCCGCCGTACAGCAGCTTATCAATCGGCTCCCCCTTCTTCAAACGGGCGCAGGCCCCGTACTGCCACAAAATCGGCGCGACATCCGACGGCGTACCCTTCAGCCGCTCGTGACGGCACATCAACGCCTTGTGGCACAGTTCCAGACGTTCGTCAAAAATCTTCCAGAACTTCTCGATATCTCCCCCGGAGGACAACGCCACATCCGGCAAATTGATTGTGACCACGCCTTGATTAAACCGCCCGTAATATTTCGGCTGGTTCGTCTCTGGGTCCACATAAGGCGTCAGAAAACTCCGGCAGCCCATGCAGGTATAACAATGCCCCTCGCCGTTCTTGTCCACCTTCAGCTCCAGCATCTTTTTTTCGGAAATATAATCCGGAACCATCCGGCGGGCCGTGCATTTCGCCGCCAAACGGGTCAGATACCAATACGGAGAATCCTCATGAATATTGTCTTCTTCCAAAACATAAATCAGCTTCGGAAACGCCGGCGTGATCCATACGCCGTCCTCATTCTTTACGCCCTCATAACGCTGCTCCAGCGTCTCCTCAATAATCAGCGCGAGATCCTTCCGCTCCTGCTCATTTTTGGCCTCGCCCAAATACATGAACACCGTCACAAAGGGGGCCTGTCCATTCGTTGTCAGCAGCGTCAGCACCTGATACTGAATCGTCTGCACACCCCGGCGCACCTCGTCCCGAAGACGCTCCTCCACCAGACGGCAGATCTGTTCTTCCCGCAGATTAACGTTAATCTCAACCATTTCCTGTTCCACGGTCCTGCGAATCTTTTTCCGGCTCACATCCACAAACGGCGCAAGGTGCGCCAGGGAAATGGACTGTCCGCCATACTGGTTCGACGCCACCTGGGCAATGATCTGCGTGGCGATGTTGCAGGCCGTAGAAAAGCTGTGGGGACGCTCAATCAGAGTACCGGTGATAACCGTACCGTTTTGCAACATATCTTCCAGATTCACCAGATCACAGTTGTGCATATGCTGGGCAAAATAGTCGGAGTCGTGAAAGTGAATGATACCCTCCTTGTGGGCCTCCACCACCTCCGCCGGCAACAGCATTCGTTCGCTCAGATCCCTGGAGACCTCGCCGGCCATGTAATCCCGCTGGGTGGAATTCACCACCGGATTTTTATTGGAATTCTCCTGCTTGGCCTCCTCGTTGCAGCACTCGATCAGACTCAGGATTTTATCGTCCGTCGTATTGCTGCGGCGAACCAGCGAGCGGGTATAACGATAGGTGACGTAATTCTTCGCCACCTCAAAAGCCCCGTGGGCCATAATCTGGTATTCCACCAGGTCCTGAATATCCTCCACAGAAGGAGAACGGTTCGTCTTCTGACACGCCAACTCCACCGATTCCGCAATTCGCTGAATCTGTACCGGCGTCATGCGGTTGCTTTCCTCGATGCTCTCATTGGCCTTGGTAATGGCCGCGAGAATTTTGGTGATGTCAAAGGCAACTTCTGTGCCGTTCCGCTTGATGACTTTCATGCGTTCTCCCCCTATGTATATTCATGCATTTCCACAAGCCACTATATCTATGGCTGCACTGCTATGATAATACACAAGATATTGTTTCGCAAGTCGTATTTGCCACTATCGAAAAATTTTTCCTCCCCGGCCGCCGCCGGGAATCCAAAGGAAACTGTGATGCCGCAAGGGGTTTCCAGCCCTTCCCCGGCCGCGGAAAAGGGGCGGGAAAAATTTTCCCGCCCGCTCTTTAACGGCTCGCCTCAGAAGGTCACAACCTCCTGCAACGGCTTTTCGCACCGCTTTACAGACAGTATATGCATCACCGGACCCTGCCCCTGGTACGCCGTGTGGTCCTCCACCGCCATCCGGGCCGTAACCTCAACCCATTCCCGGTTCTTGTATTTGTCCAAGTCCCTGCCCTTTGCAACCAGACCCAAAAACTGGATATCATTTTCACAGCAGGTCATAACGAACCGTCCCGGGCAATGCACGCCGGGATAATTCTTGGAATGGCACATCAGCAGTTTCATGCGGACCTCTTTGCCCGCGTAGCGGTCCGGATGGTCCATAACGTCCACGTACCAGACGCCGAAGTCATCGTCCGGGATGTTCAGCACTTCCTGGCTCATATCAAACGGGCACTCGTCGCCGGTGAGGTAGTTTTCCGTTGTGCCGTCCTCGTTTTCCAGGAACATATCCGCCCGGCGGTTCACCATCCGCAGGTTGCGTTTGCGCAGCGCGTCCCGCAGCTCCGGCGTGCAGCGGTTGAACACCAGCAGGTCTGCATTGATGACCTTTTCCATCATCAGCTGTCCCATGTTTTTGGCGTACAGCTCAAACGTCGACGCCTCCACAAAGGTCATGATCTGATAGAGAATCCAGTTTGCGGGCAATACGTCCCGGTAAAACCGTTCCAGCAGCCACATTCCGTTGTATTCCACCAGCACTTGTTTGGGCCGGTACTGCTTTTCCAGCGACTTCATGCGGGAACAGGTCAACTCGGACTCCTCCGCAATATCGATAACTGTCACATTGTCCAGCGCACGCGGATTATACGCCTCCTCGCCTTCCTCGCAGCGAATCAGCAGGGTTTTTTCCTCACGGGCAAAACCGTCCTCCAAAATTCCGTTGATGAAATTGGTCTTTCCGGAATCCAGAAATCCGGTGATTAAATAAACAGGGATATCCATTGGCAACCTTCTTTTTATACAGCGAAATCCGATTTCGCCTCCACTCAAAATTACAGGCCGAACAGCTCTGCCAGCCGGTCTTCCTTCAGTTCCGCGCCGATGACGCACAGCCGCCCGGTATAGTCGGGATGTCCGGCACGGACCTCATGTTCTTCCGGCACATAGTCGAACTCAATCCAGGTTCCGCCGCTGCCGTTTACAATACCCTTAGCCCGTAGAATCCCGCCGTATTCGCCGGAATCCAGAGCCGTCAAAATCGTTTCGATCTCCGCTTCTGTAAAGGCTTTCGGCGTCTCCTTCCCCCAGCTGGTGAATACTTCGTCCGCATGGTGGTGATGGTGGTGTCCATGCTCGTGCTCATGGTGATGTTCGTGATCATGGTCATGATGGCGCTCGTGTTCCTCATGATCATGATGGTGGTGATGTTCATGCTCCTCATGGCCGTGGTCATGGTGATGCTCCTGATCGTGCTCGTGATGGTGGTGGGCGTGTTCAGCCTCCTCCGCCTCATGTTCGGCACGCATTTTCGCCAGCAGCTCGTCCGCCAGCGAAACCTTTTCGATGGCCGTGAGAATCGTTTTGCCGTCCAGCTGGTCCCAGGGCGTGGTCAAAATCGCCGCGTCCGGATTTTTCTCCCGCAGCATGGCCACGGCGGCTTCCAGCTTTTCCTGGGTCAGCTTCTGGGTCCGGGAAAGTACAATTGTCCCCGCGCTTTCAATCTGGTTATTATAGAACTCCCCGAAGTTCTTCATATAAACCTTTACTTTCGATGCGTCGGCTACAGTAACAAAACTGTTCAGCTTCATGCCGGAGACCTCGGCGGCGGTGTTCTCCACCGCTACGATCACGTCCGACAGCTTGCCCACGCCCGAAGGCTCGATCAGGATACGGTCCGGCTGGAACTGGGCCGCAACGTCTTTCAACGCCTGGTTGAAGTCGCCCACCAAAGAGCAGCAAATGCAGCCGGAGGACATCTCGGAAATCTGCACGCCGGATTCCTTCAAAAATCCGCCGTCAATGCTGATCTCGCCAAATTCATTTTCAATCAGCACCAGCTTTTCCCCCTGAAACGCCTCCGCCAGCAGTTTCTTGATCAGCGTCGTTTTTCCTGCGCCCAGGAACCCGGAAATAATGTCGATTTTTGTCATATTCTTCAGATCCTTTTTCTGATATTTGGTTTATCATATCACCAATTCCAGAAAATGCAAGCCCCAAGTGAAAAAAGTTCACACTTTCCGGCGGATTTTCTGGAAATCTCTGGTCTCCCGCGCCGCCTCGCCGGAGAGCAGCAGCAGGCAGAATAAATTCGGAATACACATCAGCGCATTGCAGACGTCAGACAGGCGAAACACGACCTCCAGCCGTTCCGCCGCGCCCCAGGCCACCGTCAGGCAGAACAGAAGGCGGTACAGCGGGAGCGTTTTTTCTCCAAACAAATACACAAATGCCGTCTCTCCCTGGTATTCCCAGCCAAGAATGGTGGAAAAGGCAAACAGCACAATTGAGACCGCTACAAAAGCCGCCCCCAGCGGTCCCAACGCCGTCCGAAACGCCAAAATGGTCAACGCTCCGCCGTTCACAGGCTGTCCGGCGGCGTCCGCCGCGCCCAGCACGCCGGAACAGCAGACCGCAAGACCCGTCACGGTGCAAATAATCATGGTGTCAATCACATTGCCCGTCATGCTGATATAGCCCTGCTGAACCGGACTGCCCGTCGAGGCGGAGGCAGCGGAAATTGCCGCAGAACCCAAGCCCGCTTCGTTGGAAAACACGCCCCTGGCCACGCCCCAGCGGACCGCCTCCCGGACGCCTGCGCCCGCGATACCGCCTGCGGCGGCCCTGGGCGAGAGCGCGCCGGTGAAAATCTCCGCCAGGGCGGCGGGAAGGTTTTCCAGGTTGCCGAAAATCACCGCCAAGCCCGCTGCCAGATAGAAAATTCCCATCGCGGGTATCAGGGCCGTACAGACCTTGGAAATGCTCCAGACACCCCCCAGCATCACCGCCAACGCCAGCAGAGCCGCCGCCGGACCGGATATCCACAGCGGAACGCCGAACACCGTCTCCAACGCTCCGGCAATGGAGTTTGCCTGCGTCATACCGCCGATTCCAAAGGAAGCGCCCACCGCAGACAGCGCGAAAAACGCGCCAAGAAGCGTTCCCGGTTTCCCCAGAACGCTTCGCATTACATACATAGGACCGCCGTGCCAGATTCCCCGGCTGTCCCGGCGGCGGTACTTGACCGCCAGCATACATTCCGTATATTTCGTCGCCAGCCCCGCAAAGGCCGAAACCTCCATCCACAGCAGCGCGCCAGGGCCGCCTGCCGTCAACGCCGTAGCGACGCCTACGATGTTGCCGGTTCCGATGGTCGCCGCCAGGGCCGTCATTAGAGCCGAAAACGGCGGCACGCCGTCCCGGCCCGTCCGGCGGGCCTCCCGCCCCAGGGCGGAACGCAGGGCATACCCCAGGTTCCGCCAGGGCAGAAAGTCCATTCGCACCGTCAAAAACAAACCCGTTCCCAGAAGCAGGGCCAGCGTACCCGGTCCCCAGAGAAACTGACTGGCGGTTTTCAGACAATGTTCCATAAGCCCTCCCCTTTCTGGGACAGCTTATGCGCGTGCGCCGGGAGGATATGCGGTTTATTCCGGGTTCTCCTCCTCGGCTTGAATCAGGTAATCCTTGCCCGCCTCTTTCCGGCTGGGTACAAAATTCTGTGCTTTCGTTTTCCGGCGGCCCTTGCTGGCGGCGTAGAAAAAGCCTGTGACCGAGAACACCACCGCGCCGATGAAGTTGACAAACAGGTCCTTCATGGTGTCGATCAGGCCGATGTCCAGGTAGCCGCCCAGGCCCAGGCTCTCACCGTTGACGGCTACATCCCAGATTTCCGGGACGGCAATCACTTTGTTGCTCCGGGTGGGGTCCAGTTCCACGGTGTAAATGGCATGAATGACGGTGTCCTTCTGCATATCCGTGTGGAAAAACCAATCCATGCCAAACTCGAAAAACTCCCACAGGACGCCGATGGTCATGGAGAAACAAAACGCCACCAACGCCAGGAAAAACGGTGAGAGGTCAAAGGTGAGCCGTTCGTCATCGTTGAGCAGAATGACCATGGAAAAGCCCACCGCCGCCGCCAGAAAGCCATTCAGCGTATGAAGCATGGTATCCCAGTGCGGGACGACCACATAAAAGGCGCTGACCTCCCCCAAAATCTCCGCCGCATAAATAAAACACAGAATTGTGATTTCCAAGGCGGGCGGGAGCTCAATGTGCAGCTTTACCTGTACCCAGCTGGGAACGTACAGCAGAAGATAGGTCAGCGCGCAGAAAAACGCGCTCTCATAGCTCCCCCGCATCAGCTGCCGTACAAAGGCCACAATGGCCAACGCCCGCAGGATGTAAAAAACAATGAAGGAGCTTTTATGCTCCCGAAGTTCTTTTTCCATCGCCTGACGGAAATTCTGTTTTTCTCGTTTCTTTTTGCGTTTCTGCACAATCTTTTCCGGCTTCTTCAATGTCTTCGCCTCCTTTAATTTATACAGACGGTCCGCGTTCCGCACGAAACCGCCTTCCTGCTATGTTACCCGATTTCTCCGCCGCTTGCAAGGGGAATTCCGACAAAATTCCCCTCCCTTTCCACAAAAAAGAACCGGGACTCTCTCCCGCCGCCATGTTTCCTATGTAGGGAACGCGCCGGCCGCTACGACAGCAGCGCGTTCATCTCCTCAATCTCCAGGTCCTGCAAGGCCCAGTTGATGCCGTAGCCCACCACCTTGCTCAAGTCCCGGACCTGCTGGTCAATGTCCTGGGTTGTCACCAGCAGCGGCCGTTTCCCTTGGCGCAGACGGGTCTCGTCCAGCTCTGCGACGCCCGTTTCTTCCAAAAGGTCCGCCGCCAAAGTCGCCGCGTCCACCACCGTCGGAATCCCTATGCAAAACACCGGAACCCCCAGCGTCTCCTGATTCAACGCCGCCCGGTGGTTGCCTACGCCGGAACCGGGAATAATGCCGGTATTGCTCAGCTGCACTGTCGTACACATCCGGCCCGCCCGGCGAGAGGCCAGCGCGTCCACGGCAATCACAACGGCGGGCTTCACCTGTTCCACCAGACCCCGGACCGCCTCCGCCGACTCCACGCCGGTAGTCCCCAGCACCCCTGTACGGAACACCGACACCGGGCGAAAGCCCGCAAAATGCTTCGGCATGGCGGCAATCAGATGCCGCGTCACCAGCACGCTGTCCACCGACAGCGGACCAACGGCGTCCGGCGTCATGGCGGCGTTGCCCAGGCCCACGATCAGGGCGGGTCCCTCCGGCACTTCCAGGGCCTTGAGCTGCCCTCCTACCGCCCGGACGGCCCGCTCAAAAAAGTCCGCCTTCCGCTGCCAGAAGCTGGCGAGGTCAATGGTGAGATAGCTCCCCTGGGGCTTCCCAAGGGCCTCCTCTCCCCGATGGTCCAAAATGTCCACCCGCGTGACCGGATAGCCCTCCTGCTTCTGCTTCGCGGCCTTCACCCCCGCAAGGCGGGTCGTCCGTTCCGCCGACTCCTGCCACAGCTCCCGCGCTTCCAGGGCCAAGTCCGTGCGTCTTGCAAACATACTGCCGTTTCCCCCTTATTTTGCTCTAGGTTTTGCCATCCAAAACCGTAATATACATATTTCCCTTTTCGCAATTTTCTGTTATAATAGACTTTGTAGAAAAACAGCGGAAAGGAGAACCCTTCGTGCGCTTTGACAAACTTATCACCGCAAAGCTCTTTCCCATCTCCCGGCGGGACCTGCTGGTGACGGCCGGAATTCTGCTCTGCACCATCGCCGTCTGTTCCGTTCTCCGGCTGGCGGGCAGTATCCAGGGCTTCGCCCCGCCGGTGTTCGTTCTGGCGGTGCTGCTGGTCTCCCGGTTTACCACCGGCTATCTGTACGGCTTCCTTTCCGTCGTTTTGAGCGTCGTGTGCGTCAACCTGATCTTTACTTACCCCTACTGGGCCTTCAATCTCACCATCTCCGGCTACCCCCTGACCTTTTTCGTTCTCATGACCGTCTCCATCATCACCTGTTCCCTCACCGCCCAGGCCAAGGAACAGGCCCGGCTGCTGGCGGAAAACGAACGGGAAAAAATGCGGGCAAATCTCCTCCGCTCCGTCTCCCACGACATCCGTACGCCGCTGACCTCCATCGTCGGCTCCACCTCGGCCATTCTGGAAAACCCCGGACTGTCCGATCAGGAGAAACAGGAGCTTCTGGAAAACACCCGCGAGGAGGCCCAATGGCTCATCCGGGTCGTGGAAAACCTGCTCTCCATCACCCGGATCGGAGATGAACAGGCCCGCATCACCAAAGAACCGGAGGCCGCGGAGGAGGTTCTTGGCGAGGCCGTGCGGAAATTCCGGCGGCGTTTCCCGGCCATCACAGTCTCCGTCTCCATACCGGACGCCCTCCTTCTGGTCCCTATGGACCCGATTCTGATTGAACAGGTTTTGGCAAACCTGCTGGAAAACGCCGCCGTCCACGGCAAAACCACCACTGATATCCACGTGTCTTTACAGGAAGAAGACGGCTTCGCCCGCTTTTCCGTGCAGGACAACGGACAAGGGCTTCCGGGAAAAAACGCCGCCGGACTCTTCGACGCCTCCACAACCCCCCCCCGCCCAAACGCCGACGGCGACGGCAAACGCAACATGGGCCTTGGACTCTCCGTCTGCCGGGCCATCGTCCGGGCCCACGGCGGAACCATTGACGCAAAAAATCTGCCCCAGGGGGCGGAAGTCTCCTTCTGCCTGCCGGTTTATCAGGAGGAATTGTAATCATGCAGATTCGGGAAAAAATTCTGGTGATTGAGGATGAAAAGAGCATCGCTCAATTTATTGCCGCCGTTTTGAGCGAAAACGGATACGAGACCGTTCAGGCCCGCAGCGGCGCGGAGGCCCTCTCCATGATTTCCTCCCACTGCCCGGACCTCATTATCCTGGATCTGGGCCTTCCGGATATGGATGGACTGGAAATTCTCCGGCAGCTTCGCGGCTGGTCCAGCCTGCCGGTGGTGGTGGTCTCCGCCCGGTCCCACGAGCGGGACAAGGTGACGGCCTTGGACGCCGGGGCCGACGATTACCTGACAAAACCCTTCGGCACCAACGAGCTTCTGGCCCGCGTCCGCACGGCCATCCGCCACACCCGCACCACCAGCGGAAACGACGAAATTGCCCAGAAGGGCACCTATACCGTCGGCGATCTGGTAATTGATTACAACAAGCATCAGGCCCTGGTCCGGGGCGAAAACGTCAAGCTCACCCTGAGCGAATTCCGCATCGTGGCCCTTTTGGGCAAGTACGCCGGGAAGGTTTTGACCTACGATTTCATCATTAAAGAGCTGTGGGGTCCCCGCGCCGGGGGGAGCAATCAGATTCTACGGGTCAATATGGCCAATATCCGCCGGAAAATTGAAAAAAATCCTGCGGAACCGGAGTATTTGTTCACGGAAGTCGGCGTCGGCTACCGTCTCGCAGAGGGCGAATAGAATTTATTCGTCCTTGGGCTGCGGCTTTTCCGCCTTCCGTTCCTCAATCTGCCGGCAGAGACAGGCAAGGCCGTCGGACAGGCCGCCAACTTCGTCAATCAGACCCAGACGCACGGCTTCTTCGCCATAAATCACACTGCCCACATCCGCTGCCATCTCGTCTGTTTTCAGCATCAGCTCCTGGAAATGCGCGCCGCTGATGCGGCTGTGTCCGGAGACAAAGGAGACAATTCGTTCTTGAAGACGCTGGAAATATTGGTACGTCTGGGGAGCCGCAATGACCGTGCCGCTCATGCGGACGGGGTGAATGGTCATGGCCGCCGACGGCACGGCAAAGCTCCTCCGCGCTGCCACCGCCAGGGGAACGCCGATGGAATGGCTTCCGCCCAGAACGATGGAAACGGTGGGTTTTGTCATGCTCGCAATCAGCTCCGCAATGGCGAGACCCGCTTCCACATCCCCGCCGACGGTGTTCAGAAGGAACAGAACGCCTGCGATTTCCTCCGATTCCTCCAGCTTCGCCAGAAGCGGGAGAACGTGTTCGTATTTTGTGGTTTTCGTGTTGGACGAGGCTGCCATATGGCCTTCGATCTGGCCGATGATCGTCAAACAGTAGATGTTGCCGCAGGACGTGGCCGTCATGGCAGAGCCAAAGTCCAAAATGCCCTGGGCCGTATCTTTGGATTCATTGGTTTCGTTTTCCGGTTCGGTTGTTTTCGTCGGTTCCGTCATAAAATCCCTCGCTTTCCCCAGTAGCTTCTGCATTTTTCTGAAAATTACTCCCTGCAAAAAAACGCTGCCCCCACGGGCAGCATTTCGGATTTCTTTTTCCAGGCAAACCCTTCAGCCGTTTAACAGCGTTGCTAGATCCGCAAGGGACACATCCATTTTCGCGGATACTTCCTCCATCGTCATACCGGAAGCCAAAAAACGGTTTACCACCATTTTCATATTCTCGCCAACCTCTATCATGTGGCCGTCCAGATCATAGAACCGAACCACCCTCTGCCCCCAGCTGTGTTCCACCACGCCGCCTAAACGCTCCAGCTCCGGGTACGCTTCCAGCTTCTTCAAAAATGCGTCAAGGTCCTCCTCTTCAAAGCATACCTCCACATTGTTCGGCTTTTTCAACACGCACTCTTTCGGCAGATTTACAAGCCAGTCAAATTCCTGCTGCAACGCCAGACCGCAGGTGAATGACACATTGATTCCATAATTCTGATACACCTTCAAATCAAACAAATCTTCATAAAACGCTCTTGCCGCGTCAATATCCGCCACTGCTAAAACGGTACAGGTGTATTTCATACAGACGCTCCTTTGTTTCGGAATTTATTTACCCTTGCTGCTCATCAGCGAACAGCTCACTGCCATAAATAACCCCATTAAAATCCAGGGAAACGCTGCGCGCGCAAATTCCGCCACTGTTTTCACCCCCTTTTTCTCAATTGCTGCCGGTGGCTTTGATTTTATCACAGGCATCCGCCGGATTCAACCCGCGCTCTTTCTTTTTCTGCCGCTTTGTGCTATAATGATCGGGATAACACGCCCTTCGGGGCCTGGGAGGCACATATGAGCAAGAAACGCATTGTCGTGAAGGTCGGCACCTCCACGCTTACCCATCCCTCCGGCAGTCTGGACCTCCGCAGCATGGAACATCTTGTCCGGGTTCTGTCAGATCTCAGCGGCGCGGGACATGAGATCATCCTGGTCACATCCGGCGCGATTGCCGTGGGCACGGCCCGCCTGGGCCTTGCCGAACGCCCCAAGGAACTCCGCATGAAGCAGGCTTCCGCCGCTGTGGGCCAGTGCCGCATGATGCACCTTTATGATAAACTGTTTACGGAGTATAACCGCACCATGGCCCAGATTCTGCTCACCGGCGACGATGTGGACGACCCCGGACGCGCCGCCCACCTGCGCAGCACCTTTTCGACACTGCTGGAGCTGGATGTGATTCCTGTGGTGAACGAAAACGACTCCGTTTCCTCTGCTGAAATCGAAACCGGACACCACAAGGTTTTAGGCGACAACGACACCCTTTCCGCCATCGTCGCCTCGCTCTGCCAGGCAAATTTGCTGGTGCTCCTCAGCGACATTGACGGACTTTACAGCGCAGACCCCCGCTCCAACCCCGACGCCGCCCTTCTTCACCGCGTGGACGCACTGACGCCGGAGATCCTGGAAATGGCCGGCGGCGCGGGCACCTGGCGGGGCACCGGCGGCATGGCAACGAAACTTTCCGCCGCGAAAATCGCCATGGAGGCCGGATGCGATATGGTGATTACCAACGGCGCGCATCCGGAAAACCTTTACGGTATTTTGGAGGGCCAGGATATCGGGACCCGATTCTGCGCTCAAAAATAGGAGGTATTTTTTATGACCGCATTGCAGCAGCAGGGACAGGCGGCTAAGGCCGCTTCTTACGTCCTCTCCACCGCCGGAACCGCCAGGAAAAACGCCGCCCTGGAAGCCATCGCCCGCACCTTGGAGACGCGGCGGCAGGAAATTCTCGCCGCCAATGCCCAGGACCTCGCCAGCGCGCAGGAAAACGGGATGCGTCCCGCCATGCTGGACCGCCTGCGCCTGGATGAAACGCGCATTGCCGGAATGGTGGACGGCGTGCGGCAGGTGATCGCCCTCCCGGACCCCATCGGGAAAGTGGACAAAATGGAAACCCGGCCCAATGGGCTGATCATCGGACGGCGGCGGGTGCCGCTGGGGGTGATCGCCATCATTTTTGAGGCCCGTCCGAATGTCACGGTGGACGCGGCGGCCCTGTGCCTGAAGTCCGGTAACGTTTGTATTTTACGAGGCGGAAAAGAGGCGTTTTGTTCCAACAGCGTCCTGGCCTTCATTATGCGGGACGCGCTGGAAAACGCTGGGCTTCCCGCGGACTGCATCTCTTTGGTCCCCGACACCAGCCGGGAGACGGCAAACGAGCTGATGCATTTGGACGGCTATGTTGACGTTCTGATTCCCCGGGGCGGCACGGGGCTCATCCGCACCGTTGCTAGGGAAGCCAGCGTCCCGGTAATCCGTACCGGCGAGGGCGTCTGTCATATCTACGTCGACGCAGAGGCCGAGCTGGATATGGCGGCGAATATCCTCTTAAACGCTAAATGCTCCCGCCCTTCGGTCTGCAACGCTGTGGAATGCGTTTTGATTCATGAGGATGTGGCCGCGGCGTTTTTGGAAAAGGCCGTCCCGCTTCTGGACCAATATCATGTGGAGCTTCGCTGTGACGAAGCCTCCCGCGCCATTCTCGGCGCACGGGCTGTACCGGCCTTAGAAAGCGACTGGGACGCGGAATACGACGATTACATTCTTGCCGTCCGCCTTGTGAAAAACACCGCGGAAGCCATTGACTTTATCAACACCCACGGCACCGGACATTCCGAAAGCATCGTCACGAAAAACTATTTTACCGCCCAGCGCTTCCTGGACGCCGTGGACGCGGCGGCGGTGTACGTCAACGCCTCCACCCGCTTCACGGACGGCGGGGAGTTCGGACTCGGCGCGGAAATCGGCATCTCCACCCAGAAAATGCACGCCCGCGGCCCGATGGGCTTGGAGGAACTGACCTCCTGCAAATACATAATCTACGGCGAAGGGCAGGTGCGGTAGACGGTGAAGGAAACGGACCTGAAATCTCTGCTCCGCGGGATGGCGCGGAACGCAGTCCGGCTGGAAATCGGCGGGGAAATCAACGCAGAAATCGGACGCTTCGGCGGGCGTCCCGACGTGCCGCCGGGCTTCGTCTGGCCGTTTTTTGATACGGACACCTTTGACGACACCACCGTAAAACCCCGCCCCCTGAGCTTCCTTGCCCAATTCGACTGCGCCGCTTTGGCCCCGCTGGATTTGGATGGCCTTCTTCCCCACGAGGGAGTCTTGTCCTTCTTCTATGAGCTGTATTCGCAACGCTGGGGGTTCGGCCCGGAGGATACCGGCTGTTCCCGCGTGTTTTGGTTCCCGGATCAAACGGTCCTGTGCCCGGCGGAATTTCCAGCGGAATTGGACGGCTTCTGCCGTCTTCCCCCTTTACCCATCTATGGAAAACCTGAGCCTGACCATCCAGATTACGATGACGCTGCACTGGCCCTGGGCAAAGCAGAAGGCGAATTAGACCTGGACGCTTTTGAAGCGGTACGTTTCACCCTGTCGGGAGAAAAAAACACGCCCTCCCACAAGCTCCTGGGCTGGCCAGACATCATTCAAACCAGCATGACCATGCAATGTGAGCTGGTAAGCCGGGGGCACTATCTGGGCGGCGGCTGGAACATTCCCGAGGCGGACCTGCTGGCGGCGGAGCAAACGTCCCTAGACGGCTGGCGTTTGCTGTTTCAGCTGGACAGCGGCGTCCAGACAGAGGACTTCTCCCTGGACTTTGGCGACAGCGGCAGTATTTATTTCTATATCCGCAAGGAGGACCTCGCCGCCCGGCGTTTTGACCGGGTTTGGCTGATCCTGCAATGCTGTTGAGAGAAAGGTGACACGCAATGAGCAACGAACTATGCTTCGGCTTTATCGGAACCGGCAACATGGGCGGCGCGTTGGCCCGCGCCGCGTACCTTACGCAATCCCGCAAAACACATCCCGCGCTATCCATTTACCTCGCAAACCGCACGCCGGAAAAGGCCCGGAATCTGATTGACGAGATGGATCAAGCCGGTATCTGTTCTGTAAAGACAAACGCGGAACTTGCAGAGGCCGCCGGTTACATTTTCCTTGGCGTCAAGCCCCAAATGACGGCGGGCTTGCTGGCGGAAATCGCGCCGGTTCTCGCGGCCCGTTCGGACCGGTTCGTCCTTGTCTCCATGGCGGCTGGCCTGACCATCTCCCGCATTCAGGAGCTGGCGGGCGGTAATTATCCCGTTCTCCGCATTATGCCCAACACCCCCGCCTCTATCGGAGAGGGTATGGTTCTTTACACCTGCGGCCCTGGCGTTACAGCGGATGAAGAAGCCGTTTTTCTGGACGCAATGTCCGGCGCGGGCCGCTTCGCCGCAATTCCGGAAACCCAGATGGACGCCGCTTCCGCTGTGGCAGGCTGCGGCCCGGCTTTCGCGGACCTTTTCCTTGAGGCGTTGGCCGACGGCGGCGTAGCCTGCGGTCTGCCCCGCGCCCAGGCGTTGGAATTTGCCGCGCAAATGCTGGCGGGTTCCGCCAGACTCTTTCTGGAAACCAGACGGCACCCCGGCGTTTTGAAGGACGCCGTCTGCTCTCCCGGCGGCTCCACCATTCAGGGCGTGCGGACGCTGGAGGAACACGGGTTCCGCGCCGCTGTGATCAATGCCGTCATCGCCGCTTACGAAAAGAACAAAGCTCTCGGCTGAACAATGAAAACGCCCTGTGCCAGAAGGCACAGGGCATTTTTTATGAGAACTCAAAATCCATTCAAATCATCATCCAGCCAGGTGTCTTCCGGCCCAAGTTTCCGGGTGAAGGAACGCGCGCTGTCCGCGTCGTATTTGCTCTGGTGGAACTTGAACAGCGTTTCTCCGTTTTCCAATTGGCAGACAATTTCGATCTTCCCCAACGGGTGGCTCATGGCGTACCGCACCGATTTTCCAAAGCCATTCTGACGGGATTTCGCCGCGTCCACAATCCGGATACCCTCCGAAAGCGGGACCTGGAAGCGTCCGTGTACCCCCGTCACCGGGCGGCACTGGAAGATATAATATGGACACGCGCCAATCCGCGTCAGCCCGGACAGCAACGCGCCCAGGGTCTCGCCGCTGTCGTTCACGCCCCGGAGCAGAACCGTCTGATTCCGCACCTGCACGCCCCGCTCGATCATCGCCCGGACGGCCCTGGCAGCCTCCTCTGTCAGCTCCCGCGGGTGGTTGAACTGCGTTACCAAGTACAGGGATTTTTTCTTGGCATACTTTGCGAACATCTCCAAAAATTCCGCGTCGCCATAAATTCTCTCCGGCAGCGTCACGGGAATCCGAGAACCGAACCGGATGAAATCTACGTGGTCAATGGCGGTCAGTTCTCTCAAATAGCGTTCCAGAATGTGGTTTGGATTCATAAACGAATCGCCGCCGGAAACCAGAACGTTGGAAATCTCCGGGTGGGCCCTGACATACTCCGCGGCCTCGTCCACCCGCTGGTTAAGCTCCTCCTCCGAAAATCCCACCATCCGTTTCCGGAAGCAGTGGCGGCAGTACATGGCGCACTGATTCGTTGACAGCAGCAGCGCAGTCTGACGGTACTTGTGCTGAAGTCCTTCCATCTTCGTGTTAGACGCCTCGCCGCTGGTGTCGAAAGACCCGCCCGGGTCAAACTCGCTCAGGGACGGAATGCACATCCGGCCAATGGGGTCGTCCGGGTCGGAGGCATCCACCAGGGAGAGGTAATAGGGCGTAATCATCATGGGAAAACGCTCGATTACCGCGCCATAGCGGGCCGTTTCCTCCAGCGTCCAGCCCAGCGACGGCGCAAGCTGTTCCGCCGTCCGGATTCCCTTCCTCAATTCGTCCTGCCAGCTCATAGCTGCCACCTGCCTTTCATGTTTGTAATATGAAAAGCGCGTAAACCGGCCTTGGTTTTCCGGTTTACACGCTTATATGCATGATTTTGATGTTTTAGAAATAACCTCCCGGATTTTCTTACATAAAATCCCAGCTGGGGCCGGAGTTTCTCGACGGCTCGCCCTGCCAATACATACAGCTTGTCTTTATTATACCAGAAAACGCACCGCAGCGCAAGTGAATTTGGCTATTTTTTCCGGTTTCCCGGCAAAAGATGTTTACCAAAATGCTCCAAATTTTCCTATTGAGCGGTCAAAGGCTTGCAGCAGGGGAATTACAGGTATGATACAAGGCTGTGTTCCATGCATGGATTTTCCGCCGGATTCAGCCGTCCAGAAGCCGGTCCCATTGCCCGGTTTGAATGGCTTCTATGTTTTTTTCGATTCGCTCCCGCGGCCAATCCCACCATTTCAGAGCAAGCAGGGCCGCGATCTTTTCCTCCGAAAACCGTTTTCGGATGGGCCGCGCCGGAACCCCTCCCACGATGGTATAGGGCGGCACATCCTTTGTAACCACCGCACGGCTGCCGATAATGGCTCCGCTGCCAATCGTGACGCCCGCCAGTATCGCCGCCTCGTAGCCAATCCATACATCGTTTCCAATTACAATATCGCCTTTGTTGTCCCAGGACGCCGTTACATTCCGGCAGTCCAGGCCCCACTCCTCATAAAACAGCGGAAACGGGTAGGTGGAAAGAGACTGCAAGGTATGATTCGCACTGTTGAACAGAAACCGTACGCCGCAGGCGAGCGAACAAAACTTGCCGATTATCAGCCGGTCGCGGTTTATCGGATAATGATAGAGTACGTTATTTCGCTCAAACTGCGTGGGATCTTGAACAAAATCGTTATACATAGTGTAATCTCCAACCTGAATATTCGGGTTGGTAATCACTGCCTTGAGGTACACCGTTTGAAAATCTCCGGTGCGGGGATATATCTTTTTCTCTGGAACTGTCATCGAACGCTCCTCCTTTGTTATTTTTCGACCGTTCCAGCGTTCACACTGCATCGCTTCAAGGCATCCCACTCCCTTCGTTCCTGTCATTATACACCGCTGACACTGTAAATTTCAAGTCAGATGCCTTCTCCCTCTCTCCTGCCAAAAGAAAACCCCGCCTGAACCGTTGTCCAGGCGGGGTTTTTCCGTCCGCTGCCCTTCAGTTCCCCAACGCCTTAGCGGATTCTTCCAGCTTGGCGATCAGCTCCCGATATTTCGCAGCCTTTTCCTTCTCGGCGTTGACCACGGCTTCCGGAGCCTTGGAAACGAATTTTTCATTGTTCAGCTTCTGTTCCACAAGGCGCAGTCCGTTTTCGGCCTTCTCCTTCTCCTTGGCTATCCGGGCGCGCTCCGCTTCCAGGTCCACCAGCTCCGCCATGGGCATATACGCCGTGGCGCGGGACGTGACCGCCGTCACCTGTCCGCCGGCGTCCGCCGGGGCCGCGTCCGCAAACGTCACCTCCGACGCGTACGCCAGACGCTGGATGAAGTGCAGGCCCTGGGCGTAAATCTCCGGCGTGGCCGTCACAATCAGCATTTCGGCCTTGCGGCTGGGGGGGACGTTCATTTCCGCACGGCGGGCGCGGACGGCCTTGATCGTGTCCATCACCGCTTCCATGGCCGCTTCTTCCTCCGGGAACCGGCGGGCCTCCTGATACTCCGGCCACGGGGCGCACATCAGGAACGCCTCCTTTTCCCCGCCCGCCTTCTTCGGCAGGGCCTGGAAAATTTCCTCCGTGATGAACGGCATGAACGGATGCAGCAGCTTCAAAAGCTCCACCAGAACATGGCACAGCACATTCTGCGCCGCAATCTTTTTCCCCTCGTCGCCGCCGTTCAGACGGGTCTTGGTCAGCTCAATATACCAGTCGCAATAGGTGTCCCAAAGGAAGTCGTAGACCTTCGCGCTGGCTACGCCGATTTCATAGCTGTCGAGGTTCTCCGTGACCTCCTTCACCAGCGTATTCAGCTTGGACAACACCCACTTGTCCTCTCGTTCCAGCTGGTCCGCCTCCGGGAGCGCGTATTCGTCAATGGTAAGATTCATCATCACAAACCGGCTGGCGTTCCAGATCTTATTGGCGAAGTTCCGCATCGCCTCGCATTTTTCTGCGTAGAAACGCATATCGTTTCCGGGGCTGTTGCCGGTGATCAGATTGAAGCGCAGAGCGTCCGCGCCGTATTTTTCGGCCATTTCCAGGGGGTCGATGCCGTTGCCCAGGGACTTCGACATCTTGCGGCCCTTGTCATCCCGGACAAGACCATGGATCAGAACCGTGCGGAAGGGAATCTTCTTCATCTGCTCGCAGCCGGAGAAAATCATACGGGCTACCCAGAAGAAAATGATATCGTAGCCGGTAATCATGACCGACGTGGGGTAGTAATAATCCAAATCGGCGGTCTTTTCCGGCCAGCCCAGGGTGGAAAACGGCCACAACGCCGAACTGAACCAGGTATCCAAAACATCCGGGTCCCGCGTGAGGTTTGTGCTGCCGCACGTTTCGCACTTCTCCGGGTCCTCCCGGCTGACGTTGATGTGTCCGCAGTCTCCACAGTACCATGCGGGAATCTGGTGGCCCCACCAGAGCTGCCGGGAAATGCACCAGTCATGGACGTTTTCCATCCAGTTGATATACGTCTTGGAGAAACGGTCGGGGACAAATTTGACCTCCCCCTCCCGCACCACGCGAAGGGCCTCTTTCGCAAGGGGCTCCATCTTTACAAACCACTGGGCGGAAATCAGCGGCTCCACGTCGTTATGGCAGCGGTAACAGGTGCCGACGTTGTGGCTGTAAGGCTCCGTTTTCACCAGATAGCCTTGCTCCTCCAAATCCTTTACAATCTGCCTGCGGCAGGCATAACGGTCCATGCCGTTGTACGGCCCGCCGTTTTCGTTGATCACACCGTCATCCCCGATACAGCGGATGATTTCCAGATGATGCCGCTGTCCAACCTCGAAGTCGTTGGGGTCGTGGGCGGGGGTCATTTTCACCGCGCCCGTGCCGAAGCCGAGTTCCACATAATCGTCAGCCACAATGGGAATTTCCCGGTTCATAATTGGCAGAATGCAGGTCTTGCCGACAAGATGCTTGAACCGCTCATCCTCCGGGTTCACCGCTACGCCGGTATCGCCCATCATGGTCTCCGGACGGGTGGTGGCTACTACCAGATCGCCGGAACCGTCCGTCAAAGGATAACGCACATACCAGAGGTGGCCGGGCTTGTCCTGATACTCAACCTCCGCGTCGGATAACGCCGTGATGCAATGGGGGCACCAGTTGATAATCCGGCTGCCCTTGTAGATCAGGCCCTTGTCGTACAGCTCGCAGAAGGTCTCCCGGACCGCTTTGGAACAGCCCTCGTCCATGGTAAAACGGGAACGGGTCCAGTCGCAGGAAACGCCCATTTTTTTCTGCTGGGCCACAATGCGCCCGCCGTATGCCTCTTTCCACTTCCAAACCCGCTGGAGGAATTTTTCCCGGCCCAGGTCATAACGGGTCAGGCCCTCTTTCGTCCGCAGCTCCTCTTCAACCTTGATCTGCGTCGCAATGCCCGCGTGGTCCACGCCGGGGAGCCACAGCGACTCATAGCCCTGCATCCGCTTGAAGCGGGTCACGATGTCTTGCAGGGTACAGTCCAGGGCGTGGCCCATATGAAGCTGTCCGGTAACGTTCGGCGGGGGCATGACGATGGAAAAGGGTTTCTTCTCCGGGTCCGGCTTGCTTTGGAAACAGCCGCCTTTTTCCCACAGCTCGTAGATACGGCCCTCCACCTGCTGGGGTTCGTACACCTTTGGTAACTCTCGATTCATGCTCAATTCTCCTATCTGACAAATGAAATAATGGGAATATCAATTCTGAATGACGGAATCCAATCCGGTCCGGTCGGGGCTGACCGGCAGAACCGGACGCCCGGTCTGGGCAATCCAAAACGCTGGAAACTCCGCCGGGTCGCCCATCGTAAAATTATGGTGCGGGAGCATATAAATGGTATTCTTTCCCATGTCTACATAAAAATGATCCTCGTCCGCCCAGAGGGTTTGAATGGCGGAGAACGCAAAGTGGTGGTCCACGCCGGGGCCGTATGCCTCAAAGCCCTTGGCACTGAAGCAGAACAAATCCCGTTCTTCCAGTTTCCGGTATTTTTTATAAGCCGATTTCACCCAGTAAGGATAGGCGGGACGGTCCTCCTTCCCGCGGTTCCGGTACGCCGTCCAGCCCCCGGCCAGAAACAGAATTCCGCCCAGAAACCAAAACCAATGACCGCCTACCGTAATGCCAAGCGTCCATTTCAGCCAAAGTTCTCCCACAACCAAGGCCGCCCCCAGGAGAACACAGGAAAGACTGCCCCGAAAGGCTTCCTGCCGGTTCATGGCCTTCGGCGCGGCCTTTCCTGCCTTTTTCTGGCCGAACCCTTTCCAGTACGCATAAAAATCCTCTATGGTATAGTCCATCTGGATTTCAAATTCCTTTTCCGCTTCCATACGTTCCTCCCTTCTACTTCAAACTCACATATTCTACCGGTTTTCCGGTCTTTTCCTCCAAAAACGCCCGGAATCCGTCCGCCGTTCCCTGGGTGAAACCGCCCATGTCCACCACGGTGCCGTGTTCCTTATCCAGAAACAACACGAAGTAGCCGGGGGCCTCACAGGCTCTGTAAATCCGGTCGTAACGGTAGGTTGAGGAAACGCCGGGCTGTTCCGCCTGAAAACCATCCTCTGTGAACACGTAATGACATTCGCCCACGTGCAGCATATTTTTCCGCGTCCGCCGGGCCATAAAACGCCGCAGAAACAGACCCTTGAAAACGCCGCACGGTCCAACCACCAGGACCACGCCCAAAAGAACCATGGAGCTGAAATCCCGAGGCCGCCAGACCAAAAGCAGGAACAGGCCCTCAACCGTGCAAATTCCGCCGGCAATCAGCAGAACCGCCCGGTGCAGCCGGTAACGCGTCCGGCGGACGGTCCGGCTGTATACATCTGTGAACGCATACAGCGTCGCCTGGTCATATTTTGTGGTGTTTTCAAACATGGCTCCGCCTCCTGTCAAAATCGTTCTCCACCGCAAAACAAAAACGCCCCAAGCCTTCCGGCTCAGGGCGGACAACAATCCGTGGTACCACCTGAATTCGCGCCCAAAAAGGCGCGCTCTCGCAGACGCTTCCGCGTCCTTCCCCGATAACGGCGGGACAACCGCTGCGGCTTACTCCTGATTCAGCCCAGCGCTCCGGGACGACTTCTCCGCCCGCTTCCCGAGAGCTTCCACCTGCCGCTCCCTCTCTGCGCATCCGCCGGGCGGGTACTGCTTCCCTTCCTTGCAGTTCCCAATATACTTTAGCAGTATAATACACCCGCTCCCAAATGTCAAGAGGTCAGCTTAAACGCAGGATTTCCTTTTTCAATCGGTTGATGATCCGCTTTTCCAAGCGGGAGATGTACGACTGGGAAATTCCCAGCTGGTCGGCAACTTCTTTCTGGGTCTGCTCCTGCCGTCCCCCCAGGCCAAAACGCAGGGTGATGATCTGTTTTTCCCGGGGCGAGAGCATATTGATTGCCGTTGCCAGGAGGGTCCGGTCCACGTCCTCCTCAATCGGACGCATAACCACGTCTTCCTCCGTCCCCAAAACGTCGGAGAGCAGCAGTTCGTTTCCGTCCCAATCGGTGTTCAGGGGCTCGTCGAAGGAGACCTCCCCCTTGCGGTTGGCGTTTTTCCGCAGATACATGAGAATTTCATTCTCAATGCACCGGGAAGCATAGGTCGCCAGCTTGATGTTTTTGTCCGTGCGGTATGTTCCGACCGCCTTGATCAGCCCGATGGTTCCAATGGAAATCAGGTCCTCAATGTTGACGCCTGTGTTTTCAAACCGCCGGGCAATGTACACCACCAGTCGCAGATTATGTTCAATCAGTTCCTGCCGGGCCGCTTCGTCCAGATTGTGCAGCAGCTCCGCTTCCCGCTCCCGGCTCAGGGGCGGCGGCAGCGTGTCGCTTCCGCCAATGTAATGAATTCCTGCCTCCGGCAGCAGCCCCAAACGCACCAACAGCCGCCGGACGGCCTGCAACATCTTCATTCTGCCATCCCTCCTTTTTCACCGCGCCGCCCCAAAGGGCTGTATAGCCGCTTCCCAGGGCCGTAGGCGACAAAGCCGCCGTCAGCCCTGGATACCGTGTCCCGGCAATCTCCGTCCAGTCCGTCCGGACCGCCAGCAGAAGCCCGCCCGGCGTGCCCACCGCATGATACGGCAGCAGCCGGGGCCGCAGAAACGGGGCCGTGTTCCGCAGCGGCTCCAGCAGTTCCTCCGGGGATTTCAGGGCCTGCGGGGTCAGCAGGCTTCGGGCCGCTTTGGGAAGCACAGAATCCAGCCCGCCGGGACCGATTACCAGAACCGAACGGGTTCCGCCCGGCTCCCGCAGGCCGTTGCCGCTGTCCCAGAGAGCCGTCAGCTCCACGGTTTTCTCTCCGGCGCATACCCGCACGGGAAGGAGCGTTCCCTCCGCGCCGTGCTTCGCCGCCGCACGGAAAACCACCGTCAGGACCACATACGCCGCCGCGGACGCCATCAGCAAAACATTCGCGTCCACGTTGGTGTAGAATACGCCGTTGACCACTGGAACGCCGCTCCCGGCCAGGAGACCCAGCCCCAGCACACAGCCTGCCATTCCGCAGGACACCGAGAAAAAAAGCAGCAGAAGACGCAAGAGGCGTTCCTCGCCGCCGTAGGCGATCAGCCCCAGCAGAACGCCCGCCGCCAGCTTGACCGGCATTTCCGCCAGAAACCCGCAGCCGGGGAGAAAAACCGCCGCCGCATATGCGCCGCCCGCCAAAGCGGCGAGAACATAGCGTCTCCGGCGCAGCGGCAGGCCCGCCAGGCGCGCCGCCGACAGCAGCAGCAAGTAATCCATCACGGCATTCAGGACGAATACGCTGTCGAGATAGACCACCGTCACGGTCATCCCCCCTTTCCCACCTCTATTATAGGGCAAGCCCGGCGGAAAATTGGGCGAAAAAGAGCCGCTGTTTCAGAAATATCCGCACCGCGTGTTCAGAGCTTGTCCCTTGGCAGGATGAGGTTTCCCTGCGGGATTTTGCTCCAATCGAAGTCCGAAACCAGCGACGCCGCCTTTCGCGGTTCGCCGGACGGATTCAATCCCAGCCAGTGGGCCAGCGTGCCGGTGATTTCTTCCGGTGTCCGGTTCTGCAATTGATCTAAACCCGCGTCGGCGTCCCGTTTCGACAGCCGCCGTCCGTCGGGGGCCAGCAGCAGCGGCCCATGATAAAAGGCTGGGGCAGGCAGGTCCAGCAGATGGTACAGCAAAAGCTGCCGGGGCGTGGACGACAGCAGGTCGGCTCCCCGCACCACCTCCGTTACGCCCATCGCGGCGTCATCCACTACTACGGCCAGCTGATAGGCAAACAGCCCGTCGGAACGGCGCAGGAGAAAATCGCCGCAGTCCTCTGCGAGATTCTCCCGATAGGCTCCCAGGCGGCCGTCCACAAATCCCCACTCCTCCGGCGGAACCCGCAGCCGCAGCGACGGAGGCCGCTTCTTTGCCGCAATCTCCGCCGCCGTCAAATTCCGGCACGCGCCGGAGTAGATTACTTGACCATCCTCCCGGTGGGGCGCGCTTGCGGCGTGCAGCTCGGCCCGCGTGCAGAAGCAGGGATATACCAGGTCCTTTTCCATCAGCTTTTCCAGCGCAGCCTGATATAACGCCGTCCGTTCGCTTTGATAATATGGGCCGTTCGGCTCTGCCGCGCCGGGTCCCTCGTCCCAATCCAGCCCCAGCCAGCGCAGGTCCTTCATCAACTGCTCCGCATAGCGGCGGGGACAGCGGGCCGTATCCAAATCCTCTATCCGCAGAACTACCCGCCCATTCCGCTTTCGGACGCTCAGCCACGCCAGCAGGCACGAAACCAGATTTCCCAAATGCATCCGTCCGCTGGGGGACGGCGCAAAACGTCCTGTCATCGTTTGTCTCTCCTTTCAATGACTGAAAAACGGCTCAAGAGGACAAAACCTTCTTGAGCCGTTTCGAGGGCCGTTCGCCCGTTATTCCATGGAAATGATATAATAATACACAGGCTGTCCGCCGGACAGCACAGCCACTTCCGCTTCAGGGCAGAGGCGTTCAAACACGGCCCCCGCCGCGTTTGCGTCCTCCTCGGAGACATCTGCGCCGAAGTACAGGGAAATAAAGGACGCGCTCCGTTCGGAGGCATTCGCCGCCAGCTTTTCCAGAAGCGTTTCCAGGGAACCGTCCGTACCGAACAGCTTGCCTTCTTCCAGGGCAAGATAATCGCCCTCTTTGATGGCAAAGCCGTCGAAATCAGAGTCCCGGGCCGCATAGGTGATCTGTGCCGTAACAACTGTGCCGATGGAATCTGTCATGGCGCTGGTAATCGTCTGGGGGTCGGGCGCGTCAAAGTCCACGTTCATCATGGCGGTAATGCCTTGGGGGACGGTCTTGGTGGGGATGACCACCACATTTTTTTCCGTCAGTCCGGCGCACTGCTGGGCCGCCATGATAATATTGCCGTTGTTCGGCAAAATGAACACCGTTTCCGCAGGAATCTGCTCGACGCCCGCCAAAATGCTCTCGGTGGAGGGATTCATGGTCTGTCCGCCGGACACCACGCCGTCAGCTCCCAGGTCCTGGAAAACCGCCGCCAAGCCGTCACCGGCACAGACGGAGAGAAAGCCATATTTCTTCTCCGGCGCGGCGGGGGCGGGCGGTGCCGCCGCCTCCTCCATCTCCAGATCATCCACGCTCTGCGCCTTTTTTCCGGCGGCTACATCCTCGTACTGAGTACGCATATTCTCGATCTTTGCCAGCTCCAGCGTACCGTACTTCTGAGCCTCAGTCAAGGCGTTTCCAGGGATGTTTGTATGAACGTGGACCTTGAACGCCTCGTCGTCCTCGCCAATGACCAGACTGTCTCCAATGCTATTCAGATACGTCCGCAGGGGTTCCAGGGAGATGTCCGGCGCGGATTTGCGCACGATGAAAACCGTATCGAAAGCAAACGTGATTTCTTCGGCGGAAAATACGTCGAAATCCGCCTTGGGCTTTTCCGCTTCGCTGTTCACTTCCGGCAAAGGCTCGCCGCGCAGGGCCGCCAGCATTCCTTCCAGAATCAAGAGGTAGCCCTTGCCGCCGGCATCCACGACCCCCGCCTTTTTTAACACAGGGTTCATGTCGATGGTCTGGGCCAGGGCCTCCTGGCCCTCCTGAATCGCCGCTTCCAGAACGGCCTCCAAGCTGGACTCCTGCGCGGCGGTTTCTACCGCCCGCTTGGCCGCAAGACGGGACACCGTCAGCACCGTGCCTTCGGCGGGCTTCATCACAGCCTTGTAGGCGGAGGAAACGCCTTCCTGCATGGCGGCGGCAAACACCTGCGCGCCAGCGGATTTCTGGCCCTTCAGGCTCTTGGAGAGTCCGCGGAACAGCAGCGAGAGGATGACGCCGGAGTTTCCCCGCGCTCCCCGCAGCAGAGCCGAAGCCGTGATCGACGCCGCCTGGTCAATGCTGGCCGGGGTGGTTTTATTCAGCTCCGTCACAGCCGCGCCAATGGTCATGGACATATTCGTCCCCGTATCGCCGTCGGGGACGGGAAATACGTTCAGATCATTGATGGCCTGCTTTTGAGCGGTGATTGCGGCTGCGCCGTGGAGAATCATCTGCTTGAACAGCGCGCCGGTAATTTGTTCATTCATATCCATCGCTCCTCTCTCACAGGGTCATGGAATCCACGCACACGTCCACAGCCCGTACGGTCACGCCGGTGTTTTTGCCCACCACGTAACGCACTTCGTTCATGATGGACCGGCAGACGGCGGGGAGGTTTACGCCGTTTTCCACGATGATATGGAGTTCGATGGAGATGGAGTCGTCATCATGGTAGGTGATGTTGACGCCTTTGCTCATTGCTTCCCGGCGCAGGAGGTGGACCAGTCCGTCCGTCATGGAACGGTAGGCCATGCCCTTGACGCCGAAACAGTTGGTGGCCGCCATGCCGGTGATGTTGGAAAACACGGCGCTGCTGACGGAGATCTCACCTTGTTCAGACTTGAATTGAATCATGAGAACGTCCTTTCTTTCCCGATCTTGGTGGGCGGCGGGTCCGCCCTTGCGGAATCTGCACTTGTTCTTCATTATATACGATCTTTCCCGGAAGTACAAGTGCTAAATTCATATTTGCCTGCCGGAAACAATTTGGCGTCGCTGACTTTGCCGGATTTCTGTGTATGGCTGTTTTTTAGAATTGAATAACTTGATAAAGCATATATCCATAAAATCCGGCTGGGCATCCTATGAAAAAGAATGTCCAGCCTTGATCTTAAAAACCGTATTCAAAAATATATTAAAATGTTTCATCGCCTGATAATACGCGTTCGTTCCCTCATCTTCTAATTCTTCTCCCGCAAGCCAATGCGTAATGCCAAGTTTCAGCGCAACTTTCTCCGCAAAAAGGGTCACGTCATTTGCGGCTTCTTTTCAGGCAGGAACTTATCCTTAATCTTATTCCGACGCTAATATTCGATCATGCTTCGCCATGATTTCCACTAACTTGGAAAAACTGGTTTTCTGCGGATTCCAGCCTAAAACGGCACGTGCTTTTGTCGGGTCGCCCAGCAGGTTGTCCACGTCTGTGGGACGGAACCATACCGGATTTACACAGACCAGCATCCGGCCTGTTTTCGCATCATAGCCTTTTTCATCTAATCCGCCGCCCTCCCAGCGGAGGGGAATCCCATTCGCTGCAAACGCCTTTTCTGCGAACTCCCGGACGGTATGCTGTTCGCCGGTCGCAATTACAAAATCCTCCGGCTTGTCCTGCTGGAGCATCCGCCACATACATTCCACATAATCTCCCGCATAGCCCCAATCCCGAAGGGAACTCAGATTGCCCAGCTCCAAATGATCTTGAAGTCCCGCTGCAATGCGTCCTGCCGCCAAGGTGATTTTCCGCGTAACGAAATTCTCGCCCCGGCGTTCGGACTCGTGATTAAACAGGATGCCGTTTACCGCGAACATCCCATAGGCTTCCCGATATTCTTTGACCATCCAGAACGCATACTGTTTTGCAACAGCATACGGGCTGTATGGGTGAAATGGCGTTGCTTCTGTCTGTGGAATCTCCTTCACTTTTCCATAAAGCTCTGATGTGGACGCCTGGTAAATGCGCGTTTTTTCTGTCAGGCCCAAAATCCGAACCGCCTCTAAAACGCGCAGGACGCCCTGCGCATTGACGTCCCCGGAATATTCGGGGACGTCAAAGGATACTTGCACATGACTCTGTGCCGCCAGGTTGTAAATCTCGTCCGGCTGTACCTGCGCAATAATACGTACCAGAGACAAGGAATCCGACAAATCCCCGCTATGTAAAACGATGGCGTTTTGTTCCAGCAAATGGTCAATCCGCGCGGTGTTGGAAGCCGATGAACGCCGGATAATGCCATGGACTTCATAACCCTTTTTCAACAGCAATTCCGCTAAAAACGAACCGTCCTGCCCGGTGACCCCGGTAATCAAAGCCTTTTTCATTTTGAGGTTTTCCTCTCCTTCTCCTGTTTTTTTGCCAGATTTCTTAACACCTGACCTCCAAAAACTGCGCCCTTCCGTGAAGGCGGACTTCCGCTGAATTTGCCGGAAAAAAGATGCAGTCCCCTTTGAAAACCAGAAGCGGGTTCCCTTTTTCAGAACGCAACATTCCACATCCCTGGATGCACAGCAATACCCGGAAGGACAGCTTGTCCGCCTGATACCGAACCAACTCGCGGCACCGTTCTGTGTTCACCAGCAGCCGGTACACCTCAAAATACTTGCAGCGGCACAGCAGTTCAGACGCATATCCTTTTTGGTATTGCAGCACCCGTAAGGGCTGTTTCAGTCTGCTCCTGGAACGCAAATCCGCAGTCTCAAGGGCCTTTTCAACGTGGAGCTCCCGTTCTTTTCCATCCTGGCCGATACGATGGTAATCATAGAGGCGATAGGTCAAATCAGAGCTTTCCTGAACCTCCGCAAGCAAAATCCCCGCTCCAACAGCATGAATCGTCCCTGCTTCCATATAAAATACATCATTCTTTTTCACAGGGATTTTCTGCACATACTTTTCAATTGTCCCTTCCATGATGCTCCGGCGCAGGGCGGACCTGTCCAAGTTATGGCGGAGGCCGCAGATCAATTCCGCTCCCGGCTCCGCGTCCAATATGTACCACATTTCCGACTTTCCCAGCTGCCCGTTTTCATGTGTTTTTGCATACGCATCGTCTGGATGAACCTGGATGGACAAATCTTGTTTGGCGTCAATCAGTTTCAGAAGAATCGGAAGCTCTCCCTTTGTTCCCGGATGCGTGCCCAGAAATTCTGGATGCCTTTGAAGAACCCCTGACAGCGGCAAGCCGGTAAACCGGCCGCTGGCAATCATGCTGGAACCGTTCGGATGGGTAGAACATTCCCAGGTTTCCGCTAATGGGAACATTTCGCTTTCCTTGCAGAACTCATCTTTCAAACGCCGCCCGCCCCACAGGTAGTTCTTTACGGCAGGCTTCAGAAGAAATGGTTCTTCCCTTCCGGCTGACTCACAACTCCAAGGGATATTTCTGCTTGTCATCTGCGCGGATCCCCCTGCCTAGCTGGACTTCCATCAAAACCAAATCTGTTTCGGCCATCACCGTATGGCGACACCCCGCCTGGATGGCAATTACATCCCCTGCATGAATTTCCTGCTCCATACCGTCCACAACCGTCCGTCCCGTTCCGGATACCACTACCCACACCTCGTCCCGCCGCTGGTGGCTGTGGTAGTTCATCCGGTGGCCCTGGCGCAGCGTTACTTTAACCGTCAGGCTCTCCGGTTGGGCGTCCAGAACACGGTAGCTGCCCCAGGATTTTTCTGCGAACATCACCGGCTGCTCCAGACTGTCTACCAAAGGCTTCATGTAGCTGGACTGCTCTTTATTGGACACCAGTATCCCCTGCGGACTGGCGGCAACCACCACATCGCTCAAGCCTATTGCCAATACCGGAATATCCAGGTCGTTCATTATGTGGGTATTGGAGCAACTCTTATCCATCACGGTATTCCCTATGTCCGGCCGTTCCATCGCTTCCGTCAGCGTGTTCCAGGTACCCAAATCCTTCCACTGCCCGGCGTAGCGGACCACTTGAACCGCCGGCTCTTTTTCTACAACCGCATAATCGAAGCTGATTTTAGGCAATGTTTCATATTTGGAAAAAAGATCGTAATAGTCGGAGAACGAAATTTCTTCTTGCACTTTGCCCAGCACATACCCCAGGCGGCAGGCAAATACCCCGCCGTTCCATAATGCGCCCTGCGCGATGTAGCTTTTGGCGGTTTCCCGATCCGGCTTTTCCCGAAATGTCCGCACCCGGCTGACAGGTTCCGCATTTTCCGGCAGGATATAGCCGTATTTTTCGCTGGGATATGCAGGCTGAATCCCCATCAAAACCAAGTTTGCAGTTCCTTCTTCTGCCAGACGGCTCAATGTTTTCAAGGTTTCAAAATAACTGTCGTCTACAAAAGAATCCACGGGGCAGATGACGGTGGGTTCTTTTTCGCAAACGCCCTTTACGTCCCGCAGATAGGCGCAGGCCAGCGCGATAGCTGGAAAGGTATCCCGGCGGCACGGCTCGACGGAAACAGCAATCGACTCTCCCAACTGGTTGCGCAGAGCTGACACCTGCGTCTTGGGCGCGGCAATTACGACCGATGCGTCTGCGTCCGCTTTCCGGATTTGACGGTAAACCCGCTGCGCCATGGACTCGCGGCTTCCGTCCGTCTGCTCGAAAATGGGAATAAACTGTTTCGAGCGTACATCATTGGACAGCGGCCACAGGCGTTTTCCAGAACCACCAGATAGTAAAATCAAGTTCATATCCGTTCTCTCCTGTGTATTATACAAAAATTACCATGCTGTCCATGTGTAATTTTACAAACTTCTTTATGTGTAAATTGAGTCCTATAAATGATATCTTGCATTTTCAATCAAAATAGCATCTCCTTGTCCCATGCCGCTGCATATTGCTGCAATACCATATTTCTGGTTTCGCCTCTGCAACTCATTTATAAGAGTCATGATAATACGCCCTCCCGACGCCCCTAATGGATGTCCATAGGCAATTGCTCCACCATTTACATTGACGCTATTAAGATCTATACCAACAATTTTTGCACTCAATAGAGTCACAGCCGCAAATGCCTCATTAATTTCAAACAACTCAATATCATCCAATTTCATACGGCACTTCTTTAATAACTTTTGTATGGTATGTCCAGGCGCCGTAGCAATATTAGCTGGTTCTTCTGAATGCATTGCATAGCCCAAGATAATTGCTTCTGGCTGTATGTTTCGCTTTTGCGCCTCATCTTCCGACATCAATATATTCGCAGATGCACCATCATTGACTCCTGGAGCGTTTCCAGCAGTAACCGTTCCTTCATTTGAAAATATCGGCTTTAACTTTGCCAGCCCCTCCATAGTTGTTTCAGGCCTTGGAGCCTCATCTGTATCAACTACACTGCCATTAGAAAGCGTTATTTCAATCAACTCTTTTTTGAGGATTCCTTTTGCAATTGCTCTTTTTGCACGGACCTGGCTTTCCATTGCCCATTCATCCTGCATTTGTCGTGTAATACCATTTTTTAAAGCTACCATACCACCATGTATAGCCATATGTACATTATGATACGGACACCACAAACCATCCTTTATCATCAGATCAGAAAATCTCATATCTGACATCTTGCGTCCCCAACGCATATCCGATAAGGCAAATGGGGCATTACTCATACTTTCCATGCCCCCAGTAGCAACAATCTCTGCATCACCAGCACGAATAATGGTATCCGCCAATGTTACTGTTCGCAAACTTGAAGCACAAACCTTGTTAATTTGATCAACCGGTACATTTGTCGGAATTCCTGCCTTAATCGCAGCTTGTCTTGCTGGAATTTGTCCACATCCTGCCGACAGAACTTGACCCAATAACACAAGTTCTATTTCATTTCCTTGCAAACCACTTCTTTTTATTGCTGCCGCCAGAGAAAGTGAACCCAACTCCGCCGCTTCATATCCCTTTAATACACCTCCCAATTTTCCGAATGGAGTACGTGCTGAACCTACAATAACAGTTCGTCTCATCGCTCTTTCCCCCATCAGACATATAATGCACCATTGACCCGTACTACCTGGCCGGAAACATAATTCATATGTTCTGCGCAAAGGTCAACTGCAATCTTTGCCGCATCAGAGGCGTTGCCCAGACGTTTCATCGGAATTTTCCTTATAGCACTGTCTAAAATATTTTCCGAAACCTGTGCCGTCATTCCTGCATCTATATATCCATAGGACAGCACATTTGCTGTTACATTTTTCTTTGCATTTTCAAGGGCTACGCTTTTGGCAAGCGCAATCAACCCCGCTTTTGCAGCAGAATAACCGCATGATCCATAACATCCGGCATCCCCCATAACGGAACCAATATAAAGAATGCGTCCATTTCCTGATTTGCGAAGCAATGGCAGCAGATACCTTGTTGTAAGAAATGCACCTGTCAAATTCACAGACAAAACTTGGTTCCAACTTGACAGTTCCATATTATCAACAAGTGCATCCTCAAATATTCCCGCTGCGTAGACAAATGCATTCAAGCTACTGTAATTAGATGCTAAGTACACCTTAATTTTCTCAACACTTTCCTCATGGGTTGGGTCAAGTTGATAAGGAACTGCACCATATTGATTTTCTAGCATCCTAGCTGCTTCCTTGTTTTTATGATATGTAAATATCACTTGATAACCGGCCTCATAAAATTGCTGAACCAGGCAGGAACCAATACCTCCGCTTCCCCCAACAATCAATGCTGTTTTATTCATACAATGAACTCCTTCTTCTCGATTTTCTGCCGTAGAAATTCGCGTTCCAAATATAAACAATCCTTTTTTCTATCCTTTATTCTCCGTGCAGGAACTCCAATGTAAATTCCCCAAGCCTCAGTCGACTTACTCACAAGACTCATCGCGCCAATCGCTGTTCCTTCAGCTAAGTACGCGCCTGGTAAAAGTACGCTATGAACGCCAACAACAGAATGTTTTTCCATAATTATATCCGAGCAAACTACTTTCCGATATTCTTCATCAATCAGTGGATTGGTCATCTTCTCTCCGCTATATTCATCGCTAGCAGCATAGACGGTAGAATAACTGCTCAATCCAGCAAAGTCTTTCATCGTCACAGTTCCTCCACCCGTTCCATGAATAGAGGAATATGGCGAGATATGAATGTAGTTTTCCAAAGTTATATTTCCAACTAGAAAGCAAAAATCATCAATTCGTACATGATCCCCTATCGAAATCTTTTCAGGGAGATAGATACTTGCTTTTTTGCTGATCAGAACATCCCTTCCTACCGCTTTTAATCCAAGGCTTTTCAATTCTTCCGACGAATAAAACCCCTCCATACGGACCTCCTTGCATGATTCCACAACATACATACGTTTTGTTTGAGATAAACTCTGAATTAATAGTAAAAACTCTTTACCGCCTCACAGACAAATTCTACTTCCTTATCGGTCAGTCTGCTGGAAGACGGAAGCCACAGACCTTTTCGCGCAATCTCCTCTGTGACAGGAAATGACGCGTCGTATCCATATGCCGGTTCCGCATGGAGCGGCGGATAAAATTTCCGTGTCCCAATTCCCTTTTCCTGCAAATAAGACTGTAGCTCCTCCCGCCTTTCCGCCAGGATGTCGAAAAACCAAGGCGACGTCTGCTCATAATCCGTCGGGATCAATTCTATACCGGGCGTCCCGCGCAGGCATTGTTCATAAAGCTGCCCAATTTCTTTTTTCCGCTCAATGCGCCACGGCAGCTTTTTCATCTGCTCAATCCCGACCACAGCCTGAAAATCTGTGAACTTAAAGTTCCAGCCCTTGCACAAATAATGGTCGCTTCCGCCGCCTTCCCTGCCAAAATCACGTATTTTTTTGATCTTATCAAATAATTCCTCATTATCTGTAATCAATGCGCCGCCCTGTCCCGTCGTAATAACCTTGGGCGCGCTGAAAGAAAAGCTGCCGATGTCGCCAAAACGCCCAAGATGCTTGCCTTGACACGCGCTGCCCAAGGACTGGGCGGCATCTTCAATCAGCCGCAGATTTTTTTCCTTACAAAATGCAACAAAGCGTTCCATGTCTTTGGGACAGCGTCCATTGATTGTCACCAGCATGACCGCCCGCGTTTTTTTTGTCACCGCCTGCCGCATTTTTTCAAAATCCATACACAGGTTTTCCCGGTCAATATCCACAAACACCGCTTTTGCGCCAATCAGCTCCGCTGCGTTCGGCGTAGCAACCATTGTGTAGTCTGGAACAATCACCTCGTCTCCAACGCCCACGCCACAGGCCAGCAGCGCAATTACCAGGCTCACAGTGCCATTCGTCGTGACGGAGCAAAACGCCGCCCCGGTATACTCTGCAATTCTGCGCTCAAATTCCCGTGTTTTTTTAAATTCAGTCCCCCAGCCGCCGGAAAGCATATATTCGTTCAACGCAAGCCGCTCACATTCATCAAACCATGGCTCCATCTGCGGTATAAAGTCCATCTTAAAATCCTCCTGCACCTTCAAATACGACGCCGGTCCCGCTCCGCGCCCGGATATGGTCCATTCTTTATTTCCAAGACTTTTGTCCCATCCTCTAAAATTTCGTAGCCGTGTCCCCCGGATAATAAAATCAATATATCCCCCGCATAGACCACGGTCTCTGCGGTTTTGGCGGCCGCGTCATCATAGATGTCTGCTTTCAAACTGCCGGAAATCACATAAAGCGTTTCACAGGTGCGCAAAAATTTACGCGCTACCTCGTTGTGGATATGAGCGGGAAGTGTCTTTTCCTTATCATATGTCCAAGCTCCGACTTGAATGGACTCGCCGTCCTCTGAAAAAAATTGCAGCCCGGCTTGAAGCTCATCTGATCGAATAAGCCGTGCAAGGACAGTTTCCCCGCTCTTAAATTCCTTCATGTTCATGCCTCCTGTTTTCTATATACCATGCAACGGTTTTCGGAATCCCCTGCTCTAAAGAGACCTCTGGTCTCCATCCCAGCAACGCTTCGCCAATCCGGCCATCCACGGTTTTATACGGCGCGCCGTCGATCTTGTCCGCATCATAATGCAATTCGCCTGCATATCCTACAAAACGCTTTATGGTTTCTGCCAGTTCACGGATAGAGACTCCGGATGCGACGCCTATGTTGATGATATCCGAATAGGGCTGGATATCCAATGCCCGGATCATCGCCTCTGCGCCGTCGTCCACATAGAGCCATTCCCGTACCGGCTTCCCTGTGCCCCACACGGTTACGGCTGGCTCTCCCTTTTCTTTTGCCTGAACCATTTTCATGATCAAAGCTCCCAGCGCATGGGAACGCTCCTCCTTGAAATGATCCTCCGGCCCGTACATATTGGATAAGACCAGATTGACGGTATCCAGTCCATACTGTTTTTGATAAGCCAACGCGCCTATGTATGACATTTTTCTTGCCATCCCATAAAATTGGACAGATTCGTCCAAAGCTCCATCCCAAAATTCTGTTTCCTGAAACAGCCGCGCCTTTCCTGGGTATGCGCAATTGGAAATCGGATTGACCAGCCGTTTTACTCCGAAGTTCCTGCAAGCCTCCAGCAAATGAATACATATCAGCATATTGTTTCGGAATAATTCCGCACTGTGTTTCAGACCAAACTGAATTCCCCCTACATATGCCGCACAGTTCAATACATAATCTAGCTGAGCCTTTGCAAACAGAGCCTCTGTTTCTTGTTGATTTCTCAGATCTGTTCCAAGAGACAGAGAGGTCCTGACAAAGTTCAAGCCTCGTTCTTCCAATTTTCTGCAAACACGTTTCCCCAAGAAACCTGTCGCGCCCGTTACCAAAATCATTCCCAAGTTTCCTCCCCTTTTATTTCATTGCAGCAGCCGTCCATCTTTCCTTCCGCCGTTTTCCTGCCTTCTGGAAGTCCCCTTTGAGAAGTTTACTTAATCTTCACTTCAAACTCCAGATCACGGGTCAGCCATCCAGCCACCGTAGAAAAGCTGCTGGTCTCTGAATGAATCAGTCCGCGGCACATACTCATTAGCTGCATATCAACATAATCTTTCCTGGAATCATTTTCTTCAACGAACGTTGTATGCGCTGCCAAATCAAGTCCCATTTCTCCAGCGTGAGCTTTGCACCAATCCGGCTCATTTGAAAACACGAAAAAACTGGCGTCTGGAAATCTATCCATTACCTTTTGACAAGCCGACCGATACTTGTCTGCCGAAACGCTCCACCCAAGTCTTACATGGTCCCCCCGCCGCACATGGATTCCAACAGACATATCACATTCATTGATCTGGTCTGCGTATTTCAGGTTTTTACTATCCGTCAGCCGCGGGAACGTCAATTCTTTACGATTTTCTTCCCGATCCTGCTCAAACCAATAATTCTCCGTCCACCAGCTGTAATAACAATATATATTGTCATATGGAAACTTCCACATATCTGAAGCAAGCTGATCCGGAAAAATGGTCAGCCCGGGGAAACCGGTGTAAGAATTTCGATCCGCTACGACAGCCATTGGAAGCCCTACATCATAAAAAAGTCTTGGAACTGGCGAAAGCAATGCCTGTTTTTTTTCTAAAGATAAAAAATCTTCCCATATCTCATGATTAAAATATGTACTCAAAAAGTTTACCTGGACTCCAAATATACTTTCCAGCCGATATCCGCTATCAATAGCCGTTCCGTACAGGGAGAAAAAAATATCGTCAAACAGCATAACCTGCCGCGGATTGCGGCGCGCTAAAAATCGAGCAAACACATAGATCATAATCTGATTCCCTAATCCGCCGCCGAAATTCTGTATAATCATCTATTCAGCCCCTCCTTTGCCCAAATGGAAGCCATTGGAAATACATTTTCCAGGTATGACATCATCGTGAACAGATAGTCTTCCCGCGCAAAATCATCCCAAAAGTTATCCGGCAGATTCATCCAGTGAAACTTGGATTTTTGAAGCCGCTGCCCAATTTCTTCCGCCGCCGATATCTGAAAAATAAAAGTGTTATTAAAAGGAAACGGAATTTCAGAATAAGAATAAACAGGAAGATTTTCATATAATCTCTCGGAGGATCTTCCATCCGATACGACAAATCCCGTTATGGGAATACCAATCAGACTTGCCAATTTTAAGAAATAACTGCCCCGCTTTCCCTTTCCATACAGCAAAACTTGGGGAAATGTTTTCAGCAGAGTGTCCGCCATTGCTTTCAGCATCTTTTTATTCGGGTCTGCCGCCAACACGGCCTGCATATATAATTTCTGGCATAAAGCATCATAATGAGCATCTATAAATTTCTTATATTCCAACAGATGCTCCAATGTCGGGATACATTGCCACGGAAATCTCAAAGCAGCGAATACATCCGGAATATGTTGAGAAGTATTCCGGTTTACTTGGAACACGGACAGGGTATCCGTTATTATAAAACGGATGTAGTCTTGCAAGTCCTCACAAGAGGAAAAATGCGCGGAAAACTTGTCCGCTGTGACGTTTTGAAACAAAATATCTTTATAAGAACGACTGGAACGCGAACCGCAATGCACAACAATTGCATTCGACGCCAAATAAGGAAACGCCGCAATAAAATCCAAAACGTCATAGGGCGCAGTTTCCGCCGCATCCAAAATCAGCAAGTCCACATCGCCGCCCATTTCGTCCATAAATGATGCAAGCGCACGTTTCCGGAAAATACGGCACGTCTCTATATTGCGCCGTTTCAACTCCCGTTCCAGGTCAAAGACATCTTTTGTATATGGCGGAACAGCGTCATAAGAATCCACAACAGCCAATTGACATGGAAGCTGCAATCTTTCCATACAGCAAAGCACAGCGGCAGTAGCGGAACTATTTCTCCCTCCCACCTTTATAATCTTTCTGGGGCGATACGTCTGAATCAATCCACATAAACTGCTTAATGCAGAATATTCCTTCTCATAAGAATCGCCTAAAAGTGTTTTAATCGCTCTGACAGGTTCATCAAACTTTTCGATCAAGCGTACCATTTTTTCTCTTTTCTCTCAAGTATTAAACAAAGAGTATTTCAGCCCGTACACGGGCTGAAAGCGTGACGTCACGCTTTCCACACGACATTTTAGTGAATAGAACAGTTGTTGATTGTAACATCATAGGTAAATAAAGGAACATTCTCTGTTCCGTAATTCACCGAAATCGGAAATTCGCTCTTTATGTTATCCGGCACATAAATGCCGCACATATTACGATCCGTAACATAAAAGTCCCTAAATTGATCGCCCAGCGCGTCCTGAACCGCAGAAACCACATCCATATTATACGCGCCCAACGCATCCTTGGCATCATGCCAAATCACAATTGCATCTTCTTTTTTGATGGAGAAGATATTCTTTGTATCGCTGTAAACACCGTCATAACTGTGATCTCCGTCAATAAAAAACAAATCGATATCTTTGGGAAGCTGCGAAAAATCAAATGTTCTGGAATCTGCAAAATATTGTGTAATCTTTGGATTTTTCGCCAGTCTGCCGGAATAGTCCGGAATCCCCTTCCGTTTGCAGAAATGGCTCATGGAAAATTCCGAATCCAGCGGAGCGGTGATACTGTATAGCTTTTCACAGCAATCTGTTAATATATTGACGCTCTCTCCAATATAGGTTCCGATTTCCAGATAGGTCTTGCAGTGAAACCGTTCCGCAACCTTTTTGATAAACATATAGTCGAGAACTCCCGAGCCGCCGGGCATAAAGGTCAATTCCTTACAGGTAATTCTCTTGTCATCGCTATGAAAAAAGGCCCCCAGATCAATCGTTCCTGCTGTTTTCAAATTGCCGATGACTTCCGGACCATAAGGAGTGATCCCACACTCATATTTACACACATTTGACAGGCGGTACTTTTCAATTTCTCCCAAAATCTCATCTGCATAAATGCTGGCAATCACAATCCGCGTGTTTTGATGATCTTTCAATATCTCCGGACTGCATATCTTTTTGCCGCAAAAGACCGTTCCCCATTTTTCAGGATTTCTTCCATCAATAAAACATAAAACATCATATTCCTGCGATAAATAATCATATGCACATTTTGCAGTGTTGCCTGCGCCATAGATAATAACCTGTGTCATTTCTATTTTCCTTCCCGTCAACCTGAATTTCATCTCGTATGAATACGAGATGAAAAGCGTGATATCACGCTTTTCATATTGCGTTATTTCAATCGAAAAAATCTTCCAGAAGTTTCCTTACAGCAGAAAACGTGTCTTTGGGTATCCCATAGAACATCGGAAGCCTTAGAAGCCTCTCGCTCTCCTGGGACGTATAACGGTCGCTGCCGCAAAACCGCCCTTGTCCAGCTCCCGCCGGAGAGCTGTGCAGCGGCACATAATGAAACGCCGTCCCAATCTCCTGCTCCTTCAAAAACTGAATCAGCTTTGTCCGCTGTTCCAAGTCTTTCACCTTGATGTAAAACATATGCGCGTTGTGCCGGCATCCCTCCGGAACATACGGCAATTCGAGCAGCCCTTCGCCTTGCAGCGGCGCAAGCGCGTCCCAATATGCCGACCAGCTCCGGAGGCGGTCCTCATTGATTGCGTCTGCGGCCTCTAGCTGTGCATACAGATATGCTGCGTTCAATTCGCTGGGAAGATAAGAAGAGCCTACGTCTACCCATGTATATTTATCAATTTGCCCCCGCAGAAAGCGGGAACGGTTCGTCCCCTTCTCCCGCAGAATTTCCGCCCGCTCTATCAGCTCCGGGCGGTTGATCACCAGCGCGCCGCCTTCGCCCATGCTGTAATTCTTCGTTTCATGAAAGCTGTAACAGCCAAGGTCGCCGATTGTCCCAAGCGGCTTTCCATGGTAGGTACTCATTACGCCCTGCGCCGCGTCCTCCACAACCAGCAGGTTGTACCGCCGCGCAATGTCCAGAATGGCATCCATTTCACAGCCAACGCCAGCATAGTGGACAGGAACAATCGCCTTTGTTTTCGGCGTGATTGCCGCCTCAACCAGCGTTTCATCCAAATTCATGGTATCCGGCCGGATATCTGCAAAAACGATTTTTGCACCCCGCAGGGCAAACGCGTTGGCCGTGGAGACAAACGTATAGGACGGCATAATGACTTCATCGCCCGGCTGAATACCGCACAGCAGCGCCGCCAACTCCAGGGCGTGGGTGCAGGAGGTCGTCAGCAGAACCTTTTGCGCCTGAAAACGCTCCTCCATCCACGCGGAACATTTTTGTGTAAATATTCCGTCTCCGCAGATCTTTCCCTGCTCCTGCGCGGCCTGCCGCATATATTCAAATGATTTTTCAATCACAGGTGGACGGTTGAATGGTATCATCTGCTTCTTCCCCTTATGTATACATCGTTTTGCAATAGGTTTGAAAATCACGGTCCGCCGTGTCATTCAGCCATGTTTCATTCGCCAGGTACCATTGTACGGTACGCTCCAAACCCTCCTCAAAGGAACAGTGCGGTTTCCAGCCGGTGTGCTGATGCAGCTTTGTATAATCCATAGCGTATCGCCGGTCATGACCAGGGCGGTCCGCTACAAATTGAATCAGATTTTCCGAACGGCCCGTCAAACGCAAAATCGTCCGCACAACCTGAAGGTTGCTCTCCTCCGTGTCGCCGCCAATGTTATAGACCTCTCCGCTTTTTCCGCTTTTCAGCACACTGCAAAGCGCGGAACAATGATCCTCCACATACAGCCAATTCCGCACCTGCTGTCCATCTCCGTAAATGGGAATTTTTATATCATGCAGGCCATTATAAATAATCAGCGGAATCAGCTTCTCCGGGAACTGATAAGGTCCAAAGTTGTTGGAACATCTGGTGATTACCGCCGGGAAGCCGAAGGTTTCCCAGTAGGCGCGGACAAACAGGTCCGCGCTCGCCTTGGAAGCCGCATAGGGGCTGTTCGGCGCAATGGGTGAATCCTCGTGAAATTTTCCATCGTTGCCCAGCGAACCATAAACCTCGTCCGTGGATATCTGGAGAAACCGGACATCAGGCTTGTAATCGCGGCAATGCTTGTCCTCCGGCGACAAACTCCAATAAACGCGGCAGCACTCCAAGAGATTTTGCGTCCCCAGCACATTCGTTGACACAAACGCATCCGGCGACAGGATACTGCGGTCTACATGGGTCTCCGCGGCAAAGTTGACGACTATATCCACCCCAAACTTACGGAGCGTTTCGCTTACCTGTTCCTTGCTCCGAATGTCGCCCTTGACAAACGTATAGCGGCTGTTCCGCTCGGCATCCTTCAGACTTTTCAGGTTTCCCGCATAGGTAAGGGCGTCGAAATTGATAATTTCACAGCTGCTGTGTTCCAGCATATAACGGATAAAATTGGAACCAATAAATCCTGCGCCGCCCGTCACCAGAATATGTCTCATACGCATCCACCTACCAATGATAGAATGTATTTTCCGTAATCCGTGGACTTTGCCTCCTGCCCAAGCCGGCAGAGCTGTTCCGAATCAATAAAGCCCCGCCGCCAGGCGATTTCCTCAATGCACGAAATATAAAACCCTTGCCGGGACTGCACCGCTTCCACATACTCCGACGCCTTCAGCATCCCTTCCGGCGTGCCCGTGTCCAGCCACGCAATCCCGCGGCCAAACAGCGTTACCTTCAGCTGCCCTTGCCGCAGATATTCCTGATTCACCGCGGTAATTTCCAGCTCCCCGCGGGCAGAGGGCCGGATATGTTTTGCAATTTCAACCGCACGATTGTCGTAAAAATAAAGCCCTGGAACGGCGTAACTGGATTTGGGATGCTCCGGTTTTTCTTCCAGGGACAGAACACGGTTCTGGGCATCGAATTCCACCACGCCATACGACTGCGGGTCCTTCACCGGATAGCCGAAGATCGACGCGCCCTCCAAGCCGCTGCGGGCATCCGCCAGCACGCTTGTCAGATTATGACCGTAGAAAACGTTGTCTCCCAGAATGAGGCAAATCTCATCGCCGCCAGCAAATGACTCGCCGATCAGCAGGCTCTGGGCCAGTCCTTGGGGCTTTTCCTGCGCGGCGTACTGGATATTCACGCCCAGGCGGGAACCGTCGCCCAGAAGCTGCTGATACAGCGGAAGGGCTTGGGGCGTTGAAATCAGCAGGATATCCCGCAGTCCCATCAGCAGAGGGACGGACAACGGATAGTAGATCATCGGCTTGTCGTAAACCGGCAGCAGCTGCTTTGAAATTACCGTCGTCATCGGATACAAACGCGTCCCTTGACCGCCTGCCAGTATGATTGTTTTCATTTCTCACGCCATCCCCATATGTAGTAGGGTGCATCGTCACCCGTGTTGAATAATAGGTCTAATATTGAAACTTGATGATTAAACGGCTCAAAACGCTGTGAATAGGCTGGATAGCCGGAATAGTCTTTCCATATCACATCTATTCCACAGCCGTTATATCTTTGAACATCCATATAATCTTTAGCCGCCGGGCCCGAAATGTAAGTATCACATTTTATGCTCTTTAAAAGACTGATTAACTTCTCATCTTTTATCCCCTGTGACGCAAATTCTCTACTATCCTTAAACAGAGTGTTGATGCCAAGAAATTCATTGGATATTGTCTCTATCACATATCTGTTTAATTTATATAAATACTCCCACCGGCAATCCAAATACACATACGCTAAAAAATCTTTGTATTTGTTAAAAAAGGGTGCTTTTTGATAAGATGAAACAATACTTTTATAATGCTCCATTTGCCATGGAATCTCATTTTTTATTTTGACCTCATAAATTTTTCGCTTAATATCATATCCGCAAGGTATCGTCAACCATTTCAATCCAGTCTCTGTCTCTATACGGTTTCTATTACGCCAATCGTTTTTTGTGTATTGCACTTCATCATAAAACACAAACAGGTCAACATCATGGATGATATCAAAATATCCTTTCCATGGAATGTAATTTGATTGCAATACTGCAACTTTCAAGTGACCACTTCCTTATTTGATAAATTCTTCAACCATATCCCCATGTCTCTGTCTTTTGGAAGGGACAGATGGTTTGTCTGCGGTCTTAACGGCTCATGTATTCCGCATTTTAATCCAGTATTTCCAGAATCTGACGAATTTCAATACATTTTTGGCCATTTTCTTTTCGGTAAAACTGACCTGTCTGGCCAATTTTTTTTACTTTATGAATATAGATTTTTTCTTCATCTGCAAATAATACAGCTCCTTTATACGCGCTCTGCGATCTCACCTTTCTAAAAATATCTTCCATTGAATCTTTTCCAAGATCAATCGTATAGTCTATTAGCTCTATGCGGCGATTATATCGATTGAACTGTTTCTCAAAATATTCGCGCCTCAATATGTGATTGAATAAACTTAACAGCAAATCCGGAATCAACGCCTCAAGTTTCATTTTTAAGCTATCTATATCATCATTCTCATCAATTGCAACCGCTCTGGTATCCACCTTTGTACCTTGGTCTATATCTGCATCTATTTCGTGCAATGTCATTTCTGTAAAGGTATCGTTATTCAGAATGCTCCAAACAATAGGATGCGCTCCTCGATTATTCAGGAAAGAACCAGAGTGAAAATTATAAATATGCTTTCCGCATAAAGCCGCGTTTTCGATAATGATTCCATTTTCATACATTATAAAGACGTTCTCTTCGCTCTCTTGTATAAGTATTTCCGACAGATGCTTCTTATTTCTCGCTTCAAACAATTTTACGTGGTTGGTTTTGCATATGGTCCTAATTTGATCGGTGCATCTTGTTTCTTCTAAAATACACTCTTTCAGATTAAAAAAAGGCGAACAAAGCAATTCCGAAAGCATGGTTAATGAAAATCCTATATATCCTACATCTATCTTTTTTATCAAAACTTTTCCACTCCTTCCGAAAACTCCAACCGCTTCTCAATTGAATCAATAAGATTTTTCATATTTTCGGTTAGTACGTTTCCCAGGTCAAAGATACGCTTTTGAAATTTCCGGCTCTCCGCCCGATAGAGTTCCGGGTCTTCCCAAAGCCTCAAAACATACTCCGCCATTTCCTCCTCCATATTGCCAACGGTGTTTTCTACACCAACAGCCGGTATCGCGTCGCTCGGCGCAGAAAATAAAGCGCAGGGAAGTCCGGCGCACATTGCCCATCGAATACTGGTCCCCGCCCCCATTCTAAGCGGATTCAAATATACGTCGCAGATTTGATACAGCGCAGGCAAATCGTCTTCATATGGAATATAAATGATCTTACGGCCGGCTAAATAATCTGCATACCGTTTCTCAATGTATTTGCTCTTGCTGCCCACGATGAGCCACTTGATCGGTTCTTTCGTTAACAATCTCTCACAAACCATATCGGTAAATTTCTCCGTCAGTTCGCTGTCCAAGCGATTCCCAACGGTCACCAGCAGAAAGTCATCTTTTTTCAGTTGAAAGTCTTCCCGTGCATACTCCGATTTCGATTTTGGCGGAAATAAAACATACGGAGGGAATTCAATGGCGTCAGCTTCTCTTACAGAGCCATACTTTCTATTCTCCACGGAGAAAAAATGCTCGTTTGCAACTGCAAAATAGGTATAATAGGAACAGGTTTGATATCCGCGCATCGGCACATACAGCGTTGGAAAATACTTGCTGTAAATGTAGGAAAGCGTGGAATATTCATCCGACATATCAATAATCAAATCCGGCGAAAACGAGGCGAGCTTGTCCAACTGACACTGCATCCGAATCTGCAAATCAGAATGAACCGCATATTCAACCCTTACTCTTGGATCAAACGCTTCTTTGTGGAATTCCTCAAACTCCTCCGACCCATTATACTGTGCAAAAAGCGCGCGGAAAACAGGAACATCTACATATTCATAGTTACACGCTTCAATCGGCATGACCATAACCTCATAGCCAAGCTGAGCCAGCATCCCGCTCAGCTGAATATAAGTCAACGTACAGGCATCCCTTCTATCATATAACATATAGCCCAATATGCAGATTTTTTGAATCTTTCCTTCGGCGTTCCTTTTTATCTGATTCTCCTGAATTTCCAATTTGTACATATTGCAGATTTTTTTCAGGAAAATATGCCGCAGGTTATAAAATTCAGGAAATAAATAGTCTTCATGGTATTGGCACAAGGTCGGCATATCGAAAAATAATCCTTGCAGAAAAACGCGCAGCTCCGGCTGATCAATTTTCATTTCCGCTTGCAGAAGAACTTTCATCAGTTCGGAGTCAAAAATATCTGCAAGATATAAAATGTATAAAAAAACAATACTCTCTAAAGGCGTCAGGCTGTCCAGCATCTTCTTGAAAATGGGAAGCAGGGTATTTTTCTCGCCTTTACAGGCTTTCAGATCCTTGATCAATGGATTGAAATACCAAATGCTTTTATACTGGGCTTCCATAAATATTTTGATTTCCTGTCGAATGAACAGGCTGTCTTTCACAAATTCTCTCGGGGAAATCTTTGAAAAAGGCCCTACGTATGTATAGGGCGCGACAATCTTTTCATCATTCACTCCATTACTCCGGAGAATCCGATATATTTCGCTTCCAATCTCCTGGTTTATGACAGAAATTACGATCTTATCATAGGTTTCCTGTGGAATTGCCTTGATCTCGTCCGGCTTATATACAGGAACTTCCGTTCCTTTCATCCGTTCTGCGTTTCGATCCACAAACCCAACTACTTCCAGTCCTCGCCCGTCTTTCAAAAACTGATATATTTTCTGGCCCTTCGCGCCTCCTCCATACAAAAGGATTCGATCCCCTGCCTGGAAATAACGTAATAAGAATGAATAGTCCCCCACTCAATTCACGCCCTTCTGAAGCTGGTCTTTTATTAACAAGAATATAGAATACTCCGTTACATTCAGCTGATCCATCTGCTCAATAATTTCCGCAGTTTTATTAAAATCAGCGGCAATCATAATATTATATACGAACTGTAATTCTTCCATGCGTTCTGCTGAAATAATGGGAATTTCATCAACAAATTGTCCGTATTTCATGTTGTCTGCAAAATATGCCGTCCGCTCATGCCCTATCAATTGAAGCGCTTGCCTTCCCAATACTCCAGCCCCAAAGATAACAAATCTTTTGTTCGGATCATACGAATTGTGTTTCACGATCTTTTCGGAATGAAAGGGTATCCCCCGCTGTGCTGCCAATTCGTCTAACTTTTGCCCAGCTTCCGGTTTGTTCAGCAAAAGGCCAATGCAATAGTAGAAGAAGTCGTGATCATCCAATCGGTCTGAAATTTTATCCAAGTATTCAAGTAGCAGATCAAAAACCTTCGATGCAATTCGTTTTCCATAAACGGCGGTCATATTCCCGCTGTGGTGGCGGTAGGAATACAAAAGCTCCGGAACCCGCCCTATGGAATATTGAAAGCTGATCCGAAGCCAATAGTCATAATCTTCAACCAAAAACTTGTTGGGGTCATAGCCTCCAACTGTTTCCGCAACTTCTCTCCGGTACATGAAACACGCACCGACACAATCACTTAAATAAAGATTATGGCTTGATTTCTGCGTGTTGGAAATTACATTTCCACTTTCGTCAATATACTCCATATCACAATAAACCAAGCCATACTCCGGATGCGTATCCAAAAAGGAAACCATTACTTCCAATGCCCGGCTCTGATACAGATTATCGTCCGAGGTCCATGTAAGATATTTGCCTTTTGCATTAGCAAACCCTATGTTTAACGACCTTGGAAGTTTCTGGTTTTCAGCGTTATGAATAATTTGAATTCTGTTGTCTCGCTGTGCATACCCTTCTGCGATCTTAAGAGAAGAATCCGCAGAACAATCATCCACAATTATCAATTCCCAATTTTGAAACGTCTGAGCCAAAATGCTTTCTATCGCCTGAGAAAGATATTGACTTCCATTATAAACTGGCAAAACAACCGTAACATCCGTCATCTGAAGCCTCTCCTATCTTTACTGCACTCATAATAGATTTTGACTCGAAACCCACATCATATCCAGTGTCAAGACCGTCATTCCAATCTTTTCAAGAATTTAGTATAGTTATTCTGCGTTTTCAGCCTTTCTGCAACACCCTGTTCACCCGCCCAGCTACCACTGTAATGATGGATAGAAAACGTATTCTTTGTACATTTAGTCTCTCCGCTGATGTAATTAAATGGCAAGAAAAATTCAGAAGAATAAACTGTCATCATACCTTCTGCGATTGTTTGAGTTGTCCCATCCAGCTTTAATCCCATCTTTAAGAGAGGAATCGTATCATAGTATCCGCTGGCCTTCCAAATATATTGCCCATTGTTATCCACTGAAAACGTATCCTTTCTAAAGTCAAGCATTGCTTTTATGACAGGGTTTCCCGCCTGTACTCCGCAACCGGCCCCTGTTCCTATTGTTCCCCAGGTTTCTACACTACAGAATCCCGGTTGATACAAGAGGTCATCTAAATTCCGAATCAGCTCTACATCGGTATCCAAATAAATGCCTCCATGCAAATAAAGGATTTCCAGTCTCGCAATATCGGAAATAAATCCCCACTTCTTATGCTCATATGCTTGTTTTACATGAAGATATCTATTTATATCGTAATTGCTTTCATCCCAGCGGATGATCTCATAATCCGGGCAGAACTGTTTCCAGGAACTGATGCATTTTTGCAGCGGTTCTGGAATGGGATTTCCAGAAAACCAGCAGTAATGAATCTTTTTCGGAATCAGCGGCACATCGCTGGTTCGGATCACGCCGCTTTTTTTGGGGGAATGTGCCATATCCAGCAGCATGACCGGCAGAAAATAAACCTCTGTATCCTCCATCCCAGAAAGCGGTTCCAAAGACCGCACAACCGGTTCAAATGCGCTGACGGTGACGAGCAGAATATAGTTTCCGCCCTGCACGGTCAAAGCCTCTAAAGATTCTATCGGTACGGCGCGGGAAGCCAGCTGGATGGACCGTCCCTGCTTGTGACTGTCCGCGTCTGCATAGCACAATACCGCTTCATCCAACCGATATTCATGCAGCCAATAAGGAGCTATGGTCTCGCCAATCACACCGGCACCGTATACGATCACTTGCTTTTTTAACGTCTTTACCCGCTGCGCGAATTCTGCAAAGGTCCCCTTTTTCAAGATCATCGCAAACGCTCCTCATACCACTTTTGAATTCAGTCTAACCAGAACCTTACAAAAGTCCTTTGAATGGTCCCGCATAAGGGCAAGGCCGTCGATGAGTTCCGTATCTCTCAAGATATGC